>CAZVVI010000017.1:0-57276 GCA_964630505.1 uncultured Isosphaeraceae bacterium | reverse complement strand
TGAGTGCAACAACGTTTGACTTACCAAGGGGTCTGACCCTAATCGGGCGCATTGGGGCAGTGTGACAGTCACTAAAAAACAGGCCGGCTCTAAAGAGCCGGCCTGCGTTTGTGTCAATTAAATGACGTTCAGCTTTGATTCAATATTAGAATGAAAGTTGAAGCTGCATGCGAAGCATCTCTTGATCTTGCGTTCCTGCGCTCAATTGCCAACCAGATTGGGCATCAGCAGTCATTGCCTCATCACACCAACTGTAATCTAATGACCACTTAGCATTGTTACCTGCCATGTAGTAATTGATACCAACTGTCATGATCTCTGAATCATTTGTACCAGCTTGATCTAGGTCGACTTGGGTCCATCGGGCATATGCTTCCCAGTCACTGTCTAGGTAAATACCGTAAGCAAGAACGAGCGCGTTAGGTTCTGCTGGTTGTCCTACTGTTGAAATGTTGCTATATGAAGCATAGAGGTTGCTTCCATCCCATTGCATTTGACCATCAAAAACCCAACCACTTTGTGATGCCGTATTTGGGACAGTATCACCAAGGCTAGTATCCCAATATGCAACACCAAGAAGAGTACCGTTTGTGTTGCCTTCAGGGCTTGTGAATTGATCAAACTGACCCCAGTTACCTTCAAGAAGAAGTTCACCGCGAACGTTCCACATGTGTGAATTGTCATTAGCTGTGTAAGCTGCGTTTGGAGCGGGTTCTGTCAAACCATTGCCATATGCACCGTGTACACGGAAATCATCTTGTGCGTAATCAATTGCAACACCTGTCATCGTAATGCCAGTAGTTGTAACACCACCATCACCAAGAGCGCCTGATGCGCCACTTGTGATTGATCGTTCAATCGCCATTTGATCTTCAGCGTTGATAATCCACTCACGTGTTGTGTGGGCTTTCATGCGACCTGCTGATAGTGTCCAACCATCTTGAAGTTCCCAACCGCCGTATGCCCACGCAATGTGGTCTGTTGCTGAGGGGTTATTCGCGATTGTTGTATTTGTCCAGTTTAAACGCATGGCATAACTGTAATCGCCAGCGATTGTTCCGGAGAAGTCCATAGCTGCACGGGCTGTTTCAAAACCAGAAGTGTCGATATCTGCTACACCACCTGCGTCTTCAGAAATGGTGTTGGAATACCAGCGTGTTTGGACCAACCCATTAATCTTCATGGACCAGTTGCCATCTGCGGAACCGATTGTGAAACCATCATTGTACGCAGCAGTAGAGCCGGAACCTTGAAGGCTTGCACGAGTGTCTGCATCAGCAAGTACGTCGTGTACGAGGCCACGAATTTCGTCTGCACGAGTATCGTTAAGCCAGTTTGCGTTAGTAGCGGCTGAAAGTTCGGAAATCCGAGCTTCAGCAGCCTCGAGGCGAGCTTGTAGGTCAGCGTTCGTATCGCTACCGGCAAAGCTAGCACTAGTAAGCGTCAGTGTTGCGACGCCGAGAAGGTAAAGGTGACTCATAGTCAACTCTCCTGTGTTTTTCGAACGCATCGGCCGACTCCCGTGGCGTCGCGTCCTAACCATCCATCCGTCCGCATCATTCCAGCCAACACGGCTGGAACGGACGATTGTTCCCTATCGGTCTACTGTGACCGAAAAGTTGAAGGCGGGATAGTAACCATTTCTGAGAATTTGGATAGACCCACCACGTAAAACATGAAAAAAAAGAGCACGTCCGTATAAAAAACGTACGTAAACTCTTGGCAATTCGGCACTTAAGTACATGTGGCAATTTCCACTTTTTCACCGTCCGATAACTGTTTATTGGGCGTTTCAGCAACCCTGTTTTTCTCGATAAAGCCCTCTAAATCACCTATAGAAGCCACCCCAATGCACCCCGAGTCCCCTTTTTCTAGTTGAGTTATCGGAACAAGGATTTTTTTGTACCCTCGCCTCCTTGCTTGGGCAATTCTTTGTTCAATTTGAGGGACGCAGCGTACCTCTCCCCCGAGCCCCACTTCCCCTATGGCGCAAATATCAGAAGGAAGCGCTAATCCTCGATATGCCCCAACGATCGCAAGACAAAGTGCTAAATCTACCGCTGGTTCCGTTAACTTTAGACCGCCTACTGTACTTGTGTAAATATCTTGTGCCGACAAATCAATGTGTGCGTGCTGTTCAACCACTGCAGTAAGCATTGTTAATCGGCTCGCATCTAATCCATTTGCCCGACGTCTCGCTTGCCCAATTGTTCCTCCTGCGACCAATGCTTGCACTTCAATCAGTAAACACCGAGAACCGTGTAACGCAGGGCAAACGACCGCCCCCGCCCTTGGCAGGGCTTCTGGGTCTAAAAATGCAGCAGCATCATCAACTTGTGACAAACCATTCTTTCCCATTTCAAACAAACCAATCTCTAGCGTAGTCCCAAATCGATTCTTAACACCACGCAATCCTCGCAAGGCATAATGCCTATCCCCTTCAAAGTTCAGGACAACATCCACAAGATGCTCAAGAACACGAGGTCCTGCTAAATTTCCATCTTTTGTGACATGACCAACAACCATCACTGCCATTTCAAGTTTTCGGGCGAGATACACAAGTTCCAAACAACTCCTTTTAATTTGAGTCACACTTCCAGGTGTCGATTCAATGTCATTTCGATACACCATCTGGATTGAATCAACAATCAGCAATTTTGGTCTCAATTTCAACACTTGCTCAGTAATCCTCTCCATATCAGTATCTGAAAGGACATACACCCCCGAAAAATCCGATTCATTGATGCCTTCAATGACTCGCTCGGCTCTCAATTTACATTGATACGCTGATTCTTCACTTGTGACATACAACACACGCTCTCTTGCACCGATGGCTGCTTGCATCATTAACGTTGATTTCCCGATTCCCGGATCGCCGCCCACAAGAACAACACTGCCAACCACTAACCCACTGCCTAGCACGCGGTCAAGTTCACCAATACCCGTACTCATCCGACCAATTGTTGGTGTTTGAATTTCTGGTAATTGAATTGCTTCTTTGTCTCCACCAAACTCATCAACTGTCGCAGCAAATGTTGCTGCTGCATTTGCTTTCAACGACTTCTTCGCCTGTTTCTGTAAGGCGAGTGTATCCCACCCGCCACACTTAGAACATTTCCCCATCCAAGTTGCAGAGGTCGCGTGACATGCAGAACACAGATACACCGATTGCTTTTTTATCTTATTTACCATGGGCGGGGGAGTGTACAGGACAAGTATGACGACACCCCGTCAGGCGGAGGAAATTCTTTTGGTGTCTGACACTATGACAAATTAATTAACCCGCGGTTAATTAATTACCTGCTACGCCATGCCCAACGGCTCCATGCTCGGATGGAGTTGCGTTTCTGTTTCTTGGTAAGCGAAGTAAATTGACCTTCTTTCCCAAACGCAGTCTCTTTTCGCCATGCAAGGTAACTCCCACTTCCTGTTTTGAATCGACAACGTACAAGTAAAGAAACGGCAACCCAGAATCCACCTAGGATGTCGACAAGTCGCCTCATACTGAAGATGAAGGTCCACTAAATCGGCTTCCGAGAAGTTCAATCCGTTTATTCGTATCGTTCGTTGGAAGAAATGGTCTGGCAAGAATCATCATGAAGAGTGCAAGAACGGACCCTGTCCAAAGATATGGCATCCACCCAAAGTACATATATATAGATACGATGAGAACCAAGAGCAATGACGTTGGAATCATGCCTTCCCACGCAAGTCGCATCAGTTGGTCGAACCGAAAACGCGGTAACGTCCAGCGAACCATCATCGCCAAGAATACAAGCAAGAATATTTTGGCAAGAACAATTCCAAATTGCAATGCAATCATCAAAAATCCACCGGTAGCCGGCAAATCCCATCCAGTTACTGGATTCAATGACCATCCACCCAAAAACAACGTTGTAAAGAATGCTGCGCCTACAAAGAGGTGAATGTATTCGCCCATAAAGAACAGTGCCCATCGCATGGAAGAATATTCAGTATGCCAGCCGCCAACGAGTTCTTGTTCCGCTTCTGCAAGATCAAATGGTGCTCTGTTCGCCTCTGCAAGTAAACATACATAGAAAAGAATCGCTGCCAATGGTTGTTGCACGATGTTCCATTGCCCTGAAAGTTGCAAAGAAACAATTTCTGTAGGCATTAAAGTACCTGCAGCCAAGACCACGCACAGTAATGCTAGTCCCATTGGAATTTCATAACTGATGATTTGAGCACCAGCACGAAGTCCACCAAGAAATGAATATTTGTTATTAGATGCCCAGCCGCCAAGTGAAACGCCGTACACACCAAGCGATGCTGTGGCAACAATGTAGATCACCCCAATGTTAATATCAGCGCCCATCACCGCTACCGTTTCACCGCCAGATAATTCAAGCCCACCCGCCCAAGGAATGACAAGGAATCCAATCATCGCTGGAATCACGGTTAATGCAGGGGCGAGGGTGAATAATCCTTTATCCACACCTCTTGGCATGAAATCTTCTTTGACAAACAATTTAATGCCATCAGCGATGGGTTGCAATAAACCGAACTTGCCAACACGGTCTGGACCGATTCGATCTTGAACCCACGCACACACTTTCCGCTCAAGCAAAATGAAATACGCAGCAAGCCCCAAGGCAAGGTGCAAAATCAGCAAAATGACAACGACCGAAGTCAGGAGTTGCGGTGTTATAAATGCAGGAACCCAGTCAGGCATGATGGAGAATTATAACTCGGTAGAGTGAAAAGGGACATCTAGTAGATTCAACGGTCTTGGCCGTTGAATCTTGGGTGTGCCCGTTCATCAGACTGTTACTGAGGCGCTTTGCAAACTCGGAAAATAGTCTTGCAGTGCAGAAACGTGCCATGTTCCCCCTCTTAGTGCTTCGATTGCAGCGACCGCCGCACGGGCTCCGGTAATCGTCGTAATCATAGGCACTCTTGCACCAACAGCCATCGCTCGAATCTGCCCTTCGTCAGTTTGGGCTCCAGTTCTAGTTGGCGTGTTAATAATCAAGTCAATTTCTCTATTTGCAATTTTATCGAGAATGTTTGGCCTTGCACCCTCCGAAATTTTGCGGATGAGTTTGGTGTCGACGCTGTGAGAAAGTAGTAAATCCCTTGTACCCTTCGTTGTGAACACCGTGAATCCCATCGAAACAAGGGACCTTGCAACTTCAACTGCATGCACCTTGTCGCTCTCACGAATTGATAAAAACACTTGTCCTGAAGTTGGCAACGCTCGGCTCACTGCCATCTTCGCTTTCGCAAGTGCAACTGGCAAGGAACGATCCATGCCCATCACCTCGCCGGTTGAACGCATTTCTGGTCCAAGGACAACATCCACACCTGGAAACTTTTCAAATGGGAATGCTGGTTCTTTCACAGCAAAGAAACCGGTGTCTGGAATTTCTTGCACATCAAGTTCTTCAAGTGAACTTCCCATCATGACTTTTGCAGAAATTCTTGACCATGGAAACCCTTTTGCTTTCGCAACAAAAGGTACTGTTCTCGATGCACGGGGGTTGACTTCGATGACATAGACCGTTTCATCTTTCACTGCGAATTGAACATTCATCAGTCCGCGGACTTGAAGCCGTTTTGCCATTGCGCACGCTTGCCTACGCAACTCATTTACGATCGATTTTGGTAAAGAGTATGGCGGCAACACGCAACTACTATCTCCGCTATGAATCCCTGCTTGTTCAATGTGTTCCATCACACCACAAACAACTGCTCTTGGCGAATCTTTTGAAAGTTCTA
The DNA here is from genome assembly GCA_964630505.1 of uncultured Isosphaeraceae bacterium. Taxonomy (GTDB): domain Bacteria; phylum Planctomycetota; class Phycisphaerae; order Phycisphaerales; family SM1A02. The sequence goes on along the minus strand of CAZVVI010000017.1, from coordinate 51,537 downwards.
CTTGTTTTGAACACGTCGCTTCATGGGGAACAAAATCTGCAACAACATCAATGTCAATCTCAATTGCCTCTGAAAGAAACCTATCGATCAGTACAGGCGCGTGTTCAAGTTCAGAAACATCAACCGCTGATTGCATGTAATACCTAAGCGCCGCTTCGTCACTACAAATTTCCATTCCCCGGCCCCCCAACACATAACTAGGGCGAACAAGAACGGGGTAACCAATCTGCTTTGCAGTCGCTACTGCCTCTTCTAGAGAATAAGCAATTCCATTTTCAGGTTGCCGCAACTCAAGTTCATCAAGCATTGCTTTGAAGCGGTCGCGATCTTCTGCTAAATCGATTGCTTCCAAGCCCGTCCCAATGATTGGAACTCCAGCAGCTGCAAGACCATGAGCTAAATTCAACGGTGTTTGTCCACCGAATTGAACGATGACTCCAGCAACTTTTCCTTGGCGTTCTTGTACATCTAATCCTCCCCCATTGAGCCGTTCTACGATGTTAAGCGTATCCTCAAGAGTTAATGGATCAAAGAACAACAAATCACTGGTATCAAAGTCGGTACTCACTGTTTCAGGATTGGAGTTCACCATCACTGATTCAAACCCCATTTCTCTCGCAGCAAACGATGCTTGACAACAGCAATAATCAAACTCGATTCCTTGACCAATCCTGTTTGGTCCGCCACCCAAGATGACAATTTTTTCTTCGTTACTTACCCGAACTTCATCATCATAAATAACGAGTCCGTTTTGAGAGATTGGTGATTCATACGTGGAATAATAATATGGGGTAATCGCTTCAAACTCTGCAGCACACGTATCCACAAGTTTATACACCGGCTCGACATCCAATTGTTTTCTGAACGCCCGAACTTGTAAAATCGTTTCAGTTGAAACAACACCTTTATACAAATACGCAAGTTGAGGATCTGAATACCCCAAACTTTTTGCTTTCCGCATCATCTTTACAGGCATTTCTTCTAATGAATTAACAGTAAGCAATTCATCTTCAAACTCTACAAGTTGTGCAAATTGATCGAGGAACCATGGGTCAATTCTGGTTAATTCGTGAATGCGGTCAATTGACCATCCCAACTTCATGGCATACCGAACGTAATACATTCGCCCCTGACTTGGCACGCTTAATTTTCGAATCATCGTGTCATCATCGATTGGCCACTGCGCCTCTTCATCACCGCGAGCCGCTCGAAGCCATTCATCGTTTTTATCTAACCCATATCCAAATCGTTTGACTTCCATCGAACGGATTGCTTTTTGAAAACTTTCCTTGAACGTGCGGCCAATACTCATCGCTTCGCCAACCGACTTCATTTGTGTCGTCAACGTTTCGTCTGCTTCGGGGAACTTCTCAAATGTCCACCTAGGCATCTTTGTCACAACATAATCGATAGAGGGTTCAAAACATGCTGAAGTTGTTTGCGTAATATCGTTTCGCAACTCATCGAGGGTATATCCAATTGCAAGTTTCGCAGCAATTCGTGCAATCGGAAAACCAGTGGCTTTTGATGCCAACGCCGAACTGCGAGATACCCGCGGATTCATTTCGATGACAACAAGACTACCGTTTTCAGGATTTACTGCAAATTGAACATTCGATCCACCCGTATCTACGCCAACTTCACGCATGATTGCAATCGCACCATCTCGCATTCGTTGATACTCTTTGTCAGTCAGAGTCAAAATCGGTGCAACAGTAATTGAATCGCCCGTATGCACGCCCATTGCATCTATATTTTCGATGCCACAAACAACGACACAATTGTCATTCTTATCCCGAACAACTTCAAGCTCGTACTCTTTCCAACCTAGTAACGATTCATCAATCAGAACTTGATTGATGCGAGATGCTTCTAATCCTCTTTTAACAATTTCTTCAAACTCTTCTCGGTTATACGCAATGCCACCACCAGTCCCTCCAAGCGTAAATGCTGGGCGAATAATCGCGGGCAAACCAATTTCCTCTAGAAACGTCAGCGCTTCTTCCATCGAGGAGACTGTTTCGCTTTTCGCTTGCTCTAATCCAGCTCGTTGAACCACGTTCCTAAACTCTTCTCGATCTTCTGCACGAAAGATGATGTCTCTTGAAGCCCCAATCATTTCAATACCGAACTCTTCAAGGGTGCCAAGTTCATCGAGTTCACAAGCACAATTCAGCGCTGTTTGCCCACCAATTGTTGGAAGCAAAGCATCTATTGGATGCCCTGCATCGCGTTCGTGTTGGATGACACGTCTTACCGCCTCTGGTGTAATGGGTTCAATGTATGTCCGATCTGAAAAATCGGGGTCCGTCATGATTGTCGCTGGGTTTGAATTCACCAGTACAACACGAAAGCCCTCCTCTTTAAGGGCTTTACACGCCTGCGTACCCGAATAGTCGAACTCGCAACCCTGTCCAATGACGATTGGTCCAGAGCCGAGAATCAAAATCGAATGAATATCATCTCTTCGGGGCATGGTGAAAGAGCGTCTGCATAAACAAACTTGTGACAGGATATCGGTGATTGGCTCTCTCGGCTAGCATAGGGGGAATGAAATGTTGATGTTTGCCATTTCCATCGCCATCATTTGCTTAGGAATCGCTGTGATTCAGCGTTTTCTTGTGGGTGCACTTGCAAGGTATACCATGGGGAACGGACCGACTGCCCTTCTCTGGCTTCTCAATATTGTGTACGTACGCTGGGTACACCATCTCAAGGCGTTTGGGATTGAGATTATTCCTCAATCTGTCAATCCGGGCAAACTGATTGTCGTTTGCAAACACCAGAGCCCAATCGACCCTTTATTAGTGCAATCGCAGTGCAGATTTAAAATACGGTGGCTGATGGCTCGTGAATTCATGTTTCCTTCACTTGATTTTGTCTGGAAATATTCAGAGGTCATTCCTGTTGCCAGGGACGGGCAGGATTCTGCGGGGTTACGAGTTGCACTTCGATATCTCAAAGAAAACGGAGTAATCGGAATTTTCCCAGAAGGAGGAATTAAACAGCCAAGAGAGGCGATTCATCCGTTCGCCGAGGGTGTTGGGGCAATGATTGCACATACGAATGCTAAAGTATTGCTCGTAACTGTAGATGGAACACCGATGAATGATGAGATGGGTGATGCAATCTTTGAACGTTCGCATTCAACTGTGCGCTTTATCGATCTCATCAAATATCCAGAATCAGCGACGAAATCTGAAATTACACAAGACCTTAGGGCGCGATTATCCCAAGCAACGGGGTGGTCGTTGGTAAACTAACAACGTGATTACTCGAATCAGAGGAAATCTTGTTGAGTTAACTGAGCAATCGGCATTGATTCACGTAGAACAGTTGACGTATGAATTACTGGTTCCAGCGGGGGATGTCCCAATGCTCTTAAGCAAAATTGGGGAATCAATCGAATTCTATACGTTGCATTACCTTGAGGGACAATCTCAAGGGAACACATTTTTGCCTCGGCTTATCGGTTTTACGTCCGAACAAGACCGAGCGTTCTTTGAATTGTTTACAACAGTCAAAGGCATTGGGAATCGCAAAGCGCTTAGGGCATTGATTCGACCATTTATGGAAACCGCAAATGCAATTGCGAATCGAGATGCAACTGCGTTGACGAGCATGCCTGAAATTGGAAAACGCTCGGCTGAGACAATCATCGCGCAGTTACATGGAAAGGTTGATGTATTTGTCACCGAGATTTCATCAACTATTGAAGTTTCAATGCCAGCATATTGTGAAGATGCGGTTTCAATGCTTGTGCAACTTGGCGAATCAAAACGTGATGCAAAGCAACTCATTCAACGCGCTTATGAAATTGATCCTGAAGTAACCTCCGCCGATCAACTTGTCCAAACTTCATTCCAGTTAAAGGGAACAAAATGAGGCACGCGATGATTATGGCTGGAGGCAGTGGCACGCGGCTCTGGCCGATGAGCCGAGGCACAACTCCTAAACAGTTGATTGGTTTGTTCAATGGGAAATCGTTACTGGAAATTGCGTATGACCGCCTCGACGGTGTCGTAGAACCAAACAATCGATGGATTTGCGCCAATCAACAATACGCTGACATTGTGTGTGAACAGTTGAATCTTTCCACTACGCAAATGCTCGGTGAGCCCGAAGGGAGAGATACATTAAACGCTGTTGGGTTTACTGCTTCTGTGTTACATTCACTCGACCCTGACGCAATTTTTGCTGTTCTCACAGCAGACCACATCATTCGTCCACAAGAGGAGTTTGCAAAATGTCTCGATGTCGGTTTTTCACTCGTTGAAGAAGACGCTTCTTTATTTGTGACGTTTGGAATTACGCCCACGTATCCAGCAACAGGATATGGGTATGTTGAACTTGGCAATGAAATTTCAACGAATGCTTTCTCTTGTGAACGCTTCGTAGAGAAGCCTGATGAGCAGACCGCTGAACAATACATTGCTTCAGGAAATTTTAAGTGGAACAGCGGGATGTTCATTTTTCATGCGGGGACGTTTCTCGATGCACTTGTGCGATTGCAACCTGAAAATGGAGCTGGATTGCTCAACATTGGACAGGCATGGGGAACAGATACTCAAGAACAAATGGTGAACGAAATCTACCCAACCCTCCCTAAAGAAAGTGTTGATTATGGCATGATGGAACCTTGTTCAAATGATGATTCAATCTCAATCGTGACTGTCCCGATGAATGTACAGTGGTTGGATGTTGGTTCATGGCCAAGTTATGGCGAGACGCTGAATGAAGATGAGCATGGAAATAAAAGTGATGGCAATGCGGTGCACCTTGATTCAACGAATGTGCTGAGTGTTTCAAGTGATTCATCACATACGATTGCAACCATTGGATGCCAAGATTTAGTGATTGTGCATACCGATGACGTCACGCTTGTTTGCCCTGCAAGTGAAGCTCAACGTGTCAAAGAACTTCACGGCGAAGTCGACCAAACCCTGAAATGAGATATCTCGCGATAGACCTCGGTGATAAACGCACGGGCATTGCGATTGGAGACGATGAGTTACGCATCCCTCAACCAGTTTGTGTTCTAGAGGCCCCGATTGGCCCTCGGCTGATTGATGAAATTAAAAAAACGATTCGCGATCAAGACGCTCATGCGATTGTCATTGGCTTGCCAGTGAATATGGATGGTTCAGTTGGCCAACGTGCTGAATTGACAAAAACATTTGCTGACCAACTTCGTGAAGTGCTAAACGTGCCAATTCATTTCCAAGACGAACGGCTCACAAGTGCTGCTGCAGAAGAACATTTACATCGGTCTGGGAAAACCCATAAGCAAAAGAAAAAAATACGCGATGCTCTCGCAGCAGCAGAAATTTTGAATGACTTTCTAACAGCGTCAGAAAATTAATTAACCGCGGGCTAACGCGGGAATTTCAACTGATTAATTAACCGCGGGTTAATTAATTTATGACGAAAATGTGTGATACCCCGCCAAGCTCGACTGTTGGGGGAACTTCTGAGCCCACGATTAACCAAGAAGTGCAATGTTGCAAAATATCGTGAGGCAATCCATGAAGATCATCTCCACTAGCAATACAACAATCAATTGTTGTTCCATCTGTCACACCCTCATTCATATTGTGAGATTGCTCTTGAGGTATTCCTGAGTGTGCTTCGATTGCAAGTTGAATTGAATCTTCGGGTGTTGTCTCTCCAAAAAACCACACGTGTGTTTTTCCCCATGGCATTCCACGTAATTCTGGGTCGCACATCAATAGCGCATAAAAATCATCTAGGGAGTCCGATTCACTCAGTGCTAAATGAAATTCATTTTTCTGTACAACACATTCCATCGCTTGATGTAGCAACTCTTTTGAAAGTCCATCGAGAAGTGCGTCTTTGCAAGGAGATTGAACGATTCGCTGTGTCATTTGTCTGGAGTAGTTTTTTTGTTCTGATAATTCGTGAGCTGCAACTTCGCTGCGATGTAGTCGTCGATTTCGCGAATGACAGATGTTCGGAAGACCGAACCATGGTTTCCGTTTTCAATCACCCGAATCAATGCGCCAAATCCTTTTTCTTCAAAAAATTCGTTGAGTGCAATGACTGCGTCTTCTAGATAAAACGTGTCGTATTCAGCGGCAATAATATTGATTTTGTTTTCAAGTTTTGGAGCCAACGCTTCCCAATTGCCCTCTAGATATTTTCGGATGTCATACATCTTCCAATATTCAACAACCTCACTGTTGACTTCACCGCTTTTGTGATTCCACATTGGAATTGGTCTTCCATCAATGCCCTTGGGGCTAAAAACCCACTCGAACGAACCCATTTGCCCGCCGTCTTTGATGACATCATCCATCGCAGTGAACCCACGAGTAAACAAAACTGGCGTCACACCATTTCGGGCTAGCGGACGTTCATTCCCCTCTTCATCTACATACATGTTTGCGTCTTCAGCGTATAAATCTACCGTTTGAAAGTGATGAAAATCAACAGGGTCGGGTGCAAGTGACCACACACCATTAAAAAAATCTGGGTTTTGTATCTGTAACCATAATGATGACCATCCTCCAGAAGAGTGTCCTGATAAAAATCGCAATTCCCCGGAGCCACCAAGGTTATATGTCTCTTCAAGATATGGAATAAACTCTTCAATGAGGGCTTTCATCCGCGGACCATTGTTTGCTGAATCAGCAAAAACATGATGCCCAGAATGTGTTTGGGCATTCAAAATGACTCTGCAAATTTGATCGTCATAATCTGAAGCAGTGAAATATGCCTTCATCATGCGAGAACCATGATGATCACTACCAAAACCGCCAATCCAATAAAGAACTGGATAGGGTTTTTCACGCTGAGGGTTGTAATCATCTGGAACAATCACACATGCTCCATGGTCAATATCTCGGCCGTAAAATTCGCTCAGCATTGGACTACGCCGATCAAGGAGCCGTAAATTCTTATGTTCTTTCCAAGTACGATCTGGAACTTTTTCAGTTAACTCAAATGTGACGATTCCAGTTGAACCTCCATCACCTTGAAACTCTACGTTTTTACTGAACAATCCTCCCGGCACAGCAAGGTATGAGCGTTCATTTTCACCGCGAAAAACAGCAACTGCTTTCCAATTGCCCTCTTCTAATGAAGAGAGTGGTGCATCCATCACATCAGCGGTGTCATTCAATAGAAGCGGCTCACCAACACTCCAGTTTTCAACATCAATCGCAAAAAATGGTTCTGGGTTCCACCAATCTGGTCCACCAACAGGTGGCACCTTTCCCTGCGTAAGCATGACATACACTCGACCATCAAGCGATTCCCCAATTTGACCATCGTGTGTCACGACAAATTGAAGGGGCGTGTTCGCTTCAACCGCTGGCGCAGAACCGTCTTGTAGTTGTATTGCAGAAAGTACAGTTGTCAGAACAATATCGAACATAGCGATACATCATACGCGTTTTAAGTGCACTACCCATATCAAAGTTATAAAACTTGCGCCAAGAAGTAGCGCGCCGTTCGCTTGATGGGCTGTCGTGACGAGAACTTCATATACAGGATGAGTTTCGCCTTTGTTAATGAGAATCACAACCAGCGCACCTCCACCAAGGAGAAGTTGGAGCAGGACAAGAGCGTGTAGAGAGATTCCCACTTTTTTCAGTAAAGGATGCCCTCTGTGCATACAGCGAATACCAAGCACGATAGCCAAGACAAGGACAAGAAATGCAACTGCAATGTGGGTGTAGAGAATATGGGTTGCTCTTGGAGCAAGCATTTCATCACCGAGCATGTGGCGGTAGACAGCACCAAGAATCAGTTGCAACACCATCGCAACACATAAAGCAAACGCCCACTTCACATCACCGCGATTTGTTGCATTCTCTTCGTTTTTCCAGTGCTTTGAAAACATCGCGGCGAGACAGACAAAACTTGCAAAAATCAGTTGCCCGATCACACCATGGATTGCACCAAACCATGTGTTAATTTCAGTTACACGCAATCCGCCAAGGATTCCTTGAATGCACACTAAAAGAAAAATGCCAAGTGCAAGCAATCGAATATTTTTGTTTGACCGCCACTTCCAAACACAGACAACCATGATTAAAGACGTTAGCCCGACAAACATTCCCGTCAATCGATGGGCATGTTCAAAGAACACTCCACCATCTTCATGGGACATCATTTCAGTAAATGGATACAACAACATGTTGTGCCCGTAACTGTTTGGCCAATCTGGGACCGCGAGCCCTGCTTCCATGCTTGTGACAAGACCGCCAGTAATCAACATTAAAAAGACGAGAGTCGACGCAATCGCTACAAAAGCGAACTCCCAGTCCAAATCGCAAGTGCAATTTTTACATTTCCCGTGCAGCAACGCACCAACGATCCCCAGCACGATGGATGCGATGAATAGTCCAAGCGTCCAGTAGATGCTCATCGTCATCATTTCGCTTTGCGCTTCTCCGCCCACAATGCTTCCAACAAGAAGTAAATTCAACAACGCTGAGACGATGCCCACCCAAGCGCCTTCGCCCAATGTTCTTGCATGACGGGAGGCTGCTGGGAGGCAGAGTGCACCGAGAATGAAAAGAATTTCACCGCCAAGTTGACCAGTTCCTGAGGAGAAAAGTAGAGCAACGTATGAAAAGACCCACATCGCTGTGGTTGCCCCAAGACCGAGGGTAAGCACTCTGGCGACGGTTTGTGTTCGTTCTTCTTGCATGTGGAACGGTATACTACTGGGCTTCGATGGAAAGCACATACCCACCAACACAGTCCTCTTCACTTAAAGCAGAATCACCACGATTGCTGGAACTCTGGGGAGAGTTATCCAAAATCCGGCTGAGTCTCCTTGTCGTTGTAACCACTGGGACTGGGTTTCTAATGGCAAGTCCGTATGGCATCGATTGGATAACTTTACTCTGGACGTTGATTGGTACAACCGCTTGTGCTGGCTCAGCAGCGGCTCTGAATCAACTTGCTGAAGGATCGCGAGATAAGTTAATGCACAGAACAGAGAATCGACCACTTCCTGCTGGAAAAATCTCCAGAGCCCATGCATTCATCTTCGGCGTCCTTCTTGCGTATATCGGTGTTGCTATTTTAAGTTTTGGAGCGAATATTTTTGCCTCTGGAATTGCATTACTAACAATCCTGATTTATGTGTTTGTGTATACACCACTCAAAACCCGTACTTCTTTTAACACGATTATTGGTGCGATTGTAGGGGCCTTGCCGCCTTTGATTGGGTGGGTTGCCGCAAGTGATGGAGTTGGGCTTGGAGGGTGGATTCTTGCGGGGATATTGTTTGTGTGGCAAATCCCACATTTCCTTGCACTAGCGTGGATGTACCGCGAAGATTATGCTCGAGGTGGATTCAAAATGCTTCCCGCATTTGATGCAACGGGTGAATTGACCGCAAGGGCATGCGTGATGTCGAGTCTATGTTTGATACCACTTGCATTTTTTATGACTCTTGCTGGTTCGACTGGGCTTCTGTTTGCAATCGTTGGTTCGATTTTGGGTGGATATATGGTTTTTAAAAGCGTCGTATTTTGGAAAGAGCGGACTGACATTTCTGCTCGAAAATTATTTTTCGCGAGCATTATGTACTTACCATTACTGCTGATTGTTATGTTGATGAGCAGGCAAACGGTTGAATGGATTCAAATTGGAACAACAAATGTCTGATCCTGAAGTTCGGTTAACACTTCGAAGTGGTGGATGGGTTCTCATTCTACTTTTTGTTGTGATTGTTGGTGTTGTCGCATGGGCAGTCGCACCCGCTATTTTTCGGCTCAGTCATCATGCCCCCGGAGATGGAAACTCCATCGAATCATACCAATTTGATTTGACGAATTTGAAACTTTCCAAAGACACCCTCGTCCCTGCGATGCAACACCGCGACATGTCGCCAGTATTGACAGACCCAACCATTCTATCTGTAGAGGAATTAGCAGCAAAAAACAGTGACAAGCGAAACAAATATTTAGTCAGCGGAGATCTTGTGATTGGGGTCACCATCGGTCAAGAATCAAGGGCGTATCCACTTCATGTTATGAATGTCCATGAGGTTGTGAATGACACTGTGGGTGGGGTTCCAATCTTGGTGTACTGGAATTGGCCAAGTGGGCATGTTGCAGTGTTTGAACGAACCATCGGTGGCGACGTGAAAGAGTTTGGATTAAGTGGTTTGTCTGGCAATGGCAGTATGTTGCTCTATGACAAGGCAGACGCGGTAGGTGGTGAACAATTGTTTTCTGCGATGCTTGGAGAGAGCGTAACTGGTGATGATGCTCGGCTTGAACCAATTACACATGATGTAACGAGTTGGAAATCATGGTTTGCAAGTCATCCAATTACAGATGCGATTGCTCCTGATGAGCAATACAAGAAACGGTATCGAAAGGGTGACCCAAGAACATATTTTTTGAACGACACGATTTACTTCCCCGTCAATCCAATGCCAACTGATTCGATTCAACCAAAAACACCAATCATCGCAGTACAAACTGATGGTGGAAACGCCGTCTTCTCAATTCAAGGACTTCTTGATGCATCAACAGAAGGAAAAATCACTGTTGATGTACATGGTCAGCAGGTTACATTTCTTGTGGGGGCACCGCCGCTCTTTGCCACTGCGCAAGATGAAGATGGGAACCTACTTCCAACCCAACGAGCTCTCTGGTTCACGTGGTTTGCGAACCATCCTAATGCTTCAACTTATCCATTGCCTCGGTGACTTTAGGGGTGTCACCCTTAATAATCTCTGGCTGATATTCCATCGTATCTGTCAGTGCAATCCCAATGAACAACACGACAAACAGAATTGAACCGACGAAGATGAATCCGATAAAGGCTCGATCCCAGCGAAGGTGCATAAAGTAAAGCCCAACAATTGTGGCTTTCACAGTAGCAACGAACAACGCCATAATGATGCCCATTTCAGCAATGTTGATCTCGGTAAAGTCGTAGCGAGAAACCCAAACTGTGACTGCCGTAAGAAAGAGCAGGATTGCACAGATAAAAACAAGGAACTTAATGGGTATGACATGCCCTATTTGGTCGTCATGATGATGTTCTGTGTTTGACATACGACTCCTCAATCTTCCCCTGGGTGTTTTACATCAGAACGCCAGTGGTAGCCCTGCTCTGCTTCGTCCCATTCCAATACACTGTAATCATAACAATCACCAACTTCAGGTTGCTGGGCAAAGTTGTCCCATGGCGGAGGAGATGAACATTGCCACTCTAAACTTCGCCCGCCCCATGGATTCGCCGGCGCTTTCTTGCCAAAGAAAATGGAGTGTATGAGGTAAATTGCACAAAGGACAAAACCAATGGCGAGAATCACTGAGCCGATAGTTGACCAAACGTGGTACACCTGAAACTCTGGCATTTCAGCGTATGTAGCGTATCGCCTCGGCATACCCTTAGAGCCAAGCATGAACTGGGTAAAGAATGTCAAGTTGAAACCAATGAAGACGAGAATCGCCGCAATTTGAGACGACAATGTGTTAAACATCTTGCCCGTCATTTTTGGCCACCAGTGATGGATGCCACCAATAAAACCAATGAGTGCTGAACCCATCATGACGTAATGAAAGTGAGCAACGATAAAGTAGGAATCGTGCAGGTGAATATCTGTCGCAAGCGTTGCACAGTACAAACCAGTTAATCCACCAATTGTGAAGATGAATAGAAATGACAGTGCGTAAAGCATCGGTGCGTTGAGACTAATTGACCCCTTATACAACGTCGCCAACCAGTTAAATACTTTTACAGCTGAAGGAATCGATACACTGAAGGTAATCAGTGAAAAGATAACATTCATCAACGCAGATTGTCCAGAAGTAAACATATGGTGACCCCAGACAAGGAAGCCGAACATTGCAATTGCAATAGAACTGTATGCGATAAATCTGTATCCAAAGATATGACGGTGTGAGTGCACTGAAATCAATTCACTAATAACACCCATAGCTGGAAGAATCATGATGTACACAGCGGGGTGAGAGTAGAACCAGAAGAAGTGCTGATACAACACTGGATCGCCACCCATTGCTGGGTCAAAGATGCCGATGCCAACTGCACGCTCAACAATCAAAAGTAGCAACGTGATTCCAATCACTGGCGTCGCTAACACTTGAATAATTGCAGTTGCATACGTTCCCCACAAGAAGAGTGGCATTTTGAACCACGTCATTCCCGGTGGTCGAAGGCGGTGAATCGTGACAATAAAGTTCATCCCAGTAAAGATTGAACTAAAGCCCAAAATAAATGCGCCAATGAGCGCTGGAATCACACCTCCCATCGAAGATGCTTTGTCAATACTGTAAGGCGTGTAGAACGTCCAGCCAGTATCCACGCCACCATGCAAAGAAATCAGGAAGAAAATTAAACCAATAACCCATAACCACCAACTAAACAAGTTCAGTTTCGGGAAGGCGACATCTTTCGCACCGAGCATGATCGGCAGCACAAAGTTCCCAAGCGCAGCTGGCACTGCGGGAATAATCACCAAGAACACCATGATCGCCCCGTGCACAGTAAAGACTTGATTGTATTGGTCTTGCGTGAGAATTGTGCCCTCTGGGGTGAGCAACTGGAATCGAATGAGCATTGCATACACTCCACCAAGGAAGAACGCAATGAGAACACAAACAAGGTACATCACACCAATCCGCTTGTGATCTAGTGTGAACAACCATGACATAATCCCCTTGGTGTGATTGAGGTAATTATCAGTTGGTGTTGTTGGTGTCAAAGTCGTCATCGTTATTGCCTTGGTGTTCCGTCTGGGTTCACCGTAATGTTCCCTGCTTCGTCGGTGACTTCATCGAGATGTTTAAACATCTCAATAATTGCCGTAATTTGTTTATCTTTCAATTGCCCTTGGAACGATGGCATTGAGCCAAGATATCCCTGCACGATGTGCCCTTGTGGGTCTACAAGTGATGTCCGGATGTAATTTTCAGGTTCGCCATATTCGGAGTTGTCTCCAAGCAAGTTCGACAGTTTTTCTCCAGAGGTAAATGAAACGTCGCCGCTTTTTACTCTATCCCACAACCCTTTAAATGATGGTCCTGTGCCGCTTGATCCATCAAGAGAGTGGCATGATTGACATCGGTTATACAGTCGATTAATCGCGTATGCTGGAAGTTGCCCAATTGACATGTCTTCGTATTCACTTGCAAGTTTCACCATCGTTGGTTCAAACTCTTCTTCTGGAACAACATGCACCATTGCAAACATCTTGGAGTGATCCATGCCGCAATACTCAGTGCAGTTCAAGTTGTAATCACCGACAGCCGTTGCTTCAAACCAAAGTGAAGTATATCGACCTGGAACAGCGTCCATTTTAACTCTGAAATCAGGAATCCAAATACTGTGCAACACATCGTTTGATGTGATGAGCAATCGAACTGGTTTGTTCACTGGGACAGTTAACTCGCCAACTTGGGTTGCACCATAGGTAGGATGATCAAATGTCCATGTCCATTTTTGACCCGTCACTTGCACTTCGTAACACCCTTCAGGTGCCTCGCGTAAGTTTAGATACCCTTTCATTCCAACTGTAAAAATAACAACAACAAGAATCATCGGAATAATTGTCCACGTTAATTCGAGTGCAGTGTTGTGTGTTGGTCCCCTTGCGACAACTTCATGCCCCTTCCTGCGATACTTAATCATAAATATGATGAGTGCTGCTACGATTCCAAAGAAGAAGAAGTAACAAATCCACGTAATCACATTAAAGGTAATGTCTACACTTTGAGCTACTGTCGACGCTTGTTTAGGCAACCAGAAATTTGCTGGCTTCCCTTGCGTCGTTGCGAGTAGTATTGATGACAACGTCGAATAAATCATGAGTCACGTCCATCCTTATGGGTCTTCGTCGCACGTAATTTTTCTGGGGTTGTCCATCCAAGCACTGCGAGGCCACCACAAAGAACCACGAGCATGAGCACTGCTCCGGTACGCATGAGTTTCCAAGCGCTTGGCGTATAACTGTTACGTTCTGGGTCGTACTGAAAACAATTAAACAAAAGTAATTTATCGAGAGTCGTTCCTATTCTTCCCTCTGATGCTTCGATGAGTGCAAAGCGAAGGTCCTGACCTCTAAATTGCACATCATTCATATATTTCGAGATTCGCCCATCAGGCGTAATGAACATAATGCTTGCTGTGTGATGAAATTCACCCGTTTGCTGATCAAACACATACCCAAAGCCAAGCGAATCTGCGAGTTTTGTGATGTTCTCTTGCTCACCTGTTAGAAAGTGCCAACCATTTTCTGCACCCACTCGGTCGTAATGCCCAAGATACCCCTCTTGGTTTTTCTTTGCAAGCGGTGCTTTCTCTTCTGGATTGATGCTCACAGTTACCACTTCAAATTCTTCGCCAAGTGACCATTCCATCTCTTCCATTCCAGAAACTAAACCATTGAGCGTCAAACTACAAAGCATCGGGCATTTGTAATAATTCAGTGTCACAATGATTGGTTTTTCGCCATCAAAGTATTGACCAAGCACGATGTCATTCCCATTTTCGTCAACAAAGGTCAAGTCAAGTGGAATCTGCTGATCAAGATGTTCTGTGATTCCGACACCTTCTAGCTCGGGGATTTTTTCATCTGCGAATGTTGGCCCTGCTGTCAACGTAGCACTCACCGAACAACTCATTAGAGTTGCACAGAAAAGTTGCCAAGATGGTGAATAAGTGTTCATTATTTTGCGTGGTTCCCTGCGACGATGTCCATTGCTTGATCAATAGGAATCACTAATTTGTTAATTGTTCCGCTGTCATCTGAGTTTCGCTCACTCACCCAGTGTGCAGACTCTTCAAGAACTGCTTGCTGTGCGGCAATGACCATATCTCGTTGTTCATAGCGAATATTTATGTTTTTATCGAGTGCTTCTGTCGTAGCGGCACGATAAAAAATCCCACATGTGAATGCAACTGTCGTGATCATGAGAAATGACCCACCAATTCCAATCGCCCATGTTGCCCAGCCGTCTGGGTCTTCGTGGTCTTCTGTAAGATTGGGTTGTTCGTGTGGATCGCTCATTGGTATCTCTAATAAATGGAGTTAAATATTCTCAAAGTGTAGGGCTTCATCTAGTCGCGGGTCGGCACTTGCGACAAGATTGCATTTTCGAAGTTGTAATAATGTGCCACCGAAGACCAGTGAAATCATTCCAAGGACACACGTGAAGTTCACAATACTCCACCCATATCCAATTTCTTCTGCGGTGACGGTTTCTGCAAGTTGGTTATACGATGACGCGTGTTCAATTGCTCCTTCTGGAACAACTGGCATCACGAGCCAATACATATCAACGATAAACATGAGAAGCAACCAGCCAGCAATGAGTGGAAGGGTAGATCGCCATCGTTTTGTCCATCGGGTAATCAATAACAGGAATGGAATAATGAAGTGCCCGACAAGGAGCAGGATTGAAATCGAAGCCCATCCACCAAGTTGACGTGCCATATACCAAGCAGTTTCGACAGGGATATTTGCATACCAAATCAACATGTATTGACTGAAGCCAATGTAAGCCCAGAAAACAACTCCTAGACCAAAAAGCCATTTGCCCAGGTCGTGGTAATGCTCAGTTGTAATTGATTTTTTAAGGTGACCAGTTGATTGTAAATATCTTGCGAACAAAATGATAAACGAGAAAAATGCCGTTGTACACGCTGCGAAGTAATACACAGCGAACATCGTACTAAACCACTTTGGTTGCAATGACATAACCCAATCGATGATGGCGTAACTTTGTGTGAGGGCGTATAAAATCATGCAAATGGGTGCCCACTTTTGCATCTTATGTGTCCAACTGACATCGCCATCTTTGTCTTGCTTTGTTGACCAGTTGAAATACAGCGTGCCTATAACTGCCCAAACAAGTAGGAAGAAGATTGCTCTGATCGCCCAGAAGTTTGGAGACAAAAATGATTCCTTAGAGTGAGGCATGTGAGCGTCTGCCATGTACTCTGCACTTGCCCAGTCATACAACACACTCCCCTTCCCGCTTAAAACAAGAATGAGAATTGGCACAAAGAGCATCCACATCCATGACAAGTTCTTCGCCATTCCTTCAGCAATTCGTCGTACAGACACACTCCAACCCGAACGTGTTAAGTGTTGCAAAAGAACAAAGAACAATGCACCTAAGCAGATTCCGAGTGCTGAAACCCACGCGAATAGATAGGATTTCCAGAAGACATCTCCCTCACCAATCAATGCACTGACGCCAAGAAGAACAAGCCCAATGATTGCAAGCACGGGTCCCATCATCGCTGCCTTGCCATGTAACTTGATGTTGTCGTTTTGGATGTCACTTGACTTCATTCACCACCCCCTTTGGCTGAATCTTTTTGGGGTAGCGATTCTGAACCAGAAACATCATCCGAACTTGCGTGCCTAGAAACTTGCAATGCTTCAATGTACGAAAGAATTGCCCAACGATCGTTCACTGGAATTTGAGAAGCATACCCAGACATCGTTCGTACACCATTTGTAATGGTGTTGAAGAGTTGCCCAACTGGCTGTTCTTTGATGATGTCTTCGTGAATATTTTTTGGAGCAACCCAAGATGTTCCGTTCACACCTGTTTCAACAAGTTGTTGTGCACGTTCATGAATAATTCCATCACCAAATCCACCTTTGCCATGGCAAGGTGCACAGTAAATGTTAAACCGTTCCTGTCCTCGTTGGATAAATGCTTTGTCGACAGTGATGTCAGGTGGATAAGTAGTTGCCCAAGCGCCATCAACAATGCCCATAAATTTGTGGGTGTCTCCAACCATCCCCGTTTGGGCGATCGTGCCTTCTACCCGTGGTCGCATCGCTCTGTCATCAAGGAACAATGCATTTGCTTCCTGAGAAACAAATTTTGGTTGATTGTCCATGTTTTGGATGATGTGAATTTTTGGCTTGTTACTCGAAGCAGTCCGAGCACGGAAAATAACGGCTAATGGAATTGTTGCAGCACACGTAATGACAATTAACGTCCACTTAATCCACACTGGAGTTTCCCAAACATCTCGCAGGATTGGCTTGAGTAAATCATCAATAATTTGTTTGATTAATGTTGCCATTTATTTTTCCAACGCAATCACAGATTCGGGTTCAAGGGTGTTCAAAAATGCTTCGACATCATCGCGAACAAACTTAGGATCTTTTGCTTCAATCACAAGATAAAAACGGTCATCAGTTGCACGTGCAAGTAATGGACTTTTTAATACAGGGTGGTAGAACATTGGCAACTTGTTCAAGATAAAGGTGCCAAAGACTGCTGTTAATGCTGAGAACAGTACAGTCAACTCAAATGCTACTGGGACAAATGCTGCTGGTCCAAGTAACGGTTTACCAGAAACATCAAATTGGTATCCAATCACTGGCACGAGTGCCCACAAATCGATTTCCAATGAGTTTGTAAAAATTTGCAAGAAACACGCGAGGAGAAGTCCTGTTAATCCACCGAAGAAAACGAGTACTGGAAGAATTGTCATCCGAACACCCATCGCTCGATCAAGACCATGAACAGGAAATGGGACATTGCAATCGAACCATTTATATCCTGCTTCATGTACTTTCTCTGCAGCGTGATAAATGCCTGGTGTATCCTTGAACTCAGCAGCAAGACCGTACAAATCTTCGCGGGCAACTGTGTTTACATTTACCTGCTCACTCATTCGTCGCTCCCCTCGGCTTTTACAGTTGCTGCTGTTTCGCCTTCCATTTCATAGTAACTATGACCATGTCCATGAGGATCAGCTTGAGGCATGATTGCTTTAATTTCAGCAATCGCCAAAACTGGTAAGTAGCGAATGAAGAGGAGGAAGAACGTCATAAACAAACCAAAACTTCCAAGGAACGTAAGCACATCAACCCATGTTGGTTCATACATACCCCAACTTGATGGCAAGAAATCATTGGCAAGTGAAGTTACAACAATGACGAATCGTTCAAACCACATTCCAACATTCACAAGGAGTGATGCTATAAACATGATGGCAATGCTATTCCGTGCTTTCTTAAACCAGAAAATTTGAGGAGTAATGACATTGCAACTCACCATAATCCAGTACGCCCAGCTGTAAGGACCGAATGCTCTATTAATGAACGCGAAAGATTCATAAATTTCACCGCTATACCAAGCAATGAAAAATTCCATTGAATATGCATATCCAACCATCGAGCCGGTGAGCAAAATAATTTTGCACATATTCTCAAGGTGCCGCATCGTGATGAAGTTTTTTAAACCCCATAGTTCACGAGCGGGAATTGCAAGTGTCATCACCATTGCGAACCCAGAGAAGATTGCACCCGCAACAAAATACGGAGGGAAAATTGTCGTGTGCCATCCTGGCAACTGTGAAACAGCAAAGTCAAATGAAACGACACTATGAACAGAAAGTACCAGTGGGGTCGCAAGTGCGGCAAGCAATAAATACGCTCGTTCATATCTGTGCCAATGTCGCATACTGCCACGCCATCCCAAAGAAAGGAGACCATATGCAATTGATTTTACTTTTGTTGTTGTTCGGTCACGCAATGTTGCAAGATCGGGAATCATCCCTAGATACCAGAACAAGAGTGAAACAGTGAAGTATGTACCAACTGCAAAAACATCCCAGAGCAGTGGGCTTCTAAATTGTGGCCACATGTCCATTTGGTTTGGAATCGGGAACAACCAGTATGCAAGCCAAACTCGCCCAATATGAATACCGGGGAACGTGCCTGCACAAATCACCGCAAAGATTGTCATTGCTTCAGCGAAGCGGTTAATCGCAGTTCGCCATTTTTGTCTAAAGAGGAAAAGGATTGCAGAAATCAACGTTCCTGCGTGACCGATGCCGACCCAGAACACAAAGTTTACAATTGGGTAACCCCATGCCACTGGATTGTTGTTTCCCCAAACGCCAACACCTGTAAAGACGAGGTATCCGATCAAGATGCCGAGCATTGACATCAAACTAAATGATACTGCGAGCGCGAAATACCACGACTTTGGTGGTTTGGGTGATTCATTCACCTTCAAGATTTCATTTGTCACGGTGCCGAAATCTGAATGTTCTAAGATGAGTTGCGCTCTTTCGCGAGGATTTTCCCCTGTATTGGCATGAATCGTTGTCATCAGTGACCTCCCCCATGAGTTGGAACTGCACCATCAATTGGATTCGTCAGAGACGCCAAGTACTTCGTCCTTGTTTTGATGTTTAACTCTTCAAGCATTTCATAAGAACGCTTTTCTTGTTGTAATTTTGAAACTCGGCTATTTTCATCCATCAAGTCACCAAACTCAATGACACCTGCTGGGCACGCTTGCTGGCAAGCGGTGACGATCGAACCGTCTGGAATAGTGACTCTTGGATCTGCCGCTTTTTGTGCGTCGCTTTTCTTCACCCAAGCGTTTTTCGTTGCTATCTTTGCCCGTTGAATCCGTTGGGTGCAATACGTACATTTCTCCATAACACCACGCATTCGAACAGTGACATCAGGATTAAATTGCATTGCACGTAAAGTCTTTCCTCCCGATTGTGCTTTGACGTAGTAATCCGGCTGAACTTGTAACATTCCCGTTGATCGGAGTGGATCTCTTCTGAAGTAATCAAAGTAGTTGAATCGGCGTACTTTAAATGGGCAGTTGTTTGAACAATATCGAGTGCCAACACAGCGGTTGTACACCATGACATTCAAGCCGTCCGTGTCATGTACAGTTGCTGCAACTGGGCAAACCTCTTCACACGGTGCATTTTCGCAGTGATGGCAGGTGAGCGGTTGAATTGCAACCCTTGTGAGTTTATTTCCGTCATACCCGCCATGACCGTCACTTTCAAACGAGAAGTAGCGATCCATTCTCAACCAATGCATTTCTCGGCCCATCAACACTTGGTCTTTGCCTACGATTGGAATGTTGTTTTCAGCATGGCACGCTGTAATGCACGCGTTGCAACCTGTGCATGTAGAGAGGTCAATTGACATTCCCCACTTGTACTGAGCACCTTCAAACTGTTGTTCTTCATAAATGGACAATGAATGTGGCACGTGACCGATATGTTTCACAAACGCTGGGTCTTCGTTGTATTGGTCAAGTGTGCCTTCTCTGTATAGGAGTGGGATTCTTTCTTGAGCACCTTTTCCTGGTGTTGTGTTCACGCCAAAGTGCATTTGGGTTGTTGCAAGTTCGTAAGTCTCGCCAGTTGGTGTTACTTTTGCTGGAGCAGACCAACTCTGCTTGCTTGTTCGAAGAGGATACGCGTCAACTCCTGCTCCACTACAAACTCTGCCAGCAAACTTCCTGCCATAACCAAGAGGAAGGATGAGGCAATCATCTGCTGTGCCTGGAACTGGGAGTGCAGCAATTTGGATTGAATTGGACCCAACTGTAATCTTGAGCATGTCACCCTGCTTGACACCCAACTGTTCAGCCGTTGCGAGTGAAATCAGAGCAGCGTTGTCCCACGTTAGTTTTGTAATCGTATCTGGAAGTTCCTGCATCCAACCGTTGTTCGCAAACTTGCCATCCCATACTGACGCTGAAGGAACAAAGATGACTTCCATTCCACTTTCTGTAGGTGTGGAAGCATCTTCCATCGAGATCATTTTCCGATTAACAGGTGGAGTTTCAAGCGCTGCACCCTTACCAGTGATTCCATCATGGACTGCAGTTCGCCAAGCAGCGTTCCACTGGTCTGCACTGGAATCAAATGTCATGCGAACAAGAGTTTGGCTATCGGTGACATCTTCACCACTTAGAATCGCAAGAAACTCTGAAGAGGAAATACCACCAAAGAGTGGCTCAATCAATGGTTGAGCAATTGAATTCGTCCCGTTAGAGGACCGGCCATCTCCCCAAGCCTCTAGCCAATGGGCTGCATTCACGTGCCATTTACATGCTTGAGAGGTTTCGTTCTTGGAATAGGAGTGATGAATTGAGAGTGGAAGAGCACGAAGTGCCGCGGCAAAATCAAGTTCACTTGGAGCATCAAATGCAGGGTTCCCGCCAAGGATGATGACGCCTTGAATGCTTCCATCATTCATTCCCGCAGCCAATTCAGAAATGGTGGTTGTTTGACCACGTTCCACAGTTCGGTATGACACCGTCGTGCCCACTGCACCAATGAGTTCATTCAAGCGAGCTGCGATGTAATGCACAATTGGTGGTTGACTCGCACCAGCGATCACCAGCCCGTGCTTTCCTGCTGCATTAAAATCGGCTTTCAGTTTTTCAGCCCATTGCAATTGTTCTGCGGTCAAGTTTCCTGACACTTTTAGGTCAATCTGTTCGTCATGAAGAATGGCGAGGATGTCCGAGGGGCGCATCGCTTGACGTTCATCTGCCTTGGCACCTGTCACTGAAAGCCCAGATTCAACCATCCACAATCGACTCATCTTTCCGTGTTTGACTTTGCGCCCCGCTGCCCAGCCACGCGTGTTCGGCACTTGCATGGGACCTGCACCTAGAAAATCAGCATCGAGTGAAACGATGACCTCTGCTTTTGAGAAGTCATACACTGGCATCCAATCACCCCCAAAAGCGTGTTGAAGTGCTGCTTGTTCATTTGTGTTTGCAAGTGGTGCGTACTCAACCCACTTTGCTTCTGGATTTTTCTTCATGAACGCTCGACGCATTCTGTGGAATGTTGGAGAACTTGATGGTTCTGTTAGAACTGCGATCCCTTTACCTTTTTCAGGAAGATACGTTGCAATCCATTCTTTGAACGCAATGAGTGAAGATTCATCACCATCGTACGTCACGCCTTTGCTTCGATCAGGATCATATAAATCAAGAATCTCTGCTTGGGTGAATGCATCCGTTGTTCCTTGACTGTCTGGGTGTAGTGGGTTGCCTTCAATTTTTGTTGGTCGACCATCATTACTCGTCACGAGCACGCCTTGTGAAATACCGCCGAAGTCAAAACAACTTGCGTACTGTTCGGGTATTCCGGGCATTGTTCCTTCTGGTCGGTGTGCATACGGAACAATGTATTCTTTTGGCCACCTTCGACAACCCGCAACACCTAAGCCAGCGAGTGCCATCGATGCGCCCATTATTTTTAAGAAGTGACGGCGATCATTTCCAGTTGCAAACAGTTCTGATGCGCCTTCTGGAAATTCATCTTTATTTGTGTAGTCTGAAAAGTTTGAGGTGTTGATTTCATCAACGCTTCTCCACCACTTTGGTTGATTGTTCTGCTCATTTACCGATGACATGTTGAACAATCCTGTGATGGGTTTAAATTATTAAATGTACGCCAAGAAGCGCTATCAGCAATTCTCTCTGCTGCAGACATATCCAGTCCCCAATCAAGTTGCGTCACTAAACTTGGGTTTCGAACGTGCGGGTCAGGGTTACGGTGGCATTCCAAACACCAACCCATGCTTAAAGTTTCGTGTTGGTACACGACTTCCATCGTGTCAACGCGACCGTGACACTCTACGCAACTTACACCTCGTGTAACGTGTGCGCTGTGGTTAAAATAAGCATACTGAGGAAGGTCGTGCACACGAACCCATTCGATTGGCATTCCTGTTTCATAACTTTCAAAGAGTGGTTGCAAGTTTTCACTTTGTGGGTGAATTGAAGCGTGGCAATTCATGCACGTTTCAGTCGGAGGAATTGCAGCGTGCGCAGTTTTTTCAACTGTGTTGTGGCAGTACCGACAATCTAATCCAAGTTCACCTGCATGCAACTTATGACTAAAAGGAATTGGTTGCTCTGGCATGTACCCAACATCTGTTGACTGTGGGCTGAAACCATACGCAACTAAAATCGCAACATACAAAGGTGCAGTTAAACCACCAAAAATAATTGCGGGAAGCGCAAGATTTGTCCAACGTGGGAATGTGAATCTTTCGTTGATCATTGGAGTGTTTTGGGTTTACGCTTTCCAATTATTAAGTTTGAATAAAAAAGAACTAGACCATCGGTGGCCTAAAAGAGTACGATAAAGTTGCATATGATAGTGGGCTTCTGGCTACCCACAAGGGGGTTTAGCATCCAATTTTGAAAACTTGACGACTTTGTCTTTATATGGTGTCAGACACCACACGGGATATTGAAAAATGTGGTGGCGTTCTGATCTGTTTGACGCTCAAACTCACTTAGTGAGATTCCGAACAATTCGGCGAGGAATGATGCAGTGTGTGTGACAAACTGTGGCTCGTTCGGGCGAATCTTCCGTACTGGCTCTGGTGACAAATATGGGGCGTCCGTTTCGACCATCATCCGCTCCAAGGGCACAAGTTGTGCTGCTGCAGCCACTTCCGATGCATTTTTGTACGTTACGACCCCAGTAAAACTAATCATCGCTCCAAAATCAAGCACTTGCTTTGCTTCTTCTTTGCCTTCTGTAAAACAATGAAAAACGAATCGATCGCTCGATAGTGAACTTGCCCGAAAAATTGGCAGCAGGTCGTCAACTGCTTTTCTGCAATGCACAATAATGGGCTTCCCTACACCACCATCTTCCTGCTCAATAAGGGCAAGTTGCTCTTCTAGGAGTTGTTTTTGAAGTTCAAACACTGGCTCAAAGTAATGTCGGTCGAGCCCTAACTCCCCCCACGCCAAGCATTTAGGGTCTTTAGATGCCGCAACAACCTCTTTCCACTTCCATTCACCATCTGCGTGTAATGGGTGGATTCCTGAAGAAAAATACACAGAGTTGAAATTTGACGCAACTTCACGAGCGAAGATGGCGTCATCTCCATCTGTCGAAACGGTGATGCACGTATGCACTCCAGCGGCTTTTGCATTCTCAAGGACTTCATCGATTCGATGAGACAACTGAGCATTCGTGAGATGACAGTGTGTATCAATCATCGAAGATTGGGTGAGGTTGGGTGATTTGGGTCAAATGTGGGCCTGGGGCGGTCTAAGTGATCAACTTGTTCGATTGGGACGTGAAACGGTGGCGCGTTCTCCATCTCTACAATCAACTCACTTCCTTCTGTAAGAGGACCATCTAGGAACGTGTAGATTTGAAGCGTCCATTGGGCTGGAGTACCAAGTTGATCATCTTTTCGAGTTGAAAGCGCCCATTCCTCTGGTTCAACCCGAATACTCTTTGGCGCGTTAAATGTAGGTATTTTTGGTGATGAAAGTTCATCCCATTCCAATATGAACATGTTCCGAGAGCCGTCTTTCAGCCCGTTGACAACCTTCACTGTAGGTGGAAGCACCCGTAGGGGCTGTTTGAACCGACCTGTTCCCTCAATATGCAGAACGACTACCTCCCCTGTTTCAAAAATTAATCTCACTTTAGAAGATCGGTGATGACTTCTTTGTATTTTCAGATGAATCGGAATTTCTAACTGTTCACCTACCCCAACGGGTTCTTGTGGCCATTCCGTTGTTGTGCATCCACAAGTTGGCACAGCATCAACTAATTTCAAAGCGTGGTCCGTCACGTTCGTGAGGGAAAAAGTGTGTTCAAGAACAGAGTGAGGTCTATCTATTTGCACAACTCCAAAATCAAACGACTTTTCACCTTCAAGTGGTGAACGAAAGAGATTAAGAAAGAGCAGAAACCCAGTACCGAGAACCACGATGATGGCAGTTGCCAAAATTAATCGTACTTTTACTCGTCCGTTCATTGAAATTTCATCCTAACATGAACAGTGTACGATTGTCCTGCCAATTCGGCATTCCATACCACTTTAAACGCGTATAAAACCACTTTCAACTTGGCACACTTCTTGTGATTATGATTTGTAATATGAAAATGGAAAAATTCACAACGCTCTCGCAACAAGCGCTCTCTGAAGCACTTTCGATTGCGACCTCAATGCAACACAGTGAACTCTCGCCATTGCATCTTCTTCTAGCACTCGTTGCTGACGAAAATGGAATTTCAAGGTCATTAATTACCAGAGCGGGCGGTGACGCTGCTCGTGTAGAGGAACTCACCACCGCTGGGCTCAATCGACTACCTACTGTATCAGGCACACAACCCCAAACATCACCCGCAGTCATGAACATCCTCAACGACGCGTTGCAAATCGCAAAATCTATGGATGATTCTCATGCAACTGTTGAACACTTACTTCTCGCACTCACAAAAGAAAAAAGTGAAGCAAAGGAAGTGTTAGATGTCAGTGGCATCACAAACTCTTCGATGACAAAAGCAATCGAAACAATTCGAAAGGAATCTGGAGTGACAAACGTTCAAGACGCAAGTGGTGACACACAGTTTGAAGCACTTTCTAAGTATGGCATAGATTTAAATGAACTAGCTAGAAGTGGAAAACTTGATCCTGTCATTGGGCGAGATGAAGAAATACGAAGGTGTATGCAAGTCTTAAGCCGTCGTTCAAAAAATAATCCTGTACTCATTGGTGAGCCGGGTGTTGGTAAAACTGCAATTGCCGAAGGACTTGCACTGCGAATTGTCAATCGTGATTGCCCATCAACGATGCGAGAATCAACGATCATAGCACTCGATGTCGGACAACTTCTAGCAGGAGCAAAGTTTCGTGGAGAATTTGAAGAACGACTGAAAGCCGTCTTGCGAGAAGTCACCGCAAGCGAAGGAAAAGTTATTCTTTTCATTGATGAACTCCACACAATTGTTGGTGCAGGTGCTGCAGAAGGCGCCGTCAGTGCTGGTAACCTCTTAAAACCAGCACTCGCAAGAGGTGACCTTCGATGTATTGGCGCAACGACCCTTGACGAATACCGCCAACACATTGAGAAAGATGCCGCCTTTGAGCGGCGGTTCCAACCCATCATTGTTGACCAACCATCTGTTGAAGAAACGATTGCCATTTTGCGTGGACTAAAACCTCGATATGAAGCCCACCATGGTGTACGCATTCAAGACGGTGCAATTGTTGCTGCTGCAAAACTCAGCCAACGGTACATCGCCGACCGATTTTTACCAGACAAAGCCATCGATTTACTTGATGAAGCATCAAGCCGGCTCTGCATCGAGAATGATTCGATGCCCGCTGAACTCGATGAGTTACGACGGAAAATTATGCAACTTGAAATCGAGCGAGAAGCGTTAAAGATGGAAACCGACAAAGACGCGAGGGAACGACTTCAAGGCGTTGAGTCTGAGATTGCATCATTAAGTGAACAAAATGTAGAAATTACTGCTCGGTGGGACGTTGAAAAAGCTGAACTTGAAGAGATTCGCGCAGTGAAAACCGAAATTGATTCAAAACAAACCGAACTTGAGCAAGCACAACGGCAAGGAGATTTAGAACGTGCTGCAAAAATTCAGTATGGAGAAGTCCCTGAACTTGATGCTCGCCTAAAAGGCGCGGAAGAAAAATTAAAAGAACGACGTGAACGTGGTCTCAATATGGTTCGCGAGGAAGTCGATGCTGAACAAATTGCAGAAGTTGTTGCAAGATGGACAGGTATTCCTGCAACTCGACTCGTTGAAGGAGAACGAGAAAAATTGTTACGAATGGAATCTGTTCTTGAGCACCGAGTCATCGGACAAGACGAAGCTGTTGAAGCAGTGTCCGAAGCCGTCAGGCGAAGTCGCGCTGGCTTAAGCGATGAAACCAAACCGATTGGCTCATTTTTATTCCTCGGACCAACAGGTGTCGGAAAAACTGAACTTTGTAAAGCACTCGCTGAATTTTTGTTTGATACTGAAGAAGCACTTGTACGAATTGACATGAGTGAGTTCATGGAACAACATGCTGTCGCTCGATTGATTGGTGCACCTCCTGGATACGTTGGGTATGAAGAAGGCGGTCGACTCACCGAAGCCGTTCGCCGAAGACCATACTGCGTCATCTTGTTTGATGAAATGGAAAAAGCACATGAAGATGTATCAAATGTATTGCTTCAAGTGCTTGATGATGGACATCTCACAGATGGTCATGGCAGAACAGTCGATTTCAAAAATACAATCGTCGTGATGACAAGCAACCTTGGTTCAGCAGAATTATTGGCAATGAGTGACGACGGGGCATCCCAAGATGAAATCAAGGAGAAAGTTCTTGGGATCCTTAAGAAGAGTTTAAGACCCGAGCTCATCAACCGAATTGATGACACCGTTGTCTTCCATCAACTCACTCGCGAGCAGTTAAGCGGGATTGTTGAGATTCAACTTCGAAATTTACGTTCTCGCCTTGCAGATCGCGGGCTTTCACTCGATGTCAGCGATGAAGCAGTCAAGGCAATTTGTGACGAGGGTTATGACCCACAATTTGGAGCGAGACCACTTAAACGAGTCATCCAACATCATGTCGAAAATCCGATTGCTACTGGCATTCTGCAGGGTGACTACGAGGCGGGTGACACCATTGAAGTTGGATATTCTGGAGAAGAACTCACTTTTAGTAAGGTTGATGGCACACCTCAACCAACAGCATAATCAATAGGATGTGTACAATCATTGCATGACATTAACTTGCAGCACTGCTGGAGAATCACATGGACCTTGCGGCATCGCTCTTATAAAGGGTTTGCCAGCGGGGCTCACGCTAGATCTTGATTTCATTAATCATGAATTGCATCGAAGACAGGGCGGGTATGGTCGCGGTGGCAGGCAAGCCATTGAAAAAGATCAAGCCGAATTTCTTGCAGGTGTTCGCCATGGTGTGACAACAGGCGCACCCCTTGTTGTCCAAATTAAAAATAACGATAGCCGACTTGATGATGATGAAGTAACGCCCGCTATTCACAGACCAAGGCCAGGGCATGCCGATCTTGCTGGCGCAATCAAATGGTTAACAACTGATTGCAGAAATACTTTGGAGCGGGCAAGTGCACGAGAAACTGCAGCACGAACTGCTGCTGGGGTAATTGCTCGGTGTCTTCTTCGCGAGTTTGACATCGAGGTGTTCGGTTTTGTTCGTGGCATGCTCGATGAATGTGCACCAACTGAAGTGTCAAGGGACAATTGGCAGCAAGTTCGTGATGCTCGCGATGATTCCGCTGTCTATTGCCCAGACGACGCAACCTGCAAAGCCATCATTGAACACATCAAGAACGCTAAGAAAGAAAAAGACACAGTTGGTGGGTTGTGTGAAACGCATGTGTTTGGATGCCCAATAGGGCTTGGCTCATGTGTGCAATGGAACGAAAAGTTAGATGCAAAACTCGCGGGCGCGGTGATGGGCATTCAAGCATTCAAATCTGTGGAAATTGGATTGGGTGCAGAGTGTGGAAAACGAAAGGGATCTGAAGTCCATGACCCAATTCATTATTCTGCAAGCGAATCAAACTCCTGTCACTTTGGTTTTACAAGGCCAACGAATCACGCAGGCGGTATCGAAGGGGGCATGAGTAATGGAATGCCAATTGTCGTTCGGGGCACTATGAAACCAATTTCAACTCTGTTGCAAGGGATGGACAGCGTGAATCTAGAAACCGGCGAGGCAGAACGGTCAGATTATGAACGATCTGATGTCTGCGCACTGCCCGCTGCAAGTGTTGTGATGGAAAATGTCGTTGGGTTTGAGATAGCTGCATGTTTCCTTGATTCTTTTGGCGGGGTGACGATGGATCTCGTTCGTGCGTCACACGATGCATTTGCGACTGGTGCTCGGAACATCATTTCGTCATGACGTTACTGATTGCGTCTTGTTACGGAAAAGTACCAGACCAACTTGAAGGTGCAGATCTTCTTGAGATTCGAATTGACTCTCTTGATTTGCACGCAATTGAAGAAGAACTTCCCAACCTGCTAAGTGCTTCACCTATTCCAACAATTGTCACGTGCAGAAGCGCTTCTGAAGGTGGTTTTTTTGAAGGCGATGAAGAAGAGCGAATCGCGTTGTATCAAGTAGCGTTGCAAAGTGAGCATCCGCCCCGCTATATTGACATCGAATTTGAAACACTGTCAAGGCAACCCTCGCTGATAGACACTCTTGCTTTAGAAACAACGGGCATCATTCTGTCGTGGCACGATGTCAATTCGAGACCGAAAAATTTGTTGCAACGAGCACAAGAAATGCAGCAGGTTACAGAAGCAGATGTTGTGAAGATTGTCTGGCGTGCTCGGTCGATTCGTGACAACATTGAGGCGTTTGAATTGTTAAAGACGAAACAAAAACCAATGATTGCAATGTGTATGGGTGAATATGGCGTCATGAGCCGAATTCTTGCCCCAAAGTTCGGCGGGTTTGCAACGTACGCCTCAATCGATGGGCATGAACAAACCGCCACAGGGCAGCCGACAATTCGCGAGTTTCAGTCAATCTACAACATTCATGAAATAAGCAGCACAACAAAAGTGTATGGCATCATTGGAAACAACGTGGCACATTCTGCAAGTCCACAATTTCACAATGCTGCGTTTCAAGTTGCTAGAACTGACGCTGTCTATCTCCCTTTTCACATTCCAGAAGGAATTGAACATCTCAAAGCATCATTTGGAGAATTACAACATGATGCGTCACTGAATTTTTCAGGAGCGAGCGTGACAATTCCACACAAAGAAGCAATGATGAAACTTGTTGATTCGCATGATGACATCTGCACCAAAGTTGGTGCAACGAATACCGTCACCATCACAAATCAAACAAGTACTGCAACAAATACTGATGTTTCGGCCTTAATTTCATTGACTGGGGGCTCATCTAGAGCGCTCGTTTTAGGTGGTGGTGGCGTTGCAAGGGCTGCAATCGTTGCACTACAAACAAATGGAGCTGAAGTCTTTGTTGCAACAAGACGAGATGAACAGTCTGCGGCACTTGCAAAAGAATTTGATTGCAATATCGCAACAGATGGGCTTACAAACATTGACACCATCGTGAATTGCACGCCAATTGGGATGAGTGGTGGTGACGATCTAGATGGGAACCCGCTTCAAGCACTCACGCCATGGCTTCAGTTAAAAAGTCAGATGCGAGTGATTGACACTGTGTACAACCCGAAAGAAACCCCTCTTCTTCTTCAAGCGAATGGTGTTGGATGTGATGTGGTGCATGGAGAGGAGATGTTTCGGTTGCAAGCGGCGATGCAACAACAATGTTGGCAGGTGTGACTGTCACTGGGTCTGACCCTCAACTGTTGAGTGGAACGTCTTTCGTCTAATTGTTCTCTGTTGAGTGCAGCAATTTTTTGACTTACCAAGGGGTCTGACCCTAATCGGGCGTGACTGTCACTCCGCCTTCGCTTTTGTGTGCCAGTCACGTCGACTCACTCAAAAAATGCAAGCACGTCTTCTGCAGTACCAAACTGCGCATCTGCAGGAACTCTGACAATGCCAAATGGTGCTCGAACATCAACACCAAGCGGGTCAATGCCAACGACAAAAGGTGATTGAATGTCAACAGTTGTTTTTTCTTTACACACAGCACGAACCACATCTTGTTTTGCGTTCAACGTTTTACAAATCGATGGCTCAAGATCTGCAAGTGGGTTTGATCTGCAGAGTGTTTCGCCGTCGATAAACAATTCATGAAATCGAGCAGCGTCGATATCAACAAACGCCCATTGTGTGTCTGGTGGCTCTCCATGATACACACGCCAACGATCTGCAAAGCATCCGTCCTCGCCCACTTCTTTGAACTGAAACAAGGACACGTGCATTTCCATGCAATCGTTCATGTACTCTGGCACGTACATCACAATATCGCATGGCTGAAGCATCGCAACCATTGCAGGAATGACGAGCCTGCCATCAGGAATGATGACATACGAAACATCAACCGTGTTCTCGCCAAATGTAACTGATGCTGTTGTATTGCTCCGCAGAAAACACCACGCAGCATCAGACATTTGTTGTTCGTCGTACTCTTCCATTACACAGCCATTGTTTTTTCAATTGCTGAAACTGTTTTTGGAATTGCTTTTGATAAATTGTTGTGCCCATTTGCAGTAACCAAAATGTCATCTTCAATGCGAATTCCAATCGCTTCATCTGGCAAGTAGATTCCCGGCTCAATGGTAATCACTGCACCTTTCTTCAAAGGTGCGGGGGGTCCGCAAGAATCATGCGTTTCAAGACCAAGATGGTGCCCGATGCCATGGATAAAAAACTCGCCATATCCTGCCTTGTTAATCACTGCTCTTGCAACTACATCGAGTTCGTTGATTGTCACGCCGGGCTTCACTGCTTTCATCGCCGCTTCTTCTGCTTCAAGAACGATGTTATAGAGTTCTTTTTGCCTCTTTGAGAATTTTCCAGACACAGGAATCGTTCTAGAAATATCTGCACCATATCCCTGATGGAACGCACCAGAATCGATGCACACCATGTCCCCTGATTTCAAATCTTGGTTGTTCTCTTTGTAATGCAACACTGTGCTATTGATTCCTCCACCAACAATTGATGGGAATGCACTTCCCCTGCCACCTGCCATCGCGTACCCATGCTCAAGGGTTGCTTGTACTTGATATTCATTTACACCTTCTATTACAAACGCCATTGCGTCAGCAAAACCACGAGCAGTCATGTCGATTGCTTCTTGAATCATTCGAATTTCAGCAGCAGACTTCACGCTGCGCAATTGTGGAATCACGTTCGAGCAATCGGTTAACTCGCAATTTGGTGTTCGCTTTGCAATACTCTCCCACAACTCCATGTCTTTTGAAATTGAGGAATCAATTTTGCTATGAGGCATCAACGTTGCAAACATTTTGTTTCTCGATGCGATGTCGCCAAGAACATACGAAAGGTGACGCTTGCGGAGAATTGTTCGAAATCCAGTTTTCTCTTTCAATTCACTGCCTAGAGGCAAACGGATTCCATCCCATTGTTCAACTTCAGGATCTCGGGCAGACAAGAAAAGTATTTCTCTCTTAAACGCAACTGGATTTGTTGGATCAAACAAGAGCATTGCATTAGGCTCATTGGTAATTCCAGTGAGATATTCAAAGTGTGGGTGTGGTCGCCACGTTGATGTGAGTTCACCATTAGACTCGCCCGCAAACACAACCCCCGTTGCACTCTTCAGTTGTTTGATCACTTTTGCTCTGCGAGAAGCGTATTCCTTTAGTGGAATCATGAATTCGCGTCCTTGAGTTGAGCGATAACCTCACTACTACTTCTATCGGGGCGCTCTGTCAGCACATGACAATCTATTGAGAGTTCCATGAGCAGTGCATATTCATTGATTTCTTCTGGCTTGTAGTCGCCACCCTTCACGTACAAATCTGGTTTGATTGATTCAATCAATTCTTTTGCTGTTGGCTGATCAAAAGGAACAACAAAACTCACGCACTGCAATTCAGCGAGAATATCCATCCGCTCTTGACATTCGTAGATTGGTCTACCTTCGCCTTTTTGAGCCTTAACTTGTTCATCACAATTCACACCAACAATTAACAGGTCACCAAGGTTCGATGCTTCGCGTAAATAGGCAACGTGGCCAGCATGAATCACATCGAAACAACCGTTAGTCAGCACAACTCGTTGTCCACTTTCTTTTGCCGCGGTAACTTCAATGGCAAGTTCTTCTTGAGTACGAATTTTTCCAAGTAAATCTGATTGCATTGTAAGTAACTCTTTATGGATCTGAGATATTGGAATTGGAGTCGCACCGAACGCTTCAACTTCAAGACCTGCAGCAACGTTTGCAAGTTCAACACATTCATGCCAATCTAGTCCACTTCCACGTCCAAAGGCAATGGCAGCAAGCACGATGTCACCGGCACCAGTTACGTCGTACACAACACGTGCTCGGGTTGGAATATGCTGAGGTTCTTTTCCTTGCTCTTGCAAAATTGCACCGTGGCGATCAAGGGTGATGATTGCTGCGTGAACATGCAGAGAATCGCACAGTGTTTTTGCAAGCGTAGTTGCACCCTCAATCATGCTGTCGTCTTGCAAACGACTTCCTGTTGCTTTCTCCGCTTCACTTCTGTTAGGCGTAATTGCAGTTGCCCCTTGATATCTGGAATACTCTTCAAGTCCAGCAGGATCAACAAGGACTTCAACACCTGCGTCTTTGCAGTGTTCGATTACTCGCTTGCACGATGTTTCAGACAACACGCCTTTTCCATAATCCTCGATACAAACAACATCTGCTTGATGGATTGATTCATTGAGTGCAGAAATCAACTGCTGGCAATATTCATCTTGAAGTTCCTCGCACGTTTCTTGGTCTAGCCTGAACATTTTTTGAGGATGGCGATGTTGTGCAAGACCGACAATGCTTCGTTTCACCGTCGTTGGCCGGTTTTCGATTTTGAGAAGATGCGTCGTACCAATGCCCTCCGATTGAAGGAGTTGCTTGAGTAACTCGCCCTCCTTGTCATCGCCGACAACACCAAAGCATTCCACCCTTGCCCCCATGGCGACAAGGCAACGAGCAACATTCCCCGCTCCGCCGGCCCGAGACTGTGTTGAACGGACTTCCAGAACTGGCACGGGAGCGTCTGGGCTTAATCGCTCGGCATCACCTGAGATGATTTCATCGAGCATAAAGTCCCCAACGACAAGAACTGTGGGTGCATTTAACTGTAACACTCGTGTAAATAGATTGCTCATAATGCTTATCGTAACTTGAATACGTCTAAAAGTTTGGCTTCAAGTGCTTGCGCCCCTTCTACGACGTCTAATTCAAGGGTTGGCACAACAATTGGGCATTTCATCGCTTGCAAATCAATGACATCTTTCGCTTTAACCCAATCTTTCAAGGTCATGACAATTGCATCAACCCTAGAAGATGTCTCAATAAGTTCATTGAGTTCTTCACTAGTAAACGGTTGATGGTCTCCGGCATGCAATTGCTTTGCGACTTTGGCTCCGAGCCGAACAAGCGCTTCAATCACTGGGCCGGGATATCCAATACCAAGCCGAACTGCAACAGACTTCCCAGTGAGCCAGCCAAGGGAACATTCCTGTTGGCCATTTTGGTCATGCAATTCTAATCCCGACCAATGGTGCGTGGTCCATGCGATTGGAGGATGACCAGCAACAGTTTCGACTTTTGCAGCGAACGTGGGTTCAGACCGAGTTGCGTGACTGACGACAACAGCATCGCAGCGGCGTAATCCCTCAATTGGTTCTCTTAGCCAACCAGCAGGTAACATCTTTTGCGAAAATGGATCTCGCAAGAAGTCCATGACGACGATGTCTAAGTCACGAGCAATCCGACGATGTTGAAAACCATCATCCATCACGAAACAATCTGCTTGACCACCCGCTTCAAGGTACGCATTTACTGTTGCAACTCTGTCTGCTCCGACGATGACATCAATCTCTTTGAGTTTCTCTTTGTACTCAACAGCTTCATCTGCTTTTTCAGGATCGACCGACGCATAGCCACGCATGACAATCGCTGGGTGATGCCCATGTTCACGTAACCTCTTTACAATCCAAGTCACCAATGGCGTTTTTCCAGTACCACCAACCGTCAGATTTCCAACTGCAATCACGGGTTTAGAAATTGAATGCACATTGTTGCCTCGATCGTAATATCGATTGCGAACACGTACAATTCCACCATACAACCATGACATAGGGATTGCGAAAAAGTTCAACCAACTTGGTAAGGGTGTTTGCATCTACGTGCAACTCCGGAAAAGTTCTTTCGTCATTCGTTCCATTGGTAAACCCATCACGCTCGTGGGATCACCTTGACAAGTAATCGGCCAATTTGCGTCAATTCTCTCAGAGAGATTGTACCCTCCAGCCTTCCCTTTCCAAAGTTTAGTACGTAGATATTGTTCAATTTCTTCAACAGAAACGTCTCTGATTGTGACCGTTGCTTTCTCGAATCCACTTTTCATTTGGTTGCTGCCTAGTGAAACTAGACACCACCCTGTATAGACTTCGTGAGCCCTGCCTACCATTTGAAGAAGCATGGCTCTGGCATCTTCTTCTGATGTTGGCTGGCCAAGGATACATTCATCCACGACACAAACAGTATCTGCAGCGAGAACTGTCCCAACAGGTTCGGGGTAATGTAGACGAACATGTTGTGCTTTTAACACCGCGAGGGTTTGTACCCAACGGGACACAGACATTGAACCACATCTAAACACTCCATCGTCAATGCTTGGAGGACATTGAATGACTTCGATGCCAGCATTCAAAAGTAAACTCGCTCGTCTTGCTGATGAACTTGCGAGCACGATTGGTTTATCCCAGCATGTCATTTCGTCGTAACTTTCAAAAGTTGATCGACTTTGTCAAGAACTTCACTCGTTTCAATTTGTTCTATGGCTTGAGTTGTAGGAGTGCAGTCTCGATAATGCACCATGTTGTAATCAACTGTTGCAGCAATCACGCCATCTTGATTGTTGTATGGTCCTACTTTACTTGGATTCGTTGGCCCAAACAACCCAATGAGGGTTCGGTTGAACCCAACCGCCATGTGCAGTGCCGCGGAGTCATTCGCAATTACAATATTTGAAGAAGCAATGACAGCCATCAATCTTCCAATTGTCATCGAAGGCAGTAGGTTCGTGATTCCATCGAGAGCAATTAGAGTTGACACTTGAGAGGTTTCTGTTGGTGCGCCGACAACTACAACGTGTACGCCTTGGTCTTGAAGGTGTTGAGCAACGAGGATGAATCGCTCGATTGGCCATTGCTTGCTTTTCCATCTTGAGGTTGGGGCAATAACTGCATATTCTTCGATTACGTTTGCTTCTCGATATTCATCCCACCAATGCGTGTCGTTGACGTTGCAGTACAACTCCATCTCAATGCCATCGGAAGCGCCGATGTGATTGCAGAGTGATAACATCTGCTCAACCGTATGTTCAGAAGTCGTTTGTACTTTCTCTGTATACCCCAACCAACCAAACTCCCTTGCTGATGCGAGACCAATACGAATAGGCGAACCGGTTGCCCACGCAAAGAGTCCGCTTCTGCCCAAGCCCTGCCCATCGATGACAAGGTCGTACTTGTGAGATTTCAAACTTCGCAGAAATGAAACCATTTTGATGAACCCCTTGGGAAAATACCATCGCCGCAGCGATTGTCTGGGGAATGGGATGACTCGATTGACAGCAGGATGTTCGCTCACTGCCTCAACGAATTCAGATTGCACGAGCCAGTCGATTGATGCATTTGGCCACCTTTTTTTCAACCTCGCCACCACAGGAACACTACGACAGACATCGCCAAGGGCACTTGGACGAATAAATAGGATGCGTTGAGGGGTGACGGGTGACATGGAAGTGGGCATCGTACCGTGAGTACGATTCTATTGAAAATAGAGATTCATCCTATGTCTGACTTGACAGAAGTCCATTTGGAATCAACACTTTAAAAAGAAGCACAAAACAGCAATGAGTGAAGAGCAACAAAACATGACAAATGGATCGGATTCGCCCGCTGGGGATGTTCTGCAACCCAAGAATGGAGAGCGAACCGGAAGTCCGGGTGCTTCAACATTTGGATTTGAGACGATTCTTGGAATACTTGTCGTAGATAGTGGGCTCGTGACGACTGAAGAATTGAGCGAATGTTCTAATCTCCTTCAAGATTCTGATGGAAATGCAACTGGACACACGCTTGCAGACATTTTGGTCAATCACAACTTTGTCACAAGGCGTCAGCTTGATCGACTGCAAACTGATTTTGATACTCGGAAATCCACTCAAAGGATTCAGGGCTATCGAATGATTCGAAAACTTGGCGCTGGTGCAATGGCGACGGTTTTTCTTGCGCAACAAGAAAGTCTCGATCGACCCGTTGCTATTAAGGTTCTTCCAAAAAAATTCTCTGAAAACAAAGAGTTTCTCGAACGGTTTTACAAAGAAGGCCGGGCAGCTGCAAAGTTGAATCACGCAAACATTGTGCAGGCGTATGACGTTGGGCAGTCTGGTGAATACCATTATTTTGTGATGGAGTATGTAGACGGCACCACTGTGTACGATCAAATTATTGAAAAGAAAAAACTATCACAAGAAGAAGCATTGCCGATTATTCGACAAGTTGCAAAAGCATTACAACACGCTCACGAAAGAGGATTCATTCACCGCGATATCAAACCAAAGAATATCATGATTGCAAAAAATGGCGATGTAAAACTTGCCGATCTTGGTTTAGCCCGTGCCCTTGGCGACCGAGAAGCTGCCGAAGCGGAAGCTGGCAGAGCATACGGCACGCCCTATTACATTAGCCCAGAACAAATCCGAGGGAAGAAAAACATCACGACAGCGACTGACTTGTATGGTCTTGGTGCTACGCTCTATCACATGGTCACAGGTAAAGTTCCTTTTCCTGGCAAGAATCCATCAGATGTGATGCACCGACATCTCAAGCAAGAACTCGTTCCACCTGACCATCTGAATCCATCACTTTCTGCAGGCTTTTCACAAATCATTGAAATGATGATGGCAAAAGATGTCAGGCTACGATATCAAAATGCTTCTGATCTCATTGAAGATTTAGACACTGTACAAAGTGGCGGGTCGCCTCAATTCGCACAACCGACGTTAGATTTTGCCATGCTCGCAGAAGTTGCTCAATCAACTCCATCAAGCGAACCAGTCCCACAATCAACAGCAACCCAACAAACATCAGATGTATCTTCGATGTGGTTGCCGATGCTCATTGTGAGTGTCATCGTCAATATGATTCTGATTGCACTGCTACTGGTCTTGTAACTAGTTTTAAGAAGAGCAACATTCTTGTTGAGACTTCTCCCAATCTGCAAGAAAGGCTGCAAGCCCCTTCTCAGTTAAAGGATGTTGCATTTTTTGCTTGATGACTTTAAATGGAACTGTTGCAACATCTGCTCCAATAAGTGCACATTGCACGAGATGCAGCGGGTGGCGAATCGATGCGGCTAATATTTTTGTTGTAAAACCATAGTTGTCATAGATGGTGCGGATTTGTTGAATCAATTCCATTCCATCTCCACCAACATCATCAATTCGCCCAAGGAACGGGCTCACAAGATACGCCCCTGCTTTTGCCACCATCAATGCTTGAAGGGGCTGGAAACAAAGAGTCATGTTTACTTTCACACCTCGATCTGAAAGTGTTTTACATGCTTTTAATCCATCAAAGGTGCAAGGGAGTTTGATGACGATATTGCTTGCGATTTGAAGAAGGTCATCTGCCTCTGCAACCATCGCTTCGTGCTCAAGAGCAATGACTTCAGCACTGACGGGTCCGGGCACGATTGCGCAAATTTCTTCCATGTGTGGGTGGAAGTCGACACCCTCTTTTGCAACCAAACTTGGATTTGTTGTCACCCCATCAAGGACGCCAAGTGCTGCTGCTTCTCTTATTTCATCGATGTTTGCTGTGTCAATATAGAGTTCCATGCTGTGAATGATACCGCAGGTCTCTTGAGGGTGTCTGCCGTGGTAAGATGAATGAATGAGCCATCTTCAACGAATTGATGAACTTGGGTATTCGTTACCCGAAGCACCAATCCCAGTGGCAAATTACGTCCCCGCGATCATTGTTGGAAACGAACTGCGAACGAGTGGTCAAATCCCAATGGTCGATGGTGTGTTGGCGTATCAAGGTCGAGTTCCAAGCGAGCAATCGATTGGAAACGCAACCCAAGCAGCAAAAATATGTGGATTAAATGCAATTGCAGTTGCGAACACGACTCTTGAAGGTGACCTTGATCGTATTGAGGGTGTATTACAGTTACGGGTGTTTGTTGCATCAGATGTTGGGTTTGAAGGTCATTCGACAGTTGCCAACGGTGTCAGCGATTTGATGGTTGAGGTTTTCGGCGATCAGGGCCGACACACTCGAGTTGCAATGGGCTCGATAGGGCTTCCGCTTGGGGCAACCGTTGAGGTCGAAGCCACCTTTAAAATTGCTCAACAAGGCTAATTTTATCGGACCAAGCATGTTTTTTGCTTATTGAAAGTCTATACATGTAAAAATAAGCAAATATAAGCAAAAATAAGGGAATTTTACAGTTGACTGCATCCAGCACCCCCCCAAAAATGTATATGTCCCTGTATTCTGTGGGACTCTGACCGGCGTGGCAACTTTATTATCGCGATTCAGTTGACCGCACTCATTGCCGAGAGGCACATTATTCGCCGCACTGGTCGACATTTCGACGCCACTGCACCTTGTTGGTGTGAGATGGCATGTGCGGCGTTCTTCAACAATCGATGATTCGATGAAGACCGCCACGGGTTGTTGTTGTCATGAGACACCGTACGCCCGTCAGTTTTCGTCACTGCTATGACAGTTTGATGACGTTGTCTTTCTTCGTTGCTTTGTGTCAGGAAAGTAATACAAGAAATCAAGTCAACACAATCAGCTCCGTAGCAACTTACAAATGTTCTCATGTTTTATGAATGGAGATTAATAATATGAAACGCAACTCACGAGGTTTTACCCTCATTGAACTACTTGTTGTTATCGCGATTATTGCATTGCTGATGGGACTCCTCCTACCTGCACTCGCAAAAGCACTCGGCAACGCTCGTGTCCGTAAAGATCAAGGACAAGTCAAAGGCGTTGTTTCGTCTTACTCGATTTATGCTGAATCCGATGACAAAAAACAATACCCAACCCCAGGCTACATCAATCGTGAAGCAGTTACGATTCAAGGTGGCGCTGGTTATGGTGGTATTACATCAGGTCAGGTCCAAGGAATTGGCGATCCTGATTTAACAATCAACAATTCCAACTGGCTACACTCATTTATGATTGGCTCAAACTTCTATAGCCCTGATATTCTTATCAGTTCTAATGAGCAAAACCCTATGGTCGCTGCTAAAGGCGATGAAGGTGCTAATCCTGATGAGATTCCTTATGATTATGCAATGGTTGACATTGCACAAGATTCATATTGGGATCCGTTGTTTTCCTCAGACCTTACTGGTGAAGGCGACACAACAACACCCGAGGACTTTAGTGGTACTGCTGGTGTTTCTGACGTCTGCCACTCTTCGTATGCGAACCTCGCACTGTGTGGAAAACGATTAGATAATTGGAAAGATGGCGAAAGCAATACTGTGTTGCTAGCGAGTCGAGGTCCAGAACTTCGGACTTCAACAGATCATCTTGGTCAAAATTTTTCAAACTCACCAACACTACTTCTTTACGGGCCCCCTGAATTGTGGGAAGGCGTGTATGTCTCGGGCGATGGTTCATCCCATTACGCAACTGACATGTGGTTTGATAACAAGGAATACACCTC
Source organism: uncultured Isosphaeraceae bacterium (assembly GCA_964630505.1). GTDB lineage: Bacteria > Planctomycetota > Phycisphaerae > Phycisphaerales > SM1A02. The sequence continues at coordinate 11,567 of CAZVVI010000017.1, read as the reverse complement.
ACGATCAAACTGGCGACAGTTTAGAGACAACTCCTTTATGGCTGAGTTCACAGATTACACCAATGACGACTCGCTTGGTAATACCGGCGGCGCTTGTGGTGATAACTTTGTTGTTTTAAACGTTGAATCGACTGAATATGATGTTCGACAAACGTATGACATCTTGCTCCCATAACACTAACGCAACTACCGTACACTCGCTGTACGATTACAACTGGAGGTTTCAATTTATGAAACACAATACGAAGCAAAGGGGCTTCACCCTCATCGAATTGCTCGTCGTAATGTCGATTATCGCGTTGCTACTGAGCATCTTGATGCCTGCACTCGGACGTGCAAGAGCTGAAGCACTTCTTACAAAAGATCAAACCCAAATCAAGGGCATCTTTTCTGGATTTTCTTTCTGGTCACCATCTCATGATGGTTTGTACCCAACACCCGGTCTAGAAGCTCGGCTTGCTGGAAGTACTGGTCAACTTATTAAGGGTCGAGGACCTGAAAATCTAGCTGAGAATGATCACGCAGCAATGTTATCCATGTGTGTGATGCAAGGTCTCTTTAGCACTGATGTACTCTTCGCTCCAACTGAACAAGGCGATTTCGTCTATCCAATGGAAGCGTACGATTACAACGTGTATGAACCAGGACCATCTGGAAGCAGTTGGTCACTATGGGATGAAGAATTAGTCAATGACCTTGAAGTTGGTTCTAACAACAGTTATGGCATCATGCCTCTCACTGGAAAACGAAAGCAACAAAACTGGACCGTGAATGCTCGGAACCCCGCGTCATTTGCAGTTGTTGGAACTCGTGGACCTGTTGACGGCGAACCTGATCCTTACTCTCGGTCCAATCTTCTGCACGGTATCGAACGTGACTGGAAGGGTCCTGTGAATTATGGTGATGGACACAATGAAGTCCTTGACACGTTCTACCCAATTTCATCAACGTACATCAATGATAATGGCGTTGCTGAAGCTGACAATCTCTTCCTTGAAGAAGAGAACCAAGCGGTTGATAATGACTACATGCCTGGCGGTCTTGATACCGGTCAAGGTGCAGATATTATCTTGACGCATGTCCGACGCGGCGACGCACAGGATGATGGTTCAAAAGGTGGTTCTGTCGCTGAATTCATTCACGATTAAGCACTTTACCTATTTGACTCTAAAAGCAACCGCAGCATTTTTGCTGCGGTTGTTTTTTTTGTGACTGCCACATCTGTGAGACCACAGGTGTGCCGGTCACGAAAGAATCAGCATTGCTAGTGTCAGACACGTCGCAGTTACACCGTCCAACCACTTATACTGCGAATATGAAGTTAATCATCGCATTGATTGTGCTGCTTGCTAGTCCATCGCCTGTACCAAGTTACAGGCAAGCAAATGACATTGCTGTCATCACAATCGAGGGACCAGTTGATACTGTGACCGCCCAGTCATTTAAGCGTCGATTAGAAGAAGCAAAAGATGCTGATGGAATCGTGATTGAATTGAATACTCCTGGTGGCGATTTGATGTCGACACTGCAGATTTGTTATGAAATCAAAAACAATACAAATCAAAACACAGTTGCATGGATTCGTCCACATGCTTTTTCAGCTGGAACAATTATTGCACTTGCTTGCAGAGAAATTATTGTGACTCAAGGAAGCACATTTGGGGATGCTGCACCAATCAATGCCACAGGAATCCCAATACCTGCAACTGAACGAGCAAAGATTGAATCTCCTGTACTTGCAGAAGTGATCGATTCTGCAAGAAGAAATCATTATGACGAACACCTCGTTGAGGCATTTGTCAGTGTTGGGATTGAGTTATGGCTCATCAAAAATATCGAAACCGGCGAAGTTGCTTGCGTGAACAAAAATGAATATGAGGATATTTTTGGTATTCCTCCGCCACAACATTTTTCTCCAATCGGAACTCCCTCAAGCGAAGTTCAAATCACGCCATTTTTTGAAACCCTTTCACAATTGCAGGGAGGGTTGCAACAGGATAACCCATCGTGGGATCCTGATTTTGCACAGCAGTTACCTTCAAGCAGAAACAAACTCACCTCTCTCGATGCCTTGCAATGGACACTCATTCGCCAAATTGTTCCGAATGACAGACTGCTGACATTAAAACCCGCTGAAGCAACGTTGTACGGACTTGTTACAGATGTTGTCAGCAGTGATCAAGAATTACAAACATGGTTCGGCGCGACCTCCATGACTAGGATGAAGCCAACGTGGTCAGAAAATCTTGTTGGCATATTAATCAGTTGGCCAATTCGTCTTCTTCTCATTGCACTCTTTCTTATCTGTGTTGTCGTTGAGTTTGCAACCGGTTCAACAGGGCTCTTTGGGATTGGGGCTGCTGTAGCTATGGCATTGCTCATCGGTGCACCTTGGCTTGCTGGACTTGCACAGTGGTGGGATGTGTTATTTGTTGTCATCGGGCTAAGCCTTATCCTTGTTGAAATTCTTGTGATTCCAGGTACTGGCTTTACTGGCTTTACTGGCGTCGCTTGTTTGTTCGTCGGAATCATCGGTAGTTTTGTTTCGGGTGATCTTGGAACATCTGCAGGTCAAACCCAACTTCTCACAGGGCTTGGAACAGTCGTTGGTGGTTGCATCCTTGCAATTGTTGGAAGTTGGCTGATTCTCAAACAGTTTGGAAATGCCGATGCCATTCGTCAACTCGTCTTAGAAACTGAGGTCGCTGAGCAATCAGTTTCTGATCTGCCCGTGCTTGTGTGTGGTGATGAAGCCGTTGCGATTACAGATTTGAGACCGAGTGGAAAAATTGAGCGGGATTCTATCGTCTATGACGCCTCTTCAACAGGTGGCTGGATAACAGAGGGTGCAAAAGTCCGTATCATGCAGAGTGGAATGACGATAGAAGTCGAAGAAATTGAATCATGATGGATCTGTTCGTACAAGTTACACCTACGGCAAATGCCTCACCATTAATTTGGGCGTTCGTGTTTATTGGCATTGCAATTCTTCTTTTCTTTATTGAAATTTTCATCCCATCCGGTGGGCTCATTGCATTGCTTGGAGCATTATCAATTATTGCTTCTCTGATTGCGTTTTTTATGCATGACGCAAATGTAGGACTCATCGCAACTGGCTTTTACATCGTCTTTGGGCCTGTCCTTGCGTGGATTGGATTCCGCATCTGGGCTGCTTCGCCACTCGCTTCTAAGATGGTACTTGGCGGCATTGTTGAAGAGGACGAAGACGAAGCAAAGCAACGAACCAATGTAAGACAGCAAGAACAACGTGCCCCCCTTCAATCATTTGTTGGTAAACAGGGTCTTGCAGTGACTGTCTTGAGACCTGTTGGAGTTGTCAGAATTGACGGTGAACGCATCGATGCGATGGCAGAAACTGGGAGTATTGAGCAAGGATCGACCATTGAAGTGACTTCTGTGTACGACAACCAAGTTAAAGTTCGAGTTGTTCCTGAACAAGAGTGATACAATACGCAACGCAATGAGAAGAAGGAGGTTCGTATGATTATCTTAGGTGCAATGTCAGGTTGGCTTATCGGTGGTGTCATTATTGGTGGGATTTTTCTACTCATCATCGTAGCGATGGCTTTTCAGTACATCGGGCTCTATCTGCAGGCATGGGTCAGTGGAGCAAAAGTTGGGTTTATCGATCTTGTCATGATGCGTTTTCGGAAAGTGAATGCGAAATCAGTTGTGATAAATCGAATTAGCGGTAAAAAAGCTGGCATCGAAATTTCTACGAACCAACTTGAAGCACACTATCTTGCTGGTGGGCGAATCACAAATGTAGTTCGTGCCATGATTGCTGCTGACAAGGCAAGAATTGATCTGCAATGGGAAACCGCTACTGCGATTGATCTTGCTGGTCGTGATATTTTGGAAGCCGTTCGAACAAGCGTCGATCCAAAAGTCATTGATTGCCCAAGTGACACTGCTGGCAAACGAACAATTGATGCTGTTGCGGGTGATGGTATTCAACTTAGAGCACGAGCAAGAGTTACAGTGCGAACGAACATTGCACGACTCGTCGGTGGTGCAACTGAAGAAACAATTATCGCTCGTGTTGGCGAAGGGATTATTTCAACGATTGGTTCTGCAGGAACGCATTTGCAGGTTTTAGAAAATCCTGACAACATCTCAAAAACCGTACTCTCCAAAGGGCTCGATTCAGGGACCGCTTTTGAAATTCTCTCCATTGATATTGCTGATGTTGACGTTGGCGAAAATATCGGCGCGACATTACAAGCACACCAAGCGGAAGCTGACAAAGCACGATTTCAAGCGGAAGCTGAAAAGCGTAGAGCGATGGCGGTTGCTCAAGAAGCAGAATATAGGGCTGAAGAACAAAAGAACCGTGCGATTGTTGTTCTCGCCGAGGCAGATGTACCAAAAGCGATGGCAGATGCCTTCAGGCAAGGAAACTTTGGTGTGATGGATTACTACAACATGAAGAACGTGATTTCTGATACAGATATGCGTTCCTCAATCGCTGGTGAATCTACCGAATCCAACTAATGTCAACTTCTACTGAACATAAACCTGCGATTCTCGGAGGTAATCCTGCCGTTACTCTTCCACAAGAAGATGCCTTACGATGGCCTCTTATTGACCAGCAAGACGAACAAGCGGTCCTCGACATTCTTAGAAGTGGTGAGTTGTCACTTCATCCAATAGTGAACGAACTTGAAGAAGCGTATAAAGAACGAACTAATCGTCAGCATGCATTGACTCATAACAATGGAACGTCTGCAATCTTGGCTGGACTTCAGGCAATCGGTGTCCAGTCATTCGATGAAGTCATCGTTCCTTCGGCAACATGGTGGTCAAGCGTCATGCCGATTTTGCATTGCGGCGGAGTTCCTGTGTTCGCAGAACTTGAACCAGATTGTCTTGGGCTAGATCCAGAAGACGTAGAGCGGAAAATCACAGATAAGACCAAAGCGATTGTGGTTGTCCACCTGTTTGGGATGCCCTCAAAGATGGAAGAACTTGTTGCGGTTGCGAAGAAGCACAATCTAAAAATCCTTGAAGACGCATCACACGCCCACGGAGCAAAGTACAAAGGTGCACCAATTGGTTCGTTTGGTGATGTCAGCGTTTTTAGCATGCAAGGAAATAAACTTTGCCCCTCAGGTGAAGGCGGCATCTTGCTTTGCGACGAGCAAGAAGTACTTGAGTCCGCCATTAGACTTGGTCACTATGAACGTCTTTTGGGTCTTGAATCAAAAAACAAATACTTTGCTGCTACAGGGTTTGGCTTTAAGTTCCGAATGGCGCCCATGTCAGCGGCTCTTGCTTTTTCGCAATTGCAAAGAATGGACGAACGAAATGACAAACGAAATGCAAATTGCATTTATTTATCAAAGAAATTAGAATCGCTAGGAATTGAAACGTTTCTTGCACCTGAAAATGTTGACCGAGTGTATTTTGAATTCCTCGTTCGATACGACGAAAAAAAGGCAAAGCTTCCAATCAGCGATTTCGTAAAGGGATTACAAGCAGAAGGCGCGAAGGTTGCAGCACCTCGATACCCACTGCTCCACCAACAACCCGTCTTTACCCACGGTGTCTGGTCTAAAATTGCTCGTCTACCAGCGACTTTAGAAAATCCAATACACACGTATGACCCCTCTGATCTTCCACTCACCACGCAAGGGAATGGTTCTTTACTAAAATTACCAGCGTTCCCAAACGCTGACCAAGAATTACTTGATCAATATGCAATTGCTTTTGAAAAAGTACTTACACACTCCAATGACATCCCAAGAACAGACAACTCAGAAGTCCCCTCCTAACGCAGACGACATTCTGAAACAATTCAAAAACCCCTTCACTGTTGTTTGTCGGGGTGTGTTGTTATTGGGATTACGAGGAGTCAAGTTGATTCGAGGCGTGCGGTGGAGCGTTGATGGTTTAGAGCATCTAAAGACGCATGATCCCCCTGTAATTTTTGCATCAAATCATCAAAGTCATGTCGACACGCATGTCATTTTAGATGTTCTTCCAAAGACAATTCGGAAAAAAACTGCTGTTGCTGCAGCGTTCGATCATTTCGCAGATAGTGACGGCACGTCAAAGAAAAAACGAGTTGTCCAATTCCTTGTCGCAGCACTTTGGCGAGCGTTTGGAATTGAGCGAGTCCGCTCACCAATTTCATCAATACGCACGATGCAAAACCTGCTATTGAAAGAGTGGTCGATTGTGATTTACCCTGAAGGAACTCGTAGCAGAACTGGTGTGATTGCTCAATTCAAACCCGGTCTTGCAATCGTTGCTAAGAAAAGCAACCGCCCAGTGGTGCCGGTTTGTGTACAAGGGGGCTTATTGGTACTGCCAGAAGCAACATACATCCCTCGCTCAGGGAAAATGCGAGTCTCTTTTGGAGAACCGTTACACTTCCATAAAGATGAAAGTTCTGCTGACTTTATGTCACGTGTTGAAACTGCTGTTCGAACAATGGCGTCGAATCAATGATTGAAAGTGCCCAACAAACGATTTGGTCGGGTGTAGATATTGCGTTGCTCATTACCCTTTTGCCATTGCTGCTCCTTAGTGCATTTTTTAGTTGTAGCGAGACAGCATTCTTTCGCATCAATCAATCCCAACTTGTCGAACTACGTCAACGCAAAACACCTCCAGCAAACGCTGTTCTGTATCTTGTTCGTCACCAAAGAAATGTACTCATCACAATTTTGATTGGAAACATGACTGCAAATGTCTTGTATTTCATTGTTGGTTCTGTCTTGATGTTGCACATGACCAATGGAGTCATTGAAATTGGAATTGCTGTTGGCACGCTCTTTTCAATCATTATCTTTGGAGAGGTGCTTCCTAAAATGGCGGCCACTGCAAGACCGATTGGCATTGCATCGCTACTTGCACCCCCACTTGTCTTGTTGCACAGAGGAATTTCTCCATTAAGAACGTTAGTTGACGTTCTAATTATTACCCCGCTTTCAAGAATTGCATCATCTGTCCCTGAACCATTGAATGCTGAGGAACTTGCAACCCTCGTTGAGTTATCCACAACACAAGGTGTTATTGACCAGAGCGAACAGCGTGCACTGTTCGAAGTTGTTGAACTTGGTCGTATTCGCGTTCGTGAAGCTATGACTCCAAGGGTCCACATGATTGCCGCAGCTTCGACATCTACCGAACTAGAAATACGAGAAATTATTTCAAAAAGTCACCTCACACAACTTCCTATATTTGGAGAGGACCTCGATGAAATTGTTGGGATGTTGCACACAAAGCGGTATTTACAACGCTGTAGCGAATCTTCTTCTGTCATGCAGGCGAGCATGACACGTCCACAATTTATTCCTCAAATTGCAACGCTTGATCAACTCCTCACTCATTTTCGAGAAACAAGCACTCGGCTTGCAATCGTCGTCGATGAATTTGGTGGAACTGCTGGACTCGTCACATTAGAAGATGTCCTTGAAGAATTGATTGGTGAAATTGGTGAAAATCCAATGCGTGATTCATTCAAACCAAAGGAGTTGGAAACTGGCAAGTGGCTCATCGATGCAAACACAGGCGTTCGTGAATGGGCACTTGCGACAGGAGTATTTTTAGAACGCTGTCCTGCTGCAACAATGGGCGGACTTGTTGCGGCACGGCTGGGGCGTATCCCTGCGAAAGGCGACCGCGTTGAACTTGGTAACTTGCAAATCGAAGTCGACACGATGGATGAATACCGTGTTGCAACAGTAATTGTTTTTCTTCATCATTCTGGAGAGAACACATGACCGAGTTGTATTTTGCTATTGGAATAACTCTCGTCGGCCTCTTGATGAGCGCCTTGTATTCTGGTCTTGAAACCGGTTTATATACCATCAACCAAATTCGTTTAGACGTTCGAGTGCGCTTTGCTCTTGTGTCTGCGATTAGACTGAGAAAACTAATAGACCATCCAACGAGGATGCTTGCGGTTCTTTTGGTTTGTAACAACATCGCGAATTACCTTGCAAGTTATGGTGCTGCTAGGCTACTTGAAGAAACCACCTTGGGACCTTGGCTTGCTATCCTCGTGAATGCGGTCGTGATGATTCCATTGCTCTTTATTTTTGGGGAAGTTTTGCCCAAAGATTTATTCCGAACACACACTGATACTTGGACATACAAATGTAGTCCTGTGTTAGCACTCACGGACAAGGTCCTCTGGTGGACTGGTGTGGTCCCACTTGTGGCAAGCATAGGAAGGGTTGCAAGAACCGTCCTAGGAACAGAATCGTCGATTGAACCTTCTCCTCGAAGACGATTTGGCTTGTTGTTTAAAGAGGGGCTTGAGGGTGGTGTACTTAGTGATGAACAAATTACACTTGCTGATCGCGTACTTTCGATGCAATCGCTCACAGTTCAAAGTGAAATGGTTCCGTGGACACGAGTCTCTTGTATCGGAAAAAACATTCCTCACCACAGAAGGCTGCTTGCATTAAGTGATACCTCGCATACACGATTTCCTGTTGTCAATACAAAGGGAACTGTCGAAGGAATCTTACCTGTCTTGAGTGTCTTGCTTGAGCCTGACGCTTTGACTGATAAACTCCTCATCGAGCCCTTGTACATTTCACCTAATACAAAAGTGCAAGAGGCTTTGAACCAACTACGAAAAAGCGGAAAACATATGGCGATTATTTCAGATGATGGAGTAAAACCAATTGGCATTGTTACGTTGAAAGATTTGGTTGAACCTATTGTTGGTGAATTGGCTGCTTGGTAATTGAATGAAGTTGTGGCAGTGTTGTTATTCCATACAGATGTCAATAACATCAAGTTCTGCAGTGAGGTTCCCACGAAATTCATTCACTTTTATCTTGCCAACGAGACTTATCCGAGATCCATTTGACATCATCTGGGAGACATCACCGTGGTTCCACCATATACATCGAACTCGTTCTTTCCCTGCTTTAAATGAAAGATGAGCACCTTTGGCACCCATCGCTCTCACATCACTCACTTTCACGTTCATCACTTGAACAATTGGAGTTGGATTGCCAATTCCAAAGGGACCAATTTTTTCGATTTCGACAGCAACAGTATGCGTAATTTCGTGAAGATCTGCAATGACATCTGGTTTTGCTGTTCGGATTAGTAGGTCATCCGAAATTGTGTTTCTAGTATACGTTGTGATTGCTTCTACAAAATCCTCAAAAGAATCTCTCTTTAGCGTCAAACCCGCTGCTGGAGAATGTCCTCCAAATGAAACGAGGTATTCCTGACACGCGGCTAACGCATCGTAAATTGAAAATCCTGCAATGCTCCTCGCTGAACCAACAAGTTCGTCGCCATCTCCTGATAGAAGGATCGTTGGCCGGTAGACACTTTCAATACATTTTCCAGCAGCAACACCAACAACACCTCGTGCCCAATTGTCATCTTGCAATACGATGATGGGTTGTTCTGCTAGGTGCTTCACCTCGATTTGATTGAGCGCTTCAGACAAAATATCGCGTTGCACTTTTTGTCTTTCGCGATTTTTTAGCACGAGGTGTTTTGCAGCCCCTGTTGCTAAGTCTCCTTCTAAGTGTGTTAACAAATCCACTACTTCTGCAGCCCTTGATAACCGCCCAACAGCATTAATCAAGGGAGCAATACCAAAACTGATGTGCGAGGAGTTCAGTTTTTTGTTTGGCGTATCAAGTTCAACCATCATTGCACGCAAGCCCGGATTCGTGGTTGCGGGCATCAGTTGTAATCCCCAGCGAGCAAATATCCTGTTGCTGTTGATCAAAGGAACCATATCAGCAATTGTTCCAATTGCGACAAACGGCAACATATCAAGAAGAACTTGTTTTAAACGGGTGTTTACGGTTGGGCTATCAGACCATTCACGGGCGAATGCCCACGCAACTTGGTACGCAACTCCAACTCCAGCAAGTGGGGTTGTTGGCTCGTCAAATAATGCAGGGTGGACGATTGCATCACAGTCTGGAAGGATTCCGTCATCTTTTGGTTTGTGGTGATCAGTAACAATGAGCGAAAGGCCAAGTTCTTTCGCTCGATCTGCCGCTTCAATTGCTGTGATACCGCAATCAACTGAGATGACAAGGTCGATGCCATTTTCAGCAAATGATTCGATTGCTTCAACCCCGATTCCATACCCTTCGTCAACTCGATGGGGAATATAAATTGGTGGTCCTTGTTTGCCTGTTGCTGCGGAGATGGTGTGATACAGCACGGTTGCTGCAGTAATGCCATCCGCATCGTAATCACCAAAAATAATTATCTTTTGATTCTCTGCAAGTGCATTGGCAATGAGTTTGGCTGCATCAACTGCCCCATGAAGCTCAGAGGGGTCTTCTAGGTCAAGCAACTTAGGGTCGAGAAATGCATCATGGTCACCTTGGCTTGAGACACCACGTGCTTCAAGGATGCGGTTACATACATGACTTGCTGGATTTGTCGCTGGTGGTGGCATCCATTTTCTTGTCAGACCCTTCATGCTCACATCCTACCCAATTTTGGCTATCATTCGCGAGTTCAAGAGTTTTCTCATGATGACACCCACTTCTTATCCTTCAATCCTGCTTATTGGTCCTCCGGGTGTCGGAAAGGGAACGCAAGGCAAAATTTTAGGGTCAATTCCCGGATTTTTTCATCTCGCAACGGGTGATATGTTTAGGTCTCTTGATAAAGAATCTGAAATGGGCATGGAGTTCGCTCGATATTCCTCAAAAGGGCTTTTAGTTCCAGACTTTTTGACTGTTCGGCTTTGGCAAGAACATGTTGCACAACTGATTGCGAAGGAAATGTACGACCCCAACTCAGACGTTCTCCTTCTTGATGGTGTTCCAAGAAGTGAACCCCAGGCTGAAATGATGCAGGAGTACATTGACCCCTTCATGATTATTCATCTTGTGTGTACCGACATCGATAAAATGGTCAAAAGAATGCAGAAGCGAGCAACCGAACAAGGTCGCCCCGATGATGCTGACGAATCTGTCATCAGAAAACGATTCGAAGTGTATAGCGAACAAACCGCACCGATTTTGGCATATTACGATTCGAACCTTATCGCTGACATTGATGCCTTGGGAACGCAAGCCGAAGTTCTCTTGAGAATACTCTTAGAGGTTGTTCCCCGTTTACGTGATTCGACGTGACTGTCACACAAAAGCGTGTCGTGACTATCACCACACTAAGTGGCTGTCACCGAAGGTGACTGTCACACCGTTCGTGTCTAAATAGCAGGCCAATCTCTAAAATTTCGCAAAGGGGACACCCACTGGCATTTTCGCTTCGCGAAAATGTTGTGTGGATGTCCCCGCAGCAAGGTTGCCGGAAAGCGTGTCGTGACTATCACCACACTAAGTGGCTGTCACCGAAGGTGACTGTCACACCGTTCGTGTCTAAATTGCAGACCAATCTCTAAAATTTCGCAAAGGGGACACCCACTGGCATTTTCGCTTCGCGAAAATGTTGTGTGGATGTCCCCGCAGCAAGGTTGCCGGAAAGCGTGTCGTGACTGCGACGTGTCTTGGGTATACTATGTATCGCTCTTTGAAATCTTAGGGGCCGACCTGGTTTCGACCGGACAGGGAAGGCAATACATTGCGTAACGT
>CAZVVI010000016.1:46063-60864 GCA_964630505.1 uncultured Isosphaeraceae bacterium | reverse complement strand
GTCACCGAAGGTGACTGTCACTCTGCCTTCGCTTTTGTGTGCCAGTCACGAAAGAATCACCTCTGTGTGGCAGGTGTGAGATAACCTTGCTGTGGGGACATGCATACAAAAATATCGCAAAGCGATATTTTCAATGCGTGTCCCCTTTGCGAACTCTTAGATATTGGTCTGCTATTTAGACGTAAACGGTGTGACTGTGACTGTCACTGACGCTCGAAGACTCGCTCGGTGTGACAGTCACGATTCGCTTTTGTCTGCTTGTGTCAGACACGTCGCAGTCACGAAAGAATCAGACCCTACCCAGCTTCACGCAATCGTTCAACTCGTAACTTATACATGAGCCGTTTCATCGTATCGTTCGCCACATCTGCAGTATTCATTCCACCAAGTGGGTAATGATCGCTCAGTGCAGCAGCAAGTCGAGCTTCAGTCGTCATCATGAAATACGCAGGACATCCTAGAACGCGAGTTGCAAATTTCAGTGCTCGATGCAGGTGCTTAGGTGTTGTTGCAAGAACGAGCGTTTCTCCTTCAACATTCATCGGTAAACACCTAAATTGCCATGCCTGACGCGAAGTCACATACTTTTTTGCATCTGACCGTGGGATAAACGTCACTGGATCTATTGTTGGTGCGTTGTATGCATATTGATATGCCCACGCTTCTTCGATTGCTTCGACTGAAATGTTACACAACTGTTCAGCAATTTCCCCAAATGGCCTACCACTGTTTTTTTGTTGTTCAAGAATGTCACAAACATCAGTCTCGGTTAAGAGACCTTGTTCAACAAGCACCTCACCTAAAAGGAGAGTGCGTCCGTTCTTCCATGCATTAACTTCATCCATACCAAACCCATCGGGCATGCATCTTTCGTACTGAACATGTCAGTAGGTTCTTAGGTTGTGAAACTGTGAATTCGTACCGTTTGTGCAGTCAAATGGTGTTATAGGGCTCTAATCTACACTGTACAAGGCTCTTGAATAAGGTTTTCTGGGTTCAAACCGAGCAATTCATCTTTGACAAATAGCCCATCTTTACGGATCACTTCCCCATCAAAAGAGATTGTGCCACCTCCATAATCAGGACGTTGGATGAGCACGAGATCCCAATGGATGTCAGATTTATTCCCATTACAGGCATCGTCATACGCATTTCCGGGAGTGAAGTGCATTGAGCCTTCAATCTTCTCATCGAAAAGAATGTCATTCATCGCTTCCTTGATATAAGGATTGAACCCGATTGCAAATTCGCCAACGTATCTAGCGCCATCATCAGTATTAAAAATTTCATCTAAGAACTCACCACCTTGATCTGCTGAGCAGTGAATAATTTTCCCATCTTTAAATTCAAGTCGAATGTTCTTAAAGGAGTGACCTCTATATAAAGATGGAGTGTTGTAATGAATCACGCCATTCACAGAATCCTTCACTGGAGCAGTGAAAACTTCGCCGTCTGGAATGTTGTGGTTTCCTGCACAAGGCAAAGCGGGAATATCTTTGATTGAAAATCTCAAATCTGTATCTCCAGGTCCTTGAATGTGGACTTGGTCAGTTTCTTCCATCGCTCTTACGAGTTTGTTCGCGGCTTCTGCCATTCTGTTGTAATCGAGGGTGCATACATCGAAGTAAAAATCCTCAAATGCTTCAGTATTCATGCCTGCTAATTGTGCCATGCTTGGAGTAGGCCACCTTAGAACGCACCACTTTGTATTATTCAGTCTCTCTTTCATGTGGACTGGCTGGCCATAGATGTTCCCGAATGCCTGTTGCCTGTCGGCAGGGATTGAGAGTGCCTCACTCACATTATGAGAACCGCGTAATCCAATATACGCATCCATCCGTTTCATCCGTTCAAGATCGTATGCAGACCAAGTTTCAAATTGTTCATCACAACTTCCAGAACAAATTGCTGAATTGATACGAGCATCACGGATTGCGACATGCGGATTTGCACCTGCTGCTTGCACAACCTTGATGAGTTCCACAACCATTTCTGATGGCATATCAAACGCTTCAATCAACACATGCTCCCCCCTTTGCAAATCAGTTGAATGATGTACAAGTAATTCAGCGAGTGTTGTATATCTTGGGTCTTTCATCTCTCGTTCTCCAATTCTTTGAACTTACTACCATGAAGCCATTCATTTTAGCACTTACTGATGCTACACCCTAGAAGTGTCATGGTAAAATACTCTAAATGTTCGGAGCAATGCTTCATAAAATTCGCCCTATCGCAAGATCAATTAAGTATGGTCGACTCCTAAGACGCGCAGAAGCAGACACTCGCACATGTGACTCAGACCCAGTAACACCTCCAGTTGCCTTTATCCTAGGGTGCGGACGATCTGGGACAACAATCCTTGGAAGATTACTTTCTGCACATCGCGGTGTTCATTACATGCGGGAGCCATATTATATCTGGCGAACGATCGTCCCTTCTAGTGACATGATTCGGTTTTTTGGAGATGCTGGGGTGAACCCTCATTGTGTCATTGGAAGTGATTTTATACACGATGATGAAATACAACGATTCAATTCGTGCATGCAAGCTGAACTCAAAAGAAGTGGGTCTTCTACGAATCGACTCATTGAGAAGACTCCAATTAACGCGATGCGTATTCCAATGCTCAATGCACTAAGTCCTTCGTCTGAGATTCTCCATCTTGTGAGGAATGGTGTCGATGTTGTTAGATCAATCAAAAGATTGGCTGAAACAAATGCATATCAACTCGGTGGTCGTGGGACTTGGAATCAATGGTGGGGTAGAGATAACTGCAAATGGGACGCGCTTGCAGATGATGCAAAATCAATGGGCTGGTTTGAAGGTGAGATTGACCTTCTAAAAACGAACACGCAAAAGGGTGCGCTCGAATGGGTGATTAGTTTGGATGAAATCAATACCCACCGCAACGAGTTAGGAGATCGCCTCCTTGAGGTTCGTTATAGCGATCTCACGAATAAACCCAAGCCAGAATTACAAAAGATATGTGAACACTTCTCAATCGATTCCGATTCACAATGGTTAGAAAGTTGTTGCCAAGAACTAGATGCTGAACGAAAAAACGCAGGTGAACAAATTTCCCTGCCTCCCCAGTTATGTGCAAAATTCAATGAATTGCAAAGGCAATATGGGTTTGAAGGCAAAGCGATAGAAGTGTAAATTATGTTGATTACTCTTTTATTTATTCGTCGAACAATTCTGTTGCGAGTTGAATAATCGTTGGGTGGATTGTCGCTTCATCACGAACCCACAGTTGCCCGTGGTACTTTCGATGAGATGGATTCAGGCAAAACCATCCTACAAGTTGGGACTCTTGCATTTGGTTCGGTTGCCAAAAACCATCATCACTTCTTCCATGAGCAACTCGAGTGCCTTTCGCTGGATGCTCATCCCATCGTTCTATAAATGAGCCTAGCAATGCTGACTCAACATCACCAGCGCCCTCTACGTTTGGAGTGCAAACAAGAATCAGATTTGCTTCTTTAGGCATAAACTGCTTTTGAGCACGGTGCAACAGTCGTTCTATTCTTGGAGACTCATCAACAAAACCACTTGGCAAACCAATCACAAGCGACACTCTTTTTTCATCATGCGGTGCAACAATTTTCACCCCACCAAGTTCATTCCCTTGATCATCACGAACGACATGTTCATCGCCAAGACGAGATTTTTCAATAAAAGATGCGGCTTCGGTGACGTAATGTTGCATTTGATGATCTTGTAAATCTTCACACCAGCGAATTTTGACGACCCAAGGTTTTTCTATTTGTTCAAGAATTCGAAGTCGTGATGAAATTTTGAGTCGTTGCGTTTTCTGCTGAACTCCTCCAAGCCGTTTCACATGTACAAACAAATGAACCCCATCTCTTTTCAATTGTAAATCAGCGGTCTTACCAGAAGGTGTCGGAACTTCAATGTCTATTGAACATCCATGAGTTCTTGCATGTAGTGCAACAAGTGCTTCAGCGTAAGAATCAAAGAAACCTCTTCGGTTTTTTCTTGATTGAAGGCGGTGATACAAGACATCGAGTTCAGAATCACCTTGCCAAGAACGAATTGTTTCAACAATCGTTGGGTTCAAATCATTAGAAAATTGATCTAGCCCAAGTTCACTTGCTGTCAAATTGTTCTCCTACATACATGTGATGTATTTTACTCTTGATGCCTGTGTGGAGGTAGTTTGCAACACCCCCCTTTTGGGGTGGACGCAGACCAAATCGATTGAATCATATCTCTAGCCGGCTCACCATCAAGAAACACATTTCTTTCTCTAGATAATATTTTTTCAATTTGATTCCTTCCAATTCGAATTGTGAAGATAGAACGGTCATCCTTCCAATCTCGATGGAGTACTTCTGTTCGTTTTTCAATAAAATCTACTGCTTTGCTCGCAGAACTTGGCAATGAAATAGTGACCTCTTTTAAATCTCCAATGACTGCTGAACGGACTTCAGAGATTAGTTCAGGTAGCCCTTCGCCTGTTTTGGAAGAAACTTGAATTGCATCTGGGAATCTTGATACCCAAATCAACCTGTCTGCTTGAGTTTCAATGCAATCTATTTTGTTCAAAATCAAAAGACGAGTTTGATGTTCTGCGCCAATCTCAGCAAGGGTTTCTTCAACTGTGTGTAACTGTGATAAAGCACTTGGGTCTGAAACATCAAGAATAACAAGCAGCAATTGACAGTGAATTGTTTCTTCAAGAGTGGACCTGAAACTTGCTACAAGGTGGTGAGGTAATCGTCGAATAAAACCTACGGTGTCAGACAACATTGCTGCTGTCCCTCCTCCTAGTTCCATCCGTTCGACTCTTGTAGACAACGTTGCAAACAGTTGGTCGTGTTCCCACGCTCCACCTTGAGTCAATGCGTTGAACATTGTAGATTTTCCAGCATTCGTATATCCCACTAATCCTGCTGTAAAGTAATCGCTGTTTCGTTTTTCTACCTCTCTAGAAGAACGATGCTGAATTTCCTCGAGTTCCTGTCGAAGCTGTTTTTTTCTTTGCTGTACAAGGCGACGATCTATTTCGATTTGCTGTTCACCCGGGCCACGAGTACCAATTCCAACCGGCGCTCCGCCTGTGACTTGTCCAAGGTGATCCCACATCGCACGAAGACGAGGATACGTATATTCTAATTGAGCGATTTCGACTTGCAGCTTCGCTTCTGTGGTAGATGCCCTGCTTGAAAAAATATCCAAAATCAACTCGCTTCGATCGATAATTTTTCGACCAACCGCTTGTTCTAGATTTCTAATTTGCGCTGGTGTTAACTCATGATCAAAAATAATGATTGATGCATCAACTGAGTCTGCCAATTCTTTTAGTTGAGTTACCTTACCTTTCCCAATAAACGACCGACCATGTGGCAAGCGTCGCCGTTGAGTTAAATGACCTACAACAACTCCCCCCGCAGATTCTGTTAAGTCACTCAATTCTGCAAATCGATCATCCAAAGGGATTGTTTCGCCTTGCAAAGTCAATGCTATTAAGATCGCCCTCTCTGCAACAACGTTTAAATCTTCTCTTTGTTCGTGTCCCATAGTACTCGCGGTATCATGCCTCTCATGGTATTGTAGTGCACTGAAAGATATCACTTTTACGACTCATACATAATTGGCTCATTAGGAAGAGGGGGAAAAGGAACTCGCATGTCACATCGACCTCGAATCATGGCAATGATGCTGGTGCTCCTCACTACACTTGCAATCGTTCAGTTATCTATTGGGATTACAGGTTCTTCACCTAGTTATGAATGGTTCGACCCTCTGATTGATGTCAGAGGTGTGCTCGTAGACAGGCATCTTGAATCACCCGACGAAGAGGCGATGCAACAAGCTGCTATTGAAGCGATGATCGAATCTCTTGATGACCCATACGCAGTGTTTGTTCCCGATGACAAAGAAAAGGTGTTTATAAAAGATCTTGAAGGAGATTATGCTGGAATAGGTGCTGAGGTTCGAATGATTGATGGCGAACTTGTCATCATTTCACCGATGGATTTTTCGCCAGCATTAAATGCTGGAGTGAAGGCTGGTGATGTCGTTGAACTCATCGATGGAGAGGAAGCAAATGATGCAACAATTCAAACTCTCATTGAACGGTTAACAGGACCTGTTGGAACCGACGTCGATGTACTTGTTCGCCACAAAGATGGTTCCAAAGAAGAGATAACGATTACAAGAGGTCATATTCAATCTCCAAGTGTGTCGGGTCTAGTTCGTCGAAATCAAAAATGGTCGTGGTGTTTAGACGATAAAAATGGAATTTCATATATTCGCATTCGGCAATTTAATGAAACAACACCTCAGGAACTTGCAAACGCACTCCTTACAGCAGAGCATGATGGTTTTCTCAATGGTGTTGTCATAGACTTGAGAGATAATCCGGGCGGTGCTCTATCTGCTGCAATTACTATTTCAAATATGTTTTTGGATCAAGGGACAATTGTGACAGTATCTGGAAGAGAGGATCCACAACGATCATGGGATGCTCAGCCAGACCATATTCTTCACGATGTGCCAATTCTCATTCTCGTAAACGGGAACTCGGCTTCTGCTTCTGAAATTGTTGCTGGCAGTTTGCAAGCAAACAATCGCGTTGCAATCTTAGGAACACGTACATTTGGCAAGGGCTCAGTTCAAGAAGTACTCGAACTTGCGTCTGGTGGAATGTTGAAGTTCACAACAGCAAGATATGATCTTGCAAATGGTAGAACAATCGACAAAAGACTTTCCCAAGACAAAGGGCTTTGGGGTGTAGATCAAACTGAACGACTTCTCATTATTAAATCAGTTGATGAACTAAGAGAAAGAATTAAAAGTAGAGAGCCTTACACTGTGATTACGGATGATGAACCCGAATCGTTTGAATGTGGCAACACTCAATGGATTGAAGACACCCTTCATGACCATCAACTTGCACAAGCCTTACTCGCAATGCAAACTAAGATAAAAGAAGGTGCTTGGCCAATCCTTTCGCAAGAGAGTCCTGTCGTTCAAGGCATTAGGGAAGAGGTTACTGAATTAGCAAAAGAACGGATTGACATTCTAAAAGAGTTGATTGACGTGGATAAACGTCTTGCAAATCTGCAAACTGAACTCGATGATGTCGATGAATCATTCATCCCTGAAGATGCTGATTTAGAAAATGCAGTGATGACGATTACAGATCAAGATGGAAATGTCGTAGGTTCATGGCGTGTGAAAAATGGCAACATTGAAGCAGCTCTAGATTCGTTGCAATTGGAACCAGAACAACCATCTAACGAATAATGGTAGGAATAAAAGGTTTTGGGGGGATATGTACAATGGCTCTACTTTTAGGAATCGAATCGAGTTGTGATGAAACAGCGGCTTCTGTTGTAGAAGATGGCCGCACTGTATTATCAAATGTTGTCGCCTCACAAGATGAATTGCATCTTGAATATGGCGGTGTTGTTCCTGAAATCGCAAGCCGTGCACATGTCCAACGAATTTATCCTGTTGTCCTAGAAGCCCTCAAGAATGCGGGCGTTGACATCCATCAAATTGATGCCGTTGCGGTTGGGAATCGGCCGGGATTGATAGGATCTTTACTTGTTGGAGTTGCTGCTGCAAAAGCGTTGGCATGGGTACTCGATAAACCTCTCATCACCGTTGATCACGTCATTGCTCATCTCTGGGCACCAAACCTTTCAAACTCAACAATCGAATATCCTGCCCTTGGAATTGTTGTCTCAGGTGGACATACCTCTCTTCTTTTCCTTGAAGATCCATCGAACGTTTCATGTATTGGAAGAACGCTCGATGATGCTGCAGGAGAAGCATTTGATAAGGCTGCTGCGATTCTGCAACTTGGTTGGCCAGGTGGTCAAAGAATCGATGTTGCAGCATCCAAAGGACACCCAAACTACTCGTTGCCTAGACCAAAAACTAAAAGTGACCGTCCAGATTTCTCATTCAGCGGATTAAAAACCGCCCTCCTGTATGGTGTTTGCGGAAATCCCAAGAAGGTAGATGGCAAAAATGTGTTTCCTCGAGATGCCAGTACGTACAGTGAACAAGAAATTAATGATTGGGCTTCTTCATTTCAACATGCTGCAGTCGATTCAATCATCAACGGTGTTCGAATCGCACTCTCGACTCATTCAGTACATTCAATAGTTGCAGGAGGTGGCGTTATTGCAAACTCACTGTTACGAACTGAATTGACTACAATTGCAACTCAATTACAAATCCCAATTCATCTTCCTGACCCTTTATATTGTGTCGACAATGCTGCCATGATTGCTGGACTAGGGCATCACTTCTTTACTCAAGGTTCTCGACATTCGCTAAATACAACTGCCTGCCCTAAAGGGATAGCATCGTAAATTCATTTATTATCTCATCATCAATTATAAAAGAACATGAATACAAATTCAAAAAAGAAAGCAAGTCGAACAAACGACTTTTTACCTCCGATTTCAGCCTTTGAGCGAACAACACATTCGATGATTGAAGGTGATCATCCAGCAATGTTGAATGATGAAGATTTTCTCAAAAACGTAACACTCGATTTCGGGAGAAGTAGTGGACCTGGAGGACAACACCGAAATCGAAAAGCAACTGCTTGCACTGCAACCCACCTACCATCAGATATTAGCGGAGAAGCAACTGAACGAAGACGTCAAAGTGAAAACAGAAAGATGGCACTCATCAGATTACGGCGAAGTCTTGCCGTGCTTCTTAGACGTTCAATTACAGTTGATTCATACACTCCAACAGAATTATGGGAGAGTAGAAGACAAGGCGATCAACTTCCTATTAATCCAAAACATGGTGACTATTCAGCAATCCTTGCTGAAACTCTTGATGTCATTCTTGCTTCTGACTTGGATATGAGTGAAGCTGCGAGAATTCTTCGTGTGACTTCTTCTCAACTCGTTAAAATTGTTGGGAATGATAAAACCGCTTTAACGTGGCTTAATAATCAACGGAAGGAACGTGAGTTATCACCACTTAAGGCATGAGTAAGACTACCGCATCTATAACAACTGTGCAAAAGCACATCGATTCCATTTTACCTGAGTTAATTTCAATTCGGCATGACATCCATGCCCATCCAGAACTTGGCTACGAAGAGCACCGCACAAGCAAACTTATCCAGCAGTTTCTCTGCGACAACGAAGTTGCGTTTGAAGCAGGCTTGGCAAAAGGGACAGGAGTTCTTGCAAACATTGATGGAGACGGCAAATCCTCTATCGCGTTGAGAGCGGATATTGATGCGCTACCAATTACTGAAGAAAATACGTTTGATTGGAAGTCAACACATGAAGGTTGCATGCACGCATGTGGGCACGACGGTCACACAACTATCCTACTCGGCGCAGCAAAAGTCCTGTCGCTTGTTGCCAAAGAACAAACACTTCCGAATTCAGTTGCATTTGTCTTTCAACCCGCTGAAGAAGGTGGAGGTGGAGGACAACAAATGGTTTTGGATGGTTGCCTTGATGGTTCAAGGATTTGCAAACCAGTTGGAATGATGTTCGGGTTACATGGTTGGCCACAACTCCAGTTAAATCATGTCGCAACTCGAATTGGGCCGATGCTCGCAGCTGACATTGGTGTGAGTGTCACGATTCGTGGCAGTGGCGGACATGCTGCATTCCCTTATTTGTGTAAAGATCCTATAGTTTGTGCAGCACAAGTTGTGGCTTCTCTGCAACAACTTGCATCAAGAAATACAGATCCACTTGATTCTCTTGTTGTTTCAATTACTCAGATCCATGGTGGGACTACTCACAACATTATTCCTGATGAAGTCAAGCTATCAGGAACTATGCGCTACCTAGAAAAAGAAACGGGCAAGATGGCGAAGCAACGCTTCTCTGAAATTGTCCAATCAGTTGCAACTGCTCATGGATGCGAAGCAACAATCACATTGCACGATGGATATCCTGTCACAAGAAACCATCCAGACGCAGTCAATACCTTCTTTGACATTGCAAACCAAACAATCAATTCGGATTTCGTTTCGGAATTTGAAAAGCCAGTGATGGGTGGTGAAGATTTCTCATACTACTGTCAGGAAGTCCCCTCCTGTTTTTTCGCACTTGGATTACTGCCAAGTGACAAAGAAATAATGCCTGCGCTCCATCAACCAACGTTTGATTTTAATGATGATGCGATCGCAACTGGCATAAGATTGTTTTGTGCACTTGCACTTCAATCAAGAATCAATTGATGCTTGAGAGACATGGAAGTCAATCATGACATCGTAATGGATAAAATCTATTTTTAAAAAAGATTGCACAAGTTTCGGATCGAATTGAGAACCCGAACACGCAGTCAATTCATCTAACACTTCTTCTCGGTTCAACCCATCACGGTACGCTCTTGAGGAACACATTGCATCAAAAGCATCTGCAACACCAAGAATCCTCCCGAACAACGGGGTCTCCTCACCCTTACTTCCATCTGGATACCCTTTCCCATCCCATCGTTCATGGTGGGAACGGACACCAGGAAGAACTGGAACTAATTGAGAGACATCTCTAAGAATTTTTTCCCCAATGACTGGATGAGCACGGATTTGTGCAAATTCCTCATCTGTTAACTTACCTGGCTTTTGTAGAATTGATTCTGGAATTCCAATTTTACCGATGTCATGAACAAGTCCACAAATATGGACCTGTTCAATGATTGTTGGATCCAATTCCATTTTCTTTGCAAGTTCTTTTGATAACCAAGCGACTCGTTCAGAGTGACCGCAAGTGTACGTATCTTTTGCGTCAATGGCAGAGACGAGTGCGGAAACTGTTCCAAGTAAAAAACCATGACGTTCTTCTGTATGACGGCGTTCAATATCGACTCGCATTAAGTTTGACATCGCAAGAGATGCGATTTCTGCAAGACCAGTACAAAACTCAATGTCATCATCAACTGTACGACCTCTTGATTGACCATCTCGATTATCTAAGTAAATACATCCCGCTACAGAGTGACCAATTAAAATTGGAATGCAAAGCGCTTCTTCGATGCTGTACTGCATAATGCTTTGCGCTTGTTCATCGACAATTTCAGCTTTTTGAAATCGTACGGGCTCCCCTTCCATCGCTGCATCTAACAGTGACCGGCTGATGTTTGGAGAACCTTCAAGTGCAATTTGACCCTTCGCCGCCAACAATTCAATTCGATCCCCGCCTACTGGGCGAATCACTGCAACATTACTAAATGCCGTTCCGACATCAGCAGCGTTCGCAACTGCTTGGGCCATGCCTGTTTCAGTTTCAGCAGTGTGGATTGTTCGACTACATTCAAGCAATGCTTGCAAACGTTCTTGTGCAAGACCCATTCCACCTTGCGTTCGATCAATTCTAAGAATCGAAGTACCACCCACTGAACGAGCATCGTCGAAGGTCTCTGTGAATTTGTTGTCTTCGTTATGGTCAATGACTTGAAAAGTAAACGGCTCAATCGTAATCAAATCACCCGTTCGTAATCGAACGCCTTGTTGATCTTTTAATTTAATCCCATTTAGATACGTGCCGTGTCTAGAGCCTTTGTCTTGAATTTTCCAATAGATTCCATCGCTCGCACTTTGTTTCGTCAGTTCAACATGCTCTCTGGATACCGTTGCTCCGGAAGGAAGAGAGAGGGAGTTTTCGGGTCCACGCCCAATAGTTAACGGCTCATCTCCTTTTAGCGGCAGCGTGTGTATTTCTGGACCATGTAGAGTTTCAAGAAATAATTGCGGCTGAATTTCCATAGTTATATATAGAGTACCCATGTCACTGCACCCTGACTAGGGACTTGTAGAACAGACTCCTGCTCCATCTTGCTTGAAAGCACGGTGTTTGGTACACTACCTCGTTCACAAAAAAACCGTTACGACCACTTGCGTCGTGGGTTGCAGGCCAGCACTCACATTCACGTTGGTGGAAGGTAAGGAGAATCAAATGGCCAAAAAGATAGAAAAACAATTTAAGGTGCTTGCACCCGGTGGGCAAGCCACCCCTGCACCGCCTCTTGGACCTGCCCTTGGTGCCAATGGAGTGAATCCTGGTCAATTTATCCAAATGTTCAATGACCGAACACGGGAACTCAATGGCAAAGTCGTTGGCTGCATCATTACTGTCTTCCAAGACCGTTCATTTGATATTGAGATTAAATCCTCCCCAGCTGCAGTTCTCTTGAGAAGTGCTGCAGGGATAGAGAAGGGTTCTGGCGTCCCACACACTGAAAAAGTGGGTTCTGTCACAAAAGATCAAGTACGAGCGATCGCAGAAGAGAAAATGGAAGACCTAAATGCGGCTTCTATTGAGTCAGCAATGAGGATTATTGAAGGAACTGCCCGTTCAATGGGCGTCACTGTTGAAGGGAGTTCAGCATGACCAAAATGACTAAACGACAAAAAGCAAATTTGGAAATCGCTGAAAAAGGGAAACAAGCCCAAAATATCCAAGATGCTGTCAAACTTTTAAAATCATATCCAGCAGCAAAATTCGACCAAACTGTCGAAGTTGCAATGCACCTTTCGATCGATCCTAGACAAGCAGATCAGCAATTACGCGGTTCAGTCTCTATGCCAAAGGGCGTAGGACGGTCTTCACGTGTCATTTGTTTCTGCTCAGTCGATCAAGAAGAAGCTGCAAAACAAGCAGGTGCACTAGAGGCAGGATCAGATGAACTCGTGAAAAAAATTGAGGGTGGGTGGTTAGACTTTGATGTCGCCATTGCTTCCCCAGACATGATGCGAGTCGTAAGTAAATTGGGCCGTCAATTAGGACCAAAAGGATTGATGCCCTCTCCAAAAGCGGGCACAGTCACGCCTGATGTTCAAACTGCAGTCGCAGAATTTGCAGCGGGTAAGGTCGAGTATCGAAATGATGATGGTGGAAACATCCATTGTATAGTTGGAAAAATGAGTTTCTCTGAAGAAGATTTGGCTGAAAACCTCAGTTTTTTCGTAAATCTCATTTCAAAAGCAAGACCAGCAGCTGTTAAAGGTGAATATATCAAGAATTGTTCAATCAGTGCAACAATGACCCCAAGTGTAAAGGTAGCGGTATAAACTACTGCTAGCAAAGGAATTACTGATTATGAGTACACAAATCAAAGAAATGATTGTTACCGAATATCGACGCAGATTCAATGATATTCAAGATGCGTTAATTATTGATATTAGGGGAATCGATGCCAATGAAAATAACGATCTTCGAGTCGATTTGCTAGGAAAAGACATTCACATCACTGTCTTAAAAAACAGCCTCGCAAAATCTGCGTTTGAGGGAACAGATCTCGAAATACTTTCTACAACCTTAAATGGACCAGCTGCACTTGTCTTTGGTGGAGAATCAGTTGTCGATGTCGCAAGAACTCTTGTTGACTGGGCAAAAAAGGTAAAGAATTTAGATTTGAAAGCCGCAGTCCTTGATGGCGAACTCTTTGAAGGGCCTGATGGAGTGAAACGACTTGGTGAATTCCCAACGAAGGAAGAAGCGAAGGCATCAGTGATTGGATTAGTTCTTTCACCCGCACGCAACATCGTTGGTGCAGCGACAAGTCCAGGCAGTAATTTGCTTGGCATTATTGATGAAATGAAAACACGATTGGAAGAAGGAAAAACAATCGAGAAAATTAACGGATAAATCGAACTATATGACATCGCGTTTGGGACTGGCCCTTTTAGGGTTAAAAGCCGCACAGGGTGGCTCCTCTCCTAACGCATGACACTTGAATTGGAGTTAAGGAATTATGACTGAAGAAGCAACAGCAACAAAAGAGTTTGACAAAGCAATTACTAAAATTGGCGATGAAATCGCTGGTTTAACATTGACTCAAGCAGTCGATCTCGCTGATTACATGAAAGATGCCTACGGAATCGAACCTGCAGCTGGTGGTGCCGTCATGATGGCTGGTCCTGCTGGTGGTGGCGATGGTGGTGCCGATGAGCAAACAGAGTTTGATGTCATCCTCGAATCAGCTGGTGATAAGAAAATCGCAGTAATCAAAGCCGTGAGAGAAATTACTGGTCTAGGTCTTAAAGAAGCCAAAGCGCTTGTAGATGATGCACCTAAGGCGATTAAGGAAAAGGCTACAGAAGACGAAGCCAACGATGTTAAGGGCAAACTTGAAGAAGCAGGCGCAAGCGTCACTGTCAAGTAATCCACTGATATTCAACAACTTAGAACAGCCAGCAGTGCCCCACTGCTGGCTGTTTTTGTTTGTGCCCCCTTGGATCAAAGACAATGTTATCGGACGCTAGCTCTGAGCCAAAGGGGGAGAAAAGGCAGGTGGAAGAAAAAAAGCTTTTTTTAGAAAAAATTCAAGTTTTTTGTATCGATACTTGTTGAAAAACAGCGTTCCGTATACTCTACGTGGCTCGGCAGCGGCGGTCGCGGCATCTTGGAAGAACAGTAAGAAACATACGAATTAAGACAGTCCACCTGCTTTTCAATGCAGTGACGGCTAGTTGTGAGGTTCATTTATGGCGACGATTACGGTACGCGATTTCTCAAAACGCGGCGATGCAATTCCTGTACCACCACTCACTCAAGTTCAAGGCGAAGCCTACGAACGACTCGTTCAATCAAAAGCAGATCCACACGAAAGAAAACCAATTGGACTCGAAGCTCTTCTTCGAGAAGTTTTTCCAATTGAAGCATACGACGGATCAATGCGAGTTGAGTACTTGTACTACGTACTTGATGAACCTCGTTACACAGTTGATGAGTGCAAAGAACTCCGATTGACTTATGGGTGTCCTTTTAAAATTGCAGTTCGTTTCGTTCGAGATGGTATTGCAGAAGTTTTAGAAGAAGAAATTTATATTGGTG
>CAZVVI010000016.1:35401-46053 GCA_964630505.1 uncultured Isosphaeraceae bacterium | reverse complement strand
CACTTCTCATTGGAGGTGGAGAGTTCATCATTAACGGTTCCGAACGATGTATTGTCAATCAACTCCATCGTTCCCCAGGCGTAGACTTCGCAATTCAAGATGACACTGGTGACCGGCAGTTACATAAAGCCAGAATTATTCCTGAGCGTGGATCGTGGATTGAAATTGAAGTTACAAAGAAAGACGTCTTAGCAATGAAGATTGACCAATCTGCAAAGATTGCTGCAACAACATTTCTGAGAGCGCTTGATGAAGACTTCAGTTCAACAGAAAAAATTCTCGACCGGTTCTACGATGTTCAAGAAATGTCTGTGAACAAGTTAAAGCCTGAATATTATTCAGCGGAATTGATTATTGACTCTGAAACTGGTGAAGAACTTTGTAAAATCGGCGCACAAATTGGCGACGCATATGATGCGATTTTGGCTTCTCCAATCAAAAAGATTTCTGTCATTGCCGATCCTGCTGATCCACTCATCCTCAACACGCTCGCTGTTGAAAAACTTGATTTCCTTGCTGATGCAACAGAACATGAAGCGTCTTTATTGAAAATCTATGGCCGTCTTCGACCCGGAAACCCTCCGCAAGTTGACAAAGCACGGGCACTGTTTGCAGATAAATTCTTCGATGACAATCGCTATCGACTTGGCAAAGTTGGACGATTCCGAATCAACCGTAAATTTGATATGGATGTTCCTGAAGATGTGATGCACCTACGCCCCGATGACTTTATCGCAGTCATTGAATACATGCTTGATTTACGTGCTAGAAAAGACACCGCTCATATTGATGACATCGATCATCTTGGCAATCGCCGTTTAAGAACGTTAGATGAACTAGCAGTTGAAGAAATGAGAAAAGGGTTCTTGAAACTTCGAAGAACTGTTCAAGAACGAATGAGTGTAAAAGATCCTGATGAGCTTACCAAAGTTGCTGACCTTGTGAATTCAAAAGCAGTTGGTTCTGCAATCGATTTCTTCTTTGGGCGAAGTGAATTATCTCAAGTCGTTGACCAAACAAACCCACTATCTATGCTTGTCCATGAACGCAGGCTGTCTGCACTTGGCCCGGGCGGTTTGAATAGAAAACGAGCAGGATTTGAAGTCCGCGATGTTCACATCTCTCACTACGGTCGTATCTGCCCAATTGAAACTCCAGAGGGCACAAACATTGGTCTTATTGCTTCACTCGGAATTTACGCAAAAATTGATGAGTATGGCTTCATCCAAACACCATACCGTACAGTTAAACGGCAGAAAGCAACCGACGAGGTTCTTTTCTTACGTGCAGATGAAGAAATGAACTCAGTACTCGCGCCTTCTGAGGTGCTTGATGACAAAGATAAAATACTCAACGACCATGTTATTGCTCGCCGCAGTGGTGAGTTGACCCAAGTTGATCCTGAAGAAGTGAAGTTCATTGACATTTCACCGAAACAACTTGTTGGTGTTTCTGCATCGCTGATTCCGTTCCTTGAACATGATGACGCAAACCGAGCATTGATGGGCTCAAACATGCAGCGTCAAGCAGTTCCACTCATTATTCCTGATCCACCGATTGTCGCAACTGGCATGGAAAAAACTGTGGGTCATTATTCAGGCATGCTCGTCAAAGCAAGACAAGCAGGCAAAGTCACGTATGTTGATTCTCGCCGTATTTTGATTGACAACTCTGACGAGTACATCCTCAAAACATTCCGAGGGTTGAATGAACGAACTTGCCAGTCTCAAAAACCAATTGTCAAAATTGGAGACAGGGTGAAGAAAGGGCAAATCATCGCCGACGGTGCTTCTACTGTAAATGGCGAACTCGCAATCGGCAAAAACGTCCTTGTAGCGTTCAATACATTTGATGGGTATAACTTTGAAGATGCAATCGTAATCTCTGAACGACTCGTCAAAGATGACGTCTTCACTTCAATTCACATCGACTCTTACGAAGTAGAGGTTCGAGACACAAAACTCGGCAAGGAAGAATTCACTCGTGATATCCCAAACGTTTCTGAACGGCAATTGATGAATCTCAATGAAGATGGAATCATTATGCAAGGAGCTCGCGTTGGACCAAATGACATCCTCGTAGGCAAAGTTGTACCAAAGAGTAAAAATGAACTCACTCCTGAAGAGAAATTGCTCCATGCAATCTTTGGACGTGCTGGAGAAGATGTCAAAAATGAATCACTTAATGTTCCGTCTGGATCTAGCGGTGTCGTCATCGGAACAAATCACTTTAGTCGTCGAATGCACTTGGACGCTGACCAAAAGAAAATGGTAAAGCGAAAAGTTGAAGCGTACGAAGACGAAATGAATGAAAAGGCAATCACCCTCTTTAGAGAAATGGTTCTGGAGATGAATGAAGTCCTTGGAACTGAGATGGTCGACCCTGCAACACGACAGAAAGTTGGACTTTCAGATATCCCTCAAGTGATTATTGAACAAATTGAAGGATTCTCTGAAAAGTGGATAAAAGGTTCAAAGGATACGAAGGCGAAGGCAATTCAAATCCAAGAACAATTCTGGCCTAGGATTCAAGCAATCTACAAAGAACGCGAAAGAAAGTCGTCACACATGAAACGTGGTGATGAACTTGCTTCAGGTGTCCTTGAAAAAGTAGTTGTATATCTCGCCAATAAGCGATCAATTTCAGTTGGGGACAAGATGGCTGGTCGACATGGAAACAAAGGTGTTATTGCACGAATTGTTCCAGAAGAAGATATGCCATTCATGGAAGATGGAACACCGGTTGACATTCTTCTCAACCCTCTTGGTGTTCCTTCAAGAATGAATGTCGGTCAACTTTTGGAATTACACCTTGGTTGGGCAGCAAAAGTACTCGGCTTCCAAGCGATTACTCCTGTTTTCGACGGTGCCACTGAAGAGGAAGTACTTGGAGCAATTCAAGAAGCAAACAATACTGTCCTGGAAAAACGAAAACAGTTCGAAGAAACAGGAGCAGAGCCCGGATCTGCGAATGAAATTTTGGCTGAAATACCATTCGCTGGCAAGGTTCAATTGCACGATGGCCGTACTGGCGAACCGTTTAAACAACCAAGTTCTGTTGGTGTCATGTACATGTTGAAATTGCATCACTTGATTGATGACAAAATCCATGCTCGATCAACTGGCCCTTACAGTTTGATTACCCAACAACCACTTGGCGGTAAGGCAAGAACTGGAGGCCAGCGCTTCGGAGAGATGGAAGTCTGGGCACTAGAAGGATACGGTGCAGCGTATATGTTGCAAGAACTTTTAACTGTGAAGAGTGATGATGTGGAGGGGCGTACGAAAATTTACGACTCCATCGTCAAGGGCACAAACATTCTCGAAGCAGGCATGCCTGTTGTCTTCGATGTGTTGTGCCATGAAATTAGAGGCCTTTGTATGAACATTGAGTTGGAGAAGGATCATGAAGAAACAGGAAGTCTTCTTTGATTCAACTTCGTTTATTTTTACAGCGAACTTCGACACATTTGATAGGAATGAAGAACTATGTCTGAACAAGTCTTTGATAAAGTCAACGATTTTAAATCTGCCCGAATTGGTCTAGCTAGCCCAAGCGATATTCGCAGTTGGAGTTTTGGCGAAGTCAAAAAGCCAGAAACGATTAATTACAGAACGTATCGTCCAGAGAAGGATGGGCTATTCTGCGAAAGAATTTTTGGTCCTGAACGGGATTATGAATGTGGATGCGGAAAATACAAAGGCACAAAATTCAAAGGAATAATTTGTGACCGTTGTGGTGTGAAAGTAACCCATTCAAGAGTACGACGAAAACGAATGGGTCACATCAACCTTGCTGCTTCCACAGTACATATCTGGTTCTTCAAAGCTTTGCCAAGTCGTCTTGGAACATTGTTAGGCATGAAGACTTCAGATTTAGAAAAAATCATTTACTTCCAAGACTATGTCGTCCTTGAGCCGGGTGATGCAACAATCGAAGACACTCCACTTGAATATAAACAAGTCATCACTGAAGATCAATATCGGGAAATCCGAAGCCGTGAAGGTTATGGAGACTTCCGTGCTGAGATGGGTGCTGATGCAATTCGAGAAATCATCGAAGCGCTGGATCTCCATGCCGAAGTCGTACAAATCCGTGAAGACTTGGCAAGCACTCGTTCGAAACAAAAAACTGCTGACCTTGCAAAAAGGCTGAAACTCATCGAACAACTTCGAGGAAGTCATAACGACCCCTCTTGGATGATTCTAGATGTTGTTCCTGTGATTCCTCCAGAACTTCGCCCACTTGTCATGCTCGAGTCTGGAAACTTTGCAACAAGTGACTTGAACGATTTATACCGTCGAATTATCAACCGGAACAATCGTCTCAAGAAATTAATGGATTTAAATGCTCCTGAAGTCATCATCCGTAACGAGAAACGAATGTTGCAACAAGCAGTCGACGCATTATTTGACAACGGACGTTGTCGAAGACCAGTCCTTGGTAGTTCTAACCGACCTTTAAAATCCATTACAGACATGATTAAAGGTAAGCAGGGTCGATTCCGTGAGAACCTACTTGGAAAACGAGTCGATTACTCTGCTCGGTCTGTCATCGTCGTTGGACCAAATCTCAAGTTAAATCAGTGCGGGCTTCCAAAGAAAATCGCACTTGAACTTTATCAACCGTTTATTATCCGCTGCCTCAAAGAACGTGGGCTCGCTGACACGATTAAGTCTGCAAAACGCATGCTTGAACGCCGCGATGAAGAGGTGTGGGATATTCTCGAACAGGTCATTCAACAACACCCAGTGCTGTTGAACCGTGCACCAACTCTTCACAGAATGGGGATTCAAGCGTTTGAGCCAGTTCTTGTTGAAGGCAAAGCAATTACGCTTCACCCACTTGTGTGTACTGGATACAACGCAGACTTTGATGGCGACCAGATGGCTGTCCACTTGCCACTTTCAATAGAGGCACAAACAGAAGCGCATGTACTCATGCTCTCAACCCATAACATTTTCTCACCCGCTCATGGTAATCCACTTGTATCACCAAGTCAGGACATTGTCATGGGTGTGTACTTCCTCACACACATGGATTTGAACGACTCTCGAGACGATGAAGAACTTCGAATGTTCAGAAATGCACATGAAGCCATCCTTGCATACGATTACGGTCAAATTCAACTACAAGAAAAAATTCAAGTCCGCCTTCCACGCTACCCCACCATCGTCAATGACGAAAAAGGGAAAATCGAACCCATACAAGAAGATGGCCGAATTGTCACAACAGTTGGACGAATTCTATTCTGTGAAATCCTTGCTCAAGGCATGCCATTTTACAATTGCACGCTCACGAAGAAGGGTTGCAGCCGAGTGATTGATGATACATACGAAATCATGGGCCGTGCAGATACATTGACACTGCTCGATGACATGAAGGAAGTTGGATTTAAGGCATCAACATGGTCTGGAATTTCAATCGCGATTACCGATATGCGGATTCCTTCAAACAAGCAAGATTTGTTAGATGCAACACAGAAAAAAGTAGACCGTGTTGAAATGGCAACTGCTGCAGGTGCGATTACAAACCAAGAACGTCATAACCAACTTCTAGACCTCTGGTCTCATTGTCGAGAGGAATTGACGGGTTCCTTGATTAAAACTCTTGAAGATGACCGTCGTAACCCAGAAGACAATAGTTATGTCGATGTTGATTCAAACGAAGGTGAACGATACCTCAACCCTGTGTTCTTAATGTCTACATCTGGCGCTCGAGGTAATGTTAGCCAAATGCAACAACTTGCTGGTATGCGTGGCTTGATGACAAAGCCAAGTGGCGAAATTATCGAGACGCCCATTAAAGCAAACTTCAGGCAAGGGCTCAATGTTCTTGAGTACTTCTCGTCAACTCACGGTGCTCGAAAAGGACTTGCCGACACTGCGTTAAAAACAGCTGACTCTGGTTACCTCACAAGGAAATTATACGATGTAGCCCAGCCTGTCGTAATCAACGATCTCGAGTGTGGCACGAAACGTGGCATCACTAAACGAGCTGTGTACAAAAATGATGAAATTCATGTTCCGCTTCGAGACCTCATCATCGGACGAACGAGCATGCAAACGATTATTAATCCTGTCACTGATCAAGTGATTGTTGCAAATAAACAAGTCATTGATGAGAAAGTAGCAACCAACCTTGAATCACTCAATATTGATGCCGTTCAAGTTCGAAGCCCACTCACGTGTGAATCAGAATCGGGCTGTTGCGCTCTTTGTTATGGTCACGATCTTTCAACATCTCAACTTGTTGAAGAAGGAATGGCAGTAGGTACGATTGCTGCACAGTCCATTGGTGAGCCGGGTACACAACTCACAATGCGTACATTCCACACAGGTGGTGTTGCGTCGCGTGAGTTTGTTGAAACAAATTACAAGGCTCCTCACTCTGGAACAATGATGCTTCGCGATTGCAACGAAGTTCCGCTTCCAAACAACAAGGATGGACACCTCATCACGTTAAAACAAACAGGTGAGCTTGTGATTGTTGACAGTAAGGGACGTGAACTAGACAAAGCATTCCGAGTTCCATACGGAGCAACTCTCCGCATGGCTTCTGGCACTAAAGTGAAGAAAGGCAATATTCTTGTTGAATGGGATCCCCACGTGATGCCAATTCTTGCAGAAAAAACTGGCTCCGTTGTGTTCAAAGACATCGAAATCGGTACAACAATGCGAGAAGAAGATAGCAAAGGTGTAAAGGAACGAATTATCACTGAACACACTGGTGATTTGCATCCACAAATCCTGATTCAAGAACATGACCAAACACTTGACTTCCACCACCTTCCAGCAAAAGCTCGACTGGAAGTTAAAAATGGCGAAAAAGTTGTCACTGGTCAAATGCTTGCTCGACGACCGCGTGAAGTGAAAGGATCTGCTGATATTGTTGGTGGTCTACCGCGGGTTACTGAAATCTTTGAAGCAAGAACACCAAAAGAACCAGCGATTCTCGCTCAAGTCACTGGTCGAGTTGATCTTCAAGCTGAACGGAAACGAGGTAAGATGGTCATCCATATCGTTCCAGAGGGAAGCGATCCAGTTGAACATCTCGTACCTCAAGGCAAGCACCTTCTTGTTCACACAGGTGACAATGTTATTGCAGGAAGCCAACTTACTGAAGGACCACGCGATCCAAACAACATTCTTGATATTAATGGTGAAGAAGCGTTGTATAACTATATGATTTCCGAAGTCCAGAACGTGTATCGAGCACAAGGTGTACCTGTCTCTGACAAACACATCGAAGTCATTCTCTCAAGAATGCTCAGCAAGATTCAGGTTCAAAAAGCGGGTGACACCAGTATGCTCCCGATGGAGTTTGTCGAACGATATAAGTTTAGACTTGCAAACAGTGCCCTTGATGGATGTCTCATCATTAAAGATGCTGGCGATACTGGCTTCGATACTGGTGAACTGGTCAACAAGGATGAAATTAAAGAAGCAAATGCAATTGCAGAGGCAGAAGGCAAAGCTCCTGCCAAGACGATGAGACCTAAAAAGGCGACTGGTAAGCCGCTTCTTCTTGGAATTACGAAGGCTGCTCTTCAATCTGAATCGTTCTTGTCTGGTGCTTCATTCCAAGAAACCACGAAGGTGCTCACTGAAGCAGCCCTAAGAGGCGCTGAAGATCAATTGAAAGGGCTCAAAGAAAACGTCCTTCTTGGTCACCTTGTTCCAGCAGGCACTGGATTTGACGCATATCAAAAAATGAACGTCAAGTTACTCGTTGACCCAATCCCAACAGATGAAGACAACGAAGAGACTATGCTTGCAAATGCAGCAGCAAGAGCCGAGCAACTTGGAGCTCAGCCAAGCGGCCCAACCGTTCAAATACCCTCACAATCTGTGGAGGTCAGCGAAATCTCGTAATTTCGATTTTCCTTGCATTCAAGCCCCTCAAATCTACCCATGATTGAGGGGCTTTTTTACAAATCTAGGGGTTTTTTACATGCACCAATAGGGTATGCGGGGGTAGAATAAGTGGGTGTATACAGAGAGCAGTGGCGACGATTTGTAGTTGCTTTTCTTCAATTAAGGTATACGGTTAGGCATATCTCGCCTCAATAGAGGCAACGGTTCGATATATAAGATGTCCAGAACGGACACAGAGGAGTTTTCTAGAAAGATGCATGTACGTTTTCTTACTCATTTTACTACAGTAATCGTATTCGTATTGACCTGTTTCTTAACAGCAAACGTTGTTGCCAATGAACGCGAACTCGCCCCACTTCTCACTCCAGATGCATGGAAATTACTTACAGATGCAGACGCTCTGAGTAATGGTTTTAAACCGACAAAAGTAACTGCAAGTGGCCTTACGCCAAGAACTCCCTCCCTCAAACCAGAACTCATCAAACTCCCAAATAGTCGAGTGATGGTAAAGTTTGCTGATGACTTGCAAATTCGTCTTGACGTACACAACAAACCATATTCAAGAACCCATCAAGCAAGCAGTACTGAACATAATCCTTCTGAAGGTATTGCTGCACTTTGTGAAACTCTTGGAGTAACACTTGCCCCAACTGTCAGTAAATCCCAAGCAGGGATTGACGCTGTTATTCTTGAAGCAGAACTTGCAAGTGGAAAACAACAACCAGACATTGGTGGAATATACTGGGTCAATGGTCCTGACTCTGCTGTTGATGTTGCTGCTGAACTCTTTTACACCATGGAAGAAGTGGAATGGGTTTTCTACAAACCCGTGTACTCAAAAATGCCCAAGAGCGCTCCACAATATGACTTCACACCAGTTCCATCAACGCCTTCACCACAACCCACGAAAAAAGTTAAACCGAAGGATACAATTTTTGGTGCGTGCATTGTCAATCGTACAGAGTGCATAGAGAATCTTGGCAAGGCTGCGTGTTACGACCAGAACGGAACGTTTCTTGGACCGAACTCAGTTTGTGTCCAAAAAGTCGACATTCAAGATTCCAGATTCATTCAAGATCCATCCAGAGCAAATCTCGGGCCCACCGGTGAATGTTGTATCCCTTCAACATGTGTAATTGTCGCAGCTGAAGTCAACTGTACAGATATCAATGGTATTTTTCTAGGGTTTGATACGAACACTCCACCAACACCCTGCGGCGCATCCCAAACTGATTGTCCAACACCACTCAATGGTGGACCGATTCCATTTGATGATTACAACAAGTGCGCTGACGATGGAGAAGTTACTTCTTTCCTCACAGGCGATTGTTATATTGACCAAACTGTACTTCTTCAAACAAACAGAGTTGGCGGACCATCAGACGGTGTAAATCCAGCACCTCCGGCAGGGCCACCATTCCCAGCAGGATGTGTAGATACACGGCCAGTAATGGCAGACTCAGCATTTGCAGGATCTGCTGGCCTTGCAACAGATTTCTGTATCATCACAGGGATGCCGAGTGGTGCGGGCACATCGGTTTTTACAGGTTCGACTTGTTGCGAGACAATCATCAACGATGTGCCACAATGTGATCCTGAAGATCCTGCATATGTTGGTGGCTGGAACGCGCTTTGTGCGAGCTATGCCCAAGCATACGCAGTGGCTGGTACTGATTGCCTAAGAGGGCCTGCCATTTCTAATGGAACCGTAAGCAATTGCTTCAACCCATTTGGTCCAACTCAGAATCCTCCCGCAGTACAGCCCACTATCGTTATGGCGAACGTTGGCAATGCAAGCCAAGGCATCGTTCTCTCGAATAACGGTGCTTTTGGAGCAAACCTCACGGCCTCCTTTACGATTACAGACCCTGATGCAGATGGCTGTACTGATGGCAATTGCTTCTTAGATCTCATTGTTAATGCTGCAGCACCTCACACGACAATCAATCTTACCAGTGGAACAACTCTGACTGCTCTTGCCGCTGCAATCACTGGAGCAGCAAATGGATGGACTGGAACAGTCACTGGAGCAGGTGACCTTCGTGCAAATTCACTTGCGGCGGTTCCAAATACGCAAACATGGAACGTTGCTTTCACAAATCCGAGCGTCCCTCAATCAATTACAAGTGTTCCAATTTCCCCAAATAGTGGTTGCCTAAGTGCACTGGGTCCACCCAGTTTCCCAAGAGCAGCAGCAACCCCAGACTACAGCTCCCTTGGGCTTCTTACTTGGATGACTCCGCAAGTTTCACCGTGGGTAGGTGCGCCGCTACTGGGTTTACCTGCACAGCTTCTTGCACTGCCGTCCTCTTCAACGAATCTTACAACTAACCAAATTGGACATGTCAACAAATTATTGCCCTGGCCAATGGGTGGTGCGACCATAGGTGTTGCTCCCACTTCAAGTACAATCCCTTCAATTCTAAGCCCCATGGGTGCGAGTGGAATTGGGTGGTTTGGTGGAGATGGAGGGGTTGACCTCTTCCCCAACGCACCAAACCCTGGTGGATTTGGTGGCGCTGAAGTGTATTTAGGTTCATACGGGTATGGGCAGTTATGGGCAGATGATGGTGTTGGCACAAATGGTTCGTTTGGAAACAACGTCCAAGTTGCTGTCCTTGATTGGTCTGCTCATTTGCAACAACGTTCAATCGTTGACGAGTTTGGTTCAACAGTCAACCTTGGTGGCATTCATGAAGAATTCCGAGCAAATGGATTGGCTACGAACACAACAGATGTAAACGGAAATACAATCCCTACTGCTTCTACTGTCAT
>CAZVVI010000016.1:0-35301 GCA_964630505.1 uncultured Isosphaeraceae bacterium | reverse complement strand
GCAACGTTGTTCTTCTTCCCATTGGCAACTGCAACTGCTCCAGACCGAGAACAAGATGCGTGGCTTAATGCAATTGAAACCCTCGATGCAGGTGATATCATTTGTGCTGCATATCGACCTGTTGCAATTAGTGGAACTCAACCGAACTTAAATTACTGGCCTGACACTGCTCTATATCTTCAACTTGCAAATAATAAGAGCATTGTTACTGTCCTTCGTGCAGGTGATCAAGGTATTGATTTGGCAGGATTGGAGTTCCCCAATGGAGACCAAAATGCTATTGTTGCAACTGCGGTCACCCCCGGCTCATCATCTACTGGCACTCTAGGGCCACCCTTTAATCCCGGCGCCCCAGTTGGATATAAGCGATTTTGCACTAGCACCCAAGGTTCTAATTTCACCGCTGGCACAGTACAAGATTATTCTTCAGGAACTGTCTCCAGTTGGGGCATGGGCATCGTCACGTGTGGCAAAGGGCCTCTTCGTGACAATTACCTCGGATATAACACTATTGCGTACGCCACTGGCGCAACGCCATACCCCTCCCCGACATCTGATCCACACATTGTCAATGGACAAGCATATACAAATAATTTTGGAACAACTGGAGGTGCCGCTGCCGTAGCTGCTGGATGCGTTGCTCAACTTCAAGGATTCACAAAGCAGGTCTTTGGCATTCCAATGGGGCCCGTAATAGCAAGGCAATTGATTGCTGGTGGCAAGTACGAGGGTGTCAATCAAGATGGCACGCCAATTCTTACAAATGCTCCCATGATTACCACTGAAGTTGGTCGTGATTCTGAATGCGAAGTAGTGGTGAACAATCTAGACTGGGATTTTTGCGTGAATCCTGATGGCTCTGGCAACTTAACTGGAAACTTGGTTGATCCTAGAAACTCCATGATAAATGCTATTCTCAACCCAATCTTTGACACTCCAAATATTGATAATTTTGTCTTTATCAGGGGAAATCAGTTTGTCGGAAATATGTTCTCGATTGCTGCGATTGATGGCAACTTGCTAGGAGCAACTCCAGTAAAAACCAGAGCACATATTCCCTACAACGCACCTCCAATGGTTCCAGGCAGCCCTGTTCGATACCTTGGTAATGGGTTGACAACGGACTTGTTCCTCACTGGTGTGTTGGAAAGCAATATCCCAATGAACAATAATATCGCTGTCAATGTGACGTTGTTCCCAATACAACAAAGTTCTCTCTTCTTACAACTGCAAATGTTCGATCAGCAAACTGGGCGTTGGAGACAGGCAGCAGCAACAACGGTACTTGCTCAGGGTGATACGAACGTGCAAATTCAAGTTGAAAATGCATCGACATTTATTAGCGCCTCCACAAGTCAATATGCATTGCGGCTCATTACGCTTGATATCAATACACCAAACGGCGGACCAACTGCAGTCTTCCCAATCCTTTATGATCAGGTCACCGTTTCAACTGGCTTCATCCAACACTGAGTCCCACGGCTTGGATAACCTCTTCACTCGCTACGTAACAAAGGCATGCTACGCTCTTCGTTGATGAACCATCCTGACTCGATTGCCACGTTCATTGACAGAGACTGCACTCATAAAAGCTCGGATCATTGCAAGACCTCGACCTGAAGGTAGCGTTAAATTTTCATCCGCAGTTGGGTCTGGAATCGTTTCGGGGTTATAGCCTCGGCCCTGGTCTTCTACTTCAATCTCAACTCGCATGTCATCAACAATCCACGATACTTTAATCGTGTTTGTTTCATCTCCTTGGTGACCATGAAGGAGTGCGTTTGCAAGAGCTTCTTCAAAGGCAACACGAACTGAGAACAGCTCGTGCTCTGAGTACTCAAACGATTTCATCAATTCAAGCACGGCATCCTGCACTTCATCGAAATGATCACGAACACCAAGGATTGTCCTCTGTTGACGGCTTGGTTGTTTCGCATTTGAACACATTCAATGACTTCTACCCTTGTCTTTATCGTCGCTGTACGGTACGAACCACGAGGAGACCTGTAGGTAACCCCATTTGGTGGGGTTGTGGTTATCGAACTGTACTGATTGCATCAGCAAGTGAATCACAAAGAGAAAATGCCTTGTCTAACTTTGTAATGCGGAAAACATCACGAATCGGTCCTTCAAGAGACGCTAAGGCAAGTTTGCCTTTTTTATCCCCTATCTTGGTGTTCACAGTAATGAGCATTCCAAGAGCAGAAGAAGAGAGTGCGTTCACGTTTTCAAAGTTTAAGACAATTTTTGGGCATCCCTTACGCTCGATGACTGACATTAATTCATCACCAATCCGACGAATACAAACTTCGTCAAGGATATTGCTTTCCACGAACTCAACATTCGTGATTCCGTCACGTTCAAATATTTGGAGGAGTGATGTGTCTGCCATAGTAATCTGCTTCGGTCGTCTTCAATGTATTCTACTCTATTTACCGTAGAAATGAGTCATCAGACCCAGAGTCTAAAATTGAACGACTAAAGAGCATTTCTTCATTCTCTTGTTGAATGATGATTTCTGGTCGTAACAAGATAATCAGTGTAGTTTCTTCACGGTTTGTCGAACGATTTGTGAAGAATCTGTTGAGATAAGGAATCTTAGAAAGAACAGGAACACCGACTTCTGTTTCGTATTCTCGGACTTTTCGTTGACCACCAAGTAACGCTGTACCCTTATCGGGAACTGATACTGTGGTAAAAATACGATGGCGGAGTGTAGTTGGAAGGTCTACGGTTGAGGTAATCCCAATCGCGCCACCCCCGCCATTTCCTCCACCCGCTGCAGCTGCTTGGAAACTTGCTGTAGAGTCAAACTCGACCTCTTGAACATTGAAATCAACTTCCATTGTGACGTACCTGCGGTCTGCAGAGATGACACCCTGCACTTCAAATCGAATACCAGATCCTGCCGTTCCAATCACAGGTGTATATCCAATTGCACCTGCGTTTGAATTGAGATTTAGAGATGTCACATAGGTTACTTCTCGTGAAATGTTAATCCATGCTCGTTGTCCGTTGTGCATTGTCAATCGAGGTGCGGTAAGGATTGTATTTCGCTGATCAGCTTGCGTTGCTTCAATCATCAGGTCCACTTGAACGTCATCAAGGAACTGCAATCCAAAACCAAGTGCGGGATTCGCACCAGAGATAAGTGAACCGAACGAGCTGTAGTTACCAATCGTATCAATTAGGGAGCTACTGCCTTGCACAATACCCAGAGGGCTTAGACCATCTGTATGTCCAATTGGTGTTCCCGGATCACCGTACGTATAGTTAATCGTACCTGTCGCAGGATCATAGACTCCAAACATATTTCCAGTTGCCACATTCGTGCCCGGAAATGCTGGCACAAAGTTACCGTCCCCATCGTCCACACCTGTTGTATAAATAATTGGGTTTTGCAGTTGACCTGTACCTGGCACAAAAAAGTCACTTAATTGTGCATTTGGGTCAACCGATTGCATTTGATCGAACAGACCCTTATTCGTATTGAAGTATAAATCCAAATCAAATCCAATTTGTTCAAACCAGTCTGTTGCGATTTGTAAGAATCGAGATTCAACGTTGATTTGTAATGCTCGAACTTCTCGTAGTTTTCCAAGGAGTGAACTAATTTCCCGATGGACAGCAGGTGTTTGTTTAATAATGAAATTCGGAATAATGTAATCAATTTCATGTTGTCCTTCATCATCCCAATCCCAAGCACCAGATGGGCTAGTGATGTATTTTTCGATGAGTTCTTGTAACTCATCCATCATTTCTTCTTTTGTAAGTCCTTCGTCAGTTTCTCCATCACCAATACCACCTCCGCCTCCAGCACCACCCCCGCCAGCTCCACCGCCAGAACCGCCACCAGAACCGCCACCAGAACTACCACCCCCAGCACCACCGAACCCACCACCAGAACTGCCGCCACCAGTACCTCCACCGCCAGTGCCACCACCCTGACCACCACCACCACCTGTTGAAAGAGCGGGAGCTACGGAATCTCTAATCTGGAAAAGCAGGTCTGCAACACTGTACACTTCAATATACGTATGATCTTTTAGTGCTTGTTTCGTAGAAATTTCGATGACCCCATCTCGGATGTCATACCAAATTTGTTCAGCAGCGTCAGCACGAAGTGGATCTGAATCGCCAACGTGCGCTTGAACATTTACATAATTGAGGACTCGTTCAAGAAGCGTCATCAGGGTGACATCTCCAACTTGTAATTTCTTAATGTCGATTGAATCGTAACTTGACCACTCATCATGACCAATCTGCTCAAGCATTAAATCTATCATTGCAATATCAATAAAGAAGTCATCAGCAATTCCAGAAGCAAGCTGTATTTCAGCTAACACATCTGCTAATGTTCTGTCCTCAATGTCGTGTGAAGAGCCCGTTCTTTTATCCATTGCAACTTTGATTGCACGATTTTGATACGTCTCGCTAAATCCTGCAGCTGCGCCGTACCTTAGTTGAGTGAGGCTTTCCCACTCTTCAGGATATGTCATGATTCCAGATGTTGAACGATCACCAGGACCTGTGAAATTTTCCCGAGGGGCAACTTGTGCTTCTTCGTTTTCAACAAACAATTCACTGATACCGATTTCCTTTTCACGCCCATACTGCGCCCACGCTTGATACAACTGTGCTTGTTTGAGTGCATCACGAAGAGCAAGGGCTGCGGAATTATGTTGATCAATAAACAAGATTTCGTCAACAATCTCAATGGCTTGATTGTATTTACGTTCTTGTTGAAGTTGTCTCACACGCTTCATACTGTCATTAATCATCTGCAAGCGTTTTCGTGATTCCTCTGTTTGACGCAGTGCTTGATCTTGCGCTCGTTCCTCTGCTTGTGTGACAAGGCGTTGTTGTTGCCACGTGTCGTGAAGCAAATCGATTTGAGCACTTAATGCGTTAGCTTCAAGTCGTTTTTGTTTATATTCGTCTTCTGAAAATAATCTTCTGTCTTGTTGATCAAGGCGAGCAAGTGCACCAGCTACGATTTGACGAGCAGTATCAAAATCTTCTCGTGCTAATCGGTCATTTGCTGACATCATTGCATTTTTAAATAGTTCTCTTGCTTCATCACGAGCCATTTGTAATCGCAGTTGATACTCAGATAAGAGTTGCGATTGGTCAAGCATTGAATATGCTTGCTGAAGACCTCGGATAATTTCTGGGTTGTCTGGTAGGTATTGGCTAGCTTCTGAATATTTATTTGCTGCATCTCGCCATTTACCTGCAGCTGCTGCTTCGTTTGCGGCTGCAAGCGTTCGTTCGCCGAGTTCTTTCTCCCACGCCTTTCTTTCTGCTTCAGCGATTGCAGCAAGTTCTTCAGGCGATAACTCGGGTTCATCTAGAACAAGTTCATCTTCGACTTCATCAGAAAGTACAACGTCGTCCTCTTCTTCAATAATCACTTCTTCTTCAACGACGACTTCCTCGACGACTTCTTCACCATCATTGGGAATGACCACGTCATCTTCTTCTTCAAGAATGGGTTCCTCATCAGCAGGATGTGGATTCTCTCCTCCATCTTGAGCAAAGGAATGTGTTGCATAAAAGGACGTGAGGCAAAACGCGACAAGTAGAGTACACCCATAGCGATTGAGCATAGTCAGTTGATTGATAAGGCGGGTCATAAAACTCTCCAAAGGTACACTATCGGACACTGTGTTCCAATAACTTCGTTATCATCACGGTAGAAATGAGCGAGCCGTGATCCCCCTTGTTCCAAATTCACCACCCGAAACAAAGACATGTCCCCACTAGGGCAGTAGAGTACTAGGATGGGGATAGTCACGCAAGCGAATCAGGGGGCTCCCTTGGCATCTTTCGGATTCTTTTTTAGACCTAATTTTCGCCCTTTATGCCCCAATAGAATGCATTTCCATCATCTCTATGAATCGCAGAAATAGGTAGGTAGAGTCATGAGGTCCGGGAGAGCCCTCAGGGTGGTATTGAACCCCCATAATAGGTCGTTCCCCATGTCTAAAGCCCGCGACAGTATCGTCGTTGAGATGACGATGGGTCACAACACAACCACATTCCAAAAGAGACTGCTCATCGACACAAAAACCATGATTTTGGCTTGTGATCTCTACTTTTCCTGTTTCTTCATCCCGAACTGGCTGATTTGAGCCTCGGTGGCCAAATTTTAACTTCCATGTTTTCGCCCCTAAAGATAAGGCGAGCATTTGATGCCCAAGGCAAATGCCAAATGTTGGAATGGTGCCAGCAATTTCACTAAGCATTTCTACAGTATGCTCTACTGCTGCTGGATCGCCAGGACCATTTGAAACGAACAACCCATCAGGTTTGACCGTGAGAATTTCTGCTGCTGTGGCTGTAAGTGGCATTGAGATAACTTCACATCCGACGGCCGTTAAGTGTTTATAAATATTAGACTTAGCCCCACAATCCAGTGCAACAACTTTCCACTTCTTACAATCGCTGCTAGATTCATACGAACTCCAGTCCCCCAAATCATCTGTCCATTGTGTCGTCGTTTCGC
Organism: uncultured Isosphaeraceae bacterium; assembly: GCA_964630505.1. Lineage (GTDB taxonomy): Bacteria > Planctomycetota > Phycisphaerae > Phycisphaerales > SM1A02. The sequence goes on along the minus strand of CAZVVI010000016.1, from coordinate 28,793 downwards.
ACGTTACGCAATTTGCAAGGTCTTGCCCTGCCATCTGCGGACTCTGTTTGGCTGAGGTCACAAGTTGCTCGTCAGAGATCGAATCATCAGTCGTCATCACTCCTCGCATTGAGCCGGTTTGCCGAATTATCCTCACAAGTGCTCTTGTATCAACACCAGTAACTGCTAGAATGCCTTCGTCCGCAAGCCACTTGTCTAAACTGCTGGTAGAGCGGTAGTTAGACACAGTTCGAGAAAGTTCTTTTACGATAAAACCAGCAATCTGAGGCTTGTTTGACTCATGGTCATCGCAATTGACCCCGTAATTACCAATTTCTGGGGCAGTCATAATGAGAATTTGTCCAGAATAACTTGGATCTGTGATGGCCTCTTGATAGCCAGTCATTGATGTGTTGAATACAACTTCACCAAAAACTGACTCAGAGATTTCAGCCCCAAATGAGACACCCGAAGCGATTGTCCCATCTTCAAGTGCAATTCGACACATCTTTGTTCCCATACGACCATTCTATCTCATCTCCACTCCAATTGGAATAGCAACCTCCCATCCCAACTTCGGCTCAACCCAAAAGAGTGAATGACTAGGTACACTCGCCAATGTATGGCAGGGCTATTTGATGAACCGAATGTTTCTTTTGTGCAAGTTGCAGTTGAGCGAGGAGTCGACCAATTTCCAGATGGATTGACCTATGGTGTACCCAAACGTCTGCATCCCCTACAAGTTGGGCAACTCGTCACAGTGCCGCTAGGCAGAGGGAATACACCTACGCCTGCTTGGGTCATCCAAACTTCCGAAGATCCACCAACACTCCCCAAGGGAAAAGAAACGAAGCAGGTGCTAGAAAAAGATCGCGATGCGATGATTCTTCCTGAAAATCTTGTCGAACTCGCTCAATGGATCAGTCAATATTACTTTGCTCCGATTGGTCCAACCCTTGCAACAATGCTCCCTGGACCCGTCCGCCATGGCACTGGTCTGGTCACCAGGCAACTCATTGACTTCGCAAAGAATCCAACCCCTGATGTCAAAATTACATCAAAACAACAAAGCGTTTTAGATTCATTAGCGACAATCCCAGAGTCAAAACGTCCAATCGAATCTTCTGAATTAATGAAACTTGCGAATCTGGGAAGTCGAGGCCCGATTGACCGTCTAGTCGATCACGGACAACTCATTGCTCACCACGTCACCAGAGTTGAAGCAACATGGTTTCGGCAATCGGTCGACGCAACCATTCCAGAATCGCTCACAGACGAACAAGACAATATCATCGAAAATATTTCTAGTACGATTGGTGAGTATGCATCGCATTTAATTTTTGGAGTAACTGGTTCTGGAAAAACAGAAATTTACATTCGACTCATCGAAAGAGCGATTGCAGATGGAGGGACTGCCCTCATCTTAGTTCCTGAAATATCACTGACTCCACAAACTGCTGCACGTCTCATGGGAAGATTCCCTGACAAACGGATCGCAATCTTGCATTCTGCATTAACAAAAGCACAGCGACATCAACAATGGTCTATCGTTGCTGATGGAAGCGCGGACATCGTCATCGGCGCAAGAAGTGCGGTGTTCGCACCGATTCCAAAAGACCAACTCCGAATCGTCATCGTTGATGAAGAACATGACCATTCATACAAACAAGATAATAGCCCTCGGTATCACGGACGGGACGTTGCGATCCGCAGAGCATGGAAATCTAATTGTCCAATCATCCTAGGTTCAGCAACACCATCGATGGAATCTTGGTGGAATGCAACTGGACGAAACGTTTCAACCTTACACACGTTAAGAAATAGAGCACCTGGCTTGAGCTCACCTGAGATTGAAGTTGTTGATATGCGTTTTGAACGGCAACGGGATGAAATTGGAAACTCCATCCTCAGCGCAAAACTTAAGAAAGGGATGAACGAAACGATCGCTCAAGGAGGACAAGTATTGTTGCTCCTGAACAGAAGAGGATTTGCTCCGTGGATTGCATGTTCAAGCCGCACATGCGGATGGATACTCAAGTGTGACCACTGTGATTCCTCGATGGTGTATCACCGGAAAAAGCCGCTTGAAGAGGCGGGCTTTGTTCGATGCCATCATTGCGGAACAGAGCAAAGAGTTCCCAAGAATTGTCCTGATTGCTCAAAGAAGGTCATCCTTCTAGGTGCAGGAACGCAACGTGTTGAGGCGGTTTTACGTGAATCGTTGCGAATTCCAAACGAACAAATTGCACGACTTGACTCTGATACGATGAAAAAATCGAGCGACTTACACGCAATGCTTGACAAGTTCGGCAGTGGCGAGATCAAGATCCTTCTTGGCACTCAAATGATCGCCAAGGGTCTTGACTTCCCAAACGTGCAGTTGGTGGGCGTCATCGATGCAGACACGGCAATTGACCTTCCTGACTTTCGTGCTGCAGAGCGAACTTATCAATTAGTCTCTCAAGTGTGTGGGCGGTGTGGAAGAGGAGAACACCCAGCAAAAGCAATCATTCAGACGTTCAGCCCAGACGCCGCTGCAATTGAACTCGCAAGCAAAGGAGCGTATGAGCAGTTTGCAGCTTCAGAGTTATCTTTTCGACAGTCTTCTCATGTTCCACCGATGACAAGGATGGCACGATTTGTTGTCAGAGATACTGAATTCGAGAAAGCCGCAGGTCGTGCAGAATCTCTCGCTGACCGTCTTCGGTCAATCGGGCTAGATGGGATTGAGATTTCACCTGCTGCTGCATGTGTGTTACCTCGGCTCTCAGATCGTTTTCGATTCGATGTCATTGTGACCGCACAAACCTCAAAAGAACTTCAAACATTTCTTGCAAAAGTAAGGCAAACTATTTCTGCAAGTAGAGAATTAGTGGTCGATATAGATCCTATTTCCATGCTCTAAAAGGAGTGAACGCGTGACTGACTGTGGACATATCCCAGTACTACTAACTGAAGTATCAGAGTTGTTGGAACCTAAACCCAAGGATGTCATCGTTGATCTTACTGCTGGTCGGGGAGGTCATGCTGTTCATCTTGCACAACTTGCCTATCCAGACGCAACCGTAATCTTGTTTGACCTTGACAAAGAAAACTTGAAGTTCGCTACCAAGAGAGTTGAAAAAGTTGGAGCCACAGTTCATCCATTTCACGCAAACTTCGCAACTGCTGCCACTGCAATCAAAGCATTAGGGCTACAAGCAGATTGCGTACTTGCAGATCTGGGGTTTGCATCAAATCAAATTGATACAGAAGAACGAGGACTCAGTTTTAAACTCGATGGACCTCTCGATATGCGACTGAATACCGATTCTGGGATCACAGCAGCAGAGATTATCGAATCATCGAGCGAAAAAGACCTTGCTGACCTCATTTTTCAGTTCGGTGAGGAGCCGTATTCAAGACGAATTGCTCGAAAAATTGTACAGGAGAGGCAAAAAGAGCCGATTTTGGGAACAGTCCGTCTTGCGCAACTTGTGCGTAGTGCGTATGGAGCACGAGCTCGTACTTCTCGAATGCATCCTGCAACCAGAACCTTTATGGCGTTGCGGATAGCTGTCAATGAAGAACTCACTGCTCTTGAAGCATTACTCTCAGATATTCAAGCGGGCTGCCGTCCTCTCAACGATGGGAATTGGCTTCGTAACGGTGCTCGACTTGCAGTGATTAGTTTTCACAGTTTAGAAGATCGTCGGGTCAAACAATCCTTCGTTGAACTAGAAAAGCGCAATCTGGCGACAAGACTCACTCGAAAGCCCGTTTGTGCATCAGAAGATGAGATTGCAACCAACCCGCGATCTCGACCAGCGAAACTTCGTGCAGTTCAACTCCTGCATGAATAGCAGAAGAAGGAATTGCTTGACCGCCTTATGACTCGTGAAAACAAACTCTCAATCGTCATCGCTTTCGGATTACTCATTTTTGTAGGGATGTTGGTTGCTGACCATTTTTCTATCGCCTCCTACCGAGAAGTCGCAAACCTAGGCTCAAATGTATCACCTCCTCCCCTCGTCCCTACAGGCCCACTACTCGATGGACCTCCTCCACCAGAAAGAGTAGAAAATACACTGGATGTTTCTGGTGATGTCATTCACATTGTTGTGCAAGGCGAAACTCTGCATTCAATCTGCAAAGACTACTATGGAGATTCCGGATTGGCGAGTGGGGTTGCCAATTGGAACAATCTCAAAAACCCAAATGAGATTGAAAAAGGATCTCGAATATCATTACCTACTCGTGCGTCTTTAGTGGCAAGCAGTATTTCATTTACTGTTGAGCCTGAAACAGTTCCTGCATCTACACCACAACGTCAATCTGCAAAAATGGGGTCATATACGGTGAAAGCGGGAGACACACTCTCAGAAATTGCTCAAAAAGTAATGGGGACAACGAAGAAAACTCAACTCCTTATTGATGTCAACAAAGATGTGATGCCGAATCCAGATCTTATTCGCCCTGGCATGATTTTACAATTTCCATTGCAAACCTCGTAACGGAACAACTACATAATGTCTCGCAAGTTAATCATTTCGATTCTAGTCTTGAGTTTTGCTTTACTCGATTTACTTGTCGTACGCCAAGCGCAAATCAATACAGTGAATGACATGATGCAGTTACACGATGCCATCGATAACGGAAATGAAGAAATTAATGCTCTTTCAATTGAAATTGAAACCGCATGCTCTCCAAGCCAGCTGAACCCAACACGCATCTCTCTAGAAGGATTCGATGGAGCCGAATAGTTTAATTTCAAATCGTATTACAAAAGTAGCGATTCTCGTTGCCATCGCTGTTGGAGGAATGCTTTGTGGCAGCTTGTACAAAATAGTTACATTGAAAATTTCACCTCCAACTGCTTTAGAGGAAGCAGCTGTTCCATTGCACAGCACAACCAACCACATTGCAAAACGTGGAAAAATTCTCGATAGCAGGGGAAGGATTCTTGCTGCAAGTCGAGTTGGAAAAACGTTATTTGTCGATCCTCTACTTGTTGAAAATCCTGAAGAACTTGCTCTAGAACTGAATGACACCCTTGACATTTCTCCAGCAATGGTCGAAGAAAAGATTCGTAGGAAACCGAACTCTAGATATGTTGTTCTTGAAGAGCTTCTTTCAAAAGCACAAATTGAAGCCGTCAAGTCATTGAATTACAGGTGCATAGGCGTTCACGATTGTCTTGTCAGGGAGTATCCACATGGAAACATTGGTGATGCCCTCATTGGATTAGTCGGTACAGAGCACACAGGTCTTGCGGGGTTTGAAAACATTTACGATCAACATCTTACTGGTGAATCTGGTTCGGTCATTCGTCAACGTGATTCTAAGAAAAGAACCGTTTGGGTTTCTCCAAATCAGTACTCACCCACAAACAACGGTAAAGATATCCAACTCTCAATCGATATTGTAATCCAGAATATAGCTGCAACTCGATTGATGGAAGAGATCACTAGGTGCAACGCTGGTGGCGGCAGGATTGTCGTTGCAGATCCCCAAACTGGGGAAATATTAGCCATGGCAGATATTTTAAACCCGAGGGAAGGCTGGTCTCAACAACCTAGTGATCCCAATCGATCTCTTCACCCTCGCCTTGGTAGGAACAGGTGTGTCACCGACCCTTATGAACCCGGTTCCACCTTTAAACCGTTCGTTTGGTCCGTTGCGACTGAACTTGGGCTTGCTGATGTTGATGAGGTGCTCCCAACGCCATCGAGTCAGCCCTACCGAACATCGTTTGGTAGACAAATTCGAGACGCACACTATTACGGTCCATCGACATGGAGAAAGGTGCTCATCAAGTCTATGAATAGTGGGATGGCAATCATTGCGCAACGACTTTCGCACACTCAACTGCAAACCGCTGTTTCTCGGTTCGGATTTGGCAAACCTACCCATATTGGGCTTGGAGGTGAAACTGCTGGGATTCTGACTTCTGCAACGAACTGGAGTGATTACACCCAGACTTCTGTATCGATGGGACATGAAATTGCTGTCACCCCCCTGCAAATGGTTCAAGGGTTTTGCGCGTTTGCAAGAGACGGCACAATCCCACAATTGCTTCTCACACCTTCTAACAATACCGATGTTCAGATTGTCAGAGAAGCAATTACACCAGAAACTGCCGCCCTCACTAGACAAATCATGGGACAAGTCATGACTGAAGGCACTGGTAGAAAATCTCAAAGCGACATGTATACCCTCTTTGGTAAATCTGGCACCGCCCAACTCCCCAAAGCTGATGGAAAGGGATATTTTGAAGACAGGTACATTTCGAGTTTTATCGCAGGCGCGCCTATTCACGCACCATCACTCGTTGTACTTTGTGTCATTGATGACCCAGACAAATCAATCGATCATTATGGTGGAATTGTTGCTGGACCAGTTGTTCGAGACGTGATTGAAGAGTCACTCATATATCTTGGGGTTTCGCCCTTAACTGAGTACCTTGCGCAGGGAAACACTGAGCAGTAACTCACTGACTGTATTTCAAGAAATTACATTCTCCAAGAAATTGGTTTGCCTGTTGCACCTGTCACTTCCTTGACGAGCATCACAACAATAGCGCTAAGCAATGCAAAACCAAACATGAACAATGCCCAACCGTACAATCCTAGTGCGAGCAACCATGATGCTGCGTAGACACATTCCCACAACGACCCGTATCGTCTTACTTTTTCTGCAGCAAGCATGGGCGTACGAGCGTGTGAAATTTTCCACCTCATCGTCACCGCGAACAGTGCAACTGCTGCTAGAGGCCAGAGCAGAGACGTCATCGAAACATCTTCTGGCAATAGAGTGCCATACCTTGCAAATGGCCCACTACATAACACAACCGACCAGAAAATCCAACCGAGTATGATTCCTATCCATCCCCTAAATGAAATTCTAGGTCGTTTGTCTTCTAAATAATACATGGCAATAGCGCAAATCATCACATGAGTCATGACGAGCCAAACAGGCAGCGTGAACGTCAATTCGATATTTGCGATCAACATATGTGCTGCATAAATCAATCCAACACTTACTAATCCAACTGCAGGAATGTGTTTACCAACAATGTTATAGAACAAAATTGCAGCTGCAGTTAACAATCCCATTCGTACGGGCCACGCACCAAGAAAAGATGCAGCAAGAAGTGCGATTAGCAAAGAACAAATCATCAGAACAACGGCTTGAGCAATCGGAATCCAACCACTTGGTATGGGTCTTGATGGATGAAACGTAGCATCATGCCGTGCATCAATCGTGTCGTTTAATGCGGCTGCAAAACCGCACATTCCAACTGCTACCACTGCCGTTGCAAAAAGCGATGACCACCATGGCAAGCCATATACACTAGTTCCCACGTAACCGGAGTCGCTTTTCGTAATCAGTAAGATCAACCAGATATCAGCGATTGCTCCAATTGCTACACTGAACCGAGTGAGTTTCAATGCTGCGATCATTTGTCTTGCTGGCACTGGCATATGTACATCGTAACGAGACGTGGCGATGACGGCTTCCCTCGCTTACCATACACATTCCTATGCAGTCAGATCATTCACAAAATTGCCACGCAGAAGGTCTTAAAGTTGCTATCGTCGTCAGCACATATCATGATGCTGTCACGAAGAATTTGAGCGATTCAGCAGTTCAGGCGTTTGTAGATGGAGGTGGTCAACCTGAAAACTGCGTCATTGCTCATGCGACTGGAGCTTGGGAATTACCAGTGCTTGCGAATGCATTCGCAGCGAAGAATGAAGTTGATGCAATAGTTGCGTTAGGATGCATCATCACAGGGGAAACAACACACGACAAAGTAATTGGAGATGCAATTGCAAATGGTTTAATGCATGTTGCGACGACATGGGGACACCCTGTTGCAATGGGTGTACTTACTTGCCAGTCTTTGGATCAAGCCAGCCAACGATCGAGCAAGGGCAAAGAGGCGATGATTGCTGCGATCGAAACTGCGAACACACTCAAGGGGCTTCATTCCTAATGAAACACGATGCATCTCAAAATCGGGTATTACGCCAACAAACTCTTCAACTCCTTTGTCAATTTGATGCTGGAAATGAAGATGTCGCACTCATTACAGATGCTCAGTTTGATGAAGACACGAGTTCAACTCAGAACCCAGACGACAAAGCATTGAAACTTGCCAAAGAAATCTGGGAAGATCGACTCGCTGGAGATGCGCAGATTGAAGCTCTCACTCCCCAGTGGCCAATTCACAGACAACCACTGATTGATCGGAACATCTTGAGATTAGCAAGATATGAAATTGTCTTCGAGATGACGCCACCAGTTGCTGCTATTGATGAGGCAATAGAACTTGCTCGGATTTTTTCGACTGAAAAGTCTTCTAGTTTTGTCAATGGTGTATTGGACTGTCTCTATCACCAAACAACTTCCGATGAATCCAGTAGCGAGTGCGGATAGATGGGATTATTCAGTTCTACGCTTAACGCACTTCGAAATGGATTATCAAAAACAAGGTCCACTCTCGCTGCACCACTCGCAACGCTTAGAGGTCGAGTCATTGATGATGAAACAGTTGATGAACTCGAACACTTGTTGTTGTCCTCTGATGTTGGCGTGACAACGACAGATGCCATTATTCAAGATATACGCTTAGCTGTCTCGCAAGGCGCACTAAGCCATCAAGATATTATCGAAGTTCTTCGTGACGGATTAGTTGCAAGACTTCAAGGCAAAGATCGGTCGCTTGCAGTTGCTAATCAACCACCAACAGCCATTCTTGTTGCTGGTGTGAACGGTGTAGGGAAAACAACCAGTGTTGCTAAAATTGGCAAAGCACTTCAAGATGAACATCGCACTGTTCTTCTTGCCGCTGCAGATACATTTAGAGCAGGCGCGGTGTCACAACTTACGACATGGGCTAAGCGGCTGGGAATCGACATTGTGAAAGGTGAACAGGGCTCTGATCCAGCTGCGGTGACCTTTGATGCTTCTAATGCTGCGGTTGCGAGGGGTGTTGATGTCCTTCTTATTGATACTGCGGGACGCTTGCATACTCAGGACCCTTTGATGAGACAGTTGGAAAAAATCAACTCAGTCATATCTAAAAAAATCGAAGACGCTCCACATGAAGTGCTGCTTGTACTTGATGGCACGCAAGGTCAAAACACACTCGTACAAGCACGAAAATTCGCAGAAACGATTGATGTCACTGGCATCTTTCTCTCAAAACTCGACGGCACAGCTAGAGGCGGAATTATCTTTGCGATAGAAGATGAAACTGGAATCCCTGTAAAACTCATTGGAATCGGCGAGCGACCTGAGGATGTCGAGCCCTTCGACCCAGATACATTCGTTGACGCCCTGCTCGACCTTGACTGAGCCAAATTTAATTAACCCGCGGTTAATTAATTCGAACAAATCGTGTCTCACGGGTTAATTCTACGCTTATGCGGGGTATCATCCGCAGGACGTGCAGTTGCATTCTTTCATGATAATAATTGCTGTTTTGACGAACAGCGTGTTTGCGCAGCCAACAGCAGAGAGTTCTAGAGTTTCTTTGCGGGGAGACCGGCTTTCGGGAATCGTGCTACCCGTTCTTCCTAGGGCAACAGACATTACTGTCACTGGTTTACGAGCGAACGCGTGGACAATCGATGATACCAAGCGATTGCTCGTTGAACAAAATGTCATCATTACAATCGGAGCATATACATTCGAGGCTGAACAAGCTGTTGTGTGGTTAAATCGAATGCCTACAGATGCTGGAATCGTTTCTCAAATTGCTTTGTATCTCCCCACTTTTGCAAAATCTTCAAATCACGCTGCCATAGGTGCTGAGGGAGAGAATTTACTTGTTGTTGGAAGTACGCTTGGTCAGGTTTCTCTTGATGTTGCACTTTTGCAACCAACAATACCAAATGGGCAATCAATCTTGCTACGCAAAGCACAAACTAGATTAGCGAAATACATCTATTCCCTTGAACACTCTCCACCTCAACTCTCTGCCCACCCTCAAATTATTCTGCCTCCTGAAGAACAACATCAAGATGACCTCAACGCACCACTGGTCGTTGAAGAAGAGCAACAGTGGCTTCGACCCAAATCTGGTTTCGTTTCAATTGCAGCAGATCTCGTTGAACTTCTTCCAGATGAAATGGAAAATTCGGTTACGCTCGCAGGGAACATACATCTCGCTGTCCGTTCCACTGCTGGCATTGACGACATGGAAATGTCTGCAACTCGAGGTGTTGTCTTCTTAGATGCAGGCAGTGTCCGCGATATCGCTTCTGGGCGAGTTGATATTTCTGATATTCATGGCGTGTACCTTGAAGGCAATGTTGTCATCTCTGCGAACGAAGGCAAGTATCTTGTTAGAGCCCCGCAAATCTACTACAACTTTGAAACAGGCAGAGCAGTCATGCTTGAAGCCGTGCTTCGAACATATATCCGAGATGGACGAGTCCCACTGTTTATCCGAGCTGATGAACTGAGACAAATCGCCACAAACCAATGGATTGCCCAAGGTGTACAAGCTTCAACAAGTTCATTTGCAACTCCTGATCTTGCTGTTGGCGCAACAAAAATGAGTATTACTCAACAAGAAGACGGGAACACCTACGTCAAAAGTGAAGACAACACACTACGTTTTGGTGGAATGCCAGTTATGTACTGGCCAAAATTTGAAGGAGAACCGGGCGATATCCCATTACACCGCGCGAAAATCGGTTACAAAAACAACTTTGGTGCAATCATCGAAACCAAATGGGATTTATTTTCACTTCTGGGAAAACCAACTCCAGAGAATATCGATGGAGATATCAGGATAGACGGGTACAGCGATCGAGGAGTTGGTGTTGGACTTGAGTTCAATTATGATTTTGGTGAGAGCAACGGGTTGTTCAACTCATACTTACTATCTGATTCCGATACTCAAAAAACGTCTTCTGGTGTAGAGATCCCAGTTCCTCAATCCACTAGAGGCTACGTCCTTTGGGAAAACGAGACCGAACTCGACGCATATTGGACTTTGCAATCGCAGTTAAGTTACATCAGTGATCCAACTTTCATGTCTGTATGGAGACAAGAAGAGTTTAAAAACAATCTTGAGTATGAAACAAGTATTTACGCCAAGTACCAAAAGGAAAATGGGGCATTTACCGCATTCGCTTCAAGTGATCTTAACCAATTTATTTCTACGAGTTGGCTCCTTGCATCAAGACAATTCAAGGTTGATAAGACTCCTGAATTAGGTTACTTCAGATATGGCGAGAAACTTCTTAATGGCACGATTACTTGGTCAAGCCAAATAAAGATGATGCGAGAACGGATGGTTTTCCAAAGTGGAACTCCAAATCAATTAGGTCTACTTCCAGCTGCATTTGGCCTTCCAAATGGGAATACTCCTATTTCTGCTCCTCTTATTGCTGATGGACTTCAACAAGATTATCAGAACCGACTTGTGACTCGGCAAGAATTCTCAATGCCATTTCAACTTAGCAACATCAAACTAGTCCCATTTACAAGCATCCAAGCCCAATGGGGAATTGATAACGAGGATGATGGTCGTCTGCGAGAAGAAAACTATTGGTTTCGCACGATTGGTTTGAAGGCTACCACTCAATTTAGTCGCATATTTAACAACGTTGACAACGACCTTCTTGATTTACATCGACTTCGGCATATTGTTGAACCGTACGTCACCCTTTGGAATGGCGACAGCAGCATTGATGTCACCACCATCCCTCAATATGACGCGAGTATTGATAATCTTTCAACTGGAACTCTAACTTGGTTCGGTGTTAAAAATACGCTTCAAACATGGCGTGGTGGACCAGGCAGATGGTACGAGGTGGAGTGGCTCAGTATTGATGCGGCGTTTTTGTTTGCAAATAACGGCGCTGTTCAACGGCATGATAATCCTCAGTTTTTTAACTGGCGACCCGAGTACTCTTCAATCGAAGACTCTGCAATCGTAAACGGAAAATGGCAATTTAGTGATGGCGTGGCGTTCATCGGAAATGGAACGTGGGATCTAGATGGCGGAGCACTTTCACGAGGATCGATAGGTGCTGAACTTGATCACGGCAAAGATGTTCGAACATATATTGAGTATCGAGAAATTGATAACAGCAGTGACCAGTTTCTCTCACTTGGGATGGAATACGATATAAGCAAAAGATATTCGTTGAATTTTTCACCTTCTTGGAACTTTAACGATGACGAATTGCAAGCTCTACACTTTACATTGACAAGACATTATCCTGAGTTTGATCTCATCGGACAAATAAATTACGACCAAATTCAAGATGAAACTTCTTATGGGTTCCGGTTCAAGTTGTTGAAGTTCTAACCAATGAACAGAGTGATTCTAGCTGCTTGATTGTCAGGGTGGATGGTCTCATCTGGGGGGTTATCCCTTCTGGAAATACCAAATCACGACCAATAATTGAGCCAAGTTGTTTTCTTCTTTGTGCAAACAACTTCGTCACGAATGGGGCAAAATCTGGATCGTTGGTGTGACAATTGTTTGGTTCGATTTGAACGCACGCACTTGTTACTTTTGGTTGTGGCCAAAAACAAGTGTTTGGAACCTTTGTAATCAGTGAGACATTCGCTAATCGTTGTACGAGTATGGAAAGCACCCCCCACTCTTTTGAATCTACTCCAGCCATCAAGCGTTGTGCAACTTCATATTGAATTGTGACATACTGTCCAATGCAATTCTGATGGTGCGTAAGAATATCAACGATGAGTGGGCTAGCAATCTGATATGGAAGGTTCGAAACTAAGCGCCACTGTTGGTTTCCAATCGCTTCAACAACTTCAAGGTTTAACTTTTTTTTTGTTAAACAGTCACCATGAATCAGTTCAATTGAATTCCCAAAGCGATCGCGTAGTAATCCAGTAAGTCCTTTATCCAATTCACAACAGACAACTCTACAACCGCGGTCAAGCAGAACTTCAGTTAATGCTCCTGTTCCTGGTCCAACTTCAAGAACTACGTCATTTTTGTGTACTGATGATGCGTCGACTAGTTTCGTGAGAATATTGTGATCGTGAAGAAAATTTTGCCCTAATCGATGTAATGGGGATAAGCCGTATTGATCAAGCAGGGCTCTAATTTCACTGAGTGGTTGCAGAATTACGCCTTCCCGAGATACTCGCCCGTATCTGTATTAATCTTCACAACTTGACCTATTTCGATAAAGGGAGGCACACGCACTCGGGCACCCGTCTCAACTGTTGCTTCTTTGAGTTGGTTCGTTGCAGTTGCTGCTTTGGGCTGGTCAGTTGTCTCTGTAATTGAAAGTTCAACTGCTGCTGGTAAATCAACCCCTAAAGGTTTCCCATCAAAAACGAGAACCGTCACTTCAAGCCCGTCTTTTAACCACTGGCTTTGGGATTCCAGAACGACATCAGCATCCAACTCAACCTGATCGTACGATTCATTATCCATGAACACCCAAGGCCCTTTCCCTTGGCCACTACTATCGTATAAAAATTGCATTGTCCGCTTGTCAATATTGACGTCTTCAACTTTATCTGCGGAATTAAATCTGTTTACTTTGATTGTTCCCGTGTCAACATTCTTCATTTTTGCCTGAACGTACGCAGGACCTTTGCCTGGTTTCACGTGTTCAGTATCAATAATGACTTGCAAGTTGCCATCGTAGATGAGTGCTTGCCCTCTCTTTAGTTCAGTCGCTTTGATTGGCATGATTGCTCTCCTTAGTGTGCGGTTGCTTCTGCGCGAATTTCACGTAGTACAGTCACTTTTATTTCGCCAGGGAAGGTCATCTCTTCTTCAATACGCTGTGCAATTCGTTTTGACATTGAAAAGGCTTCGCCATCACTTATTGACTTCGCATCGACAATCACTCTGACTTCACGGCCTGCTTGAATCGCATGTGATTCTGTCACTCCACTTTGTTCTTTGGCGAGTGCTTCTAGTTGTTCAAGCCGTTTGACGTACATTTCCATAGACTCTCTACGAGCACCAGGTCTTGCACTGCTAATTGCATCTGCTGCCATGACGATGGGGGTATATGGAGTTGTAGAAGGGATATCTCCATGGTGACCAGCGATTGCATTCAACACTTCTTCAGCTTTTTCGCCATGCTTTTTACAAAATTCCATTCCAATGTGAGGATGTGTGCCTTCAATCTCGTGGTCCATCGCCTTTCCAATATCGTGTAACAAACCACACCGCCTAGCCAATTCACCATCTAGTCCAAGTTCATCAGCAATCACTTGACATAGAAATGCGACTTCAACAGAGTGCCGCAGAACATTCTGGCCGTAACTTGTTCTGAAATGCATTTTGCCGGTCGCTTCAATAATTTTAGGATGCAATCCTCTAATGTTTGTTTCCATGACTGCGTCGTTGCCTGCCTGAACGATCTTTTCTTGAATTTCTTCTTGGACTTTCTCAACAACTTCTTCAATTCGAGATGGATGGACTCGACCGTCTGAGACTAATTTTTCGAGTGACTTTCCTGCAATCGCCCGTCGAATCGGATCAAAGCAAGAGACGGAAATAACGCCAGGAGTATCATCGATGAGGACATCGACGCCTGTTGCTTGCTCTAGTGCACGAATATTTCTGCCTTCTCGCCCAATAACTCTCCCCTTCATATCATCTGAAGGAATCCGTACAGCTCGAACTGTTGATTCTGCTACATGATCAGATGCATACCTTTGAATTGCTTGAAGGGTAATTTCTCGACTTTTACCTCTTGCTCTTTCAGTTGCTTCTTCGATGATTTCTTGCATGAGTTCATTTGCTTCATGTTCAGTATCGTGACGTACTTCATCAAGAAGTTGATCTTTGGCTTGAGTGGATGACATCCCAGAAACTTCTTCGAGGCGAATCCGTAAGGTTTCCCGTTCTTTTGAAAATGATTCTCTGTCAGACTCTAGTTGTTCTTGGTGTCCGTCAATTTCAGTACGAAGAGAGTCTAGTTTTACTTGTCTTTCGTTTAACTGATCCATCATTTGATCCAGCCCATCCTCACGCTTGGCAATTCGGGCTTGATCTCGCTTAATCTCATTGTGTGCGTCCGCTACCTCAGCTTCTAACTCCTTGCGACGTTTACCTGAGGCACGTTCTGCTTCTAACTCATGTTTCTGTTGTATCGATTCACCTTCTTGCTTAGCAGCAGTCAAGATATGATCAGCTTCACGCTTTGCAGATCGAATAGTCCCACCTGTAATTGCTCTAACTAAAAACCACCCGATACACCCACCGATCAGTACACTTCCAACCCCAATTCCAAGTTCTAGCCAAATCGTTGCAATCATGAATCTATCTGAGCAAAGTGCGCAGCCTTTCGCAAGGAGTGAAAGCCAACCTTAATGTAGATTCCAATCGCAAGCCCAACCTTCCATATCTAGGAATGCAGGACCAATGAAATGATCATTTCGAGCAGATAGACTCTAAAAGTCTATGTTTTCTGAAAGTAACACCAAGAGTGCTACGGAATTGTCGTGTGTGATACACGTTGCTCAATAACTGAATCAATCTATCTCATTACCTGTTTGAGCACCCCAATTTGGGGATCGGCTCTCCTTGGCAATGACCGTCAATGGACCGGTGCGATCGGTCTTCCAAATAGTCGACCGTGAAAAAAATTGTTGCCACAAACGATTTGAAGCAACTTCTGTAAACTGTAGTATTCCAAAGTAAGGTCCTGCCGTCAAGCAGGAATTGTGTGAAAAATAGTATGCCTCGAATTCTTTATTGGTTTTTACGGTTTAGTTTTCTAAACCCCCTCTGTATACGCATCGTTGGCGCTGCATCTAGGCGCCACCGTGATCTATATATTCGCTCTGGGTACCTCCTCATTCTTTCTGCCGTGCTTCTATTTGGACTCCTTAGCATGACAGCAGGTGGACGGTTTTCACTTCGAGACCTAGCAGCAGGAAGCGCTGGTGTTTTTACGTTTCTTGCCGTGATTCAACTTCTTCTCATTTGCTTACTGACACCGGTGTTTATGGCGGGTGCGATTTCAAAAGAGGCGAACCCTCGTACTTGGGATATCCTCTTAACTACCCCCCTCTCTCCACTTCAAATTGTTCTTGGAAATTTATTCGGTCGATTATTTCTCATCTTTGCACTTCTCACCGCTGCATTACCACTGATGATTGTGACACAGTTTTTTGGGGGAGTTCCACTTGAGACTATTCTCCTTACCCAACTTGTTGCCATTGCCCTTGGGTTTATTGTCGCTTCAGCAGCAATTGGTTTAAGCGTCACTCGTACTGCCGGACGAAAAGCCGCTGTTAACTTTTTCGTCGCAACTGTTCTGTTCCTCTTAGTGACGTATGTCATTGATCATACGATTAGAGAACCGATTTCAGTTGGTTCATCTTCTTCATGGACGACTATTCTCACTCCACTGAATCCGTTTCTCGTACTTGAATCATTACTCCATCCATCTGGATATGCCACACCAGAATCAAGTCAACTGAGTTGGCCATTAGGGTGGCTCGTCACTCATCCTGTTGCTGGGTGGATTTGGATTACATTCATCGGAAGCGTATCGATTGTTACTTGGTCATCATTACAAGTAAGGAAACTTGGAGATCGCGCCGTTAAAGAATCGCTTTGGAAACGATTAACAAAATATGGCAATCAGCATCGTGAACCACACGCCGTTTCAGGGAATCCTATTGCTTGGAGAGAGCGAGTCACTCGGCATCGAAACATTGGCTCACTCCTTGGCAGCTGGGGGTTCGTGAGCATTTTTGGACTTACGTTTATCATCTTGGTGACATTATTTTTCACTCGCATTTTATCTGGAGACGCGTTCAAAGACATCACTCAATTTCTTGTTGTTGCTGAACTTTTGATTGTTACATTTTTTGCAGTATCACTCTCTGCTTCTTCAATTGCAAAAGAAAGAGAAGATGGTTCCTTAGATTTACTTCTCACAACTTCAATTACACCCAAAATGTATCTTGGTGGAAAAATGAGAGGACTTGTCATGCACCTTTTGCCTATGGTGCTTGTCCCTTGCGTCACAATGATGGTCATGGGAATTCTTGTTCTGATTAATCCTGAACATGCTGTTGTGACTGATGTTTGGAACCAAACTCCACAGATCACAACAGCAACTCCTCTTGCGCTCTTTCTCCCCGCTCTCGTTTTTCCTGTCTCATTCATTCCCTACATTTCTTTCTGTATGGTTCTTGGCTTACTGTGGTCTATGAGAAGTAAAGGAACAATTGGGGCAATTATTACGACACTTGTTCTAGTCTTCGTTTTGACGGCTGGCTTGGGTATCTGTCTATTTCCTGTACAAGGAATCCCAGTATTTGGGGTTGGGCTGAGTTCACTCTCGCCATTTTCTTTGTTGTTTGCAACTCTATCTCCTGTCGAATCTCTTCCTTCAGTACAAGGTGTTGGTGTGGGGGGTGCAAATCTTAGTTTAGGTGTCGCAACTGTCATCGCTGGTGTTGTTTGGACTGGGCTGTGCTTTGGTTTGCTCAGAAGCATGTCAACTTCATTCGTCACCACAGTTCGCAGACTTGCTGGGATTCAAGGTGCCTGACACCAGCGCGGGTGTGACTGTCACCTTCGGTGACAGTCACTATTAATGACCGCCGCCACGCATGACTTTCAAACTTGCGGGAAATGGATATGTTGCAAACACCCCAGTTGGGGCGATTTCCCACATTCGCAGTGACGGATACATATCTCCACGGTATCCAGATTCATACACTGTTCTTAAAACAGTTTCAAACGTTGGCTCGTTTCCGTTTTCGTCAACTAAGCGATTTGATTTAGCACCTAGAAAACTCACGCTAGCGCAAGGTATACGATCCCAGCGGCGTTCAACCATATCAGCAACTTTTGAGAACCCAGAGCGTAAGTCTTCCAAGGTAAAGTTATCTCTATTCAATGGTCTAAGAAGTGCAAGGACATTGACCTCGTCCATGTCATATTTCAACACAAGGACTTTGTCGGGCGAACGCTCGGCGTACACTCTTGCATATTTTGTAATGGCTTCATTGTCCCACTGGCTAGTTGGAATCATTTCACCCACTGTGCTAATGATTCCATGGCTGTTATCTTCAGGGTTCACGCTACACACGAGCGTTCGATACCTTCGTGCCATCATGTCAGAAAGTAAAAACTGACCCCATTGAATGCGGATTTGATCTCGTTCTTTTGTTGCTTTTCTTGGATCACCGCTAGGCATAATGACAAGTCGATTTGCTTGTCGATCGGCTTCCATCAGGGCATCGCCATCGCCGTCATAGATTTTTGGTTGTAATTCGGTGTGTGGTTTGGTTGTCATCGTGACCTCCTTCGCATTACACGAGTAAAGATGCGGGGTTTTCAATCAACTCTTTCAGTGTTTTCAAATACATCGCAGCCATTGCACCGTCAATCACTCTGTGGTCTAAACTTAATGTAGCAGACATTTCATATCCTACTGCGATTTCACCGTGACGAACGACTGGTTTCTTCAGTGCTGCCCCTACTGCGAGGATTGCACTGTTTGGGGGGTTAATAATCGCCGTAAAATTGTCTACCCCAAACATCCCTAAATTGGAAATTGTGAACGTAGTGTCTCCCATTTCATCTGGAGACAGGCCTGTTTCACGGGCTTTGTTTGAAAGATACATTGTCTCTTGGCTGATTGTTCGTAAGCTTTTTTGGTCTGCATTTCGGATCGTTCCAACGACCAATCCTCCACCTCTTTCTTCTGGCAAAGCGATGGCAATTCCGACATTCACTGGGCCATGATACAAAATACAATCACCACCAAATGATGCATTGAATTCTTGGTGATTCGTCATTGCAAGAGCACAACATCTAACCAAGAAATCGTTGACAGAAAGTTTTACACCACTTGAAGCGAGTTGTTCATTCAGCGTTTTCCTCATTTCTACCAGTGGGTCCATATCAAACACCATCGTGACTTGATAATGGGGAATCGACTGCTTTGATTCAACAAGTCGCTTTGCAATAATTTGTCTCATATTTGAGAGTGGAACTGTACGGTCTTGTTGCCAAGGAGATGTTGGTGCAAGTGGCTGAGATGGCGTAGTCGACACATTACCAGCAACAACCGTGGTTGATTGCGGAGTTTTCGTCGTCTTCGCTGCGGACGCTGTTTCACTTGTTGTTTCATGCACTTGCAGGACATCTCTCTTAATGATGCGACCAGATGGACCACTCCCCTGCACTGAATTCAAATCAATTCCGTATTCTTCAGCGAGTCTTCGAGCAACTGGGCTTACTCGCATTCCGCCTGATTGAATAACTTGTGGCGCATCGTGTTCTTCTTCAATTTGATGAGTTTGCTTTTCATCTCTTTCCAACTCATCAATCTGCTCAGCGTCGCCAGAACCCTCATCTTCCTCAAGGATTGTTGCGATTGCTGTACCAACGCTCACTTGATCACCTTCAGGAATCAGAATTTTCTCAACTGTTCCATCATCAAAAGACTGCAACTCCATCGTCGCCTTGTCCGTTTCTATATCTGCAAGCA
The DNA here is from genome assembly GCA_964630505.1 of uncultured Isosphaeraceae bacterium. Classification (GTDB taxonomy): domain Bacteria; phylum Planctomycetota; class Phycisphaerae; order Phycisphaerales; family SM1A02. The sequence continues at coordinate 9,348 of CAZVVI010000016.1, read as the reverse complement.
AATCTCCTGCTGAAACTTCGTCGCCTTCCTTGACATGCCAATGCAACACGATCCCCTTTTCCATCGTGTCTGAGAGTCGAGGCATTGTGATTTCAATTGGCATAAATCATGAGTTCCTAATTGCTCTACGAATTATAGGTTGCTGCACGAACCGCTTCACAAATTTTGCGGGTGTTTGGTAAGTACGCTTGTTCTAAGTTGTGGGCATACGGTGTGGGGACATCATCACTATGAACACGATGAACATAGTTGTCTAAATCATCGAAACATATTGAATGTATTTGTGATGCAATCTCGGATCCTACTGAGCCGAATGACCACGATTGATCAACGACGACACAGGTGTTCGTTTTTCGTACTGATTGAACCATTGTGTCAATATCAAGAGGCCGGATTGTACGCCCATCAATAATTTCACAATCAATCCCATCCTTCGCAAGTTCTTCCGCAGCTTCAAGGCAAAAATGCAATGGCCTGCCGAAACTTATCAATGTGCAATCTGCCCCTTCTCGTCGAACTAATGCTTTTCCAAATGGAATTGTATATTCCTCTTCAGGCACATGACTAGAAGTTGACAATAAGCGTTCGGATTCTAAAAAGAACACTGGGTTATCATCTTGAATTGCTGTCTTCAATAATCCTTTTGCATCGTATGCATCGTATGGAATCGCCATCTTCAGTCCTGGAACATTGGAGTAAAGCGATTCAACACACCAAGAATGTGTCGAGGCCAATTGTCCACCAGCACCATCGTTTCCTCTCAATACAATCGGACATCCAATTTGTCCTCCGGACATGTATAACATTTTTGCAGCGTTGTTTAAAATTGGATCAGCAGCAACTAAACTAAAAGACCAACTCATAAATTCTACAATGGGCCTTAGCCCTCTCATCGCTGCTCCAATTGACATTCCTGAAAAACCACTTTCACTAATCGGAGTATCAATGACTCTCCTTGGACCAAACTCATCTAGCATTCCTTTGCTGACTTTATATGCACCGTTGTATTGAGCGACTTCTTCACCAATCAAAAATACTCTGTCATCCTTGCGCATTTCTTCAGACATCGCTTCTCTAAGCGCTTGTCGAAACTCAATCACTCGTTGTCCGGCTGCAACGCTCATTGCTGTTCCTCTTCACGGCACATTTCTGGTTTCGATGTGCCTTTATAAGGACCCCAAAAGTCTGTATACACATCTGTATATAACTCACTTATTGGAGTTTCGGGAGATTTTTTTGACCACTCGACTGCTTGCCTGACTTGTGTTTTCACTTGTCTAGCCATCTGTTTGATTGCGTCTTTTGTGATGTCGTGCTCTTCCTTGAGATACGATTTAAGATGATCGATACAATCGTTTGATTCTTCATTTGTTTCTTCATCTTTGGTACGGTATTTTCTAGGGTCAGACATTGAGTGTCCTTTGTACCGATATGTTTTTGCTTCAACAAAGAAAGGTCTTGATTCTTTGCGGCACCAATCTGCAATTGGTTTAAACTCTCGGTACATATTCAAGACATTTTTTCCGTCCACAGCTGCATAGTCAATTCCGAATGCCTCTGGCTTCACATGTAACTCATCCGCCATCGCAGTACCTCGCTCAATCGCTGTTCCCATTGAATATCGATTATTTTCTACGACAAAGATGACAGGTAAATCAAGTAGTGAAGCTAAATTCATTGCCTCATAAAAACACCCTTGGTTTAATGCACCATCTCCCAAATAGCAGAGCGTGACCTTATTTGACTTTCCATCGTTTTGCACTTCATCTTCATATTTGGTTGCAAATGCTAAACCAGCGCCAAGTGGCGTTTGAGCACTAACAATTCCGTGTCCACCATAGAGTTCGTGATCAATGTCAAACATGTGCATTGATCCGCCTTTTCCTTTTGCACATCCACCAATCCGGCCAAACATTTCTGCCATGCAGTATTTAGGATCCATCCCTCTGGCAAGTGCATGTCCGTGATCCCTATACGCCAAAACGATTGGGTCATCTGGTTGTACAGCTGCGATTGAACCAACTGCGATTGCTTCCTGACCGATATAAATGTGGCAAAACCCGCCAATCAATCTATTTTGATACGCTTGCATCGTTCGGACTTCAAATTCTCGAATCAGCAACATTTGCCGTAACCAACCAAGCAACACCCCTTTTTGCGGGACTGGGGCTAGCTCAAATCTCCTCGATTCTTGCGATCGTTGCTCTTGTTGTGTGCTCATTGAAGTTTCAGCGTCGATGTTCGTCATGGAATACCAATTGGATTCGGCAAACATGCATTATACCACACGCAAAATTACAGATTTAGGGAGTGGCTCGGCGATGGTTTGCATAGGGAAACATTCCAGACATTAAAAATCACCAAAGGAGAGTGAACCGTGGCAGAATATCGAATTAAATTGATGGCATTTAACTCCGCAGCAGTCGTGACGCTTGGCATTGTTGCTTCAATTGTGACAAGTACAATCGTCGCTTCAAATGCATACAGGTCGAAATACGCGGAGGCAGAAAAAGCGCAACAATCAATCGTCGTTAAAGGCAAAGCAACTCAGCGTGTTCGTAGTGACCGAGCAAGGTGGTGGATTACAGTGAAGGGAACGGGAGACACAATACAACATGCACACGAAACGTTAGCAAGTGGTATTGAACGAGTTGATGAGTTCCTCATAGAAAAAGGGTTTATGGAAGGAGAAATTTCAAGAGGAGCAATCGCTACAACCGTTCACTATGACCGCGATGAAGAGGGGAACAAAACAAGAGATGTTGTGGAATATGAGCTCTCTCAGCGAATCGGCATCTCAACTTCTTATGTAGACAAAATTGCAGAAACAGCAGGCACAGTGACAGATTTACTCAAAGATGGCATTTTTGTCATCGGTGGAACGCCCGCGTATACCTGTAGCAAGGTCGGCGATGTAAAAGTGCAAATTCTCGCTGATGCTGCTCAAAATGCCAGAACAAGAGCAGATGAGTTAACCGCAAAAGCGGGAGGAAGTGTCACTAACATCAAAGATATCCGGCAAGGTGTCATTCAAATTACAACGCCAAACTCAACAAGAGTGACAAGTTATGGAGTAAATGACACAAGTACGATTATGAAGGATGTGAGTGTTGTTGTCACCGTTGAATTCGGCATTGAGGGTACAACATAGAAGCCATAAGCAGTTTTCAAACGCGGATGACAGGACTCGAACCTGTAACCTTCGGTTTCGTAGACCGATGCTCTATCCAGTTGAGCTACACCCGCAACGGTGCCTTCCCAAGGGAAGGATGGGAAGAATACCACGGGAGGTCTAATAACGCCACATCTCACTTCATCTAGAGGGTTGACTTCCTGCTCAATTCTGGGATAATTCGCAGTTCGGTCCCCTGCGGGACATACCCTAGACTGGAGAATTATTGTGCCTCATTCACGATCAGCCAAAAAAGATGTTCGACAAAATGCGAAACGCCGTGCGATTAATCACTGGCGAAAACGACGCATTAAAGATCAATCGAAGTCATTTTTAGATGCGATTGCATCAAAAGATGTTTCTTTGGCAGAAACTGAGTTTAATAAATTCTGTGGTCTAGTTGATAAATTTTCCTGCACGAGCACTATGCATAAAAATACCGCTGCTCGGCGCAAGAGTCGATTCTCTCGACGGCTCAAAGAACTAAAACAAGCGTAACGACTGTCACCACGGCAAGACAACCTTGCTGTGGGGACATGCATACAAAAATATCGCAAAGCGATATTTTCAATGCGTGTCCCCTTTGCGAACTGGGTCTGACCCTCAACTGTTGAGTGGAACGTCTTTCGTCTAATTGTTCTCTGTTGAGTGCAACAACGTTCTTTCTTACCAAGGGGTCTGACCCTAATCAGGTGTGACAGTCACGGCTCGCTTTTGTATCATTGTGCATATGCCTCAGCCCCTTCGGTTCTCAAAGAACATTTCATCTAGCAATATCCGATACAGCGAGTTGTCCAAACAACCTTTGTATATGTTGGTGTTTTTATTACCTCTCATTATTTTTTACGAAATCGCGCTGTACTCATCAGGGTCTACTTCAGGCAACCAAATTCAAATCAAAGCGCACGATCATCTCGTTCGATTCTTTGAAAAGTTCGACATGCCTCCAACACAAGGGTTATGGCTAGGAGGAATCGCGATTATCACAACTTTATTTATCTGGCACTTGTTCACAAACAACCGTTGGAAAATAAAATTTCGCGTGATTGGCTTGATGGCTCTTGAGTCAATTCTATTTGCAATCCCCCTTCTGCTATTTGGCACAGTACTTGGAGGATATATCGCAGTCGCAACGCCAACTGAAATTACTTCACTAGGAACATTTGATAAAGTTGCTATTAGCATCGGGGCAGGTCTTTACGAAGAACTCCTGTTTCGGATGATCATCATTGCTGGCGTACATACTGTCGTTTGTAACTTTTTCAAACGAAGTGAACTCGAAGGATTAGCAATTGGAATCTTTACTTCCGCACTCTTGTTTGCCCTCTATCATGACCTTCCGAATGCTGGCTCCCTTTCAGCACTTGTTCTTTTTTTCTTTTTTACTGCAGGGTTATATCTTGGTTTTTTATACGTGATTAGGGGTTTTGGGATTGCAGCTGCGACCCATGCCTCCTACGATGTTGTTGCGACCATTTTACTTGTATCACTTACCCGATAAACTCGCTACACTCTATAAAACATGTAAGAAGAAAAGGAGTTCAACATGCACACAACTACCACACTCTCACTGCTTTTTACTGCTTGCTTAACAATTACAGCTTGCAGTTCAACACAAAAAACTGAATCTATTCCTGCTACTCCACTGGAAACTCCACCTGCAGTTGCAGAAACCCCAACAACACAGACCACTGAAGTAGAAATGCTTTCAATTGGTGACCATGCGCCTGCAATATCTGTTGATCATTGGGTAAAGGGTGAAGCAATTGACGGCTTCGAAGATGGACAAGTGTATGTTATGGAGTTTTGGGCAACTGGGTGCGGACCGTGTGTTTCATCCATGCCACACCTTAGTGGACTACAAGATGAATACGGTAACAGCGTGAAGATTATTGGTGTTTCAAGCGAAAAAGAACTTGATACAGTGACAAGCTTCTTAGCAAAAACGAATTCTCGCGACAACAAGTTAAACGATGAACGAATGAGATATACAGTTGCGGTTGATCCAGATAAAAGTACTTCCCAAGCATACATGGAAGCTGCTGGACAAAATGGCATTCCAACAGCGTTCATCATCAATGGCGATGGTCAAGTTGCTTGGATTGGGCATCCAATGGGTATGGATGAACCACTTGCTGAAATCGTCAATGGCACATGGGACATTTCCGCTGCCGCTGAGGAGTTTAATAAAGAGCAAGATATGGCCATGATGGCTTTTAGCATGACCTTGCGAAATGCCAGCAACAACGAAGATTGGGATGGGTACATTGAAGCCATCGATTCGTTTACTGCTGAATATGGTGACAATGCTCAACTCTCGAATATGAAATTTAATGCCTTACTCACAGGCAAGCAGGATACAACTGCTGCCTACGCATTGGCTGAAGAAATCGTGAAAACCGATTGGAACGATGCGAATGCTTTGAATGCAATGGCTTGGGGAATTGTGGACGAAACACCAAGTGAGTTCCAAAATTTAGATTTTGCACTCAAAGTTGCAAACCGTGCGTGTGAACTTACAGACTACGAAGACCCAATGATCCTTGATACCCTTGCCCGTTGTTACTGGGAAATGGGAGATCGATATAAAGCAATTGCTTGGCAAGAAAAAGCCGTTGAGTACTCTGATGAGGACTCAATGGGAGATTCCATCCAAGCAACGCTTGATGAATATCAAGCGTCACTCGCAAATGTAGATGAGTAAATGTTGAACGAAGAGGGAGGATAAGCGGTCGTCAATTGGCGACCGCTATTTCTTTTCCCTTTGAATCTGAAGCATAGATTGCTTCAACAACTGATTGCACGATCCTTCCATCTTCGCCTGATCCCGCCCCAACATCGAGTTTCCCATTGTTCACTGCATTTGCGAAGGCTCTGTGTTCTGATTGAAATGCATCATCCCATGCTTCAGTGACATGGAAAGAAATTTCTTCCTGCTTTGGTGACCCCTCTTCCGCAAAACCTCGTGTCATCTCATCGCTCCACAAATCAACAACCAGCGCGCCATCAGACCCTTCAATGAGCAATCCATCTTTCACTGTGTTTTCGGGTAAATGAGTTGCCCAAGACACATTGTATTGAAATGAAACGCCATTTTTGTCGTGGACAGTCGCTTGGACATAATCCTCGACATCAAATGTTCCATCAGGAACGGGCGTTGACCACATTTCTTCATACGTATATGAATCAATCGTAAATGCTTGGCGACATTGCCCTGAAACTCGGCTCGGAGTTTGAGTAGAGGTTAAGAACATTGACAAGTCAATCAGATGTACACCTATATCGATCAAACAACCACCCCCACTTCTCGCCTTAGTTGTGAACCAGCCGCCGATTCCAGGAATCCCTCGCTGCCGTAGTAATGTTGCTTGAACATGTTGAACAGTTCCAATTGCCCCTTCGTCAATCAACTGTTTGGCTTTCTGTGCAGCAGGTGAGTAGCGACAGACAAAACCCAATTGTAATATTTTTTCAGAACCATCCCTTGCTGCAATAATTTCGTCACATTGCCCAAGCGACATCGCCATCGGTTTTTCAAGCAAGACATGTTTCCCTGCTTGTAGCGATTGGATTGCAAGTGGTGCGTGGCGATCATTTGGAACTGCAACGACAATTCCATCAATGTCCTCTCTTGCAAGTAAAGCACCAACATTCTTTGCAATATCGCAGTTGTGTTTCTGACTAAATGCTTCTACTCTTGCAGCTCTTGGATCATGTACGGCAACAACTGATGTCCCCACTGCCGTTGCAGCATCAGCATGCACATTCGCAATCATCCCTGCACCAATAATTCCTATAGATGTCATCGAACTGACTCCATCGTTTTTTCAAAACGAACATTTCTCATTTCTAACTCTGCAAGCAATCGATGCACAACCTCGACATTTGAACCGAACGTTTCAGGAGGATGCACGCCTGGACAATCGATTGTTCCGTCGGCAATCATTCGTCCCATCGCAGCCGCTGGAAAACCTGTAGTCCGTGCCATGCTTGATTGGTCAGATTCGGGATCATAGTAATCTAGTAAATCCCAACACAAGCGTACTTGCTCATCACCAAGCGTTCCTTCAGCTTCCACTTGCATCACTGTCAAATCCTGCTCGCCTTGATCAAACTTCCAACTGTCAATCAATATTTTCGCAGTCATATCAATTGGTCGAACTTCAGAATCCCCAAGTTGAATTGGTTCTTCACTGAAGAAACCTGCATCCCTTAAACATCGCATTTTTTCAGCGTGTCCTGGATACCGTAACGTTCGTTCTCGCATAAAGGGAACATCAAGTGTGTCACAAAGTGTTCGTAACCCGTCTGTATTAAACGCTTCAAGTGTTCCAATTTTTGGCAGGTCGACCAAGACACACTCAGAGAGTGCTTGGCGAGTAACGAGCGTACCGTTTTCAACTAGCCGAGCAGGTCGAAGATATTCATCGATGACATCTCTTGGACTAAACGGGGCCTTATATTCATAGGGCCATGTTCGTTCTACTGGGAGTCCTCCAACAACAATTTCAAGCCGTTCACATGAATCAAGAAGGTGTACTGCATGGGAGCAGAGCAAGTGGCTCATGCCAGGAGCAACACCAAAGTCGACGATGCACGTCGCTCCTTGCTCCTTTGCAAATTGGTCAAACTTCCGTGGGTCTTCTGCCATAAAGGAAATGTCGCAATAGGGCTTACCACTTTTGATGACTGTTTCTAAGGCACGAAATCCAAGCCAACTCGGCAATGCTCCAAACACAATGTCAGCGTCACTTGAAAGTGATGCGATGATGTCTTGATCATTGCAATCTGCTTGGTGGATTGTGATTGCACCATTACTGCGTTCTGAAACGCGTGCTAGTGCACTCCCATCATAATCAACTACTTTTACTGCAAACCCACTCTGGTGTACATCCTCAGCAATGACCGATCCGACCATGCCAGCACCAAAGACAAGAGCGTTCATACTCATCAGTTCACCACTTTTCAGCGATTTCGTCAATCTTCGATTTCTGACCACTTTTCGTATGCGAGATTGTTGCAATGATTGAGATTACAAAAGTTAACGCGAGAAGTAGCCAGATGAACCAACCAGAACCAGGCAGACTATCATCACCCATGAGACCTATAAAAGCCAAAATCGTTCCAAAAATGACGAAATACATCATGAACACTCGCATGACATGCCCACCGCTTGAAGTCGACTTTTGGGGGCTTGAAGAGTGATGTGACTTATTTTTTGCGAGTTTTCTTTTATTTGATTGGGTCATAAATAATGCCTTTAATTTCAAAAAACGGGTGTTTAATGCGCACAGTCTACATTGAGAAGAAACTTTTCGTCAATTTTTGAACAATATCGTTCACAAATACGAATATGGAGCATAGAAGGAGTTACTGGGAACGGAAATCTGTTCTCAGTTTTGACAATTTGGAACCATGAAGGTGCCTCCTAGAACGAGGCATCGACCCCCCCCCCGGAAGTTCGCTTCTGGAACCTATGGGGTCCTCAGAATTGCAACGTTTGCATTTTGAGTCTTGTAAAAGCCGTGGACTATGTGACCAAGGATCGTCGCAAGCCGCTTAGACAAGGAGAGACTGCCGTGCCAGTTACACCTAACAGAGCCAATCTAATTCTCGAACTCTTCGATGCGTATTACAAACGCGTGTACTGTTTTACTCGCAAGTCACTTGCTCCAAGTGCTGCAGAAGACATTGCACAAGAAGTGTTCACGCGTCTCCTCCAAGTCAAAGCCCTTGAAGAAAAAACAATCAATTCCAGTTACCTCATCAAGATTGCTGACAACCTCATCAAGCGTCGCTACAACAAAGATCAACGCAAGAATCAATACATTGATTCACAACGTGAAGAAGCCATTCGCGATCTTCGGAATCATCGCCGTGAAGAACCTCGATGGTCAGCCGACGACATCACTGAAGCCCTTGCAATGCTTCCATCACACGAACGTGACGCAGTACGCTTAGTCATTTGCGAAGGGTTGAGTTACGAAGAAGCATCTGTCTCACTCGGCGTTCCTGTATCCACCGTCAACAACTGGAAGTATCGAGGCGTAAACAAACTCAAAGCACACGCCAAGGAAAAAGAAATGCGCCAAAGCGCATAAAAGTTCCAACTTAAAAAAGCCATCCACCCGTCCGCACAGAGGTTTTGACTCCCATCAGACCTCTGTGTGGCATTT
>CAZVVI010000015.1:0-61232 GCA_964630505.1 uncultured Isosphaeraceae bacterium | reverse complement strand
CCTCAAGCTGACGCGTCTGCCAATTCCGCCACTCGCGCTAGGAATGTGGATTCTAACATCGCAATGGAACTCTCGCTACCGTAGAATGTACCATTGCATGACCATGAGCTCGCTTCAAATTAATGAAATTTACACTTCGATTCAAGGCGAATCAACTTGGAGTGGATACCCCTGTATATTTGTGAGGTTGAAGGGATGCCCACTTCGCTGTCATTATTGCGATTCCTCCTATGCATTTCATGAAGGCGCAAAGATGACAATTCCGGACATTCTCCGTGAGATCACTGCCTCTGATGTACAAATTGTAGAGATTACTGGAGGGGAACCATTGATACAACAAAATGTTCTTCCACTCATGCGCTTGTTGTGCGACTTAGACTACACGGTCTTACTCGAAACTTCAGGAGAAAGAGATATATCTAAATGTGATCGCAGAGTACACCGAATTATCGATATTAAAACGCCAAATAGCGGCGCAGCGGGATCGTTCTTAGAGTCGAATTATTCAGAACTCACAAAGAAAGACGAGATTAAATTTGTGATCACGAATCGAGAAGATTTTGATTGGGCTAACGATATTGTTATCAGGCACCACTTGTCTGAGAAAGTTCGATCAGTTCATTTCTCACCAGTGATGGAACAATGTTCAAACGAGCATATCGAAGGTTGCCAAGCACTCGATCCCAGAGTGCTTTCTCGATGGATGATTGATTCAGGAACGAAGGCACGTTTGCATTTTCAACTTCACAAGTTTATATGGCCTGTATATACAAGGAAGGTGTAAAGTACTCCCGATGAGAATAGAAAAATCATTTCGTTTTGAAGCAGCGCACTGGCTTCCAAATGTTCCCGAAGGGCATAAATGTAAACGATTGCACGGGCACTCTTATCAAGTGACTATTGTTGTTGAAGGTGAAATTTGTCAAGAACAAGGATGGGTACTTGACTTTGGCAGTATTAAAGAAGCCTATGCACCCCTTGATAATATTCTTGACCATTATTGCCTGAATGAAATCGAGGGTCTCGAAAATCCGACTAGCGAGTTACTTGCTAAATGGATTTGGGATAGAGTTAAACCGAAACTCCCACAACTTTCAGAAATTTGTATCGCAGAAACGTGCACATCTAGGTGTGTATATAACGGCTGACTAAGAATCTTCACGATCAACGATAGCAAGTTTAGTTCTCTCGCCTCTTCCCTTGAGCGGGTAGTCTTTTCGCAAGGGATGTGCTGGAAAATCTTTCCACATCAAAATTCGGCGTAAATCAGGATGGTTATCGAATCGAATGCCGAACATGTCAAAGACTTCACGCTCTCTCCACTCTGCTCCTGGCCAAATATCTGTTGAGGAATGCACATGGAGCGAAGGGTCGTCTTCAATCCCTGAAGTTTCGATGCTTGGGTTCAAGAAAGTTTTTACTTGAACTCTCTGACTACTTTCAGTGCTTGCTAACATCCATACCACGGCAAATCTGCCAATTGTAGGTGCTGGATACTCAAGGTAATCCACTGCAGTAACATCACACAGTAAATCGAAATTGCATTCAGGATCATCTCGTAAAAAGCGGAGCAATCGATGAACTTCACTAGGGTCAGCGATGAGGGTGGTGTCACCACGAAAATCAGTTGACCGCAACTGCATATCAGAGAGGCAATCTTTTACACGAGAGATGATAGGATGTGAAGGAGATTTCATGATGTGTAATTGTATCTCATTCAGTTTGACCCAGTGCTCTGCAAATCGCGAATCGAAATTGTATCAATTGATGGGTCCATATTCCAGATAATACTCGATGCACGAACTGGATATGGGGAGCCCTCTGTGACAACTGCAACACTTCTATTTTTATCTGCTGTTAACTTCGCAAGACCAGTTTTAAGGTTATAGTCAAAATGGTCACAATCAACACGCCTCGTTTCAGTTGCAACATACACACTACCAGTCGCATTGAGTTGTTGCAAATCCATCCCTCGCATTGTGAGTTGTGCTCCATCCTCGTCAACTGCCTCAGGTGACTCTGGGTCGATTGCGATCGCTTCAATTTGATCTGAAGTTAACATGCCAATAGAGCCATCAAGCCCTTTGTGAATCATCTCAACTTGCCCTGTCATTTCTAGACGATATCTATTGTCTTTTAATTGGGTAGTCCTTAACTTGTTATCCCAAGTGAATCGCGTGGTTCCTCTTCCAGCGAGTGAAGATTGGTGAACTTCGTTGCTTGCATCACGAGGATTCCTCAATACAAGTTCACCATCTCCTACTGCGAGCGCTTCTTGTGTTTTGGTGTCAAACTCAAGATGATTCCCGCCAATGTAATACACAATTGGGAGAAGTTCTGGGTGGTCAACTTCCCATGTTCGATGTTCAATCTGCGCATTATTTCGAGCGATCACTTTCTTCAAGTCTCGTTTTTTCTTGATGTCTTCATCTTCTGAGTATTCAATATTCTCAAACTCAAGGCGAAGATCATCACCAGTCATTTTGCTCCTTTCGTGTGGAGATTGCTGTGAGGAGACATTTACATTTCCCTCTAAATGAATCGAACCAGCGCCATCATTGAATTTTTGATCCATAGACATTTCTCTGCTCCAATTTGCTCTCATCGAAATTGATTGAGTAGAATTTGTCTCTTCGCTTTTGCTAATCTCTGGTCGTTCGATCCGTTCATCTTGTGATATATCAAGTGGGGTATTGAGAAAGATTGCTTGTCCTGAGCCTAGCCATTTTCCTTTTCCAGAAGCTCGATCAAGAGTTAATGTTGCTGTATCGCCTCGATTCATGAGCATGCGTTCGTATGCAATGACGACGTTGCCTTGGAGTGCGACACTGTCTTGAGTAATGTTGCCTTCTAATGAATTGCAAAATGCACGGCCTCCATCTTCAAGCAAAATTTGGACATCGCCTTTTGCGTTCATTTTGTCGGCTGAAGAACCTCCAAACATCGATTCAGAGTTGATAGGTTTTGTAGCGAGTTCATTCGTGAACGTCACTTCAGCATCGTTTGCCCATAATGTCTGTGAATTACTCGTTGCTTTTACATTGCCTGTTGCTACTGCAAGTGAAGGTGACGAAGAACCTTCATCATTAGTAACAAAAGAAATGGCAAGTGCTTGACAGTGAATCTGACTGTCGTTGTCGGTCAAGACAACGTCTCCATGGCAGACAACTTCTTGAAGAGCGCCTTGCGTGTCATCAGTTGATGCTTCGAAGAAGAAATCGACTCCCTCTGACCATTGAAGAGAGGTTTGAGGTCCTTCTTGGGTGGATACCATCGTGCCTTCACCTTCCGCTCCTCCGAGCCCGTCTGCTTTCGCAATCCAGAGATGTTCAGAAGACGTCACCATTGAATTCATCAACAACGTTGCTGGACTACCAAAGAGGTCTGTCCGATCTTCTTGTAGTTCGTACCTCAAGAGCGAACCTGTCGCAGTCATGTCTTGAGAGGTGTCGATGAGCTTTGCTGGAGCGTCATCAAAAGCGAATAACTCAATTCTAGTTCCAGAAATGGTAGAAGGGATCAATGCAGGATCATCAAGTGGAACCATTGTCAGGCCACCATCACAAGTAATTCTTACTGGTTCTTGGGAATTATCTGGACTGGCTGTTGCGACTGCAGTCGCAACAAGAGTTGTTGGAATCGAGTGCAGCGCTGCTGGTGGTGGTGATGGTTGTTCGAATTGTTCTAAAGGTGTCGTGCGAGAAGTTTTGCTTTCATTTGAAAAAGCAATTGTTAGACGATTGCCTCTGGCCATTCTTCCATCTAACTGATTACCTTGAAGAATCGTGATATTATCACTCAAAGTGACAATAAAATATTCAATATCATCGCCAACAGCAGTTGCTTTAACATTGCGTGTTCTAGCCCTATTTGCATCTGCTACTTGTGTAGGAAAACTGTTCGTTGTGTAAATTTGGTTCTCTTTTTCGGGCTGAGTAGGGAGTAACTCAATGTAATCAAGTTCAGTTAAATGCAAATACTCAATTCTTTCCTCAAGATCGTTGAAGCGTACAGAGAGATTCCTTCCTTTGAGAGTTTGCGAAGGGGACGATATGCGAACCTCATTTGGGCACATGATCTCCCCAATGAAATTGTCGAAGGTTGCTTTAACTGTTTGCATTTCCATTTCAGGAATAGGATTGGTTGAATGTTGCATTTCATCTAACTCAAACATCTGGATGACTACGTGGCCTGAAATCTCGCCAGATTCCAGAGTCCTCTTCGGAGCATGTGCAATACCGATGTCCCCAGTTATTCTGACCAGTTTATTGTCACCTAAATATAACTCAACTTCTGGTTTTTTCATTTCTATCCATCCTGGAAGACCAGTTGGATTGGGGTCAAGATTTTCACACCGATATTGTTGAGTTAAATTCCCATTTGCATCAGTTTGCTGAACCCAACCACCACGCGGGAGTTCAATGCCAATTTCATCTGAATCAATATTGACAATATTGATGTGTTCTTGTTTTGGTGTTTCCAGTAAATCAATGACATCTTCACTTTGGACATGAGCTGGAAGTGTTGTGTCATCTTTACTAATTGCAAACAGCAAAGCAATTAGGAGGGCGCAGAATAGTGAACTAACGCCTGCAACGATCCATGCAGTTCGCCTGTTCGCATTCTTGGTTGGGTGTTCAAATTGTGGTTTTTGATTGCTCATGCAATGAATCCATTCATTGTTTTGCGTATTCCTGAGATAATGAAGAAATGGTGTCTGTCCACGATTTATTTGCTTTCATGATATATTCAATTGCTTCACGGACAGCGCCAGTTCCACCTGATAATGAAGTAATCCAATCGGCTATCTGCTTGACTTCGTGTGCTGCATTTTGAACAGCGATGGAATAGCCAACATAGTTCATCACAGAGATATCACCTAAATCGTCTCCAATGAAACAGCATTGCTGTGGAGTGCAATTTAATGTCTGTAAAAACGATTCAAGATCTGCTATTTTATTCTTGCTATTTTGTTTAACATACTGAATGTCTAACTCAGCTGCTCGTGTATCAACGCACGCTGCGTCTCGCCCAGAAATGATAACTGTGTGAAATCCAGCCTTTTGCCAAAGTGAAATGCCTAAGCCATCGTGAACATGAAAAAATTTCATTTCCGCATTTGAGTTATTACAAAAAGCAATTTTGCCGTCTGTTAAAACTCCGTCGACATCAAGTACAAGAACTTTTACATTCTCAAGTGTACTCATGTCGTTAACTGCAGTACATCTACCGCACCTCCACATTGAAGGTTCATTGCTATTGCAGCGTTCACAGCATCCGTGGCAATGGAAGCGATGTCATCAGTTCGATCATAAAGAGTGTAAATGACGCCGATCGCATATTCACCACCTGAACCAATTGCATAGTATTGGTTCAGTGGAGTGACTCCAAGATCAGACGCGACGGTGAAGATTCCACCTGCATTCGCGATGAGAAATGTAGAATCTAAATCTCCAAAAGGGGTGTTTGCACTTGCTGCTTGGTCGTTGACAAACGTGTAATGATCATGAAGTGCTCTCCAAAAATCAAGGAAGAATGTAAAGATTTTCCTTGAACTCGATAGGTCAGGCGTCGGCCTTGTTGCTAAGAAGTCATTAAGGATGTCATCGTACACTGCCCAACCTGCACCACCAATGAGTGAATCTCCTATTCGTCCTACCTTTGCAGTTCTTGCATTCTCTTGAGGCATATGCTCTGAATCGCCAAAGCTTGTGAGAGTGTCGCCTGCCATGACGATACGATTATCTTTTCGAATTGCAACGATGACAGACATGGTTATTCCAGTACTACTTTCATTGCGATGAGATCTTGGACATCAATAAGCCCAATTGGTCGATTGTCGTCATCAACGACTGGGATTTCATCAACACGGTGTTCAGTAACGAGTTGCTGAGCATCACGGACAAGCGCAGTTGTTGGTAATCGCCTAGGATTTGAGGTGGCGACATCTGCAATGATACGATCCATAGGGTTAGAATCTTCAATGACGAGTCGTCGCAAATCTCCATCTGTGAAAATGCCGGTTAATTTGCCCGCGTCATCAACAAGTAAAATCGCTCCAGCGCGTCTTTGACCTTTCTCAGGTTGAGATTGTTTCAAGGCTTGCCCAACTGCTGATTTTTCATCAACTGCTGAGATATTTTCACCTACTTTAAAACGAATAATTTCTGTAATTGTTCGTAACCCAATACCGAGCATTCCACCAGGATGGTGTTTATGGAAATCATCAGCGGTAAAATTTCTTCTTCTTGAGAGTGCTAGACCAAGAGCATCTCCAATGGCAAGCGTCGCAGTTGTTGAAGCTGTAGGCGCTAGATTTAGAGGGCATGCCTCTGAAAGTGAGCCAATGGCAAGGTGAACATCGCATAATTTGGCAAGGGGAGTGTCGTCTTCCTTAGAAATGCCAATACAAGGAATGGCATCAGTTCTCAGAATTGCAGCGAGATTGACAACCTCTTCAGTTGTGCCTGAGTAACTCATCAATACTATGACATCATCCCTGCGAATCGAACCCAAATCTCCATGAACGGCTTCAGCTGGATGAACCACGTGTGACGGTTGTCCTATGCTTGAAAATGTGGCAGAGATTTTTGCGCCAATTAGCCCAGATTTCCCCATTCCACAAAATACTGCATGCCCCTTGCAATCTTGCAGTAAATCAATTGCAGCAGTCCACCGGCTCGCATGTTCTTCTGAAGATTCAAGTCGTTTAGTCACCATCTCGATGGCATTCATTTCTGCGTTCAAAGCATCTGAAATAAAGAGTTGCTCATCGGTGAGTTGGGTTGTCTGAGGCTGTTGAGTACTCATCGTGATGGTGTACATTGTACCCAAGGGGGGGACTTAGAGTGAAAATACGAACTTTCTCAGATTCTGAGTCACTAAAACTCCTCGTTCTATTGAAATTATCGCGACTCGGGCTCTGGCTCAGAGCCAATTCTCATTTTACATCGGCTCTGAGCCAGAATCCGAGCCCCTGCGGTACAATCGAAAATCATGTATATCGCTCAAGATCAGTTTAGAATCTCAATCGCATGTTTTGATGGTCCCTTGGACCTCCTGCTTTACCTCGTCAGAAGAGCAGAGGTGGATATTCACAATATCCCGATTGCACAGATTACAGATGAATATTTGGATGTCCTTCGCCACTCAGCGGCCGTAGATGTGGAGATGGCTGGTGAGTTTTTAGTCATGGCTGCGACGCTTATTGAGATTAAATCCCGTGCTCTTGTCCCTCTAGACCAAGTTGCAGAAGATGACCAAGAGCAGGAAAGCACAGAAGACATCACAGACCCAAAAAGCGACCTTATCCGTCAACTTCTGTCATACCAACGATTCAGAACAGCTTCAGAACTCCTTGAAACGAATCGCCTTTCTCACGCACTAAAGTTTGACATTTCGGTTGGAATCTCCACAATTCCACAAGTTGTCAAAGAGCCGACCCTAGAACTGGATGATGTCCATATTTTAGATCTATCTGATGCTTATGAACACATCGCAAGTTCAATTGATTTCACCCGACTTGGTGAACACCATGTAGCGTTTGATGATATCCCCATTGAATTATGCCAAGAAGATTTGCTTGATCGACTACAACGTACTCAAGAGAACAATATCACTTTGCAATCGACTTTTGAAGGTCTGCCATTGGCAGAACGGGTTGGGATGTTCTTGGCGACACTTGAACTCGTTCGACAGCGTAGGGTCAGTGTTTTTCAAGAAAGTGCAGATGGCTCGATTGTAATCGCTTTACTTGAAGACTCAATCAGCGATGACGAACTGAATTCTGAAGAGACGTAATTTCTTGTTTTGATAAATCACGCCACTGACCTGGACGCAACCCTTTGAGGGCAACGTCACCGATATGTGTTCGGCGGAGTCGTTTTACAGGATGCCCAACGACAGATAGCATCCGTCTGATTTGTCTGTTTCTACCTTCTTTGAGTGTAATTTTAAGAAGTGTACGATCACGATCATGCCGTACAATTTCGATCGCATCGACATGCGCTCTTTTGCCACTTCGTTTAGAGTCGTGTTTCGTATGAGCGTCAGCGAGATACACACCTTTTTGCAATTTTTCAATCGTCTCTTTCTCAACTCTTCCGCGAACGGTGACTTCATACGTCTTCGTAATCCCATGACTCGGGTGTGTGAGTTCGTTTGCAAGCACATTGTCATTTGTCAACAGCAAAAACACCTGACTCTCCATATCAAGTCGACCTACAGGGAAAATCCGTGCTCCAGATGGATGGGAAATGATCTCCCCAATGCATTTACGGCCTTCTGGATCTGACATCGTGCAAACGACCCCGCGAGGTTTGTAGTACATCAAGTACACTTGATCAGCATGTAAATTAAGTTTGTGGTCAACCACTGTAATTTTGTCAATGATTGGATTAACCCAAGCTGGTAGGAAGTCAACAGTCACGCCATTGACTTTCACTTTTCCCTCTTCGATGAGTTCTTCACACTTCCGTCTTGAAGCAATTCCAGCTTTTGCCAATATTCTCTGAAGTCGTTCCCCACGAGTTGCTTCGCGAAATGGAGCAGTTCTGTCATCTTTTGAGTCGTTGTTCTTGGTATTCCAGCTCATAATGGCTAGCATACCCTAGTGCGTTTACATTCGATACTCAAAAGAATACAAACAGCGATTAGTAATCCAATCGATGA
This sequence comes from uncultured Isosphaeraceae bacterium, assembly GCA_964630505.1. Lineage (GTDB taxonomy): Bacteria > Planctomycetota > Phycisphaerae > Phycisphaerales > SM1A02. Next base: position 52,562 of record CAZVVI010000015.1, on the reverse strand, counting down.
ACTGACTCGATGGGAGCGAATTATCCTATATATTTGGAAAGTCATTCGCCAAGGCGCTCGTCAACTCAAAGAAGATCGAGCAAGCATGATGGCAGCGTCGCTCACGTACAGAACATTGTTTGGTCTTCTGCCTGTAACTGTCGTCGGTGCTTCAGTTGCCAGAGCCATCATGGGAGTAGACCGATTCCAAGCATTTCTACATGAGAGCATTGCAGTGCTTGGTTTAAACGATGTGACTTTAGATCAAGGTGAGAACGGTTCGGTTGTGACGCTTGGAAGTTGGCTATCTGAAATCGTCTCAAGCGGGATGGATATCAATATCGCAGCGTTGACCTGGGTAGGATTATTGGTTCTTGTCTATTCAGCGATTGCGTTGCTAGTAGATATCGAAACTTGTTTTAACGTCATCTCCCGAACAGAAAAGGGTCGATCATGGGCAAGACGTTTGCCCTTATACTGGTTTGTACTCACCTTTGGACCGGTTCTTGTCGCACTTAGTTTTTGGACTGACCGTCAAGTCTCGCTTTTCTTTTCGACGTATGTAACTTGGGACTGGTTGCACTGGGTCATCGCAAATATCTGGAGTTTTGCATTTGGTTGGGTTAGTTTGTTGCTTCTTTACAAGATGGTGCCAGCATCCAAAGTTCATGCCCGACCTGCAATGATTGGGGCATTTATTGCGACGCTTTTGCTCTTGATAGGGAAGGGGACACTGGGTCTCTATTTCAGCCATGCAATGTCTCTGAGGCACATGTATGGCTCTCTAGGACTCGTTCCAGTCTTTATGTTCTGGTTATATTTGATGTGGCTCATCATTTTGCTCGGACTGCAAATTTCTGCAATTTTGCAGCAAGTGTCGGTAAAATCGGCACTTACGAATGACCGATAAGTCAAATTTCGTAAATTCAACGAAAGATTTGCCTAATTTGTTGGTTTTCTAGGGGTAAACCAAAGTGGAGCTTCAAAATGACCGAGTACAGACCTATGAACGAATTCAATAACAAGAACAGCACAACTCAAAGACGAACTTTATTCGTCGATATCTCATATTCAAATGGCACTTTGCAAGCGTGCCTCGTCGGTCCAAGAATAGGCGAGCGAGAAGCCACTGTCGTTGCAAATGCAGTGAATGCTCAATTGAAGCAATATGGCAAGAAAATTCAAACACTTGTGATTGACTTTAGCGATGTGCAATTCATTTCAAGTTTAGGACTTGGGATGTGCATAGATGTCAGAAATACTGCTGAACAATGCAACGCATCAACCTCGATTGTCGGGTTAACTAGCCATCTGAAGGAACTCTTTGAGATGATGAGGCTTGATCGTTTGTTTACAATTACATCGAAGTCGACCAATTACGGTTCCGCAGCTTAAAGCAGCGCTACCCGTGATGAGAAACTTGAATCGATGCCTGCTGCAGTTACCCCTTGTAATGCAGCAGGTTGTATTATGTACAGAATATGGGTCTAGAAGAAGCAATTCCAGTCGATGGCTATTTGACAACGCAAGTAAGCAGAGTAATCAATTGGGCTCGCCGATCGAGCGTTTGGCCAATGCCTTTCGCAACCGCTTGTTGTGGAATCGAACTCATGGCGACTGCGTCAAGCCGATACGATTTAGCAAGGTTCGGAGCAGAAGTCTTCCGTTTCAGTCCACGGCAAGCAGATTTGATGATTGTCGCAGGACGTATTTCCGTCAAAATGATGCCCGTTCTACAGAGAATCTACTTGCAAATGACAGAGCCCAAGTGGGTTATTTCAATGGGTGCATGTGCATCTACAGGTGGGGTTTTCGACACTTACGCAGTTGTTCAGGGTGTAGATCAATTTATGCCAGTAGATATCTACGTTCCTGGGTGCCCACCTCGACCAGAAATGCTCATCGAGGGAGTCATGGCAATTCAAAAAATTATCGACGAAGACAACATTCCATACGACCTCGATGGGAAACGGCAACCACTTGGAATCAGTCTCGCTTCGCCAGCAGAAGAGGGTGTCAGCGTAACGATCGAAGGGTCGTAACAGAACGCAACCGGTTACAATTGACAACAGCAACCACGGGAAGCCTTTACAATGTCTAGCGTGTTGTCAATAGATGAGAAAGTCCTTGTCCTGAACCGTGGCTATGCTGCAGTGCGTGTAGTTTCTGCAAGAAGAGCGTTTACATTACTCTGTCGCCGAGCTGCTGAAATTATCTCGATTGAAGATGGGCATTATCTTAACTATGGTCTTCATGATTGGATTGATGTTGCCTCATTACAGAAAGAGTTTGAACCTGAGCAACATCGCTGGATTCAATTACCTACATTTGAAATAGCCGTTCCTAAAATCATTCGCTTGCTGATGTATGACAAATTTGTAAAACCAGAAGTGCGACTTACTCGACGAAATTTATATGCTCGAGATAAGAACAATTGCCAATATTGCGGCAAGCGTTTTTCCGCTTCAGATTTAACGCTCGACCATATCGTGCCTCGAGTCCAAGGCGGTGGAAACTCATGGTCTAATCTCGTTTGTGCTTGCATCAGGTGCAATACACGCAAGGGAGGACGGACTCCAAAACAAGCAAATATGAAATTGATTCGTGCACCCTTTAAGCCTTCAAAATGTGAATCTCAAAGAGTGCGAATTGGTTCAAAGCAGTATGAATCATGGAAATCATTTCTCAACAACGCATATTGGACGGTTGAATTAGCTGAAGAGTAAGTTCGAAGATTTTTTATGCTTATTAGTGGCGAAAGCATCGAGTGCCCGTGTGTAGTAGTGTGATATTTCGTTGTTCACACAAATCAATTGTTTCCTGATCACGCATACTTCCTCCGGGTTGAATGATGCACCGTACACCAGCATCAATGAGTTCCTTTGGTGCGTCTTTGAAAGGGAAAAAGGCATCTGACGCAGCAATAGGGAAAGTGGCAGATTCAAGTTGATCACCACTTCGATCTATTGCTAATTTTGCAGCAGAAACTCGGTCTACTTGACCCATCCCACTTCCTATGAGTTTGCCTTCGTTAACGATGGCAATCGCATTTGATTTGAGATGTCCACATGAAATCCAGGCGAGCGTTGCATCTTGGGACTTGTTTACGTCTAATTTTGGCCCCGCAACGTGTTTCCACTCTGCAACGTTCGCTTCAATGTGGTGTGCATCTTGGATAAGGAATCCTCCGTCAACTGAGCGAAGTTGCTGACATTTGTCTTGCAGCGGCTTTTTAGCAACTGCTAGCTCAGAGCCAACTGCAAGCAAACGAACGTTTTTCCAACGTTTCGATAGGATTTCTATCGCAGAATCGCTGAATGAAGGGGCAACAATGACCTCAAGAAATTTCTCGCCTTGTGAAATAGAAGCGGCGAGTTCTTCATCGACATGATGGCTAAGTGAGACAATCCCACCGAATGAAGCAAGAGGATCACTCTCCCACGCAAAAACAAAGGCATCAGTAATTGAATCCGCAATAGCGGCACCACATGGGTTAGCATGTTTGATGATTGCAGCAGAGGGGAGTGCTGTTAAATGATGCAAATCTTGCACGAGTTCAAGGGCAGCAGCTGCATCCATCAAATTGTTGTAACTGAGGGGTTTGCCTGCAAGAATGTCTGCTGTGACAACGCTAGGACCTTTGAAGTTCGAATTGCTGTAAACAGCTGCTGTTTGGGTAGGATTCTCGCCATATCGAAGCGTTCGTTCAAGTTGTCCTTGAAATTGTAGTTGTTCTGGAAACCCTTCAGTTTCTCTATTCATCCATGAAGCAATGACACGATCATAAGATGCAGTTCTGTTGAAAGCTTCTTGTGCAAAAGTTGAACGAAGAGTAGAAGTCGTAGCGCCACAGTGTTCTTGAAGTTCAGTGATTACTTCGTCAAATTGTTTTGGTGATGTAATCACAGTGACAAATGAGTGATTCTTAGCAGCAGAGCGGATCATTGCTGGACCGCCAATATCTATCTGCTCAATGACTTCTTCTTCCGAAACACCAGCTTTTGCGATTGTTTCCTCAAATGGATACAAATCAATACAAACTAAATCGATGGGTTCAATTGAATGTTCAAGCATTGCTGTCACATGAGAAGGGTTGTCTCTCACACCAAGAAGTCCACCATGCACAGCAGGATGCAACGTTTTTACCCGTCCATCAAGCATTTCTGGATAACCAGTGAGCGATGAGACGTCAGTGACAGATAGTCCTGCCTCTTCTAATACGTTCGCTGTACCGCCTGTAGAAATGATTTGAATTCCAAATTCAGCAAGTGAAGTTGCAAAATCCACAATGCCCGTCTTGTCACTGACTGAAATCAATGCGCGTGTAATTTGAATGTCTGTCATGGTTATTGTCTGGGAACGAGACGAAGAAGGGTGTTGTCGTGAGTAAGGATAAGTATTGAACCATTATCCAATTTGTCAGATAGTACAGTTTTGGTGTTTGGGATTTCTACCGTTGAAACAACCCCACCCTTACGAAGATCGACGACTTGTAACAAACCATTCCCTTGATCCCAAGTAACGAGTTGTCCGCTTTTAGTTGTTGTAATGACGTTTCCATGCACATCATCAGCTAGCCATAATTGTTTTCCAGAGAGGAGTCTTGGGAATGCCTCAAAACTTGCGAGACCGTCTCCAGGAATCTGTTGATAAAGTCTGTCTTTGTAAAAAACAGGGGAATCAGTCAAAGTCTTAGCGGTCAAAATATTCCACCGTTGTTTTCCTGTGTGCAAATCAACTGCCCTGAGATATTGGTCTGTTCCTGCTATAAATACAGATGATCTTTCATACGGATCGTCATCAAGAACTTTAGAACTCGTCCCATATTCGACTTGCGTTTCGACTGGACTTGTATATTGAAGTGACCATAACTGTTGAATATCATTCAAATCCACTGCAACTAGAGAGCCATCTCTTGCAGCAGTCACAATTGCTTTTCTCATATGACCATCATTTGAGCGTTTTCCTTCAACAAATGTTGGTGAAATATAAATCACTGAACCAATTTGATAACGATGTGTATCAAACCCGATTGATGGGTTAAACCAAACGGCATCACCATTTGTAGAGCCATAGGTAAGAGTTTGTTTATTTGTTGTGATTGCAGGGGTATTTGCAACCCATTTTAAAGGGAGTACTTGTTTTTCAGCAGGTCGGCTTGAAGTACTTTCAGTTCTATTTGTGGGGTAATTCCCCGTTGCTCGTTCAAGCACATAGCATGCTCCGTCTGAGATGACATAGACTCTGTCTTGATCTTTAAATTCAGAGACACTTCGCAACGTAAATACTTTATTGCCAACTGGGGAAGACCAAAGCCAATCCCCAGAGTTGAAATCGTATCTGGTGACGTTATCATCAGTGTCGATGGTGTAGAGAGAGTCCTCTAAAATCGTTGGCAATCTCAGGTTGTTGGAAGAAGTTTGGTTCATCCAGTCAATGCGGTACCCTGAGTTTCTAAGAGAGTCTAGATTGATTCCGATGACCTTGGGTTCCTCATTTCCTAACACGAACGGTGTCAGAAGTGAGATGCAAAAGGACATGAAGAACGCTTTTATGACTCGTGATTTGATGGTTGGAAATGCCAGTCTGAAGGACATATTTTGACTCCTCATTTGTAAAGTTTACAAAGATGTGCTCAAAGATGACAGGGCGTAAGCCAAAGAAGTTGCCAAGCAGGCTCACTTCAGAGTAAAGTGGGTCAAATGTTTACTGGTTTGATCGAGACAATGGGAAAAGTAGAAACACTCCAAGAGAGTCACACTGGCAAAACCTTGTCAATATCGTGCTGTATTGGGGCTGAAGAATTGCCTTCTCTTGGGGCATCCGTTTGCATTTCAGGATGTTGCCTTACAGTTGTAGAGGCAAAATTCGCATCAGATCGAACAATATTACGTTTTGATGTCATCCAAGAAACACTGAGATGTACCACTCTTGGGCGATTAGAGAAAGGTCAAACTGTTAATATTGAGCAATCTCTAAGACCAGATTCTCGACTCTCAGGACACTTTGTGCAGGGGCACGTTGATGGTGTTGAAAAGATTACAAATCTATCTTCGCGTGAAAAGGGTGAAGTGCGTCTCCAAGTGAGCATGGAGAGTATCGATTGTGACACAGTTGTTCCAAAAGGTTCAATCGCAATTGATGGAGTTTCTCTCACAATTGCAAATGTAAGTGAAGATAATTTTGAAGTAGCACTCATTCCCACAACGCTTCGAGAAACGACATTAGGAACACTTCAGGTACATGATCGGGTGAATATTGAAACGGACATTCTAGCGAGAACGGTTGTTGAATCTATTCGAAGAACGCAACTTCGTTAAGCTGCAAGACGAATAGATGAAGAGGTAGGATTTGCTCTCATGCAAATCATTGTCAAGTCATCGTCAGCAACGGCAGGGCTAGTTTGGTTCACGTAATCTGTAATTTTTTCTAGGACGTCGCCAGTATTCCCTTTACAGAATTCATCCATAGATTTGAGATATGTTGGAATTCCGTTCACTTTCTTCTGGTTATCCCCAAGAGCAAACTCGAATCCATCTGAATAGAGCAATAAAGTATCGCCGATTGAGAGATTCACTGTGCATTGAGAATATTCGCCGTGTTCAAACACTCCAAGAAGTGGTCCTTGCGAATCAAGAAGGATTGGATCATGTCCAAATCTACTGATGAGTGCAGGGGGGTGTCCGGCACCTGCAAATGTTAATTGATTCGTTTTGCAATTGAAAATTGCATACGCTGCTGTCGCAAAACGTGCATGATCACCTGTTCGCTCTAGCAGTGCTTGGTTTAAATGTCGTAGCATTTCACTTGGTTGTGTAAATTGTCCGTTATTTGAATCAAAACGATTTGCTGAGAGGGTCCGCATTAACATCATTGCAAGCATCGCAGCTGTAATGCCGTGCCCAATTGCATCAGCAATGAAAATAGCCACATGATCATCATCTAACTGTGTGATGTCATACATGTCACCACTCACTACACCAGCCGGCTTCCAGAGTGAAGAGAAGGAAATGCCATGGACATCTTGGATGTCAGTTGACATAAACTCACGTTGCACAACGGCTGCAGTTTCCAACTCCTCTTTAATCAGTGTGAAATCTTCTTGAAGGGAACAATGCAAACTCTTCACTAACCCTACTTCACTTCGAAGTTTTGACAGTTGCTCATTTCTCGAAATTGCCCCATAGAGGATGCCAGTAATCATTGAAACATCAGCATCAAAGGCAACATGAATAACATCCATCAATCTGATAACTTCTAGTAAATCGCCAAAGTCATCACAACAAAGAATAACTTGAACATTCTGACTTGTTAGATCTATTAAATCTGGAAGAAGTGCCAACAACTCCGTGTGCCCTTCAGCAAATAACAATGCTACATCAGCATCTTGCATGACTGAAGTAAAGGACGGTGGCATTCCATGAGGCCATTTGCACATCAGTTCATCAGTGAATTGTGAAGTTGATTGACTTTGATGTTCGTTAATGGGAACGTATATTGTTGGACGGTATGGCATAAGTGGTATTCGTTGCGTACTTGGATAAAGCGGAACGATCTGCTGTTCTTTCATCGGAATCGCACTTTTAAAGATAGAGTCAGGGTGAGGTCTTTCTGTACCTGAGGATCGGATAATTCAGGTTATGAGGGCTGAAATTCGACTTATCGGGCGAGAGACTTCAAATAAGGCAAATCCAACGGGATACGCTGGTTTACTTTCAAATGAAGTCGATCAATCGACCCTGCTTCAAGTTCAATCACGAATCGGCTAGGACCGTTAGAGTAGTAGTGTGAAAGACGTCCCTCGTAGACCCAATCACTCTCCTGTTCTCCCTTGGGGAGTTCTATGGGCATTTGATACAACGTAGTGATTGTTCCTCTTGAGTCTAAATAAATGAGATCTATATCGATAAGGCAATTTTTCATCCAAAAAGACCGAATTGAAGAATCTGGGAACACAAACAACAAACCTCCGTTTTCGGGGAATGAAGTGCGGTGCATCATTCCATTCGTTCTTGTTGTGCGATCGAGCATGAGTTCTAATTGAAATTGCTCACCGCCAATGTCTACAGAATAAAAAGTAGTTGAATGTGAAGAGTTACATCCTTGAAAAAGAAATGAAAGAAAAATTACTGAGAAGAGCCGAATAACCATAACTCGTCCTCTTTTGTGAATGTGATATTCGTTGGCTTCACTAGATTAATGTCGAAAGATTGTTTGAATTCATAAAGAGACATTGGTGCTCGTGCTGATTGTACATTCGTCCAAGTGGCGATGAGTCCAATGATACGGTCAGAAGCGATTCCATGATTGCGGTACGTTGAAATTCGTGAATCGCCATGTCTTTTTGCTAGGCGTTTGCCATCTTGTCCTAGAATGAGTGGATGATGCATCCACGAAGGTTGTTGCCATCCCATTGAGGAATATAATTGTTGCTGCCATGCGGTTGATTCTAACAAATCAGAACCTCTGACAACATGAGTGATTTTATCTCGATGGTCATCTGCAACGACTGCAAGTTGATATGAAGGGGCGTTTGATTTAGTCCAGACAACAAAGTCTTGGCTTGAGGTAAATTGTTGATTTCCATAAATCTCATCATGAAACGAAACAGGTTGATGCGTTGTCACAAATCTCCAATTTGTTGATTCTTTTGGGGTATCTTGATTATGCGATTGAATTGATTTGGGTCTATACGAAGGCTCTGCTAAGGGGCTCTCTTGATGAGGTGCACTTAATGCAGCATGTATTTCTTGCCTACTCAACGTACAGTGATACGCTAATTGAAGGTCCACAAGTTTTTCTAGCATGGCCGAGGATGCCTCAAGATGCTCTGTTTGAATCAGTGCGTCTCCAGTCCAATCAAGTCCAAGCCACTGCAAAATATGAATCGTTTCGGTAATGGAATCTGTTTTTTTGCGAGGTCCATCAATATCTTCAATTCGGAGGATGACATCCCAACCCCTTTGTTTTGCGAGAGTCCAATTTAAAACAAATGAGAATGCATTTCCAAGGTGAAGGGAACCGGTAGGGGAAGGAGCGAGGCGTGTTCGGTAAGAACTCACGGTGTAATCTTGTTCCTGATATGCTCAGAACGACAAAGATTTATCTCATCAGCGTCTAAATCATGACCATACTTGTATTTTAAATGCGCAGGATGTATTTCAACAATAAGTTGATTGATGGTATGCATTGAAATGTCTTGGATTCGTTCTAGACAGATGCCCAAACGTAAATTTCCAAGGCATTGCATAGCTTCCTCTGAAGTAAGCAATCGCGCATTCTTGAGTACGCCAAGAGATCGAAATGTTTGGTCATCGAGTTTGCTCAATTGCTTTTCAGCAATTTGCATTCTCGCTTTTCTTTCCCATTCGATTACTGGAGGCAAAAAGTCATTCGCTAATATTTCACAGAGTTGCTCTTCTGTCTTGCCAAGAGTGATTTGATTACTGACTTGAAATAGATCTGCGATTGTTGAGGAACCTTCTCCGCGATAACCCCTGATTGCTAGGGACATGCCTTCACATGCTTGGTGAATTCGTTGTAAATCTTTAATGATGCGAAGACCTGGAAGGTGCAACATCACACTAAATCGAGCACCTGTACCTAAATTAGTTGGGCAAGCAGTAATGAAACCGAGTTGCTCATGAAACGCATAGCAGACTGCCTCTTCAATCTGAAGGTCTAAAAGATGCACATCGTTCATCACATCTTGAAGTTGTAGCCCTGGGCGAATACTTTGAATACGAATGTGATCTTCTTCGTTTACCATGACGCTACGTGATAATTCGGGACCAACAGCGATTGCCCTTGGGTGCTCTGCTTTGGCAAGGTAGTTAGAGATTAGATGACGTTCTACGAACATCGTCGTTGTGACGGAATCTAATTCATCCATGTCAACCCATTCCAGTTTGTTGGCTTGATTGTCTGTATTACATATACGGTTAACCAATGATGTAACTTCTTTACAATCAGAGGTACTTGCCCGATTGACAAATGGAAATCCTTCAAGATTTCTAGCAAGACGCGCACGACTACTGAGTACAACATCTCCAAATGGTGTGTGATCACTGTTGAAAGGGCAATTGTGTTCTATATCAATTTTCATGGTGTTCCCCAGTGTCATGAAGATCGCGTAGTTGGTCTCTGAGGACTGCTGCTTCTTCGTATTCTTCTTCATGTACTGCTGCTTCTAGTTTTTTCAGCAGTCTGCGAATCTGCAAATGGCGATCTTGTTCAAATGTCGTTTGGCTTGGAGCTCTCCCTACATGTTGAGTATGATTATCTTGCACTTTTGCAATGATGTGTTCCAATTCTTCTTTGAACGTTTCATAGCAAGTAGGGCAGCCAAGTAAACTGTTTTCTTTGTATTGAGCAATCGTCATTCCGCAATCATCACAGGATTTTGCGTTGTCAGTACTTAACACAGTTCCAGCTTCTTTAAGAACGATAGACAAATCAATCGGTCCTAAATTGATGCCTGCTTCAATCGCGTGGTCGGCACATAAATGAGTTGTGTTATGAATGCCGTTTACAATTCTTACATCGTGATAGATTGCTGGCTTTTCGCATTTATCGCAAGTTGTCATTGGACACCTTCTACTGAACCTACTTCCTGCATAATTGCACGAATAGAAGCACACTTTGAGATGAACTCCGGCATTTTATCGAGTTGCTGCATCGTACTTGCATCTGATGATGCTTCTGAAGGAATTGGATGACATTCGATAAAGAGGGCGTCAACTCCAGCTGCAGTTGCAGCTTTTGCTAGTAGCAGTGCTCGATCTGGCCTTCCTGCTGTACTCTCTTTTCCAGCTCCGGGTAATTGGGTGGAGTGAGTCACATCAAAACAAACAGGCGGACCAATGTCCATGAGATCTCCAAGACCAATGAAATCATTCACCAGTCGATGGTATCCAAAAAAAGTTCCTCTTTCTGTCAGAATAATGTTCTGGCATGAAGATTCTTGTAGTTTGGTCACAACATGCTTCATTTCATCTGGGGATAGAAATTGTCCTTTCTTTACATTAACAATTGCATTGGTCTTTGCAGCGGCAACGAGTAAATCTGTTTGTCTACACAGAAAAGCTGGAATTTGAATAATGTCAACAACTTCTCCTACAGGTTGAGCTTGAGAGGCATCGTGAATGTCAGTTGTGACTGGAATTTGTAGTTCTTCTTTCACCCGAGAAAGAATGTCTAACCCTTTTTGAAGACCTACACCACGCTTAGAATGGACACTCGTCCTATTTGCTTTATCAAAACTTCCCTTAAATACAAAATTCACGCCAGCATCTTCGCAATGCCCTGCGAGGAATTGAGCAATGTGCATCGCTTCATCTACGTTTTCAAGAACGCATGGGCCTGCAATGAGCAATAGGGGATGATTTGGACCTATTTGTGAACAATTGAACTCTTGATGACTATTCATGTTGTACAGAGTACCACGAGACGCAAAAGGTCCGATAGTTTTTGCCAAAAAGTGAGCAATTCTCTTAATCCTGAGATTGTCTGTAGTGGGGCAATTAATGAGTCGAAGATGAAATGGGGGCGATAACGTAGGAACCCAAGAATGACACACATGCCACGAGAACCTGAAGCATTTTGCGAACAAGTCGTGCATATTTTGCGCAGGCATTTTCCACAGCGTGAGGTGCACCTTGCTGGCCCAATGGATTTGTATCTCGACGGTCGTCATTTAGGCTTAAATAACTTGTATCGAATGGTCATGACAGAGCCAAGCAGGGGCGTTGAAATTGTTGAAGATTTCCTAGAGCAACTGCTTGAAGGCGATGATATTTCTCAAATGCCAATGCCACTTTCAATTGCTAAAGCAAGAATCATGCCCCGCATTCAACCTTGTTCCATCTTTGAACAACTTGACTCAACTCAGGTTGCCTATATTCCCTTCGTAAACGACACGATCATTCTGTATGTTATTGATATGCCCAGAATGACTGTGAGTATTACCCTTGAGCAAATGATCCGCTGGGGAATAGATCTTGATGAACTCGATCGAATTGCACGTGAAAACCTAGCGAAGTATCAACCAAATCTCAAACTGCAAATCGTTGAAGGAATTGATGGTGGGCGTGCTGCAATATTTAATATGCAGGATGGTTATGATGCTGCTCGATTATTGCTTGATACACTCTGGAAGAAACTCGCTCCAGAATTCAAAGGTAACTTTTACGTGGCAGCACCTGCACGAGATATGTTTATGGCTATTTCTTGTGGTCCAGATTCCTTCGTAGAGAAATTGCAGGACCGTGTGGTGCTCGATTACAAACGATTGCCATACCCCATTTCAAGCGACCTCTTCCTTGTTACACAAGATGGCGTGGCTGGAACAAGAGCAGCGTAATAAAGCAACACTTCTTCGTGGGATGTATACTCAGTAACGTGTTACTTATCATTGATAATTATGACTCGTTCACTTTTAACCTCGTACAGCGGATTGGTGAACTAGATATAGAATCAGGAACGACTCGAGAATTTCGTGTGATTCGCAATGATGAAATGAGTTGTGAAGAAGTTGCAACTTTGCAGCCAACCCATCTCTTAATTTCACCCGGCCCTGGAACTCCGGCGGACAGTGGGATTAGTCAAGATCTTGTGCAGCACTTTTGTGGAAAAATCCCAATTCTTGGAGTCTGCTTAGGGCACCAAGCAATTGGTGCCTTGTTTGGAATGAAGATCATTCAATATGCTCCCCCGATACACGGAAAAACATCCATGATTTATCATGACAATACGGGTGTATTTGCTGGTTTATCAAATCCTTTTGAAGCAACGAGATACCATTCTCTTGTTGTTGATAGGGATAGCATTGGTGATGATTTTATTGTGAACGCTTGGACTAAAGAAGGAATGTGCATGGGTTTGCAATGGAGTGGGGATGGAGCGCCTTTGCAAGGTGTGCAATTCCATCCTGAAAGTTTCCTTACAAACGAAGGTCACCATCTTTTGTCTAATTTCTTAACTCAAGGAAGTTAACACAATGATTCAGTCTCTCATCCTATCATTCATTCTTTCAGTTCCATCTACCAAAGTGCAAGATGGCATAGTTCTCATGACTGAAGTTGAATATGCTTCTGTTGATGAGCACAAAACACTAGAAAAACCATTGTTCATGGATGTTGCCTTCCCGAGTGTTGCTCCTGATCCTCTTCCCGTTGTTCTGTTTATTCACGGTGGCGGATGGACAGGAGGTCAACGTGAAGATGGAGAAAGATTCATTCGAATGTTAAGTGCTGGGGGCTATTTTGCATGCTCAATTGACTATAGGCTTACTCAAACTGCTGGCTTTCCGGCAGCGATTTATGACTGCAAGACTGCAATCAAATTTCTGCGAACACATGCTGAGGAACTTGGGATAGATCCAACGAACATTGGAATTGCAGGATATTCAGCGGGAGGTCATCTAGCCGCTCTTGTGGGATTGAGTCGTGGAAATGAAATTGTCGGCAAAGGTTTTAATCGAGATGACCCAAGTACAGAGGTGCTCTGTATTGCAACTATAAGTGGAATGGTAATGCCTCAGTATGCCAAAGGGAAAACTCAACAAATGTATGAGGGCTGGGCTCTTCAAAATAAGGGTGTCACAATTCAAGAGACCTTGCCTGAAACATACGCAGATTCGCAAGACCCCCCGATGTATCTTTTATGTGGCAGTGATGACCATATCGCACCTGTTAAATACTCCAAAAAGTTCATAGAGTTAATGCAGGAAAGGGGTGTGAATGCTCAAATTGAAATTCTCCCCAAACGTGGGCATGTGATTACAAAAGCTGAATCCTATTTTGGTTTATTGCATTTTCTCGACCAACACCTTGGCGGACACAGCGAACAGAGTGTGCGTGAGTTTGCCCAACGGGATAAAAATTCAAGGGGCAGTAGGAAGTAATTCAAGAGAGTGGATTGTCTTCATGAAACTTGGCTTGTGAGCATTCACTGTTGCAGTTGGACCAAGTAATTTAAAATAGATATTCCCATCTGGCTCTCTGACTTCAGCGACGAGTAGCGAGTGATTTTTTAAATGCCAAGCAGCACCAGCACCCATATATTCACCTTTAAATTCAGCAAGTACTGCGTCATGACCATTGATTGTGATGACTTCAAGTAATGGCTTCACCGGAGCTCCATCATTTGTCCTGAACAATCGTTTCCACCTCGCGACATTTTCCTCAAAATGCCCACCTTCTCCCTCTTTGAAATTTGTGATGGAGAATGTGGCATGTTCACCGTCATCGATACTTGGCACGACGTAGTTACAGGTCACAACGATTGTTTTCGGAGGTGTCCAGATCCATGAAGGAGGTTTAGGAGAACGATAAGCACCATACGTAATATGGAAATCATCCTCTGGAGGTGTATTTGTAAATTTATCGATTCTATCCTCTAAGTTTGATTCCTCTTGGTCGAGAAATTCATCATTAGCTTCATTTGCTTCCTCAACTTCGATGACTTCTTCCTCAATTGGAACTGGCTGTATAGCCTTTTGCTCATGGGGTTTGCACCCCAGTAGCAAGAACAGAAGAAACAAACTACCAATTAGTCTTAACATGTTTACAATAATTATATCTCAGAGAATACGCCGTCTTTCCTTTCGGTCAAATAGAAGTATGAATATGAGTAGAACAATACACCTTACAAACGGAATAATCAATTTTGACCCTATTAGTGGGGAAAATTGCCGTTCAATTACAATTAAAGATGGTTTTGTACATGCTCACAATTCAGAACCGTTATTGGATTGTATTTGTGTTGATTTAGAAGGTACATATGCAGTTCCTGCGTTCATTGACTCACATATTCATTTGCTACTCGCTTCTTCGTTCTATGGAGCTGCTAACCTTCTAGGCTGCGTATCTCAAGAACAGTTTCAAACCACACTCAGAGCTTCTTTGCAGAAAGTACACATGGGTCAATGGCTCGTGGCCTTTGGATGGACAACTGAGAACCTCTTAGGAGTTCCAACAAAAGACTGGATTCCTGAGGATATCGAATCACCCACTATCTGCTACCAAACTGACCTTCATTGCGCTGTTGTGAATACTGCACTTCTAAATGTATTGAATACTCAACAATTACAAAGAATTAGAGAATTGCCCGGCGGCAATCGAGTTGATGATGGAATCATCATGGAAGATGCTTTGTTCAACGTCCTCATTCCATTAGTCCCAATAGCTACAAGCAGCCAGCAAATCGCATCAGTGAAGAATGCGATAGAGGATCTTCATGCCCTTGGTATCACGTTAGTTGGTTCCATGGAGCATCTTGATGATATTTCTTCAGTGTTCGTTCCTCTACAAAAAGAAGAAGCAATACGAATACGGATGATGTGCCTAGATGAGCCAACCCCAGAAATCTTAGAAAAATGTAGTTCAATTCACCAAGATGATTTTATGAGAATTACTGGATTTAAATCATTCCTTGATGGCTCTTTTGGTTCAAAGACTGCAAAGATGTATGCACCATGGCTCGACTCAGGGGGCAGGGGAGTCTGGGCTGGTCATGCTGCAAACAATACTCTTCAAGAATGGGTGAACGTCGTTTCAACAGCAGGATATGCGCCAGTGCTTCATGCAATTGGCGATGAGGCAGTAGGGCTCGGATTGAAGGTCTTAAAAGAAGTCAATCCTGCACTCAACCCTCGAATTGAACATGCTCAATGTATTTCGCCAACTGACATCGATAAAGTTAGCAATACTTGGTTTGGAGTCCAACCATTACACGAGCCAGAAGATCGTTTAATTGCAATGAAGTCATTGCCTAAAGATAGCATTCACGTGCTACATAATTGGAGAAGAATGATTGACCATGGCGCGAAACTTTCATTTGGTTCTGATTGGCCAGTCGTTCGACCAGATCCTATAGAAACGATGAGAATCGCGATACACAATGGTCTCACGCCACAAGAAGCTCTAATTGCCTCTACTTCGTATGCTGCCCAATCTCTATGTACAAAACGTGCTGGCAACCTACAACTTGGTTCCTATGGCGATATCGTTGTATTGGACAAGAATCCATTCGATTGTGCCTGGAACAAAGAGACTCCATCTGTGACAATGACGATTCAAGCAGGTAAAATCGTGTATTCAAAGGAAGAGCAACATGCGTGAACAACTATCACACATCAATGAAGAAGGCCAAGCTTCAATGGTCGACGTATCAGGCAAGAAACCAACCCTTCGCAGAGCTGTAGCGCGAGCCGAGTTTACGGCAAAAGAATCAACAATTGATGCGTTGCTAAAAGGCGAACTCCCTAAAGGAGAAGCACTCGCAGTGGCAAGAGTAGCAGGCATTCAAGGAGCAAAACAGTGTGGTACGTTGATTCCTCTTTGTCATCCTTTGCCAATAGAGCATGTTGAAGTTGAGTTTAACAGAAGTGCACCTGACACTATTACAATTGAATCTAGTGCTGTAGTGACTGGAAAAACGGGCATTGAAATGGAAGCCCTTACTGCAGTTACAATTGCAGCGCTTACGTTGTGGGACATGACTAAAGCAATTGACTCGTCGCTCGCCATTAAAGAAGTGGTTTTACTAAAGAAGAGTAAGGAAGAACTTTTGATTAATCCATAGCACGAACGTGCTCAAGAAACTCGCAAATTTTTTCTGGGTCTTTTACGCCTCGTTCTGATTCAACTCCACTACTTGTGTCAACTCCTGCTGGCTTTGCCAATTCGATCACGTCTACTACATTTTCCGGATTCAGTCCTCCAGCAATAATGACTGGAGTTTTAAGGGTCGGAATGAGATTGGAAAGTTCATGATGATCAAATTTCTCGCCAAGTCCACCTGACGATCCATCAACAAGAATTGCAACTACATTGTCGCATGTGTCCCATCGAAGTACATCCTCTTTATTCCACTGAACAGCTTTAATGACTGGACATGGTGCAGATCGAACGAGTTCTTCACTTTCATCGCCACATAGTTGTAGCCAACCATTCCAAGTTGTGAAGTTTTCAAGAGAATCCTCGTTTTGTAGAACTGCTACACCAACAACATCCTCTGGCAATTGCAACATGAGTTGATCTGCAAGTTTTCGGTCGATACAACGAGGAGAATCTTCAACAAACACAAAACCAATTGCATTTGCTCCAGAACCAACAGCAATATCAACCATCATTTCATCAGTTAACCCACAAATTTTGACGAAAGTGCTTGAAGAATTGAATAATGTGTGTGTGGGTTTCATGCTTGTAATTCTTTCTCAATTGTGAGAACGAGTTCTTGGTGATCGTCAGAAATATCTGTTTTATATTTTTTAAGTAATTCTTTCGCTCGTTTTTCGTTACCTAGATTGCGTGAGTATTTCGCTGCTAAAAGCAATGCGACTTCGCCCTTGTCTTTTGCTTTTGGGTGTTGATCTAAATACCGTTCAAAGACTAGAACGCCATCTTGTAATTTATTATCTTGCAATAGAACAGTGCCAATGTGATGGTGTGCCCTCACATTAATTTTTAAAGAAGGGTATTGCTCTATACCTGCCAAATAGTTCTCAATGGCGGATTCAACTTTACCGTCTGCGACTTCTTGCCCTATAGACATGCTGAGTTCTAATTCTGGATTAACTTCTTCATGTGTTGAGTTCTGAAAAGTAGGAGTTGCTTCGACTACTTTCTTAAACGCTCGCCTGCGACGATGTTGTTTGAACATTTGAGGTAAGTCATATTCTGTTGATTTAATGAATCCTAGCGCCAATGCTACAAATGTAATTGTGAAGCCCGATAAATACCCTATTAAATGAACAAGCCACGCAGTGGGTGCAGCGTTTTGACCAAACAAACTAGTTAGCAAGTTGAATGAGTCGAACAGAACGAAAAAACCAACGAGAAGAAGGCTTGGAATTGTATAAATTCCAATAATAAAGAAAATGAAGAGGACATGTATTTTCGTTTTCGGGGCGAGAACGATGAATGCAGCGACAACCGCACATACAGAGCCACTAGCTCCGATGACTGGGTTTAGGTAGAACACTGTATGAACATAACCCCCCAAGGCGCCACATCCCAAATAGAACAAGGCAAAAGCCACATGTCCCATCTTGTCTTCAACGGCTTTCCCAAAAGGGATTAAAAATAACATATTTCCAATAAGGTGAAACCACCCACTATGCAAAAACTGATAAGTGAACAACGAGAAAAAATGAAAGTTTGTAGATGAAAGCTGTGTTTCTTGCTGAACACGACCAAAATAACGAATAAATTCAGATTCTGATTGAGTCCCACCAAGTCGTTCGGTTGCTATTTGCGCGAAGAAAACAAGCAAATTAAGACCAATTAACCAGTAAGTAACGTATGGCTTCTTCTTGTGTTCAACATTCGTACGAATTGGAATGAGCATTTTGGCATTGTACGCTTGGATTCCGCTCGTATTTTGGTAAAATATCTATTCCCTAGGGCTATACATGATTACACGAATTCTCGACTCATTTGATAGGAGGCGCTCGTAGTGAGCAACATGATGCAAGAAATGCATACAGATATCGGGCTCGTAAACACAATTGTCGCGAGATCATCTCTTTCTTTTATTGATGGCGAGCAAGGCATTCTGGAATACGAGGGATTTGACATAGATTCACTTGCTAGAAACAGCACTTTTGAAGAAACAACTTTTTTGCTTTGGAATGGACGCCTTCCAAGTCGTCATGAACTCGCAGAATTCACTTCTCAAATTCAAAGCAACTACGACCTATCAGAAAGCATGTGGGATATCATTGTTTCTCTCCCAAGAGATGCGAGCCCAATGCACGCACTTCGGACATTGACTTCAGCCCTCGCACTGGAAGATCCTGCGGCAGATGATTCAAGTGAAGAAGCGAATAAACGAAAATCTCTTGCGATGCTTTCAAAAATGCCCGCGCTCATTGCTGGTTTTGATCGCCACAGGAAAGGCTTAGATCTCGTTCGACCAGACAGTGATTGTTCGATTGCTGAAAATTTTCTCTACATGCTCACTGCAGAAAAACCAACTCAACGTATGTCAAGAGCAATGGATATCTGTCTAATACTCCATGCTGACCATGGTTTTAATGCCTCAACATTTGCTTCACTCGTGACGATTTCAACTTTAAGTGACATGTACTCCGCAATCACAACTGCGATTGGCACTTTGAAAGGTCCACTACACGGCGGCGCGAATCAAGGCGTCATGCTTATGCTCGAAGAAATTGATGATATAGATGAAGTTGAATCGTATGTCATGCATAAGTTAGCAAACAAAGACCGTGTGATGGGGTTCGGTCATCGGGTCTATAAAGCATACGATCCAAGAGCCACCTATTTAAAGACCTTTGCAGAAGGAATTGCCCAAGACACTGGGAACATAAACTTATTCAGAAAGAGTCAAAAGATTGAATCGATTATGGATCGTGAAGTCGGTGCAAAGGGTATTTATCCAAACGTGGACTTCTACTCAGCAACAACCTACTACTCATTGGGAATCGATCTGGATCAATTCACACCTTTGTTTGCGATGAGTCGCGTTGCGGGATGGACTGCTCACTGCCTAGAGTATTTGCAAGACAATCGCCTGATTAGACCTCGATGCGATTACGTAGGTCCTCATAATCAAGAATATATACCCATCAGTCAGCGGTAAAATTCTGATCTTAGAATATCTTAGAATTTTTTAGAATTTACTTGAATCCAGTCACTGCCGGTACAAGAGTAACCTGTCATGTGAAAGTAGAAGAATATCATTCAACGAATCATTTGTTAAATCTGTAATGATGACTTGGCTAGGTTGCCACTCACGGGGCTCGCCACCTGAAAAGATTCGTGACTCAAAGATTTTGAACCCAGTTGCATATAACATTTTTTCCTTTTGAGAAAAAGTGAAAATTTCGAGCATTTGCTCTCCTGCGTCCAGTGAAACCATGTCGCTATATCCATCTGAATTGACATCTCCTACAGCAAGTTCGTGTTGAACGCGCCTTTCGTTATCACTTCTCCAAGATTGTAGTTCATTGAGAGCAATTCGATCTCCTTCGATTTGAATGATTGCGAATCCAGCATCACTAATTGAAAGGATGTCGCTTCTTCCATCTCCAGTGAAATCACCTGAGTACATTGGTCCAAGGTCAAAACCATGGACGAAAATACTGTCGGATTCAACCCACTCATTGTTCAAGTTATTGTGGATGAGAACAATTCTTTCATTTTCTTTATCTGCAACAAAAAGAAGGTTATCTTCTTGAGTAATAGAAAGTAAATCCGATGCGCCATCTTCCAAGTTGACTTGAGTTACGACTTGCCAGCCAGGACTAACTCCTTTTTCTGGTGTTGGCTCATATCGAACCGCTCTTACGTAGTTGTCATCTGCAATCAATAATTCAGGCATGTCATCATGGTCAACATCAAAAATCGTTGTATTTATTTCAGAAGCCTCTCGAACAAGCCCAAACTGACCCATCTCATCATCTTCTAGGACGACAAATCCCTCTGCAGTGGAATGGATGAGTTTCATCGGTCTGTCCCTAGTTAGAATGAGAAGGTCTGTATTCCCATCTTGATCGGCGTCAAAGCCAATCACCTGATCTGGCCCTCTACTAAGCGAGCCAAGGTCAATTGTTTCTCTGTTCCCTTCATTGTCAATAAGATCAATAACGTACGACCGACTTTCCTTTGAGATGACAGCCACAACAGTTTTATCATTAAGCGTAATCGTTGATAAGGAAATAGGGGTGTTGCCTGCTGAAAATGAAATTGGCTGAGGAAATTGTATTTCTAAAGAACCTAAATTTGAACGACCAACCACGCCTTCATCTTCGCTGAGGACAAAAAGTTCATCGTGCCCATCTTCATCAAGATCGCCTATTGCAATAGAACCTACATCGGAAAGTGTTGGAGACGATACGCCCATCGCAAGTCCTTCACCAACAATTTGTTCATAGACAACAACAGTGTTGTCAGATGGATTTGTCGCGATTAGATCTAACAGACCATCGTGATTTACGTCTGCGAGGGCTTGTTCCCGAGCACCGCTCCCAAGAAAAGAATAAATTTCAATAGATGCTTCCCGATCACCGTTTTCTTCAATTGTTTCTATATCAACTTCATACAAGACTATTCTGCGAGAACTACGTTCTATCACAGCCATTTTGGCGGCTTCGTTCTCTTGTAGTTGGATGGAAGCAAACTCTCTTAACGGTGGTAGTTCAAACCTGAGTTGTGGTCCCATCGATCTCTCGCCATCATTCAATTTTGTAAGCCAAAGTCGAATCGGTTCACTACTATCTGGCACTACCCCAGCAATATCCTGAAGACCATTTCCATCGTAATCAGCAAGTTCAAAAGCAATCATGCGATCTTCTGTGGCAAGAATTGTAGGTTTTCCAATTGAATCTCCAGTGATTTCACTCAATTGAATGTTGCCTTCTACGATTGTAATCAATTCAGGAAGTTCATCACCTGTGACATTTGTAATAGAAAATGCTGTACGGTTTGCACCAAGATTCCTCACTCGATGAGAGCGAGTCTTTTTAAAGGAACCATCGCCCTCTTGAGCTAAAAAGACTATATGACTTGGGTTGCCGGCATAAACGATGTCGGTTCGTCCATCAAGATTAAAATCATAGAGAGCGAGAGCGGAAACTTGATGTGAAACCATGACTCGTTCTTTTTGAAATCGCCAATGTTCAGGGATTTCATTTGGGCGAGTAACTTCTACTGAATCTTCGGCCGTTGCACCAGATTTTTGAATAAAAAGATCAATGCGGCTTTTTCTATTATTAACCACAATGATATCGATGAGCCCATCGCCATTTACATCACCCGTATACATCGGCCCTGGATTGTCGCCAATTTTTATGATTTCTAAATCACTGAATCCGAAGTAATCTCCAAGAGAAGGATTAACGGATGCGTAAACGTTAAAGGTAAAGGACAGAATTGGTAAAAGGATGAAACTGATATATTTATTGATGTATTTATTGTTGCCTAATAATTTCATGTTACGTATCCTAGAATTTAAGTCAATATATGCTATCACGGCAACGCGTACGGTATAGTGTGTACGGAGAATTACATGATAAATCTTATAAAAATATTTTGCCTCTTACTCTTCTTACTTCTAACCACTGAAGTTTCTGCAGATATTGTTCAGTTACATAGTGGAAGCGAGGTCCACGGTAAAATTATTAAGAGAACAGAACATAAAATTTGGGTTGATATTGGTCCCGAACTCATCACGATTGACATGTCTCAGGTAAAAGATGTTACAGAAGACTCAGATTCTATCCACCCAACTGTGCTTAATAAAACCAATCTATTCAGAACTACAACTCAACTACCTGAACTAAGCCCAAAAGAGCAAGCGAAGAGAGTGGGGGCTTCGGTGATTAAGGTCTCAACTCCTGGCGGATTAGGATCTGGAGTTCTTTTAAATGAGGACGGTTACGCCATTACAAATGCTCATGTTATTCAAGGTGAAACTGATTTACGTGCAACTGTATGGATTCCTCAAGAAGATGGCACTTTAAAAAGAACAACCATAGAAGATGTCATTATTGTTGCTGTAAACAACCACCTTGACTTAGCTCTGCTGCGTTTAACACATCCTGATCATGAACCATTTGATTTTTCAGTCTTAGAAAAAGCAGAAACAATTGAAGTTGGGCAAACAGTTTTCGCAATTGGGAATCCTCTTGGACTTGAGCGATCAATGAGTCAGGGTGTTATTTCAACGAAGCAACGAAGTTTTGATGGTCTTACCTATATTCAAACAGATGCAGCAATCAATCCAGGCAATTCAGGCGGTCCACTTTTTAACAGTCAAGGAGAGGTCGTTGGAATCACGAACATGGGAATTACGGCTGCAGAGTCATTGAATTTCGCGATACCTACTCGATACGTCAAAGACTTTATTAGAAACAGAGAAGCGTTTGCGTACGATGAAAAAAATCCAAATGCTGGTCATCTCTACCACAAACCTCCAGAAAGGTCTAATAATGGGGTTTCTGATGATTTAAAAGATGGCAACAGCGATTCCCATTAAGATATAGATTCCAGAATGTAACAAAGAACCAAAGAGATTAGGAGTTTTACAATGTTTTTACTTTCCCCATTACTTTCAATGTCACTCGTCACTGCAGATGTTCAGATTGAGCATGTAGTTCCAGATACGACAATCGCATTTGTTTCTACTCCAAATGTCTCACAATTAGCAGGGCATCTTAAAGAAGCTGGGGTATGTGATGCAATTCAAAGTTTAGTTTCAACAATATGTGATGCTCAGGGACTTCCCAATTGTTTTGAAGAAGATGGACAGTGCACTGAGATTTTTGCTTCCCTAGGTATTGACGAAGAGATGGCTTCACCTCCTGATGGATATGCGGGTTTCGCGATTTATCCAGTAATTGACTACGAAGTAAACTCAGTCGGTATTGGTCTTATTGGAATGATTGAGTTCGATGAAGAACAGTACGGAGAACTCTTTACGACAAAATATGAAGAGTACTTAGAAACTTATGAAGTGGATAGCGAAGTCATCCAGTTGTCCGGAAGGGACGTGTGGATGTTTGAGAATGAAACATCCCAGGAACTGACGATTCCTCAGTTAAATTTTGCTTCTAATTCTTTTGACAGAGGGTATTTTGTTTACAGCGACGGATATGCCATTGTAGGGACTGATCCTGATGCAATCGCTGCGGTCTTTTCCGCGATAGATGGTGATCCAGAAAAGGACACCCTCATTGATAATCCTGACTATGCCTCACTCGTTGATCGTTGCGGTTCTGATGGCGATGTCTTTGCTGGAGTAATGCTGACTAATCTTTCAGATATGGTTGTTCAGCTCGACCAATCTGGCATGGCAATGATGTTTTTACCTTCACTTAAAACACTTTTTGGCGATATCGATGCAATTGCTGAATCAGTACGAGTTTCCCCATCATCTGAAGTATTTGTTGAAGCTACATATACAGCACTTATGAATGATGGTCGTTCTGGGATTCTGGGCTTGCTTGGAAAGAATACTACGCAAGAACCGATTCCAAATTTTGTCCAAGCAGACTCAATTTCTTATTCTCAAGGAAAAATAGACTTAAGCAAAGTCGTTCCACTAATCAAAGAGACCGTGATGAGTAATCCAATGCTTGGTATGCAGATGGCGCCACAAATGGAACAAATGGAAGCAGGATTGAATCTATTTCTAGATCCACTTGGTAATACATACCATTCCTTCTCTACAGGCCAACTTCCATTCACAGCAGAAAGTGTAGGCTATCTTTTCGCAATTGAATGCACAAACGAAGAGGCGTTCAGTAATGCAATTAACGCCACACTTCCAATGATGGGTGCTGATTCAAGTGACTTTTTAGGAACTCAAATTTTCACCATTGATTTAGGCGCAGGACTCCCAATGCCGATGCCTATGCCGATGAATATTTCCGTCGCGGTTGCTGGCGGTTATGCGTTCTTTGGACTTTCAACAACTGTAGAAGAAGCACTACGAACAATTGCAAATCCAAAAGAAAATAGTGGCACTCAAACAGCGAATGTTGCGGATTCATTTATCAATCACAATGATGTTTCTTCATGGGGTTATGCTGATCTTGGCAAGAGCATGGAAATACAGACAGCACTCTCTGAGTCGATGGCAAATGATATGTTCGATGAAATGGAATCATTTGATCCAGAAATGGCCGATGAAATGCGAAGTGAGTATGAACAAGAATTAGCAGTTCAAATGTTGATTACAAAAACGATTACTTCGTTGCTTGGGCCAATGTCTTGGAATGTATCAACCGATGCTTCAGGGTTGACTGCACATGTCGTTATGCTTAAGTCGTTTGAAGAGTAGTTAGTAGAAATATACAGGATTTAGTTTTAAGGCTACGACCAACCCAATTGGTAGAAGACAGCTGTGAATATCAGGTCTGTGATGACAATCGTTACGATTGTTTGAACCACTGTATCTGTTGTTGCTTTACCAACTCCTGCCGCACCGCCACTAACTTTGAACCCGTTATAGCATGCAATTGATGCTAATATCATTCCAAACACAGATGCTTTTATAAGCCCAGTTAAGAAATCGGAAAGCGAAACTTGAGAGAGCGTATTTGCCTTATATAACTCGTAAGGGACATCTAGCAGTTCGACTGAAACGATGCCTGCTGATACAACGGCAACAACGTCTCCAATGATTGTTAACAACAACAAACTAATGATTGTTGCAAGTACACGGGGCAAAGCAAGGAACCGAATTGGGTTCAATGCTTGTGCTTCAAGGGCTTCTAGTTCTTCGCCTACAACCATCGTTCCAAGTTCAGCAGCAATCGCAGCTCCAGCAAATCCCGTCAGCACAATCGCAGAAATAAGTGGCCCTAATTCTCTTAAAACAGCAACTCCGACGATGTTCGCAATTTTGTCAGTTTGACCAAAAGTTGCTAGAGGCGGCTCCATTTGAAAAGCAAGAATTAAGCCAATACAAGCGCAAACTAAGCAGACGATTCCAATCGACCGAACACCGATTCTTACTATTTGACTCACAGTAGCAGCTTTGCTGAATCTTACTTGGCGTGTAAAAAGCGAGCGGGCTAGCCAGACAAAAACATCTAGTAGCAATCCAACAACGCCACCAAGGAAATCAAATATTTTAATCCATAAATTTCCCCATGCTTCAAATACACGGAAAATCGCAAATGGTTCAGAGTGATTCTCTTCGTTATTTGGCAATTGATTCCTCTTTAGAATCTAAAATAATAAAAATTTGATCGAGACGAGCAAGATCTATAATCGAACGTACTCCCTCTGTAAGACAGCATAAAATAAAATCTATAGAACCCTGCTGAGATAATTGTAAACCCTCAATGAGAGTGGCTACCCCTGAAGAGTCCATATAAGGAACGTGTGACAAATCAACTACGATCTTTTCAGGTTTCCCATCAATGATGTCGCGTAGGGAGGATCTAAGTTCTGAAGACTTGCTTAAATCGATGTCACCTAGTGGAACAACAACTGTTGCATTGCCATTCGTCTCAATATCAATTTGTAACTTTGAATTATCCATGTGTGTCTTCGTTCGCTTGTAGAGTAGAGTTTATAGGATTTGCAGAAGTTTTTGTCATAGAGAGTTTCATCCCACCTTCAGGTCTTTTTTTCCATGAGGAAGTATCCATCACAGTTTGGATGAGGTGCACGCCAAGCCCACCGGGTTTTATGTCGTCTAAAGATCTCGAGCGAATGAGGTCTGTATCAATTTGAGTTGCATCATCTGTGATTTCAATTGAGATATGAGGCAGTGGGGTGCATGTTGTCTTGAATGCAAGTAAAACGCGCCCATCAGTTGAACCATGATAACCATGGCGGTAGATGTTGCTTATCGCTTCATCGACAGCCATTGAAATCTGCCCAGCATCTCTGCTTGAAAAACCACACTGGTGTGAAGCTGCTGAAATGAGTTGACGAATCGTGCTAAACCATGATGGAGAAGTGGGGAAATCTATCGAACACTCAGATGTCGATGGTTGTGTACTCATCCTAGGTTTCATGGTACCCTTTCCGATTCTCATGAGTAACGTCAATACAGAAACTTCTGCCTATAAAGCCCCTGAAACAGTCCTAATCCTTGATTTTGGCAGTCAATACGCTCAACTGATTGCTCGGAGAGTGCGGGAAGCAGGGGCATTTAGCCTATTAATGGCACCCGATACTCCAATCGAAACATTTGCAGAATACAACGTGGCTGGCATTATTCTCTCTGGCGGACCAAGCAGTGTGGGCGATCCATCTGCTCCAAGATGTGATGAAAGAATATTTCAACTAGGAGTTCCTGTATTGGGCATTTGCTATGGCATGCAACTTGGCTGTCAGATGCTTGGCGGAGTCGTTGAAAATACGCATTCAAGAGAATATGGACGAGCGACACTACATGTTGAAGAACATGTTGGCTTACTCAGGGGAATTCCAGCTGACACTGCCGTATGGATGAGCCATGGAGATCAAGTTGATCACTTGGATGAGAATTTCGAAGTGCTCGCGACAACTTCAACATGCCCTATGGCTGCTGTTGCTCATACAACAAATCAATTTTACGGTGTTCAATTTCACCCTGAAGTAACACACACGCCCCATGGAGTCGACATTCTTCGTAATTTTTTATATGAAATCTGTAAAGTCCAAGGGACATGGAAAATGTCAGACTTTATGGAGGAGCAATGTGAATTGATTCGCGAGGAAGTGGGTAATGCTAGAGTCCTTTGTGGCTTAAGTGGAGGTGTTGATTCTTCAGTTGTTGCAGCATTGCTTCACAAAGCCATCGGAGATCAACTCCTATGCGTGTTCGTTGATAACGGATTACTCCGCAAGAATGAACGCGAATATGTCGAAACTACTTTTAGAGATCATTTCGATATCGATTTACGTGTCATAGATGCGTCAAAAGAATTTCTTGCAGACCTTGAAGGCATCACTGATCCTCAAGAAAAACGGAAATTGATTGGGCACAGATTCATTCAAGTGTTTAAAGAGACTGCAAACTCAATTCAAAAAGAATCCACTTGGCCAATCACCTTTTTAGCACAAGGCACTCTTTACCCAGATGTCATTGAATCTGGTCATGGCTATAGCGGTGCTGCAGCGAATATTAAACTTCATCATAATGTAGGCGGTCTTCCAGAAGAACTTGGATTTGAGCTGATTGAACCCTTAAGAGAATTGTTTAAAGACGAGGTGCGAAAACTTGGCGAAGTTCTCGGCTTACCAGATGGCATTGTTTGGAGACATCCATTTCCAGGTCCTGGTTTAGCAGTTAGATGTCTTGGAGACATTACAGAACCTAAACTAAAAATACTTCGCGAGTGCGACGAGATATTGTTAGAAGAAATTGTTTCTGCTAATTTATACCGAAGTACAGATCAATGTTTTGCAGTTCTGTTGCCAGTGCAAACTGTTGGAGTCATGGGTGATGGAAGAACATATGACTCGGTAGTTGCTGTAAGAGCAGTTGAAACCCAAGACTTCATGACAGCTGATTGGGCAAAAATCCCTTATGAAGTCCTTTCTACGATCAGCACAAGAATCATCAATGAGGTCCGAGGTGTCAATAGAGTTGTCTATGACATCAGTTCGAAACCTCCTGCAACGATTGAATGGGAATAGTTGTAGAATCGATTTGAATTCCTAAACTATTCCATGGACTTCAAAATTATTGAGCAAGATTTGCAAATATCATTCTGCCAGCAGATGTTTGTAAGGAATTAGTCACTTCAATCATGACAAATTCACCTACGCTGTCTCCGCCATCCTCTATGACGACCATGGTGCCATCAGGTAGATAACCCACGCCTTGCTTGGATGATTCTCCCTTTCGAACAACTTCTATTTGCATTACAGCGCCTGGCACCGCTTGCATTCGCACTGCCATTGATAGTTCGTTGATATTTAGGACAGTCGCTCCTTCGATTTGACCAACTTGTTGTAAATTCGAATCGCTTGTTAAGATTCGATAGCCACTAGATAATGCCAATTCAAGAAGTGCTCTATCGACACTTTCATCTGAAGTTTCTGCAGTTTCAATACTCAGTTCAACCTGACCTGAATTACGTAACATTGAAAGAACGCCAAGGCCTCTTCGGCCACGTTCACGTTTTGTTTTGTCTTGAGAATCGGACAATCTATGTAACTCGTCAATAACAAATTGAGTAATAATGAGTGGTGCATCAATAAAACTTGATACAGCAAGTTGTTCGATTCGACCATCTATTAGAATTGAAGTGTCTACAAGCATGGGGCGTATTCCACGAACTTTCCTCGCGAATTCAACATACGGAAGGACAAGGCGAAGATTATCTTTTGTCGTGAAGACAATACTGATTGCGAAATAGCAAAGTGTGATACCACTGACAAGTTTGAGTAAATTCAAGTACTGATACGCAGGATCACCTTTTACTAGACCCCATGAATCACCAATCAAGTCAATCAGAAGGCTAACTGCAAGTGCAGCAAATAATCCTGCGACAAGCCCAAGGTATACACCAAGAACTGCAGAAAGGCGTTTATTTGGCGTCAACATGTCGATAATCAATACAATTGCTGCAAACGCAATCGTAGAAATCAACGGACCAAGGTGATCGACAACAACTTCATCGATAGGCTGGTTTGATGAATTAAGTCCAGCAATAAATGGCAATATTGCTGCTGCAAACATGAACGTCACAAAGAGTAAGCGAATCGTCAAAATAACCAACCGCTTTGATGCACGGTCTTTTAATTCTTCGATTTCAAACGCTGATTGTTTTTTATTACGATCCTCGGTATCCATTCTGTAAAGTGTACCTTCCTACGTAAGACGTTTGTAGTTGACACTTGGTATGATGTGCATATTCAAAAGCGTGGTAGGGCGGTCGGCCTCATTGTCGGACGTCCTGCGAACCTGGTCAGGGCTTGACGGCAGCAGCCATAAGTGGTGTCGCTCGAGCTTTGGGTTCCCGGCCGCCCTACCGAGCTTTTTTACCCTTGGAGGGCATGTTTGAGTTACACAGTACTTGCAAGACGATATAGATCCTCAACTTTCGATGAAATCGTAGGTCAAGAACCTATTGCGCACACCCTAAAAAATGCGATTGAAACAGATCGCACTGCGCATGCCTATTTATTTTGTGGAACACGAGGTGTTGGCAAAACATCAATGGCTCGAATATTTGCCAGAGAGTTAAATTGCTCAAAGGAATTACTAGAACAAGATGAGATTGCTCAATCAATTCTTAAAGGAAATGACCTAGATGTCATAGAAATTGATGGTGCGTCAAATCGGGGTGTCCAAGAAGCTAGAGATCTGATTGCATCAGCTGGCTTAGCACCTTCTCGATGCAAATATCGAATTTACATTATCGATGAAGTGCACATGTTAACAACACCTGCTTTTAACGCGCTACTAAAGACAATGGAAGAGCCACCATCTCATGTGAAGTTCATTCTTTGTACAACTGAACCACATAAAGTGCCTGCCACCATTCAAAGTCGATGCCAACGGTTCGACTTCAAATCAATTTCTACTGCAAAAATTGCCGAACATTTGAAGTTCGTGCTTGAAAAGGAACAAATAGAAGCAGATCCAGAGGTCATTTCAAAGGTCGCTTTGCTTGGCGACGGTTCGATGCGAGACGCGCTCTCACTGCTAGACCGCCTTCTTGCAGCAGGGGCGTCCTCTATTGAACATGACGAAATGGAAGAAATTTTAGGATTACCTTCGCAAGCACTCGTGTCACAATTATGCCATGCAATCTCTGAAAGCAGTTTGAATCAAGCCTTCGAAACTGCAGACTCACTTCTTCAATCTGGCGTTTCGTTAGATCGAGTTCTAGAAGTGGTGGCGTTCACGTTTAGGAACGCTCTCGTTTCTAAAGTGTGTGGTGAAGCGACTGAAATACTTCAAATCTCGGATCATGCACGCAAAGATTTTGCTCTAATCGGGGAATCTTTTGATGAAGCAACACTGACTTACATGATATCGCTCTGCGATGCTTCAAGTCGTCAAGTCCGCCGTGCAGGATCTGGAAGAGCGCTCTTTGACGCAACAATTGCACGGCTTTGCATGGCTTCTCAAGTTGCAAAAGCGGGGGGTATTCTTTCCAATGGCACAAGTACATCACTCCCTAAACACCACAAACAATCCAAAAATAACAAAAAAAAAAGAGTAGCACCTAAAAGTGTTTCTCGCCCTGAAGTACAAACAATTCCACCTGTTGAACCAGCACCAACAACCTCAACAGTCAACAGTTGCACTCCGGCAGTGATAACATGGGAATCGGTCCTTGCAAAGATAGAGTCGACGCCAGGATTGAAAAATATCAGACAGCATTTACGTCTGTCTTCATTAGAAGACAATCGTCTTGTCCTCACAATTGCAGAATCAGGACGAGAATCAGTTAATTATATTTTGGGGCAAAGGATTCGAATTGAACAACTCCTAACCAAAGAGTTTACTCAAACATTCAATGTCGTCATTGAAACTGGAGAATCTACTGCACAGGCACCTTCAACAAAGAGCACCATTGACGTTGTTGAAAAGGATGAACTCGTTCAAATGGCGAGAGGGTTGTTTGGCGGAACTATTGTAAATGTGCAGAACAATGCAGAGGATAATCAGTAATGTCTCTGCGGGATTCAAGAGGAACACCCCAGCCAGTACGACGGCTCCTAGATGGGCTGACTCGACTGCCTGGAATTGGAAAGAGAAGTGCAGAACGAATTGCTTTTTTTCTTATCAAAGACAATGAAGATTCCGCTCTTGAACTTAGCCAGTCCATTGCTGATGTAAAACATCGCGTCGTCTGTTGTGATGTCTGCAATAACATTGCTGATTCCGCGCCATGTGTTATTTGCCAAGACACTCAACGAGATGCTTCGATAGTCCTCGTCGTAGAACAGCCAAGGGATCTTATCCGTCTTGAGGCGACTGGAATGTATAAAGGCATTTACCACGTCCTATCTGGCCGAATAGACCCATTAGCAGGTGTTGAACCATCAGACTTAACTGTTGATGCTCTTCTGAGAAGGGTTGACCAGCAAGAGCACAATGCCAGAAGCACAGAGATTACAGAAATCATATTGGGGTTAAACCCCACACTTGAAGGTGATAGTACTTCTTTATATCTGTCCTCTGAACTTTCAGCACGTGGAATTAAAGTTACACGACTTGCAAGGGGGCTTCCAAGCGGTTCACAAATCGAATACGCAAATACCCAAGTCCTTGCAGATGCCATTGCTGGCAGGCAAGGTATGGAGTAAGGGCAGAACATCTTATGAATTTCAATATGAGTCAACAACTCAAGACGGGGCAACAGTTGAAGTTAGCGCCCAGAATTATTCAAACGATGGAAATAATGCAGCTACCTCTTCCTGCGTTAGAAGAAAAAATTGAACAAGAACTAGACTCTAACATCGCACTTGAACTTGCTGAACCTGAAAATGAAGAGGAAATTGATGTTGGGGATGTTGCAGATGAACAAATTGACGATGAGATAGATACAGAATTCAGCAGGTTGGAAGAATTTGAAGAACAAACAGGAGCAGACCTTTCAGATTTGCCTCCAACCAAACCTCAGATTCAACATCAAGATTCCAAGTACGATGCGATGTCAAATATTCGTGCCAGACACGAAAGTTTATCTGAGCAGTTACTTCACCAGTGGAGTTTTGCAGAAGTCAGCCCCAAAATAAAAGCAATAGGAACAATTCTCATAGGTGAAATTGATGTCGATGGTTTTCTAACATTAACCGAAGATGAAATGCAACAAACAGTACGCCAAGAAACCGGAGAAGAAAGTAATACTGAGATAATAGAAACTGTAATCCATGCCCTACAAAAATGGCTAGACCCTCCTGGGATTGCAGCGAGGTCCTTACAGGAGTCCCTCTTGATACAAGTAAATGAGTATGCTGCAGATGATCCAGAAGGTTGGGCTGATGTCGCTGTAGTTATCGAAACACATTTAGATGATTTAATTGCGAATCGTCTCCCTAAAGTAGCCTTGGCAACTGGCATAGGGATCGAGCGAGTGAAAGAAGCAATAGAAAAAATGCATGAGTTAACTTTGAGCCCCGGTAGACTCATCGCTACAGATCGAGTGCTGCCTGTCATCCCAGATGCATTCATCCAATTTGACGATTTGCAAGACAGATACGTCGTAGGAGTGAGTTCTGGAAGGATCCCACCGCTTAAACTATCAACTCAATACGAAACTATTTCGTCAAATCCAGCTACAGAAGACTCAACAAAGCAGTTTATCCAGCGAAATATGAATGCTGCAAGATGGATTATTGAAGCTGTTGAGCAGCGCAAGAAAACCATACACAATATTGTTCAAATTGTTGCTGACCGACAACGCGATTTTTTAGATCAAGGAGATGCATATTTACGGCCACTTCCTATGATAGAAGTGGCTGATATGCTTGGTATACATGTAGCAACAGTCAGTAGAGCAGTTGCAGATAAATGGATACAAACTCCAAGGGGATTATTCCCACTGCGTAGATTCTTCTCTGGAGGAACTGCGAGCCAATCTGAAGGTGAGATGAGTTGGGAGGCGGTTAAAACTAGACTGCACGAAATTGTTGAACAAGAAGACAAAAAGAAGCCACTAAGTGACGAAGCCATCGCAAGCAAGTTGAGAGAACAGGGGATTACAATCGCAAGAAGAACCGTCGTGAAATATCGTCAACAACTCGGTCTAGCAGCAGCTAGGTTTAGAAAAGAATTTTAATTCAATAAATTAATTGCGGCAAAGTCTAAAATGGCTTTTAGATTGTCTCAATCTCTTTCGCTTTTTCGTCACACATTTCATCAATTTTAGAAATGTGTTTTTTAGTGTGCGATTCCACTTCATCTTTTCCGTGTTTGCCATCATCTTCTGAGAAAGCGTTGCTTTTGTCTTTGACCAAAGCGTCAATATGTTTAATTGCGTCTCTACGTTCATTCCTGATTGCAATTCTGCTTTCTTCTGCCATTTTTTTGACTTGATTAACAAGTTGGTTTCTTCTTTCAGCTGATGGAGCAGGAATATTTATACGAATCAAATCACTTTCACTTTGAGGATTAAGCCCGAGATCAGCTGATTCAATTCCTTTAACAATATCATTTTTAGAACTAGGATCGTATGGTTTCACGACGAGTTGAGTGGCATCGCTGACAGATATTGCTGCAATATCCTTTAAATCCGTTTGACTTCCGTAGTAATCAACTTTGATGTATTCGATGAGTGCTGTGGAAGCACGACCAGTCCTTACACCATGAAGTTCTTTGCTGTAATACTCAACAGATTTATCCATTTTGCTTCGACAATCTTTTGTGAGTTCTTTGATGCTCATTGAAAATTACCCTTTTTGATTTGTAACTAAAGTTCCTATTTCTTCTCCAGCTACAACTTTTCTAATGTTGCCCTCCGTTTTAAAATCAAATACGACAACTGGAAGTCCGTGTTCCATACACATAGAGAGAGCAGTTAAATCCATTACGCCAAGTTGTTTATTGATTGCATCGGAAAAAGTAAGAGAGTCGTATCTTTCTGCATTAGGATCTTGAAGTGGATCACATGAATACACTCCATCAACTTTTGTTGCTTTTAATAATATATTTGCATCTAGTTCAATTGCTCGTAAAGATGCACAGGTATCTGTTGTGAAGAATGGATTTCCCGTTCCTGCAGCAAGAATTAAGACTCGGCCTTTTTCAAAGTGTCTTATGGCTCTGGCTCGTATAAATGGTTCCGCAACTGATTCAACATCAAGAGCAGACATGACTCTTGCTGGCTGACCTTGTTGCTCGATTGCTTCTTTAAGCGCCAAGGCATTAATGACTGTGGACAGCATACCCATGTAATCGGCTGTAGCTTGGGCAATACCGACTCTTGAAGCAAGTTCAGCACCCCGAATCATATTGCCACCACCGACAACAACTGCCAATTCTGTTCCTAACGCAGCTGCATCGGCGATTTGCCTTGCAATTGTCGTGAGTTCTTCTGGATCGATACCTCTGACACCATCCTTTGAAAAGCTTTCACCACTGATTTTTAATACGACTCTTTTGTAACGGGAAGTTTGCTTTGGCATTGTGTAATTCCTAGATATGGGCATTTGACTCTACAAATGGGGGTTCAGTCAAGCCCCTTACGGTATGATGACAAAGAATCGTTGTAATGAATGTAGAGGATTTATGGGACAGCAATCAGATTCAAGTACAACTCAAACCAACACCGCAAAGAGAGTATCAAGAGAGGCAGGTACTCATGCGATTACGCAATTCAAAAATGAAGAGCGTGCAAGGTGGAAAAAAAGGGTCATTTCTTTCATTTTCGTCGGATTACTCATCTCTATTCTCATTCATCTCAATATAGGCTTTTTACTTAGTTTCTTGATGAGGGGAGGAAGCGGTCCTGACGCTACAGGAACTCCAACAACAGTCCAATTCGCAATTCAAGATTCTCAGTCACTTTCTCAGATGCCTGAGGGGGAGCAATTACAACAAGAAGAATCTGTCCGAACTCAAGCAACTGCAGAATCAATGTCGAGTACTCAAGCGACATTAACCGCTGACTCTAGTACAACTTCGCTTGATTCCTCTTCACAATCAATGGCGCCATCTCTTGCTGGTGGAGGAAGTTCGGGAATGGGCAGTGGTATGGGTGGGTCAGGCGGAGGTACATCATTTTTTGGTATTTCTTCCTCTGGTTCCCGATTCTGTTACATCGTAGATGTTTCAGGGTCAATGCAACATCAGAACCGTTTATCTGCTGCACTCTCTGAACTTTCAAGTTCGTTAAAAAAACTGCCTGATTTTGCTCGATTTTACATTTTGTTTTACAGTAGTAACGTAAGAGAGCCTTCAAGTCAGAAAGGCTGGAACACTGCAAGGTCTTCAACTGTAAGGCGAATGATTAAAGAATTTGAAACTATTTTTGCAGGTGGTGGGACAATGCCTGAACCTGCTTTCGCAAAGGCATTAGCACTGAAACCTCCTCCTGAAGTTATTTTCTTTTTAACTGATGGAGAGATATCCGGCTTCAATGCTGACACACTCAAAGCAATGCTCCCAAACAGATCTAGAGTTGTCGTAAACACGATAGCATTTGGTGATGCCGCAAACCAACAACAAATGAAAGAGATTGCAAAAGCAACTGGTGGTCAATATAAATTTGTGAGTTCTGGGGGGAAACCATGATGCTCCTTAAGGTCGCCTGTCTTTTAGTCTTAACTGCATTCACTCATTCTCAAATATATGCTGAGGTCATCATTCGACGAGACGGACTAGCAAACATAGAAGCTAAGATTCTTAGCGGAGGGGAAACAGGATTACTTGTAAACGTTGACAATACGCCTGGCCAATCAACTCGAATTCCTTGGAGTTCAATCCAATCAATTGAACCCTTGCAATCACGACCTAGGATGCAGTCTTTTATAGAAGAGGGTAAGTTACTCTGGCGAGCAAAAGAAAGACTACTGCGTGGAGATGTCCATCTTGCTGAACCTCTGTTTGCCAAACAATTTAATAGATTACTAGGAACAGACGGAAGTGATTCAAGACTTGCTGCTGAAGGGCTACTTCGTATTTATCTTGCTAAAGGAGAATTAGGGAAAGCAATACACCCTTGGCTTGAAACTGCTCGGCTTCACGAATCCGGAATTGAGTCTCCGTTTTCTTCTTTTCAGTCTATTCTTGATGACAAAACGATGCTCTGCTCTCATTTACCCCCATTCGTACTTGACCCTTCTTATCTTCAAAGCAGTAAACACTACGCTTCTTCTACATCCAAAGTTTCCTCAATTGCTACTACATTATTGAGTACTAGAGAGCAACAGCTTGAACAACTAGTGAACCTTTCTCAAGAACAACTCTTCTTGGTAAAAGTGCTGCTCGCAAAAGATGGCCATCCCGATGCAATCAATCAGTTAAATTCGCAGTTAGATGGAATGAGCCAGTGGCAACAGGCTTGGGCTCACTATTCAATTGCAGTGGGTTTACTACAAACAGAACAGAAAAACCAAAGAAACAACGCCTTGCTTCATTTGGCAAATGTTTGCGCTCTTGATCCATCAACACAGCCCTGGTTGACAGGTGCAGCGATGCTTAGACTTTCAAAAGAACTAGATTCAGATGCCCTTTCTCAACAAGCACAACGCGTGCGACAAGAGGCGATTCGACTATACCCATCACATCCTTTATTACTTGGAGAAACAAAATGAAAAGGATTTATGAACAATGATACAGAACTTTATGTACATCATTCTCACCCAAACTCCTGATGATTCAAATACAAGTTGGTTGAGTACAGTAGGGAAGGGTGGACCTGTTGGTTATATTATCATCGGGTTAAGCCTCGTTGCACTTGCACTTGTAGTGATGCACTTTCTTCAAATTCGAAGGAGCGCACTTTTGCCTCAAGACCAACTTATCATCATCGAAGACCTTCTTTCTCAAGGAAATGTTGAAGACGCACTTGGGTATTGTGTGGATCCCTCAAACGATTCGTACTTAACACGTATCCTTGCAACAGGACTTTTACGCTATCAACGCTCTGCGTTTGGACCATTTGAGTTAAAGAACGCACTAGAAGAAGCGGGTGAAGACCAAACATCTAGGCTATTTCGATCTACAGATGCACTTGGCCTCATTGGCACAATTGCACCATTGTTAGGATTACTCGGAACTGTGCTGGGGATGGTTGGTGCGTTTGAAACAATTGGTCAAACTGCATCAAATACGCACACTGCACTGGCTGTCAATATTAGCGAAGCGCTCGTTACAACAATGCTTGGATTAGTTCTTGCTATTCCGTGCGTTACTTTGTTTAGTTTCTTCCGCAATAGAATTGAAGGGTTAAGTGCTGAAGCAGCCGCTGAAATTGAACGGCTAGTTCTACATCTTGAAGAAGCTCAAGGCAACGCGTAATGGCTTTTAAGAATTCTCAATCTAGAGTTATAATTCCCATCGTTGAGATGACCCCGATGATTGACATCGTTTTTTTGTTAATCATTTTTTTCATGGTTGCTGCCCAATTCGCACAACAAGCTCATGTCAATTTAAATCTACCCGATGAACTAGGGGAACAAAAAGAATCAGACTCACAAAATGTGCTCGTCATCAATATTTTAAAAGACGGAACAATTATTCTTGATAATTCAAAAGGTGCAATTGCAATCGAAGATGTTGATTCGCTAGTAGAAGAAACACTGAGCGAGAACAACTCGGACTGGAAAAATATCTCTGTGAGGGCAGATGAAAATGCTGAAGCAGTAACACTAAACAAAGTGCTAGCAATTTTAAGCAAACATGGATTGTCCGCAACAAATATCGCCACCGAAACTCCATAGGATGTTATTTACAAATACAAAACAACGAAGAGGTCTGAATCGCGCAGCGATGAATTTATCAGCGATGATCGACGTAACATTCCTACTTCTTGTTTATTTTATTGTAACAACAGTCTTCACTCCCCCCGAAGACATGCTATCCCCAGCACTCCAAGTAGAAGAAGGGACAGCTACTGTGGAGCAAGATTTTGAACCACAAATTGTGACAGTATCAATGAGCACGGGAAGACCTGCTTATATTCTTGGCGAATTAGTTATTTTCGAACGAGAGCACTTCGCATCAACAATTTCAAAACTGCCTCTTGAACCAGGAATCATAATTAGAGTACAAGACGATGTTCCGGTAGGTTTTGCAATCGCCGCGATACAGGAATCAAGAAACGCTGGATTTGAAAGAGTGACTTATGTCCCAGCAACTAATTAACATCTTTTCGATTTTGATTCTTGCCCAATTTACTTTTGCTCAAGAGGAAGTATCTTCATGGTTACAAAGGATGGGGTGCGTAGATTTACAAGCCACCTATTTGGAAGAACAACTTGAGAACGGGAATAGGACAACGCAAGTGAAAGCTGCGAAACAACTCGCAGACGTTTACGCGACGATGCTCGCAAGAGCAAATCAGGATATGGACAAGGAATTATTGCAACGTGCAATTGAACTGTTTAATCGTATCCCTGCTGCAGGCACAGTCGAATTGCGACTACAACTTTTCCGAGCAACCTATATTGCTGCAGAACAGATACTAGAAAGGTATCGACTACGGATTTCTAATCGTGAAGAAGCTCAAATTGCGATTACCCAATTGCAAAATGTTACTAATAATTTAGAATCATTTAGACAAACACTTCTCAAGCGTATTAGATCAGCAAGGTCGAACAATGATCATTTGCAACAGCAGTTAGGACTTGTTACTTCTTATCTTGCATGGACAAGATACTACATTGCGTGGTTTGACAATAACAAAAAGGAAGCAGAAAAAGCATCTCAATTATTTGCCGAAATTTTATTAGGAGATCGCCCAAGTCTGCAATCAGTCTCGCTTGATTTAAAACAACACGAATCTGGAGCAAGAGCAATACTTGGAATTGCATTATGCAAATCGCTACTTCAATATCCATCAGACCCTGAACCATGGTTCGAGGAATTAGAAGATCCAGAAACGTGGAGTTCAGTACGTTCGCTAGTTCCACTCTGGAAATTCTTTCTTCTTATCGATCAAAAGAAGTGGGATGAAATTCTAATTGAACTCGATGAATCGAATGAAATAGATAAGACGTTGCTCTACCGTGTATCTGCAGTTCATTCTCTTGAGCATTACGCTTCAGAGAAAGCGAAGGAGGTAGCCAAAAAGTCCTTAGAGGGGTTAATTGAAATAGGGCAATTGGGCATTTTGAGCGACATCGTCCATCAATATGGTTCTCAAGCATTGCAGAAAGATGGTTTTATCTCAAAATATATTGAGGGTGATTTTGCCTTTAAACAAGCACGTGAAATTTACAAAGGTGATGAACCTGCTAAAGATGAGGAAACACAAAATAAATTTGCGTCGATTGCAGAAATATTTAATCAAGCTATTCGATCACCTGATATCACTGAGTATGAGCAACTAGAAGACGATTGCCAAATCCTCCTAGGGCTTTCTCTGTATTACTCTTCACAATACCAGAAAGCAGCAAAAGCGTTCATCGAGGCAGCAGAGGGCGACAACAAGGAACAGGCAGTTTGGATGGCAATCGTAAGTCTTGATTATCTAAACCCTCTCACCGAGGAACTAGAATTGACCAAAGAGGAACTTAGCGTTCTCTACTTAGAAAACTGGCCAAATACTGAACATGCAACTCAACTTACGATTCAAAGATCTTCAGGAGCATCTGAAAATCCTGCGAATATTGAAGACTTACTTGCAATTCCTCACTCTGACCCAAGGTATGAGGAAGCTCAGCGTCAAGCAGCAAGATCTTTATATCAAATGTGGCAAAGTGCATCAATTGAGCAACAATCATACATTGGAAATCGATATATCACTGTTGCTCTTCCCCTAATGGTTTCTGATTCAACGATTTCTGAGGATGCCCATGCAAACGAAGTAGCTGCAATTCGCGCGTTGAGAATTTTAGAAATTTCACTTCACCCTCAAGTGCATCGAATCAATGCATCTTTACGAGCTCTTGAAATTCTCAAACTCATCGATACGAGAAATATTTTCTCTTTGCAAATTTATCAAAACGAGATTGCATATCGAAGAATCCTTTCCCTGCTATTGCAAGATTCACCCGAAGAGGCAACAACCCAACTTTTGGAAATGATTGAGACATCACCTGAAGATAGATGGACTAATCTTGCTTCTAAGCAAGTCTGGGGAGATTGGTCTTTACATGGATTCCCAGAAAATCAACACGATATCTATGTTGTAGGCACATCCATTCTCCAGCAACTCAAGAATACACAATACGGTCACTCTGAATTCATTCCTATCGCGTACTTAACAGCACAAACTGCTTATCAACTTTTTTTAGAGCGTAATGATTTATCGCTAGGAGAAACAGCGCTTGAAATTTCCAGAGAGTTGATAAACCAACAACCCAAGATTGCTAAGTTACTCATCCAAAATGCAGAACTAGAAAACACTTTAGGTGATTCTGAGATTGCGTTACAACGATGGAAATTGATTAGCAGTGGTTCACCTACTGGCTCAGAACTTTGGATTCGAGCTAGATTTAACACAATTCTTTTAATCTCAGAGCAATCACCAGAGAAAGCTCTTGCTTTGTTAAATCAACACCACACGCTATATCCTAACTATGGAGTAGAACCATACGGAACTAAACTACGAGAGTTACACACGAAACTCAGAGGAAGTTCTAATGGATCTTAACCGAACTACTTCTGAAATTCTTGGAATTCCATTTACCGAAGACCCTCGATTAATTCTTGGCGTGACTACTGGGCGAACAGATCATATTGCCATCAATAACGCATTGAGGCGCAGGCTTGCACAACTTCATGTCCACCCTTGGGGTCACTCTGAAGAGGCAGACAAGATTCGAGTGTATCTGCAGAGCATCGCAAAACAACTGCTTTTAGAATCACCTGAAGTCCTATCATCTTCCAAGTCTATACCAAATGAGTTAACTCCCTTAGACCAAGCAATTATTGCATCATTAATCTGTGAAGGAGGATGGAATAAAAGAAGCCGTGCACGACTTGTAGGGGTCGCAGCTTCGTACTCAATTACTGTTGGTGGGTTAATGCGAATTATGGAAGCATTTTCAGATGCAGCAAGAAGTGGAAGTGGTTCAATTTCAACCAAACTAAAGTCAGCACATACGATTGACCGTTCATGGGCAAACGTTCCCAAGAAGAAATCAACATTCAGTGTTGTGGATTCATTTCTTTCTGAGACTGCGAAAAAATTAACTCCAGAACTTAGTTCCCCGAATCCTGTAATGACGATTAAATTAGCAGTTCTCTTCAGCATCTTAACTTTAATCGCATTTGTTCTCAGCCTTCAAGTACTGCTCACGGATGATCAAACAGTCACCGAAGACCTCGCCACAAAACCAACTCCATCTACAACAACAACATCTCAACAACCAATGAACCATGACGTTACATTGTTTTCGACTTTTCCTACTTTTAAAGTTGATGGAATTGAGGAAAGTATGCTCAGTTTTTCTGACAAAGGAATAGACCAGCCCAAGCAACTTGCAACAATTGCGAGCTCAGTCAGAGATTCCCTTATAAAAGGCGAGAAACCCAAGCCATCAATTCTTCAAGAATGGAACCAATCTATAGATGTTCTTGCAATTGGATGGCCATTCATGGATGCGAACATTCTTCGCAGTGCTGAAAAACATCTCTTTGATGTCTTGCTACAGGCAGAGATGGATGAGGCATTCGCACAGAAACTCTTACAAAGTCTAAAGAGTCCTTCAATTAAACTTGGCGTTCCTAGCAGTTTAGCCAGAGCAACATTTACAGCAGGCATTCTAGCTAGGATAAGTTGTGACCAACGATTTGGCACTAGTGTTCGTTCTATTACAAAAAGTACACAACTAGCTGCTATAACTACTTGTGATTCCGATGAAGCACGTAGGGAAGCATTGCAAATATTCGCGGCCGAACTACTTTCGCGTACTGAGTTTGATGCCAGATCACTTGAAATGTGGGAGGCATGGATTATCATTACTCAACAAATCCAAAACTCTTCTCAAATTCCAGAACTACAAATCCAACTGATGAATTCTATCCTGCAATCAGATATTGATTTATTGCGAGATAGTAATACCAGAAATGTTCTTGGAAGAATAGTCTACTCAACTGATTGGACATCTTCTACAAAGCCAAGAGATTCTGTTTGCGAAATTATTTCTTCCCAAGAGTATGATTCTGTAGACATTGCAGTCCTT
This sequence comes from uncultured Isosphaeraceae bacterium, assembly GCA_964630505.1. GTDB lineage: Bacteria > Planctomycetota > Phycisphaerae > Phycisphaerales > SM1A02. Next base: position 10,356 of record CAZVVI010000015.1, on the reverse strand, counting down.
ACCGAAATTTTTGATTCTTCAGATACTAATTCATGGTTTGACGAGCGATTTATTGTCAACCAAAATGACTCCAATGATACTCGCAATGAAATTGCTACTCGTTTACTTAAGCACTGGCCAGTTGATCGTAGCAAGACTCCTGCTGTTTGGACTCTAGCCATTCCTACTGGCTTTGATATCGATATTGTTGACAAATGGAAAACACAAGTTGACAAGATTCTCCATCAAACTTCAAATAATGCACAGGCATTTGCCAAACTACGAATGCTAAACGAGGCAGCCATCTCTATCTGGAAGGGAAGACCAGACCTTGCCTTACATGCGATGGAAAAATCACAAGTATTTTCTATAGACTCATCAAACTATTTTAAATCATCGAGACAAGAGGTCGACGGGACTTTTACCGACCTATACCTAAAAGCAGGTAAAGATGAATTTGAACAGCTCACAGCGATTGACTCGTTGTTAAATGATGAACATACTGACTTAGGTCCAAGAGATGCGACTTTGTTAGCAACGATTGCTCTTGCGAATAGTAATAATAGATTACGAGTCGAAGCATCTAGAGTGATCGTCGCACAGTTCCCAACTGGTCCTAATGTAGCACTCGCGTTACTGAATAATTTCCACAAAGCAAAAACGAAAGAGCAAATCACGTCTTTAGTTGCAGGATTGACAGATTCAATCCTCCCCGAACAAGACGCAATAGACTGGAACATGAACGCGAGGAAGGCCTTTGTACAACATTCCCTCACTGCAGGAGATAGTTTCCTCTGGGAGTTCGATGAAGCTTCTAGTGCAATTTCTTCATCGCTATTATCTGAGTATTTGTTACTAAACCCAGAACATCTGCCAGTTAATTCTGAAATTCCACCTCTCGATGCAATCGAAATGGTTGTTCAAGCGTGGTTGAATGCAATTCCTCCTGCATTTCAACCTTCAAATCAAATTGAGTTTACCCCAACCGGTGTACTTCAGTTTTATTTACTCAAGCAACTTGAATATTATTCACTACTCAAAGCAGAAGAGTCGCGATGGCGTTCAGAGCAAAACCCCATGCATTCGATGCATTCACTCACAGATCGTTTACATGAGAGTTCAACTATTTTTGAACAACTCACTGTGGTTGAAATTGAAATCTCACTCCACTGGTTACAATTATTTAGAGAAGTAACTGCAGAACATGATAGGAGGACAACTAAGTGACGCTCGCTACTCTATCACTGATTCTGGCTCAAGCAGTTTCTCTCGTTTCAGAGCCATGGGCAGTCTCTTTAGATCCTCTTTATGGTGAATCGTACTTTAATGTTGCGGAAGAGTTAGCATCTGATGAGTTTCTGTCTAATCAAGACAGGAAGATTATCACAGAGCTATATGTACTTGCTGCAATTACGGACTCTCTTTACCGAGACAGTTCAATTATTGGAATCATTTCAATCTTAGAAGATGATGAATTACGTTCCCAACTTCTTACGCTCAAGAATTCACCACCATTATTGGTTCCAGCAGTTGTAGATCTTAATCATTTAAGCAAGTCACAAAACCAACCGGAAATTGAGGAACTTTGCAATACCCTTACAACAGTCAGGCAAGGCAAAACGTTGCCGCCTGCTAAATTAGAAATATTAACACCTTGGTTCTACCTCTTTCCAAATTCATTCGACTCGTTGTTTCAAGGGACTCAATCAAGAAGAAGAACTCTTTCCAATAATGAGATAGATGCTACTTTGAAAATAGAACTTACAATTCTAGGTGGTTCTACACTGTGGTCATCAGATTTCACAGCAAGCGGTGGGCACCCAGTTACGATTAGCATGAGCGATGACCTCGCAACTTTATTGTCAGTTGACCCCACCAAACGAATAAGAGAAAATGGAAGATGGGTTAAAGAAAAGAACGCTGAGTAAAGGCTCAATCTTTCATGTAATATTTTTGCTTGCTTTTTAAGACAGGCATGACATCTTCGACTGCTGCTGGTGTCGGAATTGACCAAATGGCCCAAGAGGTTCTGTGGGGCGGCATTGCAAGTTCTAGGCCATCTCTGACAAATCTTTTAAGACGACGAGTTGATAATTGTTCAATAAAGTCGTGAGTTAAAGGCGCAGCAATTTGCAGATTTTCTTCTGCTGGAATCATGATTGCTAGTGGGTCTTCGATAAAAGAGGACATAAACGCAACGCTCCAAAACCAACAATCACCGTACCACTTGATGTCTACCGTGACATTTTCAAGTGCGAGGATTTTGCTTTTTGCTTTATCGAACGCTTTTTTTGAGTCATTAATCGTTAGATTTCTCAAACTTTCAATCGTCGGGGTATTGAATTCATCTGTCCAAATTGAAGGTGGTGCGTATTTTGTCATTCTCGATGCTCCGCGTGTACACGTAGGAATTGGGCATGATAGCATACCCAACGTGAACAAGACAACTCCAGAAAGCGTCCCAGATGTCGATCTATCAACTGCCACAATTTTGCTTGTTGATGATAACGCGCAGAATCTCGAACTCATGCAAGCGTTCCTTGAGGAACTCCCTTGTACGCTTCACACAGCCTCAGATGGCATTGAAGCCATTGCATGTATTGAGAGAAGAAGGCCTAATCTCGTCATTCTAGATGTGATGATGCCAAGGATGAGTGGATTTGAAGTGTGCCAAAAAATTAAATCTCAACCCTCGACTCGTGATATTGTTGTCATCATGGTGACCGCCCTGAACGAAGTGGGGGACTATGAACGAGCAGTAGAGTGTGGCACCAACGATTTTATTACGAAGCCAGTCAATAAACTTGAACTCATCACAAGAGTTCGCACTCTCCTAGAACTTGCACTTGTCAAACAATCTTTCGATGTGACTGATTCGACGTGACTGGCACACAAAAGCTAAGGCGGAGTGACAATCACCTTCGGTGACAGCCACCCTAGCAAAGTGCCTGTCACTAGAATCAAGAGCGATTTGACGTGACTGGCACACAAAAGCGAAGGCGGAGTGACAATCACCTTCGGTGACAGCCACCCTAGCAAAGTGCCTGTCACTAGAATCACTAGGTATCTCACAGAAGTGACTGTCAATAAAAAAAGAGGCCTGTCCCGCGCTCTGTGAGTTGTTGACGAAGGGAGTATTGCAACGACTGACAAAGGGAGGGGCAGACCTCTTTTTAAGCTGAGGTCGTTATGCGGCGGGTTTGCGTGTAACCACAGCTGAAGATTCGTTAGTTCTTACCCAGCCACGACTTCCACGCGGCTCTAGAGTAATCAAGAGATGTTCGTAATATCTTCTCAGTGATGCAAGATCAAAGGCAGCGAGCCATTGAATTGAAGCGCTTGGGTTTAGTCTGCTAATTGCGTCGATGACTTGGTTCTTTGAAAGCATTGATTTTCCTTCCTTGATGATTGTTGTAGAAAAGCAATCGGACGCACCAACCAGCCTTCATGATTTGATAACCAATACAATTTGCATCAACTATAGCCCTCGATTCACCTATCACGACCAGTTGTATATAAAGGAATCGCACACCCACTAGATGTAGTAGATGTGCGTTATTTTGGTCAAAAATAAATTTTTATTTTAATAATTACAAAAAAAACGGACGTTCTAGGATGCAGGAAGAAAGAGTTTCGCACCCTTTTTCATCGAAATCGAGTCTAGATGCCCTGTTGCAACACCTCTATCTTTAGTCATGAGACCATGAATATGGATATTAGACCCATGGTGAGTCATGACACCCTCTTGATTCTTAGCAAAGAACCCAACGACTGTGATTGGTGTGCTTGAATCTATACTCATTCTCCAAGGTTTATACTCATCTGCAAGATCAGGAGATGCAACAGGGCAATACCCATTAATCACATGCATATGCAACGTAGAGGCTTCACCTTGAATCAAGAACGGAAATGGCTCTTCAGAATCTAAAGTTGATGATCCAAGAGCGACTGCTTCAATTGCTTCTTCAAGGGGGATATCTGGCAATTCATATTCATCCCAGTGGTTAACATGTGCCACTGTTAAAAGGGTTGCTGAAAGAAATTGAGAATCTGCCTTGACCGTTGTAGCACTATTGTTGTCAGCAGTCGCTACCCAAATGCTTCCATCGAATATCGTCACTTCACCTTCCAGATTTGGAAGTGCACCGACTGCAAATGAGTGAGGGGTTGCGATAACCTCTTCGAAAGTTATTCGAGGCTGGGTTTGACCCATTCGCAAAGTTTCACGCATCCCTCCATATTGCTGAACAGTAGGAACAGAGTTACAACCTGCAATACAGAGTAATGCAATGGAAATTATTCGCAACAACAACAGCAAGACCCTTTCGCTTCTTTCCACATCGAAGAAACAACTGTCCAATTGACGATGTTCCAAAATGCTTCAATATAATCAGGTCGACGATTCTGATAATGTAGATAGTAGGCATGTTCCCAGACATCTAAACCTAATATTGGTGTTCCTTCTCCAGTCATCAGCGGGTTATCTTGATTAGGTGATGAACTAATTGAAAGATTTCCATCGCAATCTGTGACAAGCCAAGCCCAACCAGATCCGAATCTAGTCCCAGCGGCATTTGCAAATTGTTCTTTACATGAATCGAATGACCCAAAGGCGTCATCAATCGCTGTTGCAAAATCGCCTTCTGGTGTGCTGGAACCGCCCGGGGCAATCACCTTCCAGAAGAGGGAATGGTTGCAGTGACCGCCACCATTGTTTCTAACTGCTGTTCGAATATCATCTGGGACATTATCTAGCGATGAAACGAGTTCGCAGACTGAGGAATCACCTAAGTCAGTTCCTTCAACTGCTGCGTTTAACTTTGCGACGTACCCTGCATGATGCTTATCGTGATGTATTTCCATCGTCTTTGCGTCAATGTATGGCTCAAGTGAATCGAATGCGTAACCTAAATCGGGAAGTGTGTATGTCATCATTATCTCCTTTTAATAGATTTATTATAGTCTTTCTGCACGATCAATTCAGCAACCCGAATACCAGTTGACTCTGAGACAGAGCATGCTTTAATTCGTAAAACGAAAAAGAGCACAACAAATTTCGTGTCGTTAGTTTCGTTGAAGTGTATGGAATCCAGATGGGAATGCACCGAACTTTGTTGTTGAACCATCAACCCATCGCACTTTCACATCCACAAGTTGTTCTTGTTCTCCAAGACCAATATGCACACGTGGGTCATTCGCGGCTAGAATGCTCCACGCTGACTGGACAGATTTTGTGATTTGAGTCTTCCCCAACGTAGCAGTCACAACAGCACCAAGAGCATCTGAACCCGATTGGTTCAGAACTCGAAATGTTACCGAATTCGAGCGATTTGGATGCACGTTCATCAGCATATATGCTGGTGCATCTTTGTTGATGACAAGAATATCTATCCCACCATCATTATTGATATCTCCGAAAGCAGCAGCCCGACTTGTGTGCGTTTGTTGTCGATCAACACCATCAATCTTTTGCCAATTTGAAGCCGTTCCTTGTAAAAGATAATTTTTTTCTGCAAACGGATCCTCAGTTTCTGATATACCAATCTGTTGCACTCGACCATTTGCTTCGTATAAATCTAAAACGCCATCATTGTTAAAATCGACCCACCCTAAACCAAATCGCGTGGCATGCCTTGTCGATGTGCGAATGCCTTTTGCTGCAGTAATATCTGTAAAGTAATCTCCATCATTGCGAAACAATGAATCACTTTCGCCAGAGAGATTACAAACAAGAATATCGAAATCGCCGTCGTGATCAAAATCTTCACTCGTCACTCCCATTCCTGCTTTTGCTTTACCCTCATCATCTAATGCACATCCTCGAAGTGGTGCAACATCACTAAACGTCCAATCGCCATGATTCAACCATAATTGATCTGGCATGCCATCATTCGCTACAAAAATATCGATAAGCCCATCGCCCGAGTAGTCATTACATAAAATACCTAGCCCAGTACCGATTCGAACTCCAAGACCTGAAGCGCTCGACAAATCAGTAAAAGTACCATCACCATTATTCTTGTAAAGCACATCTCGTGAAGGTGCCATGTAATTCACGGGAGAACAATAGTCGCGAGTACCTTTTGCGTTGTAGCAATCAATGACTAAACCCTGTTCCCACAATAAATAATTTATTACGTATAAGTCTAAATCTCCATCTGCATCTACATCAACAAACGCTGTGCTCGCTCCCCATCCGTCATCACCTACACCTGCGGTTGTTGTTGCATCTGTAAATGTGCCATCACCGTTGTTATGTAACAAGGTGTTCTTCCCAACATTTGTAACGTAAAGATCCGTAAACCCATCAAGGTCATAATCTCCTGCAGCCACTCCCATTCCATACCCCTGATCATTTGCACCTGACTGCAAAGTGACATCAACGAAACGATCGCCTTCATTTCTAAGAAGGACATTCATTTCAGTTAAATCTGAATCTAAATACCCTCCTTGAACAAAGTAGATATCAAGGTCTCCGTCGTTATCGAAGTCTAACAATGCAGCACCGCCACCGATAATCTCTGGCATATTGAATTCGCCACTTGCACCACTGATCCAATTGAAGTCAATTCCTAATTCAGATGCTTCATCAGAAAACCATACGTCTTGTTCTTGATGTGGAACAATCGTTTCAGGAGGGTCTGAACAACTGACGAATAATAACAAGATGAATAAACAATAATATCTCATGGCGTTTGGGTGATTTGCTGTATTGCTCGTGCTGCTCTTGAAAGGTTGCCATCATTTGGATAAAGGGATTGGGCTTCAAGAAGTAATTTCATTGCTTGTTGAACCTTCCCGCTCTTTGCAAGTGCAACCGCAACTCCCCCGATGCTTGGCGTTCTTTTTGGGTCGATTGACAATACGATTTCATACTGAAAGATCGCCTTATCGAACTGATTAAATCGAAGCAGGACTTCAGCAAGCATTTCTCTTGTACGTAGATTCGTGTCTCCTAGCTCTATTGCTAGTGCGTAGTTAGTATAAGCACTTTGATAATCTTGTCTTTGATACGCTAATCTTCCTAGTAAACTTGCCGCTGCAAACATTGTAGGCTGAAGGGCAAGCGCTTTCTCTGCAAACTTCACCGCTTGATTTTCTTCACCTGCTTGAGCCAATGCAAAAGCCATTGTCAATTGAAGTGGAGCATAATTTGGCGACTCTTTCATCGCCTTGCCAAGAGTCCTAATGGCTTCGTTTGTTTGGCCAAGTTGCATTTGAACTGTTGCAAGATTATTTTGAACAACAGGATCGAAAGGGTAACTTTTCTCAATTGATTTTAAATCTTCTAATCCACCTTGCAAATCACGAGCGTCTATCTTTTGAATCGCACGAATCAATTTTGCAGAAAATCCTTGTTGGTACGAATGCATTTCATCTTGCCATGGGTCAAGCCATTTTGGCTGTACGCTATTAGCGTTTTTAAGAAGTTGCTCTGCAATTTCTATATTGCCAGCATGCTGATTCGCTTTACCTAGCAGATAAGTGATGTATGGATGCTTTCGTCCCTCATCAACCATTCCTTGCAATAGAGTGATTGACTGCTGTGGATTACCTTTGGCTAGATATACTCGTGCTAATCCTATCGTTGCCGCTGGGGAAGTCGAGTCTAGTGCCAACGCAGTCTCAAAATGTTTTTTGGCTTGTTCATTATTTCCTAAGTCAAGTTGCCAGTACCCTTGATTCCATTGAGCAGGTAAATAACTCGTAACCTTCGACATAGATTGAATTGCTTGTCCGTAATTGCCTAGACCTGCTTGAGAAATAGCAAGTAAATAATGTGTCTTTGGATCTGAGTTTAATGTAAGTGAGTATTCATATGCAAGAATAGATGGTTCTTCTAGCCCATTTGATTGGAACAACATCCCTAAAACTTTCCAATCCTCAGCAGACGTAGCGACAGCAGACTTCGACTGAATCAAAGATGCTGCTTCATCATTTAATCCTGAAAAGTCAATGTCTAATTCAGGTGGGCTTTGAGTTTCCCCTGCACAAGCAAATAGAGCACAGGTACAAATAGTAACGAGAAGAAAACGCATGTTGTTATTGTATGGCAGTTGCCAGAAGGATTGGCTCACCACACTCAGGACATGAATCTGATTCTGGAGTTTTTGTAATGTCATACCCACATCCACGGCATGCTGTTGATTCAATTTGCAACTTCATTCTCAATCCGCAAGCAGGACAAAAACTCTTCCCTTTTGGAATTTCAAGATGTGTGTCGCATCTTGGGCAAATGCCTTGCAATCCAGCACCGTCGTATTGTGTGAACACCGAACTGAGCAACATTTGCCATACAAGCAATCCAATGATTGATGTAGAACTAAGAATACTCATGCCCACAGCGAGCCGAGTCAAAATCTCTGGTAATTCTATTCTGTACGTTTCAAACCAAATACTCATGCAAAGAACGACAATCGTCACAGCAACAAATGCTAAAACTAGGCGCTCTGCCCAAACAATCGCATTCGCCTTCTTTCTAAACTGAACGACGCTTGCAACGCCAAGCAATGCAGAGATTCCTCCAGTGATGAGAATGAATACAAACAATGGCTTCTGATGTTCAATCCGTCCATGAGTCATAAACATCGCAACCTGTGACGCAACACAACAACTTATTGCGAACGCTAATGCCACGACCATGTACGCAATATGCCTGCGAATAGAAGCAAGGACAATGAGTGGGAACAATGTCTGAAGTGGAAAAATAAAGTTTTCGGCAATTTCTTCTTGAGCATTGCTTTGGAAAATCCAAACAACAAGAATCCAAGTCAACAGCGCAAGCGCCCAGATACTTGATAAGACATATCCAGCCAATCTTAAATTCCTGATTTCAACAATCAGTAACCCGACGAGAATCAATGTTCCACATCCAGCAAATAAGAGTGCTGTGAGACCAAACTTCTCTTCAAATTGAAAAGAGGTTGATGAGAGAATAAATTGAACCCATATAGCACAAATCGTATTCAAATAAATGATGAGGACAAGTAGGCCCAAGCCTGAACCAAAGAGGCGAGTCTTCTGAACTTCCATCCGCTGAATAGAGATGAGTAAAAGTGCAGATGAAATTGCAGTTGCGATTGCAGTCCCAATGAGTCTGCCGATTACAGAACCTGCATTTGGCAACACCATTGCCAAAATACCTGCCAATGCAGCAATCCCAAGAGAATAGAATAGCACTTGCAGAGCAATCTTTCTGTAATTCATACTTTGTATGGTACAGCGTATTCTTTGTTGAACTTACTCAATGCAGATGGATAGGTCTGTATTCTCATAAACCCAGCCATTACCAGAGTTGAGTGTAGAAACTCCATCTCCTGTCGCTGAACTAATCCACAAGAACCAACAATCAAGATTTTCACTCTCAGACTGAACACTGATATGTTCGACGTTCATGGCTGAGAAATCGAGATCAAATTGCTTTAACTCGTAGATTCCAGCATAGAGCGTACCTGTTGCTGTCTTCGTCGCTGGAATGAAGAGAGCCTCATCCACTCGTGGCCCTGGAAGCCCAGAGAGGTCCTCATACGTCCGCACAGTGAAGAGGGCGTCTTCATCACAACTCGACCATGAAGAACCGTTGAAATACGCCTGTAAGCCCCATACAGAGAGAGAGTTCATTGCAGGAAGATTGACGTACTCAGCTCGATTGAATTGAGATGTCGGCCCATCATACGATGAGTTTCCAGCGAACCATCCCTCATCAGGTCCATGTACAACTTGAGTGAATATACTGCTGTAGCAAGGAATCGATTCGCAATCAAACGTCTTGCACGTCTCGCCATACATCCAATCTCCACCTAGATCATCGCACTGCACTTCGGTCTGTTCGTTGTAACAAACGCCAAGAACACAGCATGCAGCGACATCATTTTCGCCATCGAGTGTGATTGTTAACGTACCTGGTCCAGTTGTCCCTTGCCACCCACCAATGCGAATGTAATACACCGTTCCTGCTGAAACTTTATATTCCATGTAGGAATAATAATTTTGGCAATCAGTGTTTGGGTCAGTATCACCATTACAAGCAATTTGGTTTGAACACGTTTCTTCGTACAACACAATCGAAGTATCAAAACTATCTGGATCGCATGTAGAAAAAGTCGCAAATCCATCATCAGGTGATAGCCAACGCAGCCAAATGTCTGGGCTGTTGCCCCATTCTAAATCAGTATCGGGGCACATCCATTCAGATGGTTCCGGTGTACTTGGTGAAGCATACATTGTTGTAAAGGAACGTGAACCAACATACACATCGACAGCTTCTTCACATTCATCACCTTCAATCACAATACAATCGGCTTCAATACAACTGACATATTCTCCAGCAAACGTGCCACTGAATGCTTCGCAGTCGTGTTGATACGTGGGTTGTAA
>CAZVVI010000014.1:0-62155 GCA_964630505.1 uncultured Isosphaeraceae bacterium | reverse complement strand
GAATGCTTCGCAGTCGTGTTCATACGTGTCTTCTAAACATGAACCATCAGCGAAACAGCAAGCGCCCGGAAGTGGTGGGGGGAGAAGCCCAATAGTTAACGTACCATTCCCTGATTCTGAGAACCAACCACCAATACGAACAAAGTATGTTTCACTCTCTTCAAGAGTGTAAGAAATTTCAGAAAAATACTGTTGGCACTCTTCATCTGGATCAAAAGTATCACCATTACAAGCAACTTGGTTTGAACAATCCGCTTCGTAAAGCACCATCGATGTGTCATAACTGTCTAGATCACAAAGTGAAAAGTTGTAATCTCCACTACTTGGAGCTGTAAACGAAAACCACACATCGGGGCTTTCTGCCCAAACTAGATTTGATACTTCGCAGGGTGCTTCATCTGGTTGTGGCTCACTTGGTGTCATGAGAAGTGTTGAGAACGGAGTGGCACCCTCATACGCTGGTAGTGCATCAAGGCACTCATCACCTTCTTGCACTGCAGCACAATCAATGTCAACGCACGTTGTTCCATCGCCCTGAAAAATGCCTTCAAGATTCAAGCATTCAAACTGGGAGCTTTCGACGCAGATTACATCCACGCAACATGCTCCTGTAAAGCACTCTTCAATTGCACATATGGTGTCATCGCCAAAATACACTCCACCGCCAAGAAGGCAAGATTGCTGTGTGGTAATTTCTTCACAGATACCGTCTGTTAGACAACATGCTCCATGTGGTGCACAAACTGCTTCCCACGCTGCAACAATTGCAAGGATATCAGCAACATTGACACAACAATCACCAAGTGGCAAAGGTGCACAATCTGCGGTTGGTCTAAACGAGCCATCGCCACACACTCCCCATTGCGCTATGACTTCAAGAAGATCAAGTACAGTCACAAACCCATCCTCATTAATATCCTCTGCACAGAAAGGGGGAAGGTCTATTGAGCAGGGATCATTCAGGACATTGTCGTGAACTCTATATGCTGCTTCAGTTGAGAGTTCTCGGATTGGTCCAAAACCAAATCCTTCCCCTGGATTGACTTGCATCCCAAATATTCCATCTCCTAGATTTGTATTTGCGACGCCAACTTGCCCATTCGTCTTATATTCGTTTGTTGGAATGACACCAAACCAATAGAGACCTGCCGTTACGTTCATTTGAGTCGGTACTTGGACTAGAAAACCATCACCGTACCATTCACTTGAAGCCGTTGTATCCGCTGCATCAACTTGATTCGTTGCAATATCACCACTGAGAGATTTAATCGCTACTTCAGGATCAGAATAGACATTCGTTTCAAACGAAGGGATTGATGATGGATCTATAAATCCATCCCAGCCATTGATGACCAGTTCAATTTCAGCAATTTGGATGTCTGATTGCAGTGAAATATTCTCAAGAACCGCAATGTTAAAGGAAGCGTAACTTGGTTCAAAATATTGATTCGCTGTGACAACCTCTCCAATTCCGCTACCGTCCATTGGACCAACCAAATCAAGGACAACTTCCGCTGAAACGGAGCCATAAACCAAGACAACAGCGGTAATAAGGGGTCGAATCAAGTCTTTCTCCATCATCATAGTATAGTCGCTAGGTGCCTCAAGGCAAACATAAACTCTCATTTACAGGGGTACCACAAAACCAAAGAACAGCCCCCTTGCTCTAAAGAGCAAGGGGGCTGCGGGGAATCTCTAAAAGAGATCGTCAAACCATGACTAGATTAGTTTGCACAAGTGCAATCTCCTCCGTCACAATTAAACTCAGCACAGTTGAGATAGATAGGAATACCATTCCAGGTATACGCACCATCATCACAGTAGCCATCGCCAACCCAGCTTTCTGGGCAGCAAGCGCCATTGCAATCTGCGATTTCGCCTGCAGGGCAAGCGCCAACAGTACAGTCTTGCACTGAGCAATCTGTACCACCGTTGTATGTACCACCAGCTGCATCGCAGTCAGTAGCAGACAAGTCTTGGCAAGTCTCATCAGCCATACAACAAGCACCTGTCGTTGCAGCAGCACCTTCAAGAAGAACCCAATAGTCCTCTTGACCTGAGCCACATGAACCGTCTGAGTCGAAGCTGTTTTGAGCACAGAAGACACTGTAGTCTCCAGCGCCAAGACTGAATGTTAAAGAACCTTCAGTACTTGTCACATCGACGTAGACAAATGCTAATGCAACATTGTCAACAATACCGAACGCGAGTCCAGCTGTTGAACCACTTGATGCTGCTGAAAGAGTAAAGTCTCCACCAGCATTAAGTTCTGCGTTGTAGTACCAATCAGTGTCACGTGTACCAATGTCAGCCATTACGGATGCATTACCACACAAAGGAACACCTAACGTGAGGTTGCCAAATACAGCAGGATCGCAATTCATACCGCAGTTTGAATCTTCTTCCGTACCTGTCACTTGACAAGGATCACCTTCTTGGTCAGCGCCAGCTGGGCAAGCAAATGGTTGTGGACATGATGCAGAAGCACATGTATTTGAACCATCATACGCACCACCAGCAGCAGCACAATCTGCAGCATTCAAGTCCATACATGAACCATCTGACATACAGCATGCACCCACAGCGTCAGCACCTGCAGTGATGTATAGCGTACCAGGGCCAGTTTCGGCACCGCCGCCGCCATCCCATCCGCCTATACGGATGTAGTATGACTCACCACCAGTAACTGGAACATTATCAATACGTGAGTACCACGCTTGACATGCACCACCAGCACCGTCAGCTGAATCATCAGCATCACCATTACATGCAATTTGGTTGTCACAAGTACCACCATAAATAACCATGGAAGTATCAAATGAACCAGTATCACAAGTACTGAATGTTGCTACACCAGAAGCACTAGGTACATATTCGAACCAAACATCAGGATTCGCTGTACCCCAGTCAAGAGCTTGACCAGCGCACATTGCTTCATCTGGATCTGGTGTTGAAGGAGTAGCAAGTGAAGTATCGAATGGGTTTGCAACATCTACAAGTGCAACGAGTGCGTTCGCACATTCGTCACCAGCAGGTGCTTCACACATTCCATTACCACAAGCAGTACCATCACCTTGGAATGTACCACCGAATGAATCACAGTCTGATGCGTTTGCATCAACACAGTCTTCATTAGGGAAACAGCATGCACCGTAACCAGTAGCTGGAGGATTGATGTTAAGGGTACCAGGACCCGCGCCATCACCATTCCATGCACCAATACGGATGTAATATGTTTCACCAGCAGTACAATCGTAGTTAGCGATTTCTGAACTATATGCTTGACATCCAGATGAATCGATTGCGTCACCGTTACATGCAACTTGGTTGTCACATGTGCCTTCATAGAGCACCATAGAAGTGTCATATGAACCAGCATCACAAGTATCAAATGTTGTCAAACCACCTGTTGCTACGTATGAATACCAACCGTCTTGGCTAGCACCCCAGTCAAGAAATGTGCCATCACATTGAGTCTCGTCTGGATCTGGACCGCCTGCGGTCATATCAGTTGTATCGAATGGGTTTGCACCATCGACAACAGGAATAGCGTCTGCACATTCGTCACCAGGAGTTGTAGCAGTACAATCAGTGGTTGCACAAGCAGTGCCATCACCGCCAGTATCGCCACCCATTGCAGCACAAGCATCTGAGGTGAGATCTGCACATGAATCATCAGGCATACAGCAAGAAGCTGTGGAGCATGAGATATCAGCACAATCATAACCTTCAGACCAAGCACCACCACCATTGGAACAATCGTCCATTGATGTTGTGTCACACATGCCGTCGCCGTAGCAACAAGCACCGTAAACTGTACAGTCTGCACCCCATGAACCAACGACAGCAAGGACGTCGGCTACGGTTACGCAGCAGTCACCATTTGGCATTGGAGCAACATCGCCTGATGGACGGAATGTACCGTCACCACACATGCCCCATTGGCCAATAATTTCAAGAACGTCGCTGACTGCAACTGTACCATCACCATCAACGTCTGCAGCACAGACAGCTGGAAGTGGAAGAGTACAAGGGTCAGCAGCAACACTACTACCTAATCGGTAAGCACCTTCAGCGCCAGCTTCTTGCCAAGGGCCGAAACCAAATCCGCCGCCTGGGTTAGCTTGAATTGCTGAAGTTGTATCACCGAGATTTGAGTCAGCACAACCAGTTTGACCACCAGTTGCAAAATCATTTGAAGGTACTACACCAACAAGTTGATCTCCAACTGCTGAAGCCAAATCAGTTCCCATGCCAACTAAAAAGTTTGCACCCATCCAGTCTGCACTGACAGTTGCATCAGCAGCGTCGACATATGACGAAGCAATATCACCGACGAGTGTTGCACCAGCAGCATCTGGGCCTGAGTACAAGTTCGCTGTATAACCAGCGACGGAGGATGGATCGACAAAGCCGTTCCAGCCACCCATAACCATTTCTACCATATCAATGTTTGAGCCATCACCGCTGAAGTTATCAGCAACAACAACATCGTAGACATCGTAGGCGGATTCAAAGTCTTGCGAAGCCATAATGTTGTCCGCAATACCAGTTCCGTCCATGTCTCCGATCTGGTCCATCACAACATCAGCCGCAGCGATGCCAGATAGACCCATGATACAGATACAAGTTGTAAAATTTTTCATAATTAAGTATCCCCTCCTAGAGGATTAAGTGAAAAGATTTCACGAATCACGAATTCTTAACACAAGTGTTAAGAAACAATAAGGGTACCGAGTTAAGAATAAAAACGAACAGACAAACAGAAAACTAGATGTCAGTCGATCCTTCTCTCGACCTTCTCCTACTGCTGTTTTGCGTTGCCAAGGGGACGTAAGCGATGCAAACCTACACAGTATTCGAACATTGTCTTCTTCTTACTTTGAAGTGGGCGAACGTTGGGGAACAATTTGTTCGTATTCCTTCATCACAAACAGAAGTCAACACCCTAATTTGCCCTAAAACACAGTCCCTGTCAAGTATTTCATTCGACTTTTTACAAGTAAAAATTGTTATTGGAACCAAATTGAAGATGTCACAATAGGCAACTTTAAAACCAAAAAGGTGACAGTCACCAAAAATGGTGACTGTCACCCCCATTTTAGCCTATTTGGTGACTGTCACCTTATCTGGTAACTGTCACTTACTCGTAACCGCCTAAGGTAAATGGAATTGGGCAAGTTTCGTTTGTGTCACCTTCAAGCATGTTGATGCCACTGAATGTCCATGCAGCGAGATCGAAGGTTGAGCCGTTGGGGCCAGTACCAGAGAGCCGTTTTGACCAACCATCCATATATTCCCAAGCAGTTCCAGTGCCATCGACATCAAGTTCACCAAACGTGTCGATTACGACGCCATTTTCAAACAACTCGATTGCATCATCACCATTAATTGACATTGAACTTGATTGGTAATCTGGAGCAAAGCCAAAGAACGTTAAAAAGTCCGTTTCGTCATCTGTGATGTAAATGTAGGTGCCAGCAGAAACTGCAACGGCAGGGAAGGCGAACTCTTCACCATCTGAACCACCACCATTGTTCGCACCTCCGATTCCGTACAAACTTAAATCTGCAATTGCACTCGTTGCGTACAGCTCGACGCCTTTTGGTCCCGCACCTGCTGTGAACTGTGCGTCATACACTCCCGTAATAAGAAGGAACTCATTGACAACTTCACATTCATCAGGAATGCCATTCCCGTCAGCATCTTGAGACGTTCCATCTGCGATGTCACAATCATCTGGAATACCATTGGTATTGCAGTCTGTTTCGCATTCATCTGGCACGTCGTTGAGATTGCAGTCAAATGAAATTCCATCCGCTAAATCACAAACATCACCAACGCCGTTGCCGTTGCAATCTAGTTGGTCAGGGTTTGGTAAGTAACAGTTGTCTTGAGCATCAGGAATTCCATCACCATCAGCATCCATAATTGCATTTGAACTGAAAATGACATTATCCATATAGATTGCTTCAGAACTTGAATTTGAATCGAGCGACACATGGAGTGTTGCCTCGGTATAGCCATCGAGATCTTGAAGCAACGTGAACCACGCACCTTCAATTCCTAAATCATTAATATCTTGTCCAGTAGTATCGAGTAGGGTCAGAACCGCGCCACCATCCACTGTCACATCGACGATGATGACGTCGTCAGATTCGTAACCAGTTGATGCTACGAAAAGGTCAATCGAAACGTTCCATGAACCTGAGCCATTCATCGTATCGAAATCCACTCGCATTAAGCCATCTGTATCACTGAATTGATACCCTTGCACGCCTTCAGGGAAATCGCCAACACTACCTGTGTAATCTGTAACACCTACATAATCACCATCAACAAGCCCGGTGCCATCTCGCGTATTTACGTACCACGCAGTGAAGCCCATTTCAGCACCTGTAGCAGTCCACTGAACCATTGCCTCGCCTTCGTTGTTGAACAATTGATGATCAACTAGTGCATCGCCTGTGTCGTAGTATTTCCCACCAATTAATGGCTCTTCAAAACTTGTGTAACCCATCGTACCTTCTTCACATTCATCAGGAATGCCATTGGCATTGTCATCGCTAGAAGTGCCATTGGCAATATCACATGCATCTACAACACCATTGTCGTTACAGTCTGATTCACACGCATCGAGGATTCCGTTACCATCACAATCTGCTTCGCCATTGGCGATGTCACATTCATCTGGCACACCATTACCATCACAATCTTCTTCACATTCATCAGCAATAGAATTGCCATTGCAGTCTTGTGAGATTCCTTCCGCAATATCACACACATCACCTACGCCATTATCATTGCAGTCAACTTGATCGAGGTTTGGAAGATAGCAGTTATCAACGATATCGAAG
The DNA here is from genome assembly GCA_964630505.1 of uncultured Isosphaeraceae bacterium. Lineage (GTDB taxonomy): Bacteria > Planctomycetota > Phycisphaerae > Phycisphaerales > SM1A02. Next base: position 55,298 of record CAZVVI010000014.1, on the reverse strand, counting down.
ACTCCGTCACCATCTAAATCATCTTCGCCACACATATTTGGTTCACCAGGAGTATCCATGATTAAACTCGCAAAGACACCCAAATACCAATCTCCGCCATCAGGGCAACGGAATACGTGTGCTGGGGGATAGACGCCAACAGGTCCAAGGACGACATCTGTATAGAGCAGTTCAACGTTTTCTCCAGGATATCCAACTTCCATCAACCCTACGCTATCGACAAGGACTGCCCAATACGAATCATCAAGCACGCCATCATCATCTGCATCCAAGTCTTGATTGAGTTGTGCAGTCAAACCGCCAACGAGCATGTGAGTGACATTATCACTACCTTCAAAACTCATGCCTTCAACAACAAAATCTGGGGTAAAGTTTGCATCAGAATCTGCGATGGAAAGCAGTCCATCATCACTGATAACCGCACCTGTCAAATCAATGATTGTCTCAAGTACACCTGAACCACCTGTCCCATCGCCAATAACGATGTACGAATACCCGTCAAGTGAGAGTCCAGGATCACCAATCAATTCAACGAATTCATCAGTATCTGCTCCTGCCATATCAATCCGTAATTCATTAATTCCCAAGCCGTCGATGCCGCCACCAGGATCACATTCATTTCCCCAAGCTGAAATGACAGCAAGAATATCAGCGACCGTCACACAGCAGTCACCATTTGGTGCTGGTGCGATATCGCCTTCTGGTCGGTAGGTACCGTCGCCACAATTGCCCCAATTACCAATGATTGTCAAAATATCAGACACAGCAACAATTCCGTCGCCATCTACATCTTCAGCACATTCAGGAAGTGGATCAGTACACGGATCAGCAACTGCCTCTTGTGCGACTTCGATCGCTTCTAAAATATGCATATCTGGGAAACCTAGTGCCGCAGGGTTCATCCAAGAACCAATACCGCATTCTCCGTTCGTTGTCATGATCCATGAACCCGATGCTTCGCCATCTGCGTTACTGCCAATTTCATGTGAACCGGGAAACAATTCTGGTACGACGAGTTCTACAAAAATCAATGAATCTGCTTCAAGCGAGATTGGATTAGATAATGACGCGGTAAGGAACAGTGGGCTACTTGTTGCAGGCATTGAAAAGTCTGTTGAGCCAATCCACCACAAATCACTACCGTCAGGTAGCGGACCTGCTACTCCATCTAAATCTTTATAAATGTTGACTGTCCCCACAAGAGCGCTTGATAGTTCAGCAAGTCCAAAATGAACACAAGTGAGTTCCAATGGCAAACCTGCTGTAGCTCCGACAGATAAATCATGACTCCTACCATACCGGTGTTCTGGAGTTCCGCTTCCACCGAAACAGTTGACGGAGTTGTTAGGGGTAATCGTCGTTATATTTACATTCTCAGAGACAAGATAATCAGAGGGGTCGCAGAGCGTGAATCCGCCACCACGAGGAGCAGCTGAAGAACGTGGGTGTGAAAGTTGAAAAGAACTTTTTGCTGTTGGTGTTCTTCGAGGAGTTGCATTTGCAATATCGACACCAATAAATGATGTCAGCGCAACAGCCAACATACTTGTACACATTCGACTCGTTTTCATTTCCATTCTCCTGCAATCTTTCTCTAAAAGGTCAGTTCTGAGTAAACGTACAGGAACCGTATCCTGCTCCGTCCATATATACTATGCTCAAAATGACCTAAAGCAACGGTAAAAAAGCGATTAGAACTAACTTTGTCCTATTTTTCGATGGTAATATGCCCATCTTGAACAACTGAGCCGGAGTGGCGGAATTGGCAGACGCGCCGGATTCAAAATCCGGTTCCCGTTAAGGGAGTATGGGTTCGAGTCCCATCTTCGGTATTCAGAGGTGTCTGACACCAGATGACCTCGCTATGATGCCACAATGAAAACAAGCGTCATTATTCCCGCTGCAGGCTCTAGTACGCGATATGGAAACCGAGATAAACTCGCAGAAGATCTCGGGGGACGTCCTCTATTGCTCAGAACAGTCGAATTTTTCACGAAAAGAGAAGAAGTTCAAGATATCGTGGTTGCTGCACCCAAACATTCATTTGAAGAATTTCAGGAGCGATTTGGCCCAGCACTTTCTTTTCATGGAGTCAACATCGTAATGGGGGGGGGAACTCGATGCGATTCGGTTGCAAATGCGCTGAACTCAATTGATGATACAGTCGATCGAATCGCAGTTCATGACGCAGCACGACCCGCTCTGTTTAACGAATTGTTTGACCATCTGCTGCTTGTGAGTAAAGAATATTCAGCAATTGCACCTGCATTGCCACTGAAAGGCACAGTTAAACGTACATGCTCGCAACCAGAAACAGTTGGTGATGAAGATGCAATTGCAGATGCAATCCTTGGTTCTGGTTCACAAGTGAAAGTGAATGCTTTTAAAGTAAAAGAGACTGTCGACAGAACTTCTCTTTGGGAATTACAGACTCCACAAATCTTTACACACTCGTTATTGCTCGAAGCGTACAAACAAAGCGATTTGAATGAATGCACTGATGACGCTCAAGTTGTTGAAAAACTAGGAGAGTCTGTATACCTGATTGAAGGAGATAGCCGAAATATCAAGGTGACAACACCATCTGACTATAAACTTATTCGATCGATCCTTGGTGTGAGGGGGGAGTCAGAGCGTCCGGCTCATAAACGGTTCTGATTCAACATTCATGCCACAAACATCCCTCACAATAATTCTACCGACTTATCAAGAGTTCGACAGTTTGCCATCACTCATCGAAGCTGTTGAAAAAGTCAGGATGTCATCCTTCCCTGATTTACAACTCATCATTGTTGACGACAACTCCAAAGATGGCACCGAAGAACTTATTGAAAATCTCAATTACGACTGGGTAACACTTATCGTAAGAACTACTGATAAAGGCCTAAGCCCAGCAGTCATCGCAGGGCTTGATGCAGCAGAAAGTGAATTTTGTGTTGTGATGGATGCTGACGGTTCTCATCCTGCATCAGCAATCCCTGCAATGATTGAGCAACTCAAAAATGGTTCAGATTTTGTCGTTGGATCACGTTATATTTCTGGAGGCACGACTGAAGACGGCTGGGGATACCTTCGTTGGTTAAATTCTAAAATCGCAACGCTGATGGCAAGACCTTTTACAAAAGTCCTTGACCCGATGAGCGGTTTCCTTGCCTTCAGAAAATCTGCCTATGAGCAATCCCAAGACTTAAATCCAGTTGGATACAAAATCGGCTTAGAACTTATCGTCAAATGCAACTGCAAACATGTATCCGAAGTTCCAATTCATTTTAGAACTCGACAGTTAGGTGAAAGCAAGCTCACACTCAGTGTCCAATGGCAATATTTGCAACATGTCATTCGACTTCTTCGATACACACACCCCACATTTGTAAGTTTCTTTTCTTTCGCAACAATAGGGCTCAGTGGTTTGGGAGTTTACGTACTTGCTTCAATGGCAACAACTGCTCTTCTTACACCATTCTGGATAGCTAACATCGTTGCGATTTGGATTGCAATGACATGGAATTTCATTTGGGACAGAAAATTTGCATTTTGGGATGCACATCAAAAATCACTTCCATTGCAATACATAGGATTTGTACTCATCTGCTCAGTTGGTGCAATTCCAAATGCTCTCATTACAAACTGGATGGTTCAATCAAACGCAGTGCCACTTGCTGCACTCTCTGGTGGAACCGTCGGTGCAGCAATCGGCATTATTTTTAACTTTTTAATGAACAGGCTGCTCGTGTTTAAAGCAGTGTGACTGTCACTGTCGCTCGCGGACTCGCTCAGCGAGACAGTCACGTTGAATATTCTTCAGTTCTCTACCAGTGAAACTCTTCTTGGACTTTGCAACTTTCTCGGGCGATCCTTCTGCAACAATTTCACCACCGCCATCTCCTCCTTCAGGGCCAAGATCAATAATCCAATCGGCACATTTGATAACGTCAAGATTGTGTTCAATCACAACGACACTATTTCCTGCATCAATTAACCTCTGCAATACAATGAGCAACTTGTCGATATCTGCAAAATGCAATCCCGTTGTTGGCTCATCTAAAATATACAACGTGTGGTTATTCGTACGAACACCTAGTTCACTTGCAAGTTTCACCCGCTGTGCTTCCCCACCAGACAGTGTTGTTGATGGTTGACCTAAAGTGAGATATCCCAAACCGACATCAAGTAAACAGCGGAGCATTCGTTCAATTTTTCCGTGAGTTTCAAAGAGTTCAACGGCGTCCTCAACCGTGGTATTCAAAATATCACTAATCGTGCGCCCTCGCCACTTCACTTCTAAGGTTTCAGCGTTGTACCTAGCACCATCACATTCTTCACAAGTCACATAAGTATCTGGCAAAAAATGCATTTCAATTTTCTTCACCCCTTGACCTTGGCACGCTTCGCATCTTCCACCCTTCACATTAAAACTGAAGCGGCCAGGCAAATAACCACGTATCTTTGCCTCTTTAGTTTTGGTGAAGAGCGAACGAATTCCATCAAATATTCCTGTGTATGTCGCGGGGTTAGAACGAGGCGTTCTGCCAATGGGCGATTGATTCACCTCAATGATTCGATCAATACACTTTAAGCCTGTTATTTTTTTGCACATCTGCTTGGGAGCACTTTCGCCCTTGAGAATACTTTTTGCAGACTCAAGTAAAGAATGATTCACAAAAGATGATTTGCCGCTGCCTGAGACTCCCGTTACACACACGAACGAGTGAAGTGGAAACGATACGTCTATATTTTTTAAGTTATTGTGTGATGCTTGGTGAACAGTAGCAAAATCAGTCTTACTGACGACCCTGCGCTCTGAAGGAACTGGGACCTCCTTACGTTTGGACAAATAGTCGCCTGTTAAAGAATCGCTGACGTTTACAATTTCTTCTGCTGTTCCTGCTGCAACAATCTCGCCACCATGTACTCCTGCAGCAAGCCCTACGTCAATAACATAATCAGCACTTCGAATGATCATCTCGTCGTGCTCTACAACTAGAACAGTATTTCCAATATCAGTCAAATGTCTTAAAGTAGTTAACAATCGGGCGTTGTCTCGAGCATGCAATCCGATTGTAGGTTCATCGAGCACATAGCAAACACCCACTAAACCAGAACCAACTTGAGTTGCTAATCGTATTCGTTGAGCTTCTCCACCAGAAAGAGTAGAACTAGTCCTGTCAAGCGTAATGTAATCTAAACCGACAGAAACAAGAAAAGTTAATCTACTTGTAATCTCTTTTATAATCGGCTGCGATACAGTTTGCAATTCCTTCGTAAATCGTAAAGATGAAATCGTTTTAAGCACATCACTAATCGTCATTCGTGTTAATGATGTAATCGAATAGTCTTTACGACTAGAAGAAACTGTGCATGCTCTTGCTTCAGGTCGAAGTCTCTCGCCATGGCACGCATTGCAAGTCATTTTTGTCATGTACGTCATCAGCCATTGCCGAACGTTTTCCGATTCTGTTTGTTTAAATCGTTTTTGCAACTCTGGAATAACTCCAACATATCTTGCGCGAGAGCCTTTCACTGACCCTCCGTGCAAAATGACTGTCTTCTGCTCTTTAGTAAGCGAACCGAATGAAGTAGTAAAGTCAACACCAATGCTCTCACAAAAGCGTTTCAGTTTGCGTTTATACCTACGCTTCATCGAGGGCATTGAATGAAGCCACGGGGCAATCGCCTTTCTATTCAAACTTTGAGAAGCATCTGGAACGATTCGTTCTGGGTCAAACTCATGAACTGTTCCCAATCCATCACATCCTTTACATGCTCCAAAATGAGAATTGAATGAAAATATTCGTGGCTCTAACTCTGCTAGACCATAAGAAGGATGTTCAGAACAAGAGAAATGTTCGCTATATCTGGTTTCAATCCATTCGCCTTTCTTCTCAACGAGTAACAGAATCGACCCGTTACTTAATGTAGCCGCAACTTCAACCGAATCTGCAATGCGCTCACGCTGAGATGAATCCATCACGATACGGTCAACTACGGCTTCTATATTGTGTAATTCGTAACGACCGAGTGAAAGCGGATTGTCATCTTCATTTAATAAAACATCACGCAAATCAACTATTTCACCATTCACACGAGCACGCACAAAACCCTCTGCTCGCAATTCTTCAAGAACATCTCGGTGATAACCTTTTCTCCCAACAACAATAGGTGCACAAATCATGCATTTACTTTTGGCTGGAGTTTTCAAAATCGTTTTTATAATTTGCGTTATTGTTGTAGATTGAATCGGCTTGTTACAAATTGTCCCATTTTTTTCTTGGTGCCAGCAACGGGGGGTACCACATCTAGCCATCAACAACCTAAGGTAATCATAGATTTCTGTAGTTGTTGCTACAGTCGATCTAGGATTATGACTACTTGACCGTTGAGCAATTGCAATTGTCGGTGGAAGCCCCTCTACCGATTCGACATCTGGCTTATCCATCTGATTCAGAAATTGCCGTGCATAGGAACTCAACGACTCCATGTATTTTCGCTGACCCTCAGCAAAAATAGTATCGAAGGCTAGTGAACTTTTGCCAGACCCTGACACTCCTGTAATGACGACAAGTTGATCCCTTGGGATGTCAATATCTATTGATTTTAAATTATGCTCTTTTGCCCCGAGTACACGAATCATTTTTGATGGTGAAGTCATTTATGAAACTTCTTTGCGTTGGAACAAGACGATTCCTAAAGATACTGCTGCAACGATGTAAAGAAATCCATACGTTGTTGTTCGAACAACGTATGAAGCAGGTATAACATTCTCTTGCGTCAAGGCATCTGTTAACCAAAGGACTTGAAAATTCGGGAATACTGCGCTGCCAATGTGGCAACCAATCCAAGTCTGATACTCCATCCCAGTTGCAAAGTCAGATAAAGTCACTCCATCAAGAACTTCTAGCCGTTCTGTAATGACAATTTCAGTGTCGCCATTCGTTTTCAACATTGTCCGTTCATGTTCGACGGTTTGAGCTTGGTCTACTAGTGCTGCTCGGTCTAGCCAAATTTGTTCAATTTCATAAATCGGTTTTCCAAACCAAGCATCTGACATCATTCCAACAAAGAAAAGAATGAAGGTTGCAAACAAAGTGCCGAGTTGACTTAAACGAGTCGATACCGCAATCGATAAACTTGCCAAAATCAAAACTGACACCATAATTGAAAGAATTGCTTTCCAAATATCTGGTTTGAATGCAGACCAAATTGGATGTGAAGAAAAGTCGGGTCCAAAATTTAAAACTAGTAAATAAGCAATCAACAGAAGGGGAGTCGTAACGCAAATCCAAGTGCTTGTAAAAACAAACCCATAGAAATAATTACACCAAATTGCAATTGCAGTTCCAATTCCCAAACTTAAAAGTCCAAACAATAAAACGGGCAGGTGTACAGGGATACGGACCGTTTGAAAAACATCTTGTTGATCTACAAGAATGAAGACTAATGAAACGTAGAAAGTTGACAAAAGAATCGCCAACGACGCTCCTAAGTATTTCCCAATTACAAACTGAGGTCTTCCAATTGGTTTAGAAACAACAGTAAGCGTTGTTTTATTTCTGATTTCTTGCCCCAAAACTGTGCTTGCAATAAAAATAGCCAGCAGCATGCCAATCATAAATACTGTGGCAAGCCCAATATCAATCAGCATTCTCTGATCGTTATCCATTGTAAAAGCAGATAAAGGGCTCGCTAGGAGCAGTAAAAGGGTAGCAGCAAGGATAAGAACAAGAACAATTGGTTGCCTTATGCTCTCAAAAAAGGCGTTTCTTGCTATGGTGAGGATTTGTGTAAACATGGCTTTCTGTCGTAAAAGAGGGCAGGGTAGACCAAATCATGATAATCTGCCGAGCCTTAAACGAACGAACACCTGATGAAGTTCGTATCCCAATCAAGATAGACCCGTTTTTAGAGCGTATTCAAGCCCATTTCAGTAAAATTCAACGTACAACGAGGCTAATGTACTTCACATGAGAGTTGACCACCATGCATGCCAGAGGGCTGCAACAACGGCATTAACAGGATTAATCCTTCAGTTTGCGATCGCAACTGTACTGCTTGTGTTTGGGCTTTTCTCAGGGAGCACAGCGTTTGTATTTGCATCCTTCTTTGCTTGGATTGGACTTCTTGTTTGGCTCGGGTTGATAATTCTCTTTTACCAAGAAAAATTACAACTCCTAGAAGTACTTGAAGAATCTGAACTTGCTGGGGATGAACGAACAACAATGTTTGAAACTGCTGGGGATGAAATTCGACCAGCAACTGCTCGTCTAAAATTTGTCCATCGCTGGATGATGCCCCTGTTTAGTTTTGTTTCAGCAGCCTCCCTCTCAACAATCGCAATATTTCTTCTCCGATTTCTTCGCAATTTAGATAATCCAGTCGACATTGAACAGACTGTCATTCAACATACACCTTACATCGGATGGGCATTAGCAGTCGCAATGGCCTTTGCCCTAACGAGTTTTATTTACTCACGATTCATTGCAGGCATGTCAAAAATTACCGCATGGTCAAACCTACGTGGCGGTTCTGCTTGGATGGTTGGTAACGCGATTGTGTTACTGGCATTGTCTGTAGGACTTTTGTTCCGCTTTTTCGATAACAATGAAGTTCTTAATGTCGTTTGTTGGGCAATCCCAATTTTTATGCTCGCAGTTGCGGCAGAAATTGTCGTCAACCTCATTCTAAATTTATACCGACCACGTCTTCATGGCGAATCACCAAGACCCGCATTCGACTCGAAGACATTAAGTTTATTTGCCTCACCCGATTCTCTAGTCCGCTCAATCAATGAAGCAATTAATTATCAATTCGGATTTGATATTACAAGTTCTTGGGGATATCAACTCTTCATCAGATCTGCAATTTGGCTCTTCGGATTAGCAATTTTTGTTCTTTTTGCGATGAGTACCCTCGTGATTGTCGAACCCAACGAGCAAGCAGTTCGCATCCGCCAAGGTGCCATCGTAGGCGATGTTCATACACCAGGACCAATGTTTAAATTGCCTTGGCCAATCGAGGATTCAATCGTTGAAGATGTCACGCATATCCGGACTCTCCCTCTGACGTTTACTTGGAAAGAAGATCGGCCCGTCATTCTTTGGACAGATGACTACAACAAATATGCAGTGACGAATCCTACTCCATTCATTGTTAATGACGCACAAGGGAATTCCGATTCTATCACTGATGATTTACTTTCTCTTGTCGATATTCGTGCAACCTTACGATACCGGATTGCTCAAGACGGGTTCTTGGAATGGCTCCAATTCGGTTCAGATCAGATTGACCGAAGATCGAGAAAAACGCTACGTGAAATGGCAATACTTGCAATTTCTCAAGACGCGTTGACACAGATGTTCCAAACTTTGCAACTCGAAGAAATACTTGGCCCAACTCGTGGCGAATTGTCAGCCATTGCACAAAAGGAAGTTCAAGACTCGCTTGATCTTCATCAGAGTGGTATTGAAGTCGTTGCTGTCGATCTACCCTTAATTTCTCCTGCTTCTGACGCAGCGCAAAGTTTTGAAGAACTTTCTGTAGCCAAACAAGGTGAAGAGCGTCTTACTTCAGCCGCTAGAGGACATGCTCAAGCACTTCTTACCAGAACAGTCGGGGACCCAGAGTTAGTTAATGATGTTGTCAATGCAGTTCTAAACTACAACGAAGCAAGAAGTGAATTAGACGATCTTTTAGGTTCTTCTTCAGATGAGGATGCTCAGGCGAATGCCGAGATTCATTTACGAGAATTAGAACGAAGTGCAATCTCACTTATTGACAAAGCAAACGGGCAAGCAGCAGCGCAAATCAGAAATGCTGAAGTTGACCGCTGGACAACTCTAATGGACACCAAAGCAAGAGAACAACGCGTGAGTGGGCAGAAGGCAGCATACGATGCTGCACCAATGCTGTACATGCAACGGATGTATATGTCTGTCCTCGCTAGAAAATTACCAAGAATTCGCAAATATGTCATCGGAATTGATCCAGAACGACTTTCTGTTGATGTTGAATTGCGTGAAATCAATCCACTATTAAATTTCGCAGACACTATTGATACTAACGATGAAGGAGATCAGTAACATGAGACGACCACTAGTCATTGTCGCTGGATTCGCAATACTCTTTATTTTGCTTCTGTTTAGCATGACCTACACTGTTTCATTCCATGAAGTTGGAATTCAAAGTCGCTTCGGCGAGACTTCAGAAGACAGTATTGTCCGAACACCTGGACTACACTTTAGACTTCCATTCTTCGCTGATTCTGTTGCCATCCTAGACACTCGTCTACGAATCCACCAAGCACCTCTTGAGATGCTTCAAACTTCCGATGGACAACAAATCGTTGTGAGAGCATTTCTACTCTGGAAGGTAAATCCAGACGGAACATCACCTCTTGATTTTTATCGAGCGTATGGAAGTACAGATTCTGCGAAAAGTGCGATTGATAGTCAGTTTAGAGATGCAATTACTGTGATGAGTGCGTTTACGTTCGATGAACTCACTGGAGAAAATAATCAACTTGCTCAAGCCGAAAGTTCGATCTTATCTAAACTGGAGACACTAAAAGAAAATGGCGTTGTCCCAGTTTCAGTAGGAATCAATCGTTTATTGCTTCCTCCGAAAACGACAACCGCCGTTCTTAATCGAATGCAAGCACGTCGTGATACCCTTGCTGAACAACGGAGAGCAAAAGGAACTGCAGACGCAGAGGCGATTCGAGCCGAAGCCAAAGCAAAACATGACAAAATCATGGCGTTTGCTTCACAGAGAGCAGCAGAAATTCGTTTACAAGGAGAAGAACAGGCGGCAGTCTATCTTAAGGACATGGGAGAAGAAGAAGAACTCGCAATATTCCTCGCTTGGCTCGATGCAGTAGAAACAGCACTTTCCAAAAACACAACATTGGTCCTTGAATCCGATGTAGCCCCATGGCACTTGTTGAATGTAAAACAAGACCAATCAAAGAATATCCCATTACCTGAAAAATCAGGAAACTGAATAAACAATGAGTGAGAACACAGATCATCGAGACCAAGACATTCGCAGAGAGCAATCTGCTAAATTTGTTGTGCAAAATACTGATGTCGATTCGTCTCTAGATTTAAGAGATGCAATGGAAACTGCACACAGATCACTTGCAGACTCCTTACAACTCAGCTTTAGAGCCTTGCAAGTTGTGATGGTTGTTCTTGTTGTTCTTTATCTAGTCTCAGGATTTAGAAGTGTTGAAGAATCACAAACTGGTGTAAGCACCTTCTTCGGCTCGATTATCGACGAAGAAGGTTTGACACCCGGATTACAGATGAATTGGCCTCCACCTATCGGTGGATTTGAAATGTATAAATCCCAGAACCGTGAAGCTGATGTCCTTGGAGCATTTAGACCTCGCATCGATGCTCGGTTAAGCCCTGAGCAAAGAATATCAAAGGCAAAATCTAGCGATGGCTTAACTCCTGGGGTAGATGGTTCACTCCTTACAAGTGATGGTGATTTAGCACACTTGGAGTTAAAAGCAGAGTGGGAGATTGTCGACCCAATACAGTACGCCTCTTTGATTCCTGATGGAAAGGGTAGCGAGATTATCGAAGCCATCCTTGAGCAATCGATTGTACACACCGTCTCAAAAATTACATTAGAAGATCTCATTGATAAGCCTCTTGAAGAACTTCGGTCACTTATTCGCATTGAAGCTCAACAAGTATTAAACACGTTACAGTGCGGGGTACGAATTTCAGATGTCACAATGCCAAGTGAACCTGAACCTCCTTTGTATATTCAGCGTTCTTATGACGCGTTTGATAATGCAAGGATTAATGCAGAAACGATGGTTGAGCGAGCAACTGCTCAAGCACATGAAACTCTCATTCAGGCTGCAGGAGGTAATTACGATGAACTTCTACAACTTATCGATCAATATGAGAAAGCAGTCCAATCGAGTAATGAAGACTCTAAGTTGATTGCCTTAGAAAAGATTAATACACTAATAGAAACTGACAGCATTTCAGGGATGGTTGCAAACACAATAGCCAAAGCAGATGGGTATAGGGCGCAGGTTGAAACAACTTTGGGTCAGTCATACAAAAGATTTGAAAGTTTACTGCCAACATATCGCGAACATCCTGACCTTGTTATTCGAAGTAGATGGTTAGATATGTATGCAACCGTCTTAGGCAACCCTGACGCTGAAACAATTTTTGTTCCAGAATACCTTCAACGAATCTCGTTAGGAATTTCAGGTTCTGATGAAATTGCCCAACTACGTCATAGAAATAATCTCACTATGAAAGAAGCCGAAAGTATCGTAGACAGTTCTTTAATGAATCCTTGGATTCTGCGTGCTCGTGAAATTGATTTAGAAGGTCCATCTCGTGAACTTTCAATCAAAGGCGGATTCGTACAAGGACGTCAAGAGTAGAATTCACCACATGATTACAAACTCTCCAAATGTAGAAACAATTGTTGAAACAGTTGGCTTAACGAAAATCTTTCGCGATTTCTGGATGCGAACAAAGGCGACCGCTGTTGATGGAATTTCATTTCAGATTAACCGAGGAGAATTATTTGGTCTCCTTGGCCCAAACGGTTCCGGCAAAAGCACAACCATTAAATTGATTCTTGGTTTATTGAATACAACACGAGGACGACTGACTGTCTTTGGGCGTGAACCCCACGACGTCGCAGTTAAAAGATTCATTGGCTTCCTGCCTGAAGAATCCTACTTATATCCTTATTTGAATTCTTTTGAAACTCTTGATTATTATGGGCGGCTATACAACATCCCACGAAAAGTTAGAAAGCGACGCGCTGAAGAATTACTAGAGATGGTCGGATTAACTCAAGTGGCACATCGACATGTTGGCGAATTTTCAAAAGGCATGATGCGGCGAATTGGTCTCGCTCAAGCACTGATTAACGACCCTGAATTTTTGATTCTTGATGAGCCGACTAGTGGACTCGATCCAATTGGCACAAAACAAGTCAAGAATTTACTCTTAGAGTTAAAGCGAAGAGGCAAAACAATTCTGCTAAGTTCTCACCTACTCTCAGATGTAGAAGATGTTTGTGACACGATGACAATTTTGTACGGCGGCAAGATCCACGCGGAGGGTACTGCTGATGAACTACTCGTCGATTCAGAGCACACTGTCATCCGTATTCCCCGAATTCACAACGATGGCACAATCGCAAAAATCGAACGAATCCTTGAAGATTCAGAAGGCATCGGAATTGAATCGGTTGAACAACCAAGACAGAACCTTGAATCATTCTTTATTCAAATTGTTGAGCGTGCTCGTGAAGCAAGAATAGAAACCAGTGGTGTAAAAGGCGGGGACACAGCACCGTTCCTAAAAGGGGATGAAAAAGGTGACGACCTCATAGATAAACTCGTTGAGCAAGAATCTTCACAACAGGTTGCAATACAAGAAAACACAGAACCTGAACCAGTTCAACAAGATGACGAAATGCTAGATTCACTAATCTCAGAAAAAGAAACTCAACTTCGAGCCAAAGAAGCAACTGCAGAGCAATCAGTTTCAACAGATGCGGATACAGAAGTCATTGATTCTCTGTTAACCCCAGACGACGATGAGACTCAGGACTTGACGTGAAGCCCTTTCTCGTCATCCATCAACTGCTACAAGAATGGCAACGCAAGAGAGGGTCAAGAATCCTACTCTCTGCCATGCTGTCAATTGTTGTCTTAGGCGTTCTTGTTCCAACTCTACTCTCTACATATCAACTTTACCAAGACAGAGAAGAGATCTACACACTTCTCATTGGTCCAGATCAGCAAATCGCTGCATCACAAATTGAAGAAACCGGCTTTCTTGAACTCAATGGAAAATCGTTTGGCGATGAAAGACTGAAAGGATTTACATTTCTAAACGAAGAAGGCAATGTCATCAACCCTGCTGATGCGACTTCACTGATTTTAAATAACTCAATCCCTCGTTGGATTCCTCCATGGCTTCTTCGTGATCCAAATTTAATCTGGATTGCAGGAAGTGTTGCGATAGTTTGGTGCATCGTGTCCGTATGGCTCGGGCTGTTTCTGCCATTCTTATACTCAGTTTTCATAGGCACAATTAGTTGGTTCACTCTTAGGGCAATTGGTCTACCAAGTGTCGCACTCGTCATTGTTGGAATGTGCATTCTTGCTTATGGATATCATTTAATTCTTCAGTGTTTTCGATTTATATTCCAATCACCGAGGCAAATACCCGCTATTGCACGCGGTGTTTTACTTGAATCTTCTCGTACGAAAATGTCAATCGCATTTTTGACAATTCTCCTCATCATCCTACCACTAATCCCAATTTTATTAGATCCCGAATCACCACTTCGACATCGTGTGCAAACGATGCTGAGCAGAAGCCTAGGAACTACATTCGGGATTGCAGCGTTTCTCACTGTATTTTTAGGGTGTGCGACAGTTGCTTTTGAAATACGAGACCGACAAATTTGGCAAGTTCTTACAAAACCTGTAAGTCGTATTGGATATTTGTTAGGAAAGTGGCTAGGAGTTGTCTCCCTCAACGTTGCAATTTTGGCAGTTGCGGGCTTATCTGTTTTTATGTACTTAGAATATTTAAGAACTGCACCTGTTGCTCAAGGTGTTCAGGGAGAACTCGACAGACTTGCGGTGGAAGAAGAAATACTCACTGCTCGCGAGGATACACTTCCAGTCTATGACACCCTTACAAACGAACAAATTGCAGCGAGGGTCGAACTTCTCATAGAAGCAGATGCAGATCTTCGTGAAGAGGAACAAATCAAACTTAAACTGAGACACACTCTACGAGAAGAAGTCCAAGATCAATTTTTAGACGAACAGCGATCTATTCCATCGAGCAATAGAGGCGTTGCACCCTCTAGGACTTATACATTTAAAGGTCTAACCCATGCCAAAGAAGCAGGGGCTCCACTAGCGTTCAAGTACAAGTTTTACATCGGCTCTGCAGATGAGCAAGAAACGTACGAAGCAGGCTTTGAATACAACGGTGACTTCACAACAAGACACAAGGTTACCTACGTTCCGACAATGACTCACGTGACGATGATTCCAGCTTTCTTGATCGATGACAACGGCGAGTTAAAAATAACAATTTATAACTTGTTCCAACCGACTCGAGAATATCAATACCAAGGCACAATTCGATTTGAAAAAGATGGCATTCAACTTTTATATCGAGTCGGCAATTTCGAAAGCAACTTTTTTAGAGCAATGTTAGTACTCCTGATTAAGTTGTCTTTCTTAGCCGCTCTAGCAATAGCTGTTTCAACATTTTTAAGTTTCCCAGTCGCTTGCATGATTACATTAACTATATTTTTCAGCGCAACCCTCTCTCCATACCTATCTCAATCATTAGAGTACTATTTCCCACCCTCGACTGCTGAAATAGAGTTTACGAATGTCGGTGTTGTTATCAAATGGGCTTTTGAACACACTGTCCATGCAATTGCCTCCACGATGGTGTTTATGCTCGATGGATTCGGCGAGCAAAGACCGACAACCGATTTAGTCAACGGCATGCTAGTTTCTTGGGGCACAGTTCTCAAAGGATTTCTCACAATCGGCGTTGCTTGGTCTGGAGTAGCCCTTGCGTTCGGTACTTTTATTTTACGCAAACGTCAATTAGCAATTTACAGTGGGAGTGGTTAGTAAACATTATCGTTTATTGATTTCAAAGTATGATTCAAGATCGTGTTAAACAAGCCATTGCTACAGCAGTTGCTCTTACAAGTGTCACTGCTGGTGGTTTAATGCTTCCAAAAATTCTTCAAGAAGCAGAAGACAATACGCTTCGATATACAAACAACGTCGTTGAAGGTGCCCCCGATTGGATTAATACGATTGGAATGTCAATCGGAGCACTGCGTGGTTTGTTAGTTGACTATCTTTGGATCAAAATACATCAAATGCAAAAAGACGGCTTGTATTTTGAAGTCATGGCAGATGCTGATCTAATTACAAAATTGCAACCAAGATTCCCACAAGTTTGGGTCTTTCATGCTCACAACATGGCGTATAACATTTCTGTCGCTACTCACACTATAGAAGAACGATGGGAATGGGTCAACGAAGGAATCCGCCTCTTGCGAGAGAAGGGGCTTCGAGCAAACCCAGATGATTTAGTTCTTCACAAAGAACTCGCATTTTTCTTTATGCATAAGTTAAGTGGAAACTCAGATGATGCCCATCTATATTACAAACGTAAATTTGCAGAACGATGGCACAATTTACTTGGGGAACCACCAGTTTCATGGGAAGATCGAATTGCTTGGATGAAAGAAATTGCAGATGCGCCTCGCACAACTGATGATGCAATTGCAAAAACTCCCAAAGTCAAAGAATTACTTCATACGTTAGAGACAGACTTTTCAGAATTTACTGATGAAAATAAATTGCTCTCACCTGAAATTCTTCTCAATCAAATTTCTCAACTCGAGACTATTTCTACATATTCAATGGTTGCACGAGAACTGGGATTACAAAACTCCCTGCGTCAACAATCTCCATATTTTAACCAACTTGAACAGCTTTACAATAATCCTGAATACTCAGACGCTTGGAAAACCTTGATTGCGACTCTTCGAAAACAAGTTCTTAAGGACGAGTACAACATGGACCCTCAACTCATGTATGAATATACAAGAGACGGTGGACCGTTAGATTGGCGACATCCACAATCTCATGCCTTTTATTGGGCAAGAAGAGGAGGAGAAGTGGGAAGAGGTCGGCTCAAGGCAGACGAAATATACAGAGTGATGAATATAGACCGTATTCAACTTCAAGCGTTACAAGCACTCGCAAGAAGTGGAAGAATTTCTTTCGATCCCTTTTCTCAAGAAGTCCCCGGCAGATTTCCGGATCCAAGATTTATCGACTCTGTCATGGGAGATGACACACGTACTGGGTTGTGGAATGACCTTTACAAAAAACATTATTTTGTAAGAGGTGCAGGCAGTGATACTTTTACTACTTTTTTAAGAAACTTTCTTGGTTCAGCCACTCGAGAATGGTACAGACAGGGCGAACTGGAACGAGCTCAAGCGATGCTTGACAAACTCGATGAACTCTTCGGCACTGGAGCTACTCCACCGAACACAGCATATAAAGTGCCCCTAGATGTTTGGGTCCAAGAAGAAACAAAAGGAAAGTATGAAAGACTTCCGGCTGTAGCAATTAGTGATGTCACTTCTGCACTTCGTTATGCATTTAGGGTTGGCATTGGTCAAAACGATCCAGAATTGTTCAGGGAAGCAGTGCAGTTCGCGAAGCAAGTCACCGAGGAATTTAAAACAAACGAATACAACAATTACACAACGAAGTTTGGTACTGGCAGGATTAAAGATATCATTGGCGCTCTTGAATCGAGTGCTCAAATTACATTTGAACAGTTGATGACTGATCCTACTGTATCAATTGAAGAGCGAATGGCGATTTGGGGTGGTGTTGACAAATTGGAGCAGGGATTACGACCTAGAGTATATGACAGCATCACTCCTCGATTGAAAGCACAATATAACCGACATCCTTTGAGCAAAGTACGAACATTTGAAAAAGCCTTTCCACCTCCTCCAGGGCTTGACGCATGGAGAAAGAAAATGGCGAAAGAAGCAGAGAATAATCAAAGCCAATCTCCATCTGATACCGTTGACAGAAAATAACATAATCCTTTTCAATTACGGAGGATCGTGTCCACATCCACCAAGAGGATTACAACGCACAATTCGCCACAATGATTTTGCGCAACCCTTCATTGCTCCGTATTTTTGCAACGCTTCAATTGCATATGCTGAACAAGTTGGCTGAAACCGACAATGCCCTCCAATAAATGGACTAAGTGTTAACTGGTACAAACGGACAAAAACAATGCAAATGTGCTGGGGCAGCTTATACAAACATCGCATTACTGAACACCTGTCGAAATGTGCAAAACGTACTGCTCAAGTTCCATAGGAGTATGCGGGCGAACGGTAATCAAGATGTCGATTGGTGTTGAAAAATTATGCTGCACTTGACGGAAAGCTTCTCTGCAGAGTCGCTTGATTTTATTCCTATTCACTGCATTCCCTACTCGTTTAGGTACAGAGAGCCCCAATCTAGAATAACCAAGTCCATTTTGCTTTCGGTGGATAAGTAATGGACCTTCAGTTTTTTTGATTCCTGAAGAATAGAGTGATGTGAAGTCAGACTTTTTCGTCAGTTTTTGCTTCCTTGGAAATAAGAGACGAGTAGACATCATCAACTTGAGTCCTCATCCAACGCAACTTGATATCGTTTCATTAAGTTTGAACGCGTAATGACGCCTTGGACATCTCCGTGGGTGTTCAATAACACGAGAGCCTCAACATCAGATCGAGAAAACTTGTCTAACACTATATCTAGGGTCTCTTCGTTGGAGATCGTTGGTAAATCTGATCTTTGCAATTCAGACACTTGTAGTAGGGGAATTGCCTCTCGATAGACAAGTGCAGCGCGTAAGTCCTCTGAAGTGACCATTCCGCAATATTTGTCATGATCATCAACAACTACAAAGTCACACGTACCTTCGCACTCCATCAAATGTACTAAATCTTGTGCAGAATCTGACCGTTTCACAATTGTTGCGTGTTCAATTTGAACATCTTCTGGAGTTAATCGCCTAAGCACTGTCAAGTCACTCATCGCTCCTAAACGTACGCCCATTCGAGACAACTTGAAGGTATACACGCTGTCTTTACATACGAATCTTGCGATGACCGTGCTGACTACTGCAGCAAACATCAAAGGAAGAATAAGTTCGTAACTTTGAGTAACTTCGTAAACAATCAGTATGGCTGTTAACGGTGCGTGTGTAGTTGCTGCAACCAATGCCGCCATACCTACAAGAGCAAAGTAAGCAGGGGATGTGCCAGGAAACCATCCAAGGGCGTGTACTGAATAGCCAACGACACCACCAGTCGCTGCACCAATAAGTAGTGAAGGAGCGAACAATCCGCCCGCACCACCAGATCCTACTGTGATGCTTGTTGCGACTAATTTAATGACCGCTAATCCAACCAAGCCAATCAACAATGGAGAGGCGTCTCTGAGAACAGAATGTGACTCATTCGTAAAGTATGATGCTGGATTCAGTAATTCTTTGATTGAAGGGTATCCGTTCCCATAAAACATTGGGACATGTTGGCTGTTTGTCATCCACAAGATTGCAACTCCGATGATTCCAAGCAGAATAGCCCCCAAAAGTGGTCTCGCATACATTGGCAATTTTGTCGATGCAAAAGCACGCTCTGAAAAATCAAGTGAACGAACAAAAATTGCGCCAATCAAACCACACACGAGTCCTAGAACGAGGAACGTTGGAATTTGGATTGCACTAAAGCCCAAATCTCCTTGGATGAAACTATCCCCAACGTCGAACAAGGCTGCATCTCCAAGAATGCCTTGGGTCGTTGCTGAAGATACAACTGCAGCAATGACGATTGGAGTAAAAGTTTTAAGTGAAAAATCACGCAAAAGTAATTCCATCACAAAAAAGATTCCTGCAATCGGCGCGTTAAAAACTGAAGCGAGTCCGGCTGCTGCTCCGCATCCAAGCAGGGTTCCTGTATGTTGTGAACCAGTACCTAGAATCCTTGCAATATTTGAACCAACGACTGCTCCAATTGTGACAATTGGACCTTCAGCACCCGCTGAACCACCTGAGCCAATCGTCGCAGTAGATGCAAGCCATTTTCGCAAACCGATTTTCCAAGACATTTTTCCTTTTTTTCGCTGGACTGCATAAATCACAGACGTCACTCCAGGACCGACGCCGTCTTGGCTTAAGAACGTAATAAGAACTCCTGTAATCAAACCACCGATTGCAGGACCAAGGAGAACAAGAATCCATAAATTTTTTGAGTGCTCTAAATGGTCGGCGAAGAACTCACTTTGTCTCAACGGCCATACAAAGGCAACCGCTGCCAATCCCATGAACATCCCGATGACAGCTGCAACAAGGTAGAGGTACCAGTCCCTCTCAAAGCCAAGTCGCAGTCCAAGACGACGCAAATGTGGAGTGAAAATTCGGTTCATTAAATCTTCCAATTAGAAGAGTAAAAAGGGTGATTCTACCATTCCTCACCTGATAATTAGCATGACAAGTATCGTCATATTCTGTATAATCTCTGATTCGCCAACTATTAATACACAGATTTGACAATCTGGGAGTCCTGGGGAATTAGGAGATGTGAACATGATTGAAGCCTTACGAAGTGACGAAATAGTACGTAAATGCGGTGGACGCTTTAAGTTAACAGCACTAATACAGCACCGCCTTCGCCAATTGGCCGTAGATGGTGCTCGACCACTCGTAGAGCGAGATGGCCGATCAGATTTAGAAGTGGTCATTGCTGAGATTTTGGAAGATAAAATCACGGCTGATTACTCAAATTCAGATTTTGATCCTGATTCCTCCTCTGGAACATAATGCATGACCACTGAGCATTCGCACCTACATGGCCAGCGAATCATCATCGGATTAACCGGTGGAATTGCGTGTTATAAAGTCGCTGACCTCGTAAGCTCCCTTATTCAGAGTGGTGCCGTGGTTGATATTGTCATGACAGAATCAGCTGCTCGATTTGTCACTCCACTTACATTTGAATCTCTTACTGGCCGAGCTGTGTTTGACTCCCAGTGGAAACACATTGATGGAAATGACCCTCAACATATTAAAATTGCAAGCAAAGCAGATGCCATGCTCATCGCACCTTGCACAATGGATATGCTCGGTCGACTAGCAAATGGAATCACAGATGACCCTGTGTCGCTTGTTTGTTCGGCAATTGATCGAACGCAAATACCTGTTCTTATTGCGCCCTCAATGAACGTCACAATGCTCAATCAGCCAGCAACCCAACGAAACCTAAAAACATTATCAGAAGATGGTTTTACTGTCCTTTCATCAGAAGATGGTTGGCAAGCTTGTCGGGCTGAAGGAATGGGAAGATTAGCAGAACCAGAATCCCTTCTTTCTGCTCTTGAATTCGCTTTAAAGTAATTTCTCTTAGATTTGTATTGACTTTCATGCCTCAAACGCGCATGATGGATTAATAGTTACTCTTGGGTTGAAAGGTATTTATGCGAACGATTCTTCTTACAGCACTGTTTCTCTACTCTGGAATTACTGACGCTTTTGGATCTGATGCGAATCAGAGCAATAAACTTGATCAAATTCTAATTCAGCCCACAGCACCGACATCCCTAAAAGCTACCTTTAAAAATCCATTACTAAAAGGCAGCACTCCCCATGGTTCATTCAGAGGTGTTTGCCCAAGTATTCCTGTAGCATTGACTGATAGTGATTTCGGCGATGGACAATATATTCTTCAAGCTGGATTTGCTGAAGGCGAGTCTTTAGGTGCAACGTACTCCGTTCCTGCTGACCAATTTCCAATCAAAGTCGATGTGATGGAAGTATTGTTCGCAACGAGTGGAGCGACTCAGCAAACCACAACCCATTGGTCTGTGACTGTATGGGACGGAACTCCAACGAACGGTATCCAAGTTGCTTCATTTGCTAGCGATGATGTTATTCTGCCACACCTTGTTATGCCTCCGGGAACGAATGGAGTTGTCATCTCGGTGTCCGTAGATCCAGGTGATCCTGATCAGATATACATTTATAACGACAGCGGACAAAACTCGTTTACAGTCGCTTTTAAAGTTGTCCAACATCATAATCCTGGCAACCCGTGCATTACCTCTCCGCCAACAAGCAGCAATGCTTTTCCGTGTACAGATATGAGCGGGCTTCAATTTCCGAATCAAAACTGGATTGAAGCAGTCAGTGGTTCATTTTGCGTCTGCGGAAGTGGCTGGATGACTTTTCAACAATTTCCAGGTATCTGCACACCCAGCGGGGATTGGGTGTTGCGATCTGCATACACACCAATTGAATGCACTGTAGACCCAGTTGCTTGTTGTTTCTCAGATAATACCTGCTCTGATGCTACACCAGCAGACTGTGCAATTTTTGGTGGAACAGCTTCTGCAGAGGGAACATCATGTGCGACGTACACTTGCGGCTCTGGTGAAGGTGCATGCTGTGTCGAGTCTACAGGCAATTGTGTGGAGTTTGATTTAAATACATGCCTTGTTGTCGGGGGCGAGCATATGGGTGGGGGCACATCGTGTGCAACGACCACCTGTTTCCCAGAGGGAGCATGCTGCCTTGACGATGGTAATTGCATCGGACCTGTGACTCCTGAAGATTGCCTTGCAGTAGCAGGGTCTTTCCAAGGCGATGCCAGCGCGTGCAGTACAACAGAATGCCCTCAGCCAGTAGGAGCGTGTTGTGGTCCTGATTGGTGCCTAGATTTAACTGAAGCAGATTGCTCAGCTGTAGGCGCTTTATGGTCTGACGACGCCACGACATGTGCTGATGAAGGGGCGTGCGAGGCTGATTGTCCTGAAGATCTCAATGGTGATGGGCTCATCAATGTCAGTGACCTACTAGAAGTCGTCGGTGCATGGGGTGAAGATCAAAGCGCGGCTGATATTGACAATTCAGGAACAGTTGATACTGGAGACCTTCTCGCAGTCATCGCAGCTTGGGGACAATGCGAGTAACATAAAGAACATGTCTAAAGCCACATCATGCACCGTATTCCGATTTGACTTGCCAGACCAACCCGGGATTCTTCTAGCGTTAGCAAATCGAATGCGTACTGCTGATATCACACTCATGTCCTTGTGGGCACGAGGAAATAATGACAATACTTCAACAATGCGCTGTATCCCTGAACGAGATGCTCAGTTTAGAGACTTTGCAAAATCTGCAGAATTGCAAATCAACGAAGAAAAAGTCATCCACGTCACTGAAGACGAACGTGGTGGCGATTTCATACGCATTTTAGAGAAAGTAGCAAATCTAAACGCAAACATAGATGCAATAGAAGCAGTCACTCTAGAAGGTAAAACAGGGTGGGTAATCTCTACAGATTCAGACCTTGTAGATTCACTCCTCACTCAAGTAAATGCATAACTAGACGCCACTCAATTACTCGTCATTTTCCTCAACTTGATCAATGAAACTTGACAACCGTCGTTTGCGTACAGGGTGTTGAAGTTTTCGAATTGCTTTCGATTCAACTTGGCGAACACGTTCTCGAGTGACCTTAAAGATTCGGCCGACTTCTTCAAGTGTGTATGTATATCCATCACCGACACCGTATCGCAACTTCAGAATCTCTCGTTCACGATATGTGAGTGTTTTTAACACATCGTTAATTCTCGAACGAAGCATTTCACTTGTTGCTGTCTCTGAGGGTGCTTGTTGACGCTCATCTTCAATAAAATCACCAAACTGAGAATCTTCAGACTCGCCAACTGGTCTGTCTAGACTTATCGGATGACGGGAAATCTTCATCACTCGCTTTGTTTCTTCATGCGTCATATCTGCAGCTTCAGCAATTTCCTCAAGAGTTGGCTCTCGACCGATTTCTTGAAGCAATCGTTTCTGAATACCACGAAGTTTGGACATCGTTTCAATCATGTGCACTGGCACTCGAATTGTCCGAGCATGATCCGCAATCGCACGGGTAATTGCTTGACGAATCCACCATGTTGCATATGTTGAGAATTTATACCCACGTCGATACTCATATTTATCAACTGCACGCATAAGACCTGTGTTTCCTTCTTGAATGATGTCAAGGAAAGGCAATCCACGATTTCGATACTTTTTAGCGATTGATACAACTAGCCTTAAGTTCCCACCAGATAAATCTCGTTTTGCTTGGTCGTATTCTTCAAAAACTACATCAATCACTTTCAGTCGCTGTTCTAATTCTTCAGGTTGTTCAAGAATCAAACTTCTTAACCCTGAAAGTTCTTCTTCCATCACTACAATGTCATCTGGATCAAAATTGCTATTTCGCTTCTTCGCATTTATAAGATCCGCATCAATCTGTTTAAATTTCTTGGCAATGGACTGCAACTTACGAAGCAATGGTTGTATTTTTGCAGTCCGCAAACAACATTCTTCTAGCAGTGAAGCGACTTTTCTTCGACGAGCTTGCATTCTTGATCTAATCTCATCAAGTTCTACTTTCTTCAGGCCACCTTCTTCACAGCGAGCCCAGTCTTCAGCGTTTGCTGCTAGCAGCAATCGAACAGTTGCCGTATTGATTGGAATTCTACTTGCAACCTTTTGCTTTGCGTTTTCTTCTGCAGTGGAAATCCGCATTGTTCGATCGAATGGCAATTTGCCTTCATGCACTAAATCTAAAATTTCGATTGCTTGAACCGCAGCATAATCTGATTCCAACACAAGTCGCCGAAACACAAACCGTGTTGATTCAATCTTCTTTGCAAGGCGAATTTCTTCTTCGCGTGTAAGCAAAGAGATGCTGCCCATTTGTGTTAAGTACATTCGAATTGGATCATCAATTCTTCGGGATGATGCTTCAGCAAGCGCCTGAGCAATGACCGCTTGCGCTTCTTCTTCATCCAACAAATCATCATCGGCATCGATATGAACTGCCGCTTTGGGGTCTTTACCTTCATCTTCTGCAATTTCAGCTAATTTTTGAGCTTTGTCTTTCCATGGCGTGTCCCTTTTGAACCTAAGGTTCGTCTGAAGGGGAATGAAGTATTGATTCCATCCACGTCGCATTCTGAAATCCTCGCCAATCAAATCAATCTTTAACAGCCTTAGAAGTGCGAGTAAATCATCAATTTTCTCTGCAGACAAAAACTCATCAGGCAATGCCGAGTTAATCTCTTCATAGCAAACCCATCCACGCTCTATTGCTTCTTGCAATAAACATTCCATGCTTGGATGCATGGTTGGGATGCGAACTTCTCTTTTCATTCTTATCGTTGTTGTCACGACTGTGCTCCTTTGTCTTCACTATGCAATTGAACAACAGACAAATTGTTCAATAGTTTGAATGTACATAAATGCGATGGAATCATGATGCGTTCCTCGCTGATTGTTGACGGCGGATTGACTCAATCGCTTGTTGTGCCGCCTGTGTTTTTTGTTCAGAATCTTTAACCTCGTGTATCCCTTTTACTTCATCAGCAATCGCTTGTTTTTCAATTGATTGGACAAACGCGCTCATTGTCATTTCAAGTGCATACACGACGCTTTCATATGTATTACAAATTCTTTGCCCAACAAAATAGAGCGTTGTCGCCACATTTTCGCTCTCTTCATCTAAGTCTGTAATAAGTTCAGGCATTGTGAAAAGCGTTCCTGCTAACAACTTGGGCAAGATGTAACCAGCAATTTTGGTGGCGATTGGATCAAGAAATGATTCAACTGTAATCGTCAATCCTGACTCTCTCAAACACGCTGATGATTCAGTTGGGTCGAATAATAATATGGCAAGAAACTCTCGTTCAGCGATTTGTCTGGCTCGCGTCAGTGTTTTTGGCAACTGGACAGGTTCGCTTACTATCTCCTGCTTCTTACTCCTTGCAGTAGCAGGGCGTCTGCTCTTCAATTCCTTCTGGACGTCTTCCATTGGGATACGGAGAAGTATTGCAATCTGTTCATAGATGAATGTTTTTCGAGAACTGGAGAGATGTTCCACGCCAAGTCGAACCAACTCATCTAAGAAAGAATCGATTCTTTGTGATTTGCCAGAAGTCGTTTGTTCTTGCGAAAGGGCACTTTCAAGACGATTAAATTTGTACGTCAAGGCGTCAACTGCATGCTCAATACACGCGGCGAAATTCGCTTTGTCTGCAACTAGATCTGCTGGGTCTTGCCCTTCAGGCAGAACGCAGATAAGGACATCGATATTCTTAAGAAAGAAACACTCTATTGCCCGATCTGCAGCATATTGCCCAGCGCTATCGCCATCAAACACTAGATACACTTCGTTACAGATTCGAGAAAGTTTGTCTGCATGGTCTGGTGTTAAAGAAGTACCAAGAGTTGCAACCACATTTGTGATTCCTGCTTGGTGGCACGCAATAACATCTGTGTATCCTTCAACTACAATCGCTTTACTTTCTTTTTGAATAGAAGGTCTTGCTTGAGTATATCCATACAAAGTTTTCGATTTGTGAAACAACACAGTTTCAGGGCTGTTTAGATATTTTGGTTCATCTTCTTCAAGGATCCGTCTTGCCCCAAACGCAATTGTTGACCCTGCCTCATCTAAAATTGGAAACATGATTCGGTGTCGAAATGCATCGTACACTCTGTTCTTTTCTTCGTTCTTCTTTAGGAGACCAGCATCTAATCCTGTTTCGATTCTCTCAGGATTCCCTTGCAATTTATCCGTAAGAAACGTCCAAGAATCTGGAGCAACGCCTATAGAAAAATGTGCGATGGAGTCATCCGTAAATCCTCTAGAGTGTAACTGGGTCAATGCATTCTCTCCCTCGTTCGTATTAGAAAGTGCATCCTGATATAGTTTCGAAGCCCAATCCATTGCACGTCGCATTGAACTGCGTGATGAGATTCCTTCCTCAGATGGAGCAGCTTGTAATTCAATACCAACCCGATCAGCGAGGAATCGTAGGGCTTCTCCAAAGTCCTTTTGAAGAAAATTTTGAACGAACTTAAAACAGTCGCCTGTTGCTCCACATGAAAAACATTTATAAAAGTCTTGGTCTTTGTGTGTGACAACACGCATCGAAGGTTTATGATCATCGTGGAAAGGGCAGAGGCCAACCCATTCGCGGCTGCTCTGTTTCAATGGAATATATTCAGAAATAAGTGCGACAAGGTCAACTTGCTCACGCACTCTCTCTATATCTGATCTGTCACTCATTCCTAACTGTTTTCCTACGGTCATTTCAATTCCACGATACGCATCCATGCGTACTGATACCCTTCAATTCTGATGACACCTTCAAAAGATGTGCACATAACGATAGTGCTTCTACTACTAAACACACAAAACCGATTGATTATTGAGTTGTTGGCTTGTACACGATGAAGGGTTTGGACGTTTCTTAGCTATCAATGATAGTAGTTTTGTCCCGTTGAGCGTGATGCTGCCGTATGTAATATCACTAAGAATACGCAGGGAAGCCCTGCAGTCAACTTAATGCGTTGTTTTTTCGGACGTTTCCACAAAAAAAGTGGTTTTTTCTGGCCTTTTTTAAAATTTTTCGCACAAATTCGATCAAAACGAGTGAATCACTCGAGAAATATCTGAAATTAACCCGCTTGCTGTAACTTCTGCTGGCGGGTGTACCCGTACTTTCGCTTCAGGGGCTTTACGACAAGTCCCTGTTTAATTGCTTTTGTAGAGACCCTCACACGCTTTGGTTTGCCATCAACAATCGCTCTAACAGAGTGTAAATTCGGCTTAAAACGACGCTTATCGTTGGCTGTAATCTTCAACCCAATACCACCTTGGTATTTTGGCTTACCTCGGTAGCGAATCTTGCGACCGACTTTCGTTTTGCGACCAGTAAAAAAACAGACACGTGGCATATCAAGTCTCCTAGAGCCCGTTAAAGGGCGAATTGGGGATTATACCATTCAATCCCTGGTCGTGTAAAACCCGTGACTAGCACACTGTATGTGTGGTGACCGTCACACACCAATCAGGCAGATTCTTTTGTTGCTTTTGGAGGTTGCTGAATCTTATCCAAGTTAAGACCGTTCTCTATATCCTCAGCATCAATCAAGTACACAGCGTCTTGGTTATCACGATCTGGTAAGTCATACATCACGTCAATCATAAAATTATCAATGACCGCCCTCAAGGCACGAGCACCAGTCCCTCGTTCCATCGCCCGTCTTGCAATGAGATGAAGAGCATCTGAAGTAAACTCCAAATGAGATGATTCAAGATTAAAGAGATGTTGATATTGCTTCACAATCGCATTGCGTGGTTCCGTTAATATTCGAACCATGGCATCTTCTGTAAGTGGCATGAGTGGAGTTACAATTGGAAGACGTCCAAGCAACTCTGGGATGAGACCAAAATGCAAAATGTCTTCGGTCGTCACTTGTTCCAACAACTCAGCCTTACGCAATGAATCGTCAACAGTTTCTCCACTTGATCCGCCAAAACCAATTCTAGATTTACCAATGCGTTTGGAAATGATGTCGCAAATTCCATCAAAAGAACCACCACAAATAAACAAAATATTTGAGGTGTCCATCTGGATGTACTGCTGCTCGGGATGCTTCCGACCACCTTGTGGAGGCACATTTGCAACAACACCCTCAAGCATTTTTAACAACGATTGCTGTACACCTTCACCCGAAACATCACGTGTAATTGACACATTCTGAGTTGTGCGTCCAATTTTATCTATTTCATCAATGTAAATAATGCCATGCTGAGCTGCGTCTAAATCAAAATCAGCTGCTTGCAATAGTTTCAACAGTAAATTTTCGACATCTTCTCCAACATAACCTGCTTCGGTTAACGTCGTTGCATCAGCAATCGCAAATGGGACGTTCAAAATTCTAGACAATGTCTTTGCAAGAAGAGTCTTGCCTGTCCCTGTTGGACCGATCATCAAAACATTCGATTTATCCAACTCTACATCCCGATCAGCATTGTCCAGTTGAGATAGCCGTTTGTAATGATTATGCACGGCTACCGAAAGTGATCGTTTTGCTCGATCTTGTCCAATAATATATTGCTCTAAATATTCATTAATCTGGCTCGGAGTTAAAATGGACGTAAACGTAGGCGATGCAGCAGTTATTCTGCGACGCTCTTGTTTAAAAATATTTTGGCATAAATCTGTGCAATTTGAGCACACATATATTTCATTTGGACCCTCAACCATCGGTCCAACTTCTCTTGACGTTTTGCCACAAAATGAACAAGTCGTCACTCTTCGTCCACGAAATCCACCCTCGGAACCACCCCCGGAACCATCCCCAGAACCTCCACCAGAACCATCCCCTGAACCTCCACCGGATCCTCCACCTGATGCACCACCACCGACCCCTTCAAAAGGGGAACCATGTTCCATGCTAGGTGTTGGAGTGCTGCCGTTCTCTGTTCGTTTACTCATGAATTGCTCTCTTCTCTGCGGATTTATCCGCGTTTCCATTCAATTGTGGCATAAAAAAATGGTTTTGCCCACCTATTTCACAATGCTTTTTGCCCTTCTTTGCCCTTCTAGGGTTCATTTTGCAGATATCGGTCGTCAATTACATGCATTGGTCAATAATAGATTGCTTGGCATGCTCAAATTCCTCTTCACTCATCGTGCCTTCATCTCGCATTTTTCGTAGTTCATCAAGCGTGAATGAGGATGACTTTGTAGGGTTTTGCTTCAAATTTTTGCGAACAAGAAAAATAATCACGCCACCCACTACAGTAAATGCGATAAGAAGCAACGTTGCCGGAAGAACATCCATGAATGCACTTCCCAAAAACATTACGATTTACTTGATGATTTTTTAGTCTTTTTCGCAGTCTTCTTTTTCGTCTTTTTCTTAGAAGCTGTATTCTTCGCAGTTTTCTTAGCCGTTTTCTTTTTCGTCTTCTTTGAAGCACCAGACTCTTGCTCTTGCCATTCTTCAACAGGCATTTCTGAAACACTGCATGCAGCAACAAGTTGGTCGGCTGCTTTTTCTTCCTGTACGACAGATTGTATTTGCTGTAATTGTCCTTGAGTTGCAAGTTTATTACGCATCTCTTCTGGACGAACTCCATTTTGCATTGCAATTTCAGCAATGCGAGCATTTACTTCCATCTCACTCACCGTCACATGGAAATGTTCCGCAAGTTTAGTCAGAATAAAATACATCTTTAATCGCTTCTTCGATTCTTCAGCAGATCCACTTCGAACTTTTGCAACTTCAGCTTCAACTTCTTCCATTGTCATTCGACCAGAGCTTTGAAGTTCAGTCCGCAATCTTTGCAAATCACGATCAGCCTGCATTGAGCTCGTTTTCTCTGGAAGATCCATCTCAACCCGATTTGCAATCTCTTCAGTTGCTTGCTGGCGCAGAACGGCCGCTTGATCTTTATCTCGTCGTTGTTCTAGAGCAATTTTAACCTGCTCCTTCACAGACTCAATAGTGTCTAGTCCAAAGGTTGAGGCGAGTTCGTCGTCACTCAATGGGACGATTTTTACAGTCTGCACAACGTTGAAAGTAATCACAACTTTTGCACCACGAACATCCTCTAATTCATGTTCCTCTGGACCTGTCGTGGAAATAGTGATTTCATCACCAACGGCAGCACCATCGAGTGTTTTTCCTAAATCATCGATGAACAACCCTAGCACTTCACCACCATCATCTTTTGGTGGAACTGTTAGCCGAGTTTGCTCAGTTTTGAAGAATGGCTCTTCGTTACCATCAAGATTCACAACTGCTGGACCAATGAGGAACTCGCCTTCGGATACTTTGCCTTCGACATCTTCGAGGTTCCCGTTTCGAATCTTCTGGCGTTCAATTTCATCATCAATATGCTCATCTGTGACATCAACGACTGGTTTCGTTAGTTTGATGTCATCAAAAGCAGGGAGGTCGAATTCTGGCATCACTTCAACCTCTAATTCCAGAGTCAATGGCTTGCCATCCTCTAATCGAACATCTTCAGGATTTCCAACTGGCTCAGGATCACCAAGGGGTCGAAGTTCAAATTCTTCAACTGCATTTTTCCATGCATCAGCAATGATTTCATTTCTTGCTTCATCACGAATCGAATCCCCAAATCGTTTTTCGATGATATGTGAAGGGACTTTTCCCTTTCGAAAACCAGGGAGCACCGTTTGGTTCATCAACGTGCCAACTGATTCTTTGAGTTTCGTCGTCACAGTTTCTACTGGAACCGTGATTTTCACTCGCTTGCGAGCTGGTCCAGCATCTTCAATAGTCAATTCGTAGGGGTGTGTTGCGGTCGTCATAGACCGCATATATTACAGGGTAAATAGGGTCTAGTACACCTTCAGTGCAACTAAGTTGTTCTATAGGCGTACCAGACCCCGTACCGACCCCGTACCAGACCCCGTACCAGACCCTATCTGATAAACAACATCTCAGTGTACGAAGGGAGTGGCCAAATATCATCTGGAACCAACTCTTCAAGATGATCAGAAATCACACGTGCAACATTCATCGATGGAATGAGTGAGTCTCGAATGTAATTTGCGTGTTCTTGAACGCTATCAAATTCCTTCTGTACCGAATCTTGCAACATATCGATTGATTCCTGAAGAGATTCAGACATTCGACCAACATCACCCAATCGAGCAACTGAACGACTGCATTCAACTGAATTAGCGTGTAACGCTGAGACGATTGAAGCAAGTTCACCTTGGTACCGAAGGGCAGCTGGCAAAACTTGAGTCGAGAGCATCATAATGAGAGTCCTTGCTTCAATGCTGACCATCGTCGCGTATTGTTCAAGCAGAACCTCTTCTCGTGCTTCCATCTCTCTATTTGATAGAACATGGTAATGATCAAACATGTCTAATGCTTTTTGTGTCACTAATGCTGGGAATGCGTCTGGTGCAGTTTTCAGATTTGGTAGACCGCGACGTTCTGCTTCTTCGTGCCATTCACTCGAATAATTGTCGCCATCAAAAACAACCCTGCGATGTGATTGAAGAACTTCTCGTAGTAATGATCGAACTGCAGTGTCTCGTTGTTCTTGTGAATTACTACCTGCAAGTGAGGCCTCTAATTGAGTTGCAATGTAATCTAAAGACTCAGCAATGATCGTATTGAGTACAGTATTCGGCCATGCGATTGTTGAAGTAGAACCAACTGCCCTAAACTCGAATTTATTTCCAGTAAATGCAAATGGACTAGTACGGTTTCGATCGCCGCTGTGCTTGTCAAGGTCGGGCATTGTCGTTGCACCAAAATCTAGTTTGCCACCTTCAAGAGGTCCTCTTGACTCATCATTCTCAATTTGGTCAAGAATATCACTTAACATCGCACCTAAGTAAATGGAGATAATTGCAGGTGGTGCTTCGTTCGCACCAAGTCGATGGTCATTCGCTGCAGATGCAATTGATGCTCGAAGTAAATCTGCATGAATATCAACTGCACGAATCACTGCACACAAGAAGGTCAAAAATTGCATGTTTTCATGAGGTGCTTTACCAGGACTCAACAGATTATTGCCTGTATTCGTCGCGATTGACCAGTTGTTGTGTTTACCTGATCCATTCACTCCAGCAAATGGTTTTTCATGAAGTAAACATTTAAAACCGTGCATGCGTGCAGTAGACTTCAGAATTTCCATCAAGAGCATCTGGTGATCTGAAGCAACATTTGCATTTTCATACATCGGTGCTATTTCATATTGACCAGGCGCAACTTCGTTGTGCCTCGTTTTTACAGGAATTCCAAGTTCATAGAGTTGTTGTTCAGCATCATCCATAAACGCTAAAACGCGGTCTGGAATTTTGCCAAAGTAATGGTCATCAAGTTGATGACCTTTCGGAGGAGGAGTGCCAATAATTGTACGGCCGCACAACAACAGGTCTTCACGATTTGCAACGAACGATTCGTCAACAAGGAAGTACTCTTGCTCAAGTCCAAGCGTCGTGATGACACGAGTTACGCCTTCATCAGCTCCAAATATTTTTAAAACACGCATCGCTTGTTGGTTAACTGCATCAATTGATCGTAGCAGGGGAGTTTTCTTATCTAACGCTTCGCCAGTCCACGAAACGAATGCGGTGGGAATACATAACGTTCCACCTTCTTCGTTTGGCATAATGAATGCAGGGCTTGTTGCATCCCACGCTGTGTACCCACGTGCTTCCCATGTATCACGAATTCCACCAGAAGGGAAACTTGAGGCATCTGGCTCACCACGAATAAGCATGTCACCAGGAAATTCGGCGATCGCTCTTTTTTCTGTTGGTTCAAGGAATCCATCGTGTTTTTCAGCGGTTGCGCCTGTTAACGGTTGAAACCAGTGTGTGTAATGTGTACAACCATGTTCAATTGCCCATTCCATCATTGCATGTGCAACGTTGTTTGCAATTGCAGGGTCAAGTGGCTTTGCGTTTTCCATCGTCTCAAGCAGTGACTCATAGACTTCAGGTTGCAGATACCGAAGCATTACATCGCCAGAGAAGGTTCGACATCCGAAATTGTCACAATAATCAGTAGTTTGCATATCCGTTGCGTTTGACATAGTTCCATGTTCCATAGTATTGAGGGCCTCCTGCCTGTTTTCAGTAGTATCTAATCGATGAAGTTTTCAAGCAAGGTCAAACTATGAAATTTCTGAAACAAATTGTGATGCAGCCAACACTGAATCGTCAGCTTCTTCCATTCTGCGGACAAGTGCCGAGCCAACAATTGCTGCGTCTGCAGATTCATACACAGATTTCACATGCTGGGCTGTGGAAATGCCAAATCCAACCGCCAGAGGCAGAGAGGTGACAGTGCGGATTTCTTGAATTCGTTTGGACAAGTTTGGGACATCCTGTTGTTCACCAGTTAACCCTGTCCTTGCGAGGACATATAAGAATCCGCTTGAAATCGAAGCTAATTTCTTTACTCTTTCAAGAGGAGTTGTTGGTGCAATCAACATTGAAAAGGAAAGACCGATCGAAGTGCAGTACTGGGAAAGTGGAACGGCTTCAGTTTCATCAATATCTGGAATGATTATTCCATCGATTCCTGCTTCTTTGAACTGATCGATAAATGCTGTTCCACCGCATCGCCTCACAATCGAACAACTCACCATTGCAATCAAACCAATGTCAATCTGTGGGCGGACTCTTGCGATAAGTTCTGCTACTTTTGACGGCTTCACACCGCGTTCAAGTGAACGATACATCGCAGCAGCAATCACAGGTCCATCAGCAATTGGGTCACTAAAAGGGATTCCGATTTCGATGATGTCGGCA
This sequence comes from uncultured Isosphaeraceae bacterium, assembly GCA_964630505.1. Classification (GTDB taxonomy): domain Bacteria; phylum Planctomycetota; class Phycisphaerae; order Phycisphaerales; family SM1A02. The sequence goes on along the minus strand of CAZVVI010000014.1, from coordinate 21,499 downwards.
CCAGCATCAGCCATCGCCAGAATTGCACCTTCTGTTGCTTCCAAAGATGGATCGCCTGCGACGATGAAGGGCATCAGTGCATTTGAGCGAGATTTGAAAATGTCATCAATTCTGCTCATTTGGTTCCCTTAGGGCCACCATCTTTGATGTATTTGTCGTGAATTGCAGCCGTCAAATCAATTTCCGTGATATTGGCAAGGGTCGTCAACCACGCAAGGACATCAGCGAATTCTTCACGTAAATTCTGCATATCTGGTTCCCCACACTCATATTTGCCTAAGGCATGGGCTAATTCGCCTATTTCTTCTGATAGCCAGAGGAAGGTTTTGGCGGTTCCTCGCTTAGAATCAGTCTCAAAATAACGCTCTCGAATAAACTCTTGAAATTCACTGATTGTCATTTCATCTGCCATAGATGGGGAGGATAGCAGGAGAATGCCGATGTGCATGAAAATAATGAACGAATTGACGAACACCCTGTATACTGCGAAGTTCAAGATCGACAAAGGAATTTAATAATGCATAAATTGCTCATCACTGTTACTTTTTTCGCCTTAATCGCTGCTTTCGCAGGATGTACTCACCAACCACACTCCAAGAGTGCGGTATTGAAAGACCTCACTCCAAATATGGATGGTCTGAGTGAAACATATGCCGAAAATGATGCAGGTATTGTGGTTGTCAACAATGCAAATGACCGAATGTTTGTCGATGACATGAGACGAGCTACCTTGCTCGATAAACCCTCGATGCTTTCACCGTATCCTGTAGTTGATCATTAATCAACCTTTTTTACACTAAAAAACTGGCTCGCCCTAAGGCGAGCTTTTTTATTGAATCAACTGAAAGGTTTCTCGGACCTGCCGGTTGTCTTGTAAACCATAACCGCACATGGAGGTCGTGCCTTGATCGCATACAACAACATGATGGGTGGATCCCTCGAAGAATTACCCCAACCAATGCTTAACCCTGATCAAAGTTGGGTCGTCGCAATCGGAGGAGATCTAAGAAAAATTGAAGTTATTCGTAATTTTTGGCAAATCGCCATCGAAATCATCGAAGACCAACCCCCAGCACTCTGGTTGAATTTCACGACAGTCAGCACTGCTGATACGAAACTCGCAGCATGCATCATCGCAATCATGCGGCGTGCAGAAGAACAAGGCGTAACGATGTATATCATCGGCTCTGGTGCAGTCCAAGACATGCTGAAACTTTGCAAGTTGCCGCCACTGAAATGCTTCACTCAAATCAACAAAGCCGCTTAAATTAATTAACCCGCGGTTAATTAATGGCTCTAAATTGTTTGATGAACCCGCGGTTAATTAAATAAACGAATTCCAGGAAATTAATTAACCCGCGGTTAATTAATGATGCAACACGACATCTGGTTCACGTACCGATTGCTCATCTTCATGACAAACAGCATATTTAAAGCCATTTCGAAGTGCGCCACCTGCGAAATCTCCTTTTGGGGTCGTTGCGACGAACGCAACTTGATGCTCCTGTTTAAGTGGCCAGCACTCAGCCAGTCGAGCAAGCGTATCGTGAATTGCCTCCAATGGTGTTGCCCCTTGACCCATCAATTCCACAACCAAAAATGCTCCACAGATGCCACTAATCAATTCTCCATGGCCGGTCGCAGTCGCAGCCCCTCGCAGTGGATCAACGTACAGTCCATGACCAATGATTGGGGAGTCACCCACTCGTCCCGGCACTTTCCATGCCATACCACTTGTTGAACACGAACCAGCCATTGTGCCACCTGCATCTATCGCAAGGGTGCCAATTGTGTCATGACTTCCAAAGAGCTCACCATGGCCATGATCAAAAGGAGCAGGGGGAGTTGCCTCTGCATTTGATTGCTTCCAATGCTCCCACTTTGTCTTTGCCTTGTCAGAGAGAATAGTGGTCGAAGGCAAGCCATGAGAATCCGCGAAATCATCAGCAAGTGAGCCAACAAGCATTTTGTGTTCGGTTCGCTCCATCACAAGTCGTGCGGCAGTTACAGGGTGAAGGTGTCGTTCCATTGCGCACACAGAACCACTCTTCGGTGGCGATAGCATGACAGCTGCGTCGAAAGTGCATCTGCCTTCGCGGTCTGGAAGACCACCTAAACCAACTGAGTCAATCGATTCATCTGCTTCTGCTGCAATTGCACACGCTTCAACAACATCAAGGGCAGAGCCACCAATAGATAATTTTGGAAACTCAACTTCAATGATTGTCAATGAAAAAGACCATGTTGAAATGAGCAGGGGGTAGTTCATAAAAAGAGTATACTGCGATACATGTCAATACCAGTCACAACAACATTTGAATTTGAAGGTCATCGCATTGTTGAATACAAAGGGGTCGTACGAGGCATTATCGTGCGGTCACCTACCATAGTTCAAGGAATCCTTGGTGGTTTGAAGAACATTGTCGGTGGAAAGATTGGTGCATATACTGAAATGTGTGAACAAACAAGGCAAGATGCCTATCAACATCTACTTGAACATGCAGAACAGTTAGGGGCAAACGCAATTGTCGGTTTTCGCTACGACTCTTCAGATATCGGTGATTCTTCCACCGAAGTTCTTTGTTACGGTACTGCAGTTGTTATTGAGAAAAATTAACCGCGGGCTGACGACGTTTCCAGAGGCATTTAATTAACCGCGGGTTAATTAATTTTCATGCCCAAGGACTCTTCTCGCTTGATGCACATCGATGAACGGAAAAATGCAAATGACGACGAGTTGTAAAATACCTGCGCCAATAAAAATGAATTCGACAGGCACGTTCTCGTACAAGTAACCAGATGATTTCAACCCTATCACTGTAGAGAGATTCAAAATCGCCATGTAAGCAGTAAATTGTGTCGCAGCAATTCTAGGCCAAGATACAGTCATATACATTGCAAATAGAGATGCAGAAATCAAACTGCTAAAAAAAGTATCTGTTAACACATACGTCACAATTATCTCTTTGTGTGACCAGTCAAACCAGAAAATTGGAGACTCTGGGGATGACAATCCAAATATTGCATAACTCAACGCAAGAACAATACAACCGATAGCGGCCATTCTTTTAGCACCAAATTTATCGGCAAGGAAACCGCCTCCAATCGCGCCTGCTAAACCAAAAAAAACTCCATATCCTCCACTGATATCAGTAAAGTCTGTGCGAGTCCAGCCATGCTCTTGGATAAACATAACATTTGTAATTGGAGAGAGGATGCCTCCTGCAATAAAAATTGTCAATCCAATGGCCCCAGCAAGTAGAGTTGAACGTAAGGAAAAAGCTCTTTTTAAGAATCCAAACAATTGCAACACACTTTTTGCAAGTTGATGTTCTTTTGGCAATTGTGAACTTCCTCTAGTCCAAGGTAATAATTTTTCACCTGCACGTTCACGAATTAACAGAGGAAACAACATGATTCCACCGAGCATCATGACTTGAATCATAAAGGCAACCCCAAGTCCATCCTCATTAACCATTCGGCTTAAGAATGCGCCCCCTAAGAAAATCCCTAAATATTTCGAGCCGTACATCAGACCATTCACTCGCCCTCGTTCGGACTCACGAAGTAAATCAACTGCAAGTGCGTCTACAGAAACATCTTGAAGTGAGTTAAAAATGTTGTGTCCAAACACAAGCCAACCGATTAAGGGCAGGTGCAAAGCAGGATCAGGAACAAACGCCATCACTAAAATGCTCAGTGTCATGCCCAGTTGTGAAACGAGAATCCAAGGTCGCCTACGACCCATCGAAGGCACTCCCCATCGGTCGATGATTGGCCCCCACACCCATTTGAATGTCCACGGCAGGGTAGAAAGAGCAGTCACTGCACCGATTGCTGCGACAGTATCCCCTCGTTCAGCAAGATAAGAAGCGAACGTCACAGTCACAAAGCCATATGGAATACCTTGCGCAACATACAGAATGCAAAGAGTCAATAAACGTAGCAGAGGGCGGTCGGTTAAGTTCAATTTAAGTTGACTTTCTAGCATTGGACGGTCATGGTATCCTATGAGCCTTAGGTCCATTGGCGCAGTTGGCTAGCGCGCTTGCATGACACGCAAGAGGTCACTGGTTCAAATCCAGTATGGACCACTCATTTCGCCCCTCGAGAAGCTACGCTTCAGAGGGGCTTTTTCGTGCCCCATTGCACCTGCTTCGCAGGTTGCGAGCGACCATGTTGCTCGCTGGATTTGCGGCGCATGAAATGCTACACAGTTTCATACGGCGTCAAATCCAGTATGGACCACTCGGTGACAGCCACCGCGCAAAGTGACTGTCACTAGAATCATAAATAACAGGCCAATATCTAAAATTTCGCAAAGGGGACACGCATTGAAAATATCGCTTTGCGATATTTTTGTATGCATGTCCCCACAGCAAGGATGTTTCAAAACATATTCCATCCCTTTGATTGACAAACTACCGATAGAGTGATAGCATTCGACCAAGCAGTGTGAAGATGGGTAATTCAGCACTTGCGCTACAACCACATAGGAGGTCAATCATGACACGAGTACACCTAGGAATAGTCACAACCCTTGGATTTTTCTCAATTGGAATGTTTGCTGTTGGAGATGATCTCGCTTGCGTTGGGGATACATCAATGGAGCAGTGCCCAGCACCCTCCCTCAACGAACATGTTGTTGAAATGGATGCATCATGGCACACACTTGCATTGCTTGATGATGGAACATTAGTTGCATGGGGTCGCAACGACGATGGACAAACTGATGTCATCGAAGGATCCAATTTTAATTCTGTCGATGTTGGCTACAGACACAGCGTTGCACTTGATGTTTCTGGAGTGCTGCATGCTTGGGGATTCAACGACCGTGGACAATGTGATGGAAATGGGACAAGTGGTGTAGTGCAAATTGGGGCAGCACGACTACATACAATCGCATTACTTAAAAACGGCGCACTTCTTGGATGGGGTGATGGATCATACGGACAATTCGATGTCCCACAATCGATTGACATCGCAACAATTAGCGCAGCACCAAGACACACAATTGCAATTCTTTCTGATGGATCACTTGCAGCGTGGGGCTGGAATAATGACGGACAATGTGACGTCCCAGCAGGAAACGATTACATTGCAATAGCAGGTGGTAAGCATCACAGTGTTGCACTCAAAAGTGATGGCACAATCGTTGCTTGGGGAGCAAACTTATACGGTCAACTCGATGCACCTATAGGAGATGGATTTATCTCGCTTAGTTGTGGTCGGTACCACACAGTTGCACTGCATGAGGATGGTCACGTGGAAGCATGGGGTCGAAACAATCAAGGACAATTGGATTTACCGCCCATAGAGGATGCTACTGTTGCTGTTGCTGGAAAGTATCACTCTGTTGTCGAAATTCCAACGACCTCAGCATGTGAAGGCGATCTTACAGATGATGGCACAGTCAATGTTGCAGACATTTTGAATCTCATCGAACAGTGGGGGGCATGTAACGCATGCTCTGGAGATTTAGATTCAAATGGCAACGTAAATATTGTAGATTTACTTATCGTGATTGGGGCATGGGGTCCTTGTGCGCCTTAGCATTCTCCCCAGTTGCCAACAACCGTCAGTAAATCAGTCACATCGACAACTCCATTGCCGTCGATATCTGCATCACAGTTATCACAAATACCCCACGCGCCGACGACTTCAAGTAAATCTGTGACGTCAACGATTCCATCCCCATTGACATCACCCTCGCAGGAGCCACATGAGTCACTTATTGTATTTCCTCCACCGTCGTCATATGAACCTGCAATTTGCACTTTGGAGTTACTGCAAACATACGAATTTAACAGTCTTGCATTTGGAGATTCAAAAAAGTTGATGCCACCGCCTGTACTGTTTGCACTATTAAAGTACACCTCCGTTCCATTTAAAATTGGAACGCTCCAGCGAACATGAATGCCTCCACCTTCTTCAGCAGCAACATTATCTTGAAACTTTGTGCCAGAGACGTCTGCATTACTTGGATACAAATATCCTGAGTCCCCAACCGTTGCTAAACCACCGCCACTGCGACCAGCAACGTTATCTTCGAAAATACAATCTGTGATTTTTGGATGAGAATCATACGCAGCTGCCATCCCACCACCATCGCCTAGCACTGTATTCCCAGCAAAGATACAACCAGTGAAGGAGGGCGAACAAGCACCACCAGTTGTGCCGCCACCATAAACACAAACTCCACCACCAGACCCAAGTGGGTTGTAACTTTGGACGTTTGAGTTGAATTCACAACTAATTGCAATTGGATGGCTTGATGAACGAATGTACATCCCACCACCGACATTGAATGTTCCATTTGAGTTAAATGAACTATTGAGTATCACTGGGTCGCTTTCATCAGAACAGGTCAGCCCGCCACCCCAATTCGCAAGGTTTTTAGTGACCATACAAGAATCAATTGTTCCATACACATGTCCACTAAAGTAGATGCCACCACCATGGCCCTCAGCGGTGTTGCTAGTAATTGTTGAGAACATGATAAATGGCTCACCCGATGAAACGAATATGCCTGCGCCTCCCCATGCTTCGTTCTCTTTGATAATGCAAAGTTGAATGAATGGAGAGGAGTTTTCGCAAAATATTCCACCGCCACATTTTTGAGGACCAAACACAGGGTCTGTCCAAATCGCACCACTACCATGTTGAATCGTCAAATTACTCAACACGCTAAATGCAGATTCACCAGAATCACAAGTGACAACAGGGGCATCAATTCCGTTGCCATCGATGATTGTTGTTTCTCGATCTTCCCCTTCGATTTGAATCCTTTTACCCATAAAATTGATGACTTCGTTGTATGTACCTATCCGTACAAACACCACATCACCGTCACTTGCAACATTGATTGCTTCTTGGATGGAGTTGAAATCTGCTTTCCCATCATCATCGACATACCATGTTTCAGCGATACATAGACTCGATACAAATCCAGTCACAATTCCTAGAATCCAGCACATCGTCCTTTTCTCCATATCTCCATTCTTACAGAATTAAGCATCTATGCAATATGAAAAAGGTAATATTTATATCAAAGATGGATACAATTGCACATGATGGATATCGCACTAGAAACATTACAGAATTTACCAATCGCAGCATGGGCGTATGACACTCAAGATCACTTTAAACATGTAGTCTGGAATCAAGCGATGGCGGATTTGACTGGCTTGCCAACTGAGAAAGCGATTGGACTCACAAATTACGATTTGTTTGAGAAGGAAACTGCTGACCAGATGATGAAAGACAACTATGCTGTCATTGAAGGCAAAGTGAAATATGTCATCGATAGAGAAGTCATTACAACAGGCGAAGGCAAGCAAGTCGCCATTCGAACGACCAAAGTACCTCTCTTTGATGCACAAGACAATTCGACATTATTGATTGGCACGTGCGTACCTTTGAATGATGCATAACAATATTCTGATCATTGGCGCTTCTGGAATTGTTGGGCAAGAACTCATCTCAATTTTATTGGATCGAGGAGCCGATCCGACATCGATTATTCCAACTGCTTCTTCACAATCTGCAGGCAAATCTATTGAAATTGGTGGATTTGCTTTTGTGCTACAGGACATCCAAGCCGATTTGTTCGAGACTTCACCTTTAGTTTTTCAATGCGCTACGAATGAAGCAGCATTGGAGTGGATACCCATTGCTCTAAAGAAGAATTGCCAAGTCATCGATTGCTCCTCAGCATACCGCCAATATGCACACGTACCTTTAGTTATCCCTTACATCAATGGAGAAGAGTTACTGTCTAATCCTCAGTTGATTGCTGGACCAAACTGCACCACAATTGTGCTCCTTACCGCCATCAATATTCTTTTAAAGGAACTTGATGTTCAATCAATTACGGTATCTACATATCAAGCACTTTCTGGTGCAGGTCGAGCTGGACTAGATGCACTTTCACATGAAACTGCGGGGAACACCCCCTCAATCGATAGCATTTTTCCAGAACCTTGTGCAGGCAATATTTTCTGTCATGAATCAGCGGTGAATCCAGCAACTGGCTTTAATAGTGAAGAAGAAAAAGTTATCGCTGAAATTTACAAAATTTGTAATCAAGATTCACTCACAATCATGCCAACATGCATGCGAGTACCAGTTGAACGAGTTCATACAGAATCGATTTCGCTTACATTCCAAGGCAATACGACAAAGCAAGAGATTCTTGCTTTACTTGACGCAACTCCTAACGTTCTAGTGCTTGATGAGGAAAGTCATTTCCCAACTGCACTGAAAGCGAGCGGGGGGGACACAGTGCTCGTTGGGCATGTTCGTGTTTCTGGTTCAACAATTTCACTCGTTGCTTGCGGTGACCAGTTAAGGACTGGTGCTGCCCTCAATGCAGTTCGAATTGCTGAACAACTGAATGAAGAGATTTACACCCATGGCGAACAGACTTCATGAGATATTATCAACGCCTACTTCAAAAAATACATCCTTCTTTTGAATCGCAATCACGCCAGTGGTATGTCAAATGCGATTGTGGCGAAGAACCAGATGTATGGGAAATGGGTGGAGTTCGATGGTATGCAAAAGGGCATAAAACTGCACTCGTGAAATGCCCTTATTGTGGCAAGAAGTTTATGGGGAAGTTTTTGAAGAGGACTGCAAAGCCTTAAACCCGCTACTCTGAGTTACTTTGTTACCGTCTTCAATGAAAAATGCTTCAAGATCATCAGTCTGTTCGGCAAGTGCTATCCCTTGCTCAACTCCCAACACAAAAAGTGCCGTTGAATACGCATCTGCTACTGCTGCATTTGTTGAAACAACTGTAACACTTCTGACACCATTGCTCGTGGGAAATCCCGTTCTAGGGTCAATGATGTGGTGGTACCGAACTCCGTCAACTTCAAAGTACTTCTCATAATCACCACTTGTTGATATCGAAGCATCTTTAAGTTCTACCGTAGCAATGAAATCTGTTGGTGATCCATCTGGCGTACGAATACCTATTGTTCTTGTATCCCCATTGACTAGAATTTGCCCACCTAAAACAATCATGAAATTGTCAATTCCATTATTAAGCAATGCATCTCTCGATTGATTTAGCGCAACACCTTTCGCAATTCCCCCTAGACCAATCATCATTCCTTCTTGTGTCAAAAAAATTGTATCATCAGTGAGTACAACTTCTTCCCAATTCACAAGAGGCAAGATCGATGTGACTTCATTTTGGGATGGGACTCTTGGGTTTTTGAAATCCCACAACTTCCACAAACTTGTCCATGTTGGATCAAAAGCCCCCGAAGTTATTTCTGCAACATCAACTGCCTGTTGCACAACTTCGATGAGTTCCTTGGAACACTTCACTGGTTTCTTACCTGCAAGCCGATTTACTTCTGTAAGTGTAGAGTTTTCCTTCCACTCACTCATTTCATCTTCAACGCGCTTAAAATTTGGTTCTACAAATCCAATGGCATGCCCAGGCTGAACATGGACGGTTGTCCCCATGCTCTTAAAAGAAGAAATGCGAGGATAGTACTTTTGATTGCAACTTACGAAAAAGAGAAGTGCGATGTACCATACGGCTCTTATGCATACTCTTTTCATCTCTCTTTTATTGTATACCGTTCCGAGTCAACACATAGAAGTCTCGATTCAACCAGACACTGGTACATTGCAGGGAACAACAACTATTGAAGGCATTGACAATGTAAGGTTTGACACAGATGGACTAAACGTCACTGAACAATCACCAAACCAAATTGTCTGGGAAGGCACATTCCAAGATGATGTCGCCTCTGGAGAGCGAGTAGGACAAATTCACAATTTCTCTGTTGACGCACACATAGGTGAAGATGGAGTCTTTCTCTCTGATTGGGCAGGGTGGTATCCAACACCTATTGATGAATATGGCGAACCGATCTTGAGAACGATTTCATTGCAAGTTGAACCAATTGAGGGGTGGACATTCGTTGGAAGCGGGAATAACGCTAATGGCACATGGAGTACTCCTAGACCTGTTGATGGCATGGCTCTTGTTGGCAATAAGCATGTAATCAAAAGTAGAGAAGTAGAAACGCCAGAGGGCGCTGTAGAAATCAATGTCCACTTAGCACCAAATCACGCAGATAAAGCAACATATTATCTTGATGCTGCAGAATCGTATCTACAACTATACACACCGTTACTTGGTGCATATCCGTACGATGCATTCACTATTGTTGAAAACTTTTTTTCAAGTGGCTTCGCGTACCCAGGCTTTACTGTACTTGGACCTCGGGTTGTAGGTATGGCGCCAAAATCATTAGCGCCTGGATATCTTGATCACGAACTACTCCATAATTGGTGGGGTAATGGTGTTTATGTTGATGCAAGTCGAGGGAATTGGTGCGAAGCATTAACAAGTTATTCTGCTAATTATGGAAGGCGTGCACTAGAGGATGGACACGTAGCCGCACGTTCGTATAGAAGGGGCTTACTCAACAAAGTCTCGTTAGACCCTGAACTTGATAATGGTGCGCTTTGTGATTTTGGTTCTGCTGATCCTGCCGATGGTCCCGTTGATAGATTTGTTGGCTACGATAAAGGAGCATTTGTTTTCATGATGCTTGAGGATGTGCTTAATGAAGGCTCCACTGAAATGTTTAACAACAGTGCAATATGGGAGGTGCTTCAACGGTTTGCGACTTTAAATATGGGCGAATCTGCATCATGGGCAGATATTCAAGTTGCAGCTGAGGCGCAATTCCCAGAAAGAGATGCAGGGTGGCTTAACCCATTTTTCACGTATTGGGTGTATGAACATCACGTTCCTGAAACAAGTTCTGAAATGCATCCCCCAACACCACAACGAATTGAAATGATTGCTGATGAAAACTGGACTGATGTAGATCCAGATTACAGATATTATCGTGTTTTCCCAAAGGGGCAAATTAGCCCAACGATTGCTGGAACCCTTGCTGGAACAACTGTGCTTACAGATGCATCGGTTGAAGTATTACAAGATTCAGGGGCTTGGCTCGCTGAAGTAGATGAAGGACCTAGCGTGTTACTCATCGGAGAACAACCAATCCAAGCACATGCAAATCTTCTTTCCCAATGTGAAGACCCTATCACTTTCATTGAGAATGGATTTATCGTTGGAGGCAAGGAATATACAGGCGAGGACTTGGCTGTACTGCATACGATGAACCACCCGAAACATGATGGGGAATTCATAACATTGTTTTACAGTGTGGGAGAAGCGGGCTGGGAGCGTCTTCGTTTTATCTGGTATTACACCAAGGACACATCGGTAGTTTGGAACGAAAATGAAACGTTAACTCGGCGAGTGTTTGAACCGAGCACCAGATTAAAACAGTAACTCAAAGTTACGGTATGTGGAAAAAACCACCTCCGTCATCGACGAGATGCCCCGATGCTGCAAGAGACAACCAGACTTCCATCGGATAATCATGTGGTGCCATCATCGATTCTACTGCTGCATCTTTTCCTGTTGTTAATGGTCCGACACCGAGTTTTGATTCTCGGTCAAGTTTCATAAACTTTACTCGCCTGCGGAACACTCTTACTGCTTCGATTTGTTCTTCATGTGTAAGAGTAGGCAGTTCTGCAGAGGGAGCTTCTTCTAACTCTACTTCCGTTCCAGTTTGAAGTTGATTGACGACAGTTTTCAGTTCATCCTTATCCTTATGCATAATAATCTTCGCTGCAATTGTAGATTCTACAGTCGATTTCAAGAAGACTTTATGCAACTCACCCCAAAGAGGGCCTGCATCACTTGACGAAAAAATCTTACTTGCAATCTCAACAACAGAGTCAATAATCTGCTGTGGAGATTCTGGTGGAGGCTTATAGCCACCTTTTTTTTTCTTCTTGTTCTTATTCTTTGTCATGACTTATCTCATTTTCCAAACATTATTTGCAGGATTGATGTCTGGATATGATTCTTTTGCATCAATCGCTACTGATGCCGCATCAAAAGGCAGGGGACAGAAGTATTTATGTTGATTTGACCATGCCCAGATTGTGACAGGTAATTTGAATGTGTGAATTGAACCATCCACGCAAACAATTTGCAAATCAACAGGGCAAACCCAATCCTCATTGTTGTTTAGAATGACAGACACGCCATCATCTTGTTGTACAACGGATTCTATGGACTGATCCAATTGCATTGGCTCCTCAAAAAATCCTTTATAGAACCATTGCAAATCAACTCCTGAAGCATCTTCCATCGTTCGGTAAAAATCTGCTGGGCGGGGAGATTTGAAAGCCCATCTTTGAATATATTCTGACCACGCCTTGTCAAATCGTTCTTCCCCTAAAATTTCTTCTCGCAAGAATCTCATCCCATACCCTGGCTTTCGATAACTTAAATGTCGCCTCGACTGCAATAAATCTGGAGGTGTATTCACGGGTTTCAAATCATTTCGGAATTTGGCTGCGTCATATTTTGAGACATCTGGTTTATGTTTACGATCTCCATAGAACGCTTCAAGTGAATAATGGTTGACAAAAGTATTGAACCCTTCATCCATCCATGCATGTCTTCGTTCATCTGTGTTGACGAGCATTGGAAACCAATTGTGTCCAACTTCGTGATCTGTCACGTTAAACAAGCCCTCGCGTGAACTTCCTCGGCAGAACACAATCATTGGGTATTCCATTCCGCCTGCTTTACCTCTTGTCATTGACATTTGCGGCCATGGATAGGGATAGAGCGTTTCACTGTAATACCAAACCGCATGTTGCAAATAAGAAACCGCTTCCTCCCAGATTTTCGCTTCTTCGATTGGATATCCAACTTGGCAAAGCACACGCTTAGACTTACCGTCAAGAGTCGTGATTTCTACACTCGCTGCATCCCAAATAAAACTTGCACTTGTCGCCCAAGCAAAAGTACGTATTTGATTGCCTTTAAACTTCCACGTTTTTAATCCTTCGCTTTCTGAACTTATCTCTGCTTCCCCACGCACATTGATTGTCTCATCTGACTCTATTGCAGCATTCAACTTTGTCAATTCATGCGATGAGAGCACCTCATTTGGATTCATGAGTTTTCCAGAAGCGAAAACAATATGGTTGTCTGGAACTGTAAGTTCAACATCGTAATCGCCGAAGTTTGTATAAAACTCACCACGACCAATATATGGCAAAGTATTCCAACCATACACGTCGTCGTACACACACGGGGCAGGAAACCATTGTGCGAGTTCCCAAACAGGTCCTGCTTCGTATTCATCATCGTACCCCATACGCATACTTGTCTTTAGAGGCATTTTGAAGGACCAATCTATTTCAATCGTGACAGTTGCATTTGGCTGGAGCGGTTTCGCTAATTCTACTTTGGCAACTGTTGCATAGTCTTGCCAATCTGCATTTAGACCATTTACTTCTAACCTCGAAATAAGAATTCCTTCGTAATCTACATCTTTTCTACTGTGGCCTTCTCGGCTTCGAATACTATCTGCACGATGAGCATTCTGCTCCAACTGTAGCCAGATATAGTTAAGTGTATCTGGCGAATTATTGTGATACACAATTTTCTCACTGCCAATGATTGCATTTGTTTCAACATCCAGAGTTGCTTGAATTGAGTGATCCACTTGTTGTTGCCAATAATCAACTCCAGGAGCTCCGCTTGCTGTTCGAATAGCATTTGGCGTTGGCAGTGCAAGTTCTTTAAACACTTCTCCTGAGTGAAGATGAGAAGTTTTTGTAACTTGTTGTCGTGCACAACTCATACAAAGTAAAAATAGAAAAAACAAAAGAGTGAAGATAATTTTCATGATGTCACTGTGTCCAACACCTTATATTCAATCCCAACTTCTTCAAACATCGCAATGCTTTTATCAATCGATTCATTCCAGTGCTCATCACCACGTTCAATCGTCCTTGTGACTACGCGTTGGATTCCTGCTTGAACAATAGAAAGTGTGCAGTGAATACAAGGGCTAAAAGATGAATACATTGTTGCTCCAACAGGGGAAATCCCATTTCTTGCACATTGAATAATGGCATTCATTTCTGCATGAACAGTTAAATCATATTTTACTGGTCTCTCAAGACGGTCTGGATGATCTTCCACACCTCTGGGTAAACCGTTGTAGCCCGTTGCAAGAACTTGTCGCATCGGAGAAACAATGACTGCTCCTACACCTCTTGATGGATCTTTACTCCACGTTGCAATGGAATTGGCTAGCTCAAGAAATCGTGAATCCCATTTATCACTCATTGTTATCTCTTAGGAACAACGCCTGCAATTCTGAATCTTAAAACATCTTCACCGGGCACATCAGTTTGAACTATTAACTCAGCGTTAATTGGACCTTGATGAGATGCAGGAAGGGTGCCACTTACAACTAAGTCATACGAACCATCTAAATTCTGCACAGCAGTGCCATTTATTCCTGAAACTGTAGCACCCATAATAGCTGTATTTAAAACTTGAAACGGTTCACCGTCAACTCGATAAATGCGATTGCGTTTATGAAACGTTCCGCCTTTTTGAAGTGTTCCGATGCTCATGATGTGATTGTCTGCGCGAATTTTTCCAAAAGTTTTACCATTCGCAAACACTGTGAATTCATGCAGTATTGGCGAACCCTCAGGTGTAATTCCATTGCCTTTTACTTTTAACTGACTATGAAATGCACCCCAAGGCATATCTGGACTCACATTGATACGAATTCTACGAGGTTGGCCTTCTGGCACTTCAAGCTCTTCAGCTGAAATATATTGACCATGCTTACCAGTTCCTGTCATCGATAGAATGATGAAATCTGGATCTACTGGAACAAACTCAAACTCTACCGAATGAGGTTCCCCTAATAGCATCTCATCAAGTGATAAGAACTTATTCTTCACATCAACGAATTGATTCACATAAGAGCGAATCCAAAACGCTTTTTCAGGATTGTTTACAGAGTTTGAAAATATTGTTACTTTTTTATCCTGCTTGTTTGCCTTCCCTTGGGGATCAAAAGTAACAGTGATTGTTCCCGACTCTCCTGGTTGCAAAACGGTCTTGTCAGCAATTGGAGTCGTGCACCCACAACCTGCCTGCAAACGACTCAAGACCAATGTCTTTGAGCCTGTATTTGTAAATGGGAATGTCGTTGTCACCTTTTGAAAATCCCAAATAGCACCGAAATCTCTTTCTTCTACTTCTAATGAAATATCTGCACCTCGTGATGTCGGCTCAGCAGCTGTAGAGTTGTCAGAAAAATGAGGATTGGTTTGGATGTTGAATTGTGTATTCGTTTCTGTAACTGCATCTGGTTCAGCAACCTGATTACTGACCTCTGATTGTTCGCAGCCTAGGAAAAGGAACACCGTCATTAATTGAATGCAAAGTAATTTCATGTAATTCATTGTACCATGGCTTCCTAAAGTCAAAGGAGAACTCATATGAACGCATACACCAAACACATTATTACTTTCATACTCGTCGTTTCTACCGTGCCCTTGCTCACATACTCTCAACAACAAAATGAGGTTCCCGCTGAGACCATGGCTCGAATGATGAAATTAGGAGAAGAACTTGCAACCCCAAATACAAATCATACCTTTTTAGAAAAAATGGCTGGTCAATGGAGAACTTCCTCAACGGTGATGGGGATGGAGCCGTCGTCTGGAAGTGCATCGTATTCCATGATTCTTGGCAACCGATTTCTTGATGGCATGCACGATGGGGATTTTATGGGCATTCCATTCATCGGCAGGCTCACCCTTGGCTATGACAACTACAAACACAAGTTCGTCGCCTCGTTTATTGATAACCTTGGGACTTCGATGAGAAGTGCTGAGGGTTTGTTAGACCGTTCGGGAACAGTTCTCTCATTATGGGGTGAGATGGATGAATGGTTGACAGACGAGCATGACAAAATGGTGTTGTACCGTTACCAGATTGTTGATTCGAACACAATCCAATTTGAAATTCACGATCTTGCACTAGGAAACGATTCCAAAGTTATAGAAGTCACGTATTCTCGAATCACAGAAGAATAAAAATGGGCACCTTCAAATGAAGGTGCCCATTGAATTCAAACTAAAGAACGTTACTGAGTGTTAATCCGGTACGCAGCATTGCCAGTTCCCTCTTGGACTGTTCCGAATCCGAAACCTCCATTAGGATTGGCTTGCCAGAATGAACCGTCACCTAGGGTTGATCCTGCGATACCCGTTTGACCTGCTGTTGAGAAGTCATTCCAAGGAATCACTGCGAAGTAATACTCACCAGCTGGAAGGACAACATTGACGTTTAGACCAATAAGTTCACCTTCACCTGTCCATGTGAGAATGTCAGGCGTCACAATGTCTACCGAGTACACATCACCCACAAGATCGCCTCCAGCAGCAGCTGTTGAACTGTAGATGCTCACTGTGTAATTCGTAATCGATGAAATATCTGAATATCCATTCCAACCATCAATCACTGCTTCGATAGAAGTGATTGTTGTTTCAGAATCGAAACTAAAATTATCTAATGTTGCGATGTTATACGCTTCATTTGCTGCTTCAAAGATTTGACTTGCAGTAATGTTTCCGTCAAGCATCGAGCCATCTGAAGGACCGACTTGGTCAGTGTTCGCACATTCAACATTGTTACAGTCAGTGCCATCGCCCATGAACAATCCACCAAATGCAGCACAGTCTTGATCTGTAGTGTTATCTAAACATGAATCTGCGAAACAACAAGCACCAGGAATCGGCAAACAATCGTTGACATCAGCACAAGTTAAGTTGTCGCCTTTATATTCACCTTCAGCTGCTAAGCAGTCAGCCGCGGACATCATTTCACACGTATCATCAAGGAAACAACATGGACCAGTGTAAATGCCGCAAGCATCTGCTGCGATGTCAATGTCTACGCAGAACGCAAGGTCATAATCACTTTCGCCCCAGCCACCATTGTCCTGTGCTGAACGACTGTCTCCCGGAGGCGCTGTTTCCCAGAGCCAGAAACAAGTCGCTGTCGTTTGGTTAGAAATTGAAATCCAGTAACAAGAACCACTTTCTACATTTACCGCAGGGTGGCTCGCAGAATATTCATACTGCACAATGTCGCCAATCGATGAAGGGATCACATCGCCTGTTGCGTTCACACTTGCAGAAACTTCAAATGGTCCAGCAAGCAAGGTTCCAGGTATAGCTGAACTAGAATCGTCGAGGTAATACGAAATTGTGAAACTGTCACCAGTTCCTGGACCAGTTGCACCACAATCTGAAGGACCACTAAAGTCGATGTACATTCCCCACCAGCATACGTTTGAGACTACGCCACTTGCTGTTGGGTTAAATGTATCAGCCACAATGTATC
Source organism: uncultured Isosphaeraceae bacterium (assembly GCA_964630505.1). Taxonomy (GTDB): domain Bacteria; phylum Planctomycetota; class Phycisphaerae; order Phycisphaerales; family SM1A02. The sequence goes on along the minus strand of CAZVVI010000014.1, from coordinate 4,203 downwards.
CAGCATCTGGATTCGTATCACTTGTCGCGCCAATAATGCCATCAGCACCATGGCCACCTAAATCTGCGAGTTGACATCCTGCTGCTTGGCAATTCGCTTCACACGAAACATCTGCACATACAGAACCTTCGCCTCTAAAACTACCACCAAAATCGGTGCAGTACCAAGGACTCACACCATCAAGACATGTCAATGTATCAATACAACATGCACCGGATATACAATCTCCATCACTACAGAGTGATCCATCACCAAGATATACCCCACCTGACGCAAGGCAATCATCTGGAGTTGTGTCATCTGAACATAGTCCAGCATCTGAACAACAAGCACCTTTAGGAGTACAATCGTCTCCCCAAGCACCGATGACTGTAAGCAGGTCACCTACATTTACGCAACAATCACCGTTTGGCATTGGAGCAACGTCGCCGATTGGTCTGAATGTTCCATCGCCGCACTCACCCCAGTTACCAATAATAGTCAGTAGGTCACTTACAGCAACAATCATGTCGCCATCCACGTCTGCTGTACATGATTCAGGAAGTGGAAAATTACATGGATCAACAACGCCATCATTATGTAGCCGATAGGCTGCTTCACCAGGTGCATCTTGCCATGCTCCAAATCCAAATCCACCGCCAGGGTTCGCCTGAATAGCAGCCACACCATCGCCAAGATTAGTATCAGCACAACCAGTTTGTCCACCAGTTGCGAAATCGTTACTTGGAATTAATCCAAAATATTGTGTCCCTGTAGACGATGCTAAGTTTGTACCCATGCCAATCAAGAAATTAGCGCCTGCCCAATCTGGACTTGTCGTTGCATCTGCAGCGTCAACAAATTCACTTGCAAGATCCCCAGTAAGAGATGCACCAGCAGCGTCAGGATTACTATAGAGGTTCGCAGAGTAACCACTCACTGAAGATGGATCTGTAAACCCATTCCAGCCACCCAACACCATTTCAACGTTTGCAATGCTTGCACCATCTCCCGTAAAGTTGTCTGCGATAACGACATCGTAGACGTCAAAGCCTGCTTCGAAATCTTGGCTTGCCATGATGTTATCAGCAATTCCAGTGCCATCCATATCTCCAATCTGATCAATCAACACATCAGCTACTGAAAAACCAGAAGTCGTCAGAACGGCTGCCACGGTACAAGTCAATTTATTCATTACTCTTCTCCTTCTATTGAGCGTAATTTTGTATTTCTATTGTGACTATAGAATTCATCCAAGTCAAGCCAAAAAACAGCGTGGTCGGCCAATTTATTGCGACCACGCTGGAAATAAGTAAAAATAGGGGGAATACCTAAGGGTTATTCAATCGTCAACGTTCCCTCTCCGGTCTCACCCTTCCATCCACCAATACGGATGTAGTAGGTTGAGCCAGACTGAACGTTGTAATCGAATTCAGAGTAATAGTCTTGGCAGCCACCGCCATTTCCATCTCCATTGCATGTCACTTGGTTGTCACAAGATCCTTCGTAGAGTGCCATCGAGGTGTCATAACTACTTGGGTCACATGTCGTGAAATGCATAGACCCGCTTTGTGAAGGGACAAACCTAAACCAGATGTCAGCACTATTATTCCAATCAAGATACGTTCCTGAACATTGTGACTCATCTGGAGGATTATCACTTGGAGTTGCGCTATTTGTTTCAAAAGCGTTTGCACCAACATGTGCAACCAACGCTCCACTACATTCATCACCAGCGCCAGCGACTGGGCATTCCGTTGAAGCACAATCTGTTCCTGCCCCTTGATGTCCACCACCAAGATCAGCACAAAGTGTCGCAGGAAACATTTGGCATGTTCCATCATCAAAACAACATGCGGCAGGTTGAGGACAGTTTGCTTGGGCACAAGTTGTATCATCGCCGTGATAGGCACCACTCAATTCACCGCAAGCGTCTACACTTACTTCACTGCAGGAACCATCGTCCATACAGCAAGCGCCTATTGGTGTGCAGTCATTACCCCATGTGCCAACGATTGCAAGAAGGTCACTAACTGTCACACAGCAATCACCATCAACATCAGCAGCAGGGCGGTACGTGCCATCACCACAATCACCAAACTCAGCAATCACTGCAAGTAAGTCGCCAACTGCAACAATATGGTCACTGTTAACATCTTCTGGACAAGAGCCAAGTGGTAAATCACAAGGATCGACAGGCTCGCCAGCAGGGATAAACATCGAAACACCGTAACTACTGGTTACTCCTGGCTTAAAGATACCTAATTGTACTTCGCCCATTTCAGGAGCAGCAGTTGCAGTGAATCTGAAGTTATACATTGTTCCCCACCGGATTGCGTTAGCATTTACGTTTTGGCTATATGTTGAAGTTTCCCATGAAATTTCACCGCCACCAAGGGTGTCTGGCCAATCAGTTCCATCGTATATTTCTCCACTGTTATAAGGAACATCGTGGAAACCGATGTTCGAAACGACTGCATTGCCAGTTGGTATTGTAATCTTCCGGATACTTCGGTCACTATTCATGTTATACACAGCGTATTCATAATCATAGGTGCCATCACCATTATCAAACACCTTCGCACCCACAATAACTTTTCCACCTTCATCTGGAACGGCGGTCGGAGCGAGACGTACTGTTGGGTCAATTTCTTTCCATGCTTGAATTGCTGATTGAGAGTTATTCGTAGCTGACGGACCCGTTGCAATTGGCGACATTGAAGAAATTGAATTGAACTCGATTTCACGCCATGACGCGTTATTGTTTCCGTTTCCTGCTTGCATGTCATCAGCAGCAACGTATTGTGCCTCTAGGAAAAATCGGGCACCTGCGTTGTACGCTGGGTCGACGTCAATATTATTGATTTGTAAATTACCTCGAAGTACGCTTGGACCTGTGGGATTCATCGTGAAGGGGTAGGGGTATTCACCAGTAAATCCATTGACGTCAGAGCGTGGGCACTCACCACCTGAGTTTAAACCTGCCCAATATGTATCAGCACATCCAATCCCAAGCGTATCACAATTTGTGGATTGGCACGAACCGCAGCCGGGCTCGCTTAACGCGCAGAAGGAGTGTTTCATAAATGCTTGCAAGCCAATTTGTTCAAATCGACCATCTTTCAAACGATACATATTCTGCATGATGATTGGGGAATTGTTTGTTCCTCCATACCAATCAAGAACTTCATCACCCCAGTTGCATGACTGAGTTGCCATTGAATAACCGCCGATACCACCAGAACTACCAATGTAATCCACATCGAAACTGTTTTCACCACCAATTGTCCATGCAATGACGTCTGGTCCGATCTGTCCACGGTCATTGCCGATTCGCCTATCGGCATGTCCATTTACCGCCAATAAACTAATCGCTGCACTTGCCGCAATGGCAGTTGTCAAAAATATCAATCTTCCTCGCATGTAAACTCTCCTACAGTTTCGTTTTTAGGGGATCAATCAAAAGTAGCACGGCTTTTCCGCAATACAACACAGTATTCGATGTTTTTGGGTAAAAGGTTGCTTAAATTTAGCTCATAACACGCTTTTTTGGTCCGATTACCAACTATCGATGACGATTAGAAGGTCAATAACGCCGATATCGCCGTCACCATTCAAATCACCATCACACTGATTTGAGCAGGGGCCCCACGTATCGACGATGATTAAAATATCTAACACATTGACGATTCCATCTCCATTGACGTCTCCAGCCACGGCTGTGCCATTGATTGTGAAGAAAATATCACTTACATCACTCCCAGTAAACCCATCCGCATCGTGAGCAACAACGCGAAGTACACCAGAGTTCGTGCTGACATCTGGAACCTGCCAAAGATAAAAACCATCATCATCTGTGCTTTGGGCAACCATCTGCCAATTATTTCCACCATCAGTAGAAAACTCGATGTCGACAAACTCCACACCAAGATCATCGTCAGTAATCCAAGTCATCGGGACTAGTTGGCTTGGGTCGTATTCCACTCCACCAGTCGGTGCCTGAACAAAAACTGTAGGTGCTTGCCCGCCTTTGTGCTGAGGAACGTGCATGCAAATGCAGTGCATCACCCCAGCTGAAGTCACTATGTTTTGGCAAGGAACAGCGACAACTGTTTTATCAGGACATGCCAGTTGCCAAGCTGCTAGGGCTTCGGCATTATGTTGAGTGACTGAAGAGTTCGTGTAACTTGGAACCAATACCAAATCATTGCATATCACTGAATT
>CAZVVI010000013.1:0-63107 GCA_964630505.1 uncultured Isosphaeraceae bacterium | reverse complement strand
CTTTTTGAAGACTATGTGTCATTGCTTCAGCAATTTTTCTTCGAATCCCTCGGAATGGAATTCGTTCAAGAACTCCCTCTTGTGGAACACTTACGCGTGTGGCTAGAGGTGCGTCATCAGTGACGATTGCTTCAGGTTTTTGTGTAACAGGAGTCGCAGTTGGTTGGCCTGTATGCGCTTCAACGTCAGAAGCAGTCACTCGCCCTCCTCGCCCAGTTGGGTGGACTTCATTGATGTCAACATTTTTATCACGGGCGATTCTTCGAACAGCGGGTGTTGCTTGCGCTTTATCACTTGGGGCTGTTTTCGATTCTTCAGGTTGCCTCGCAAAACTTGCTGGCATCGCCATAGAGTCGTCCACGGCACCAACGACGCAACCAGTATCTGGTGGAGCGTCTGACTCGGAAGGGGCGACGCTCTCACCCACCACATAATTCACGAGGATTGAACCGACATTGATGATGTCGCCCTCCTTGCCGTTGAGAGATTTAATCACCCCAGTCCAAGGGCTAGGCACTTCAACAAGGGCTTTGTCCGTTTCCATTTCTGCTAATGTTTGGTGCTCTTGAACCTTCTCGCCGACAGTAACTCGCCATTTGATGAGTTCAGCTTCATGCACACCTTCTCCAAGGTCTGGAAGGATGAAGTGCGATTTGTCAGTAGGTTGCTTCGTAGCCATTGGTTAGTACGCCAGCGTTTCAACGATTGCTTTGCCTATGCGCTCTGCATCTGGAAGATAATCGAGTTCCAACTTGTAGTATGGCATGATGGTATCAAAACCACAAACCCTTTGAACTGGGGCTTCTAAATTCAAGAAGCAATGTTCCATGATTCCTGTAGCGATTTCAGCACCAAGCCCACACGTTTTTGGTGCTTCATGCACGATGACGCATCTGCCTGTCTTCTTTACAGATTCAGCAATTGTCTCCATATCAAACGGTGAGATTGTTCGCAAATCAATAAGTTCGATTGATTGTCCACTCGCTTCAATTGCGTTCATACATTGAATGATGGTTGCACCCCACGACACCATCGTTAACTCATCGCCTTCGCACACAACTCTGGCTTTACCGATTGGCACTATGTATTCATCTTCAGGAACTTCTTCTCTGAACGCACGATAGATTCTCTTTGGTTCAAAGAAAATAACTGGGTTCGGATCGCGGATCGCACTGATTAACAAACCTTTTGCATCATACGGCGACGAAGGCATGACGATTTTTAGCCCAGGGGTGTGGGTATAGATTGCTTCGGGGCTGTCGCTATGCAGTTCGGGTGCATGGATACCACCACCCACAGGAACGCGTAATACAAGCGGGCAAGTTAATCCTCCGCGAGTGCGACTATTGAACCGAGCACATTGATTTGTAAGTTGGTCAAATGCAGGCCCTAAAAAACCTTCAAACTGGATTTCAGGGATGGGTCGTAGACCACCCATTGCTAAGCCGATAGCAGTTCCCATAATGCCCGATTCAGCAAGTGGGGCATCAACGACTCGGTCGCCCCCGAACCTCTGGAACAACCCTTCAGTTGCTCGAAAGACGCCACCATTTAAACCGATGTCTTCACCAAGCAATAGTACACGGTCATCTTTTTCCATTTCCTGAATCAATGCTAAATTGATTGCTTGAACAAGAGTGAGATTAGCCATTCTTTGTGACCTCCTCTTGAGTTGGTAAATCAACCTGAGAAGGATCTTGCCCCAAACTACTCGTTCGCATTGTTTGTCGTTGTAGTTTTAATTGTTTGGGTAACTCGGTATACATTGAATCAAAAAATTCAGTTGACGCGGGAGCATCGATTTCTTCAGCGTTCTTAACGACTTCGGCGACAGTTTTTTCAGCAAAAGCAAGTTGTTCTTCTTCTTTTTCTTGTGACCACAAACCACGCTCTTCTAAGTAGTTCCTTAACCGAATCATCGGATCACGTTTTTCCCACATCGCAAGTTCATCGGCATCTCGATACCGCCTTGCGTCATCTGCTGTGGTGTGATCTCCTAAACGGTATGTCAATGCTTCAACGAATGAGGGACGATTGTTTTTCCTTGCATTTTCTACTACATCTCTCATGACCTTCACCATTGCAAAGATGTCGTTTCCATCAACCTGAATACAATCCATTCCGTACGCTAGACCGCGTTGTGCGACTGTAGGGGCTGAGCATTCAAGAGAAGTAGGAGTAGAAATTGCCCAACCGTTATTTTGGCAAACAAACACGACGGGTAAATCGAGGTTCGCAGCAAAATTAGCCGCTTCGTGGAAATCGCCCTCGCTTGTAGCGCCATCTCCAAAAAACGTACATGCGATGTTGCCGGTCTTTTTATATTTTTCTGACCAGCCCAAGCCAGTTGCGTGGAGCATCTGTGAACCAATTGCAATTGCAAGTGGCGTGCACCGAACTTCATCAATGTGGTTCCCGCGTTCATCACCCATCCAGTGCAACATAATTTTTTCCATCGGAAGCCCACGCCAGAAAAGACCAGCATTCTCTCGGTAGCAAGTGACCATCCAATCATTTTTTTGTAGGACATAGCCAGCAGCTAATGATGGCACCTCTTGCCCTCTGTTTTCAGGATATGTACCCATCCGGCCCGAACGTTGTAATTTAAACGCGATTTCATCGTAGTGCCTACACACCATCATGTGCTTATAAAGCGCAACGGCATCTTCGTTTGGAATTAATCCATCCCCTAAAGATGAGTCAAAATTGCTATGCTCATCGAGAATCGAAACATGTTTAATTTTGGCTTCAAATACAGTTTCAACCGGCATGAACCTCGGTCTCCTGTCCATCAGCGATTCGTTGCTTCGCGATTTCAACAGCTGCTGCGTATGTTGAAGATGCATTCTCGCTTCGTTGCAACAGTTGTTGAGTTGTAGAGAATATTTCGTCGTTCTTCGTTTGTAACTCAGAGTCATTCATCCCAAGATGCATTCCAGCAAGGTGGATGAGCCCACCAGAGTTGACAACAAAATCTGTTCCATACACAATACCAGCGGTTTTTAATGCAACTGCGTCTTCTTCTGGGTCGTCAAGAATATTATTTGCAGCACCACACACGATTGGGCAACGAAGGTGCTCGACCATTTTCCCGTCAATCACACCACCAAGAGCACAGGGTGCAAGGATGTCGCACTCTGTTTTGAAGATGTCATCATCGTGTACGACTTCGCAACCATAGGTCTCAGCGGCATAGTCAAGTTTCTTTTTATTAATGTCAGCAACAATTAATTTTGCTCCAGCATCTTTTAAAAGTTTGCACAGATTTTGCCCAACGCTACCAACACCTTGAATTGCTACAGTTAATCCTGAGAAATCATCACCACGACCAGTATGGAGTAAGCATGCTCTCATTCCATGGAACACTCCAAGAGCAGTCCAAGGAGAAGGATCGCCACCACGAGAGACCGTTTCACCTCCCATGACATGAGGTGTTTCAAGCGCCATCCAATCGACAAACTCTGTATCAACCCCTACATCTTCAGCGGCAATGTATGCACCGTTAAAGGTGTTGACGAACCGACCCATCGCTCTTGCTTCGGATTCTGTCCTTGGCGTATCGCGATGTGGCATCATGATGACACTTTTGGCCCCACCCATTGGCAAACCGGAAACAGCAGCTTTGTATGTCATGCCTTTTGACAAGCGCAACACATCGTACACAGCATCCGCTTCACTCTCATAGTACCACCTTCTGGTTCCACCGAGTGCATTGCCAAGTGCTGTAGAGTGAATTGCGATAATCGCCCTCAGGCCAGTCTCTTGGTCATGATGGAAACAGAGGCGCTCGTGCCCCCGTGCTGTCATTTGGTCAAAAATTGTATCTTTCTCGTATGTCATATGTGTATATCGTAGATGAATTAGTGTGTTTGAGCTTTCTCTTGAATAAATAATGAGCCAGATCCAAACTGCTTGATTGCCTCTTGCTCACAAACCTTTCCAGTTCCTAGGGCTTCCAAATCAGGTGTTCGTTCTGGGATGTAATAATCAGCGTTCGGTAATGTGTGGCCAAACTCCATCGCTTGCTCAGCAGCAAGAAGCATCGGCGTATCGGTGTTTTGGCGAAGTGCGTTCATCCAGCCATTAATTTTAAGTACACCGTACGCCATAATGTAATCAACCATTGCCTTGTCATATTTTAATTGTTGTTCATCACAACCATTTCGAATTTGCATGTCAAGTTTCGAGAGTGAGCAGGTCATTGCATGAATCCAAACGACAATCCAACTCAATCTACATTGTGTTGTTTGGTTTGTAATTAACGATTCTTCTTTCTCTTTGAACATCATTTTCACTTGATGGGAAAAATCGCGAATCAAATTTGAAATTGTTACTCCATGAGTATGAAGAGATGGTTCAAGTCGAGTAACTTTAGGTGCAGGTCGGCGAATGCCAAAGAAAAGTTCTAGGGCGATTCGAAGAGCAGTTCCAAGATTTTTAAATGGAGCGGCCTTTACGCCTAGCATGAACTCGCCGAGTTGTTTTGAACCATATGCGAATATGAAACTATGCATGACTTCATTCGCTCCTTCAACAATAGGATTGATACGTGAGTCACGCCATAATCGTTCAAGTTCATTTTCAGTCATGTACCCTTCGCCACCCATGACCTGCATTGCTTCATTCGTACAGCGGAATCCATATTCAGAGCAGAACACTTTGCAAATTGCAGTTTCAAGCATAATGTCTTCATCGTTGCGGTCGACCATTCCGGTTGTGGCATAAAGCATCGAGTCCATTGCGTACCGGAATGCTCCCATTCGGGCAATTCGTTCCTTCATGAGTTCAAATTCACCAATAGGTCGGTCAAATTGATATCGGTATTGCGCCCATTTGATTGATTGCTCGTATGCCTTTGCACCAGCACCCACCATTCCTGCGGCAAGTGTACAACGACCCCAGTTTAAGCAAGTCAGGGCTACAACGATTCCCTTCCCCTCTTTGTGAACTAGATTCTCAATCGGCACACGGACATTTGTGAATCGAATACGACCCTGCCATGTTCCTCGAATACCACACTTAGAACGGTTGCGGCTGAATATATCAACACCTTCCATGTCTGGAGAAACAATAAGGGCGTTAAATAAATCTTTTGTTTTGCCTGATTTTGGGTCGGTCATGGTGTACTTTGCCATGACAGTAAACATGCACGAATACGCTGCTGAAGTTGCCCACTTCTTTTCACCATTAATGATGTAGAACTTCCCACACTCTGATAACTCACATGTCGTTTCTTGTCCTTGTGCATCACAACCAACATTCGGCTCGGACAAACAAAATGCACTTAATGCATGCTGCGAGATTTTTGGCAACCAAGTTTGTTTTTGTTCTTCTGTTCCAAAGAGCGAAATGGCATTGCATCCAATCGAAAGATGCGCTGAAATCATGACAGCGGTTGAGCCACAGTTGCGTCCGATGAGTTCGAGGACTCGGTTGTAACTCGTCACACCAAACCCCAGTCCACCATACTCTGTTGGGACAATCATGCCACACACGCCCATTTCAAATAGTCGATTGATAACCCACTCTGGGATTTCCTGAATTTGGTCTATCTCGACTGTGGGGTGCTCTGTTCGGAAATAGGTATCAAGTGTTTGTAGCAACTCATCACACTTCGCTCGTTCTTCAGCGGATTCTTCAGGAAATGGGAAAATTAAATCTTCCCGTAAATTTCCCCAAAATAAATTCTTCACGAATCCCATTGTCTCTGGGTCTGGACCGAGCATCTCTTGTGCGTTCTCGATTTGTTTCAAATCCTTTTTCGAGACATTTTTAAGTTGGCTTGCAAGATCGGGCTTACCCATTGTTTAAATTATCCTTTAGAAAGAAATGCCTCAAGTTTTTCTCGAGCGACCTGAGTGTTTCGAAGTCGTACTAGTTCACACTGTTCCACAGCGATCGCTGCAGACCAACCCTCCGCAATTCCTGTTTCTACTGCATAAAAGACTGCTTGTGCAGCATCTGTATCGTTAACAGTTTGTTTTGCTGTTGCTAACCCCTCGTTCCATTCGTCTTTGTCTTGGTCCTGCATGCCAAGCGGCATTTTTTCTGATTCAGTATTTTCTAGAATCCATTCTTCAGCTGCCTTTTGGAGGTCCTCTGGTGATTCAACTACTTTGGTCGCTAAACCAACCGGCAGATCAGTGCTCATAAAAGTTGTGCCCGTTGCTGCAGAAGTGATTGCCAATTCTGGATTCACTCTTGCCGGTAACAGTTGGGTTCCACCCCAGCCAGGGCAAAGACCAAGTCCTGCCTCTGGGAGACCGACTGGGTATGGTTTTCCACGTTGGTTTGTTTTTGAAAACACAAGAGCGTCGCAGTGCATGGCAATCTCTAAACCACCTCCAAGAGTTGCGCCATGTATCGCAACCAAGGTTTGGTAGGGTAGGGCAGCAAGGCGTGCAAACACAGTTGTGCCGAAGGCTAAATATGCGTGGAGTTCGTGATCATCAAGCGAATCAATCTCAGCAAGGTCAGCGCCTGCAACGAAAACTCGTTCACAATTGCTTCTAAGAACCAACCCTTTGATGTTGGAGTTTGACTCAATTGAGTCGAGGGTTGTATTTAATCTTTGAATCAAATCTCGGTTGAGAATGACAACTGGTTTTTCTCCACTATCCAGCCAAAGGGTTGCAATTCCGCGAGCATTGACGTCGAATCGAAGGGTATTTTGCTGGGTTGATGTTGGCATGATATCTTTCTGAAACCCCCATTTATTGTGCAATTAAAGCGGTCAGCCGCGCCCCTCATTGTACCCGATTCCCGACTTGGGTGTCTGACACAAGGTGTCTGACACTTGGTGTCAGACACCATAAATGGGCTTTAGGCGGTGTTGGGCTTCTTCTGAGGCAATGACTTGAGCAGATAGCTCAGCTGCTTTAAGCAATATTTCTTCATCAAGTGAACCATCAAGTTCGTTGAGCCACTGTTTTGAAACAGCAATGGCTTCTTTTGCACCGGTTGTGAGCGTTTGAGCAAATTCCACAACAGCTGTTGGCAATGCTTCTTGTTCGCAAAGATGTGTTGCAAGCCCAGCAGCAAACCCTTGTTCGCCAGATATCGTTCCACCAGCAAGTAACATCGAGCGAGCGTTACCAGCGCCAATTTTTTTCATCAACCAAGGTGCAACGACTGCTGGGCACACTCCAAGGTCAACCTCGGGGTATCCAACTTTTGACTGGGGGTGTGTAAATGAGAAATCACAAACAATCATCAGCCCACACCCACCACCTATCGCAGCGCCCTGTACGCAAGCAATCGTAGGAACAGGTAGTGTTCTGATACGCTTGAATGCAATGCTTAACAGTCGCAACATTTCTTTCATAGCAACTGGATCTTCAAGCACACCTTTTAAATCCATACCAGCGCAAAAAGTTCTTCCCTCACCAGCAAGAATGAATGCTCGCATTGAATCGTTGCTCTCAACTTCATCAAGAGTTTGGTGCAGCGCTTGAATGAGTGGAAGTGAAAGAGCATTTCGCTTCCCTGGGCGGTTCAGCGTCAGCGTCACAATGTTGTCTTGTTCGGTTAGGCGAATCATCAATGTATAGTTTACGAGGGATTCATCCGGATGAGCGACGCGAGTGCTTCACCAGGGCAAGGCTGTTTCATCAACGACTCTCCAACAAGGACGATATGGACACCATGCGCCCTAAGGCGGTCGAGGTCCTCTGGTTCTGAAATGCCAGATTCGCTCACAACATTTCTTGGTGAATCAACGACATCAATCATTCGAATTGTGTGGTTGAGGTCAGTTGTCATCGTCTCTAAATTCCTATTGTTGATGCCCAAAAGGCAATATCCAGCATGTGGAAAACCGATGTGTTGTTGTATTTTGAGCAAGTTTTCCATGTTATGGACTTCAACAAGAGAGGTCATCCCCAATTCTTGAGCCAATATCATCCCATCAAGCAACTGGCCTTCACTAAGTACTTCTGCAATCAGCAATACCGCATCTGCCCCAGCGGCCCTTGCCTCCCAAATTTGATACTCATCAACAACAAAATCCTTGCGGAGTACAGGGAGAGCAACAGCAGTGCGAATTTGCTCGATGAATTCAAGTTTTCCTCCAAAAAAGTGTGTATCGGTAAGGCAAGAGATGGCGGTGGCTCCCGCCTTCTCATACGCTAGAGCAATGGCAACAGGATCGAAGTTTTCTCGAATAACCCCAGCAGAAGGACTTTTTCGTTTAATCTCAGCAATAACACTGGTGCTTCCTCGTGTGTGGCCATTCACCACAGCTCCAAAAAAATTCCTTGGTTTCTCCATAGACTCGACAGTTTCACGAAGTTGTTCAAAAGGGCGTTCCTTCTTGCAATTCTCAACTTCCCCACGTTTATGTGTAATGATGGTTTGTAGTGTGGTGTTCATGCTGGTTTCAGTTGCCAAGGGTAACGATGAAACAGGTGGAGGGGAAGCACTCCCCTTTGATTTTCTTACGATCATCCTCTCCGCTTACTCGATTTGCATTGGAATTTGGTTTATCCGCTCAGGGCAAACTTTACTTCCTCGTCGTGGATACCTCGACCCTGCGATTACTCCCACAATGGCGGTGTTACTCGCAGGAGCGATGTTGGTTCTTTTTGGGCTGGGAGGATGGTGGGGTGCATCACGCGCTCCTGATGGAACGATGGCACAAAAGGCCTGGATGGTCTCTTCAGCAGTAATTGCCCAAATCCCAATCATTATTGCCTACGGCGTATTAAGACGAAGGTGTGGTTCAAGGCGTATTCTTGAAATTAGCGTCATTGCTTTTTTTGTCTTTGCTCCAATGGCTCTAGCAGTTGCAGGACTATTGCATGGGATTTTTATTTTGCTTCAAATCGAGCCATCTACAGCAATTGGGCACGAAACCCTCCTTTTGTTATCAAAAAACTCGTGGACTAGGGCAACATGGATTGTGATTATCGGCGTAACGATTGGGGCTGGGATCGTTGAAGAAGTTCTTTATCGGGGGCTTATTTTGCCGACATTTTCAGCGGTTCTTGGCGGGAAATCGGCTTGGGGAGCAATTGTTGCAACGAGTATCTTCTTCGCAACGATGCACATAGGAGCCTCGCCACCCTCTGCAATCATTGGGCTCTTCGTACTCTCGATAGGTCTATGTTGGGCACGAGTGAAAAGTGGTGGGGTGCTAGCTCCCACCGCAATTCATATTGTTTTTAACACAATGAATATCGCATTTGTTTACAGTACCACTCTATGAGCACACGAGAAGTCATACTTACAGGCGATACGCCCACAGGTCAGTTGCATTTAGGGCACTTTGTCGGTTCAGTTCGACGCCGATTAGAGCTACAAGAAACACACGATTGTTACTTCCTGTTAGCAAACATGCATGCATATACAACTCGTTCAGAGTACCCAGACGAGATTCATAGTGACACCCTAGAAATCGTACGTGATTATTTAGCAATGGGAATCGATCCAAACAAGGCGGCAATTACATTGCAGTCAGAAACCCCAGCGATTGCTGAACTTACTTTTTTGTTCGCGATGCTATTGCCATTCAATAGAGTCATGAGAAACCCGACATTGAAAGAAGAAATCAAAGTTAAAGGGTTAGGTGATAATTACAGTTTTGGCTTCCCACTCTACGCGGTTGGACAGACTGCAGACATTCTTGCCTTTCGAGCGCATGCGGTTCCAGTTGGTGAAGATCAAGTCCCACATATTGAACTTACTCGGGAAGTCGCAAGGCGGTTTAACAAATTGTACTGTGGTGTTGATGAAAACATTGAAGACGACGATCCTGTAATGGAAGAGAAAGGCATATTCCCAATCCCACGTGCAGATGTTGGAAAAGTCGGTCGGCTTGTTGGAACTGATGGTATTAACAAAATGAGTAAGTCACTCGACAACGTCATCTTGATTACAGATTCACCTAAAAAAGTGAAAAAGAAAATAGGTCAGATTTATACCGGAAGGCAATCAATGACCGACAAGGGTGACCCAGATAGTTCGCTCATGCAGTATGTTGATATTTTTATTACTGACACAGACCGTGCAGCAGAACTTAAGGAAAAGTACACCAGTGGCGACAACATTGGTGATGGCCACATAAAAGTTGAAGTTGCAGAAGCGATCAGTGAGTTACTTGCTCCAATGCAAGAACGGCGTGCAGAGTACGAAGGGGACGACGACACAATCATCGATATTATTCGAGACGGCACAGCACGTGCGAATGTGCAAACTGAACAGACATTGCAAATGGCAAAAGATGCAAGTGGGCTAGGCTTCTTTGAACGGAAAATTACTTTTTAAGGAAACTGCAATGCGTACAACTTTATTTTTATTCACCACCTTCGTCTTTTTAGTTTCGTGTCAAAACCCAGCAGGGAATCCGAACTTGGCATCTGTGCCATACCCAATGAAGTTGCACGTAGCTGAATCCGTCCCCATACAGGTCATCCGCCAAGATTAATACATTGAAATTGTGAACAGTACCGCAGATGATTACAACGACAGTACACTCTGGATTAATCAACGGTTCTCCAGCCCTCTCCCGCCGATGCCTGCGGGTTCAACCGTTCGGTTTAACTTGTGGCAATTGCGTGACTCGTACGGAGAGCAATTTAACGCTGGCGGTGTTTGGCGAACAGACGAACCAACCCTCTTGGTCATTGCAGAGTTGCAATTAGGAGAAGAACTTCCACTAGTTGGCTTGGTCGTTATTGGCGAGGAATAATATTCGTGTCAGTTAACATGAAACCCACGCGGGCGAGTGACAACTCGCATCAGGACATTGCATCCTATGCAAAGGAAGTAAAGGTGGATCCTAGAATCCCCGCACTTTGTAGTGGGTTTGATGTTCCCTTTTTTCAGGCAGGGCTTGCGGGGTATAGTGATGGAGCAATGCGTTGTATTGCCAGACGACACGGCTGTCCATTTTGTGTGACAGAGGCATTGCTTGATCGAACATTAATGAATGGTGGAAAGGGTCGCCGCAAAGAAGACCCAGACGTTTTAGCCGAAGAAGCTGCAAGTGGAGAGATTGACGAGAATAAAATTGCGGGATTAGACGACCACCCAATTGCTGGCCAAATCATCGGAACACATCCAGATGAAATGGCACAAGGCGCGATGATTTTAGTTGGCATGGGCTATGACGTCATCGATGTAAACCTTGCTTGTCCCGTAAAGAAAGTAAGGCGAAGGAATCGTGGTGGTCACTTTCTTTCTTCACCCAAGGAGGCATGTGAGATTCTTTCTGCAGTCAGAGACGCGGTGCCTGAAAAGATTCCAACAACCGTGAAGTTACGGCGGGGGTGGGACGACACACAGCAATCTGAAGACAACTTTTATAAAGTATTTGATCATGCATTTGAAATTGGCTTTGGTTGGGCGACAGTACACGCTCGAACAGTTGACCAAAAATATGTAGGACCCTCTCGGTGGGAATTTTTGAGGGAGTTGGTACAGAGTCGTCCAGAACGGCTGATTTTTGGGAGTGGAGATATATGGTGTGCTGCAGATATCTTTCGCATGATGCAACAAACTGGAGTGAAAGGTGTTTCTGTTGCTAGAGGATGTATTGGAAACCCTTGGATTTTTACGCAAGCAAAATCGTTAATGAATGGCAAAGAGCCCAAACAACCGACAATTGTTCAGCAGAGAACTGCTTTACTAGACCACATAGAATTGTGCACTCGGTTGCACGGAGAGAAAAAGGCATCTCGTTTAATGCGTAAATTTGGTATTCAATTTTCAAAACACCACCCACAATCAGAAAAAGTGAAGAGTGAGTTTATCCAATCCGATTCAATGAAAAAATGGATTTCGGTGATAGACGAGTTTTATTCAGAGTAACCGAGTTCTCGCCGCTGTTCCTCTGTAAGTGCGTTTAGCATTAATTTTGCAGTCGTTTTATTCAACTCATGTATCTCGGCACTTCGTTGCAAGATTAAATTTTTTGTTTCACCAACGATTCCACAACCAGACGCGAGAGGATCAACGCCTTCTTTAACACGAGCATTTTTGATTAACTCAATAATCGCAAGTTTTTGCTTCTTGTACATTGCCATATACACAGACATTTGACCACGGACAATATCAGATGTTTTTGAGTTTTGGTATTTGTCTGAAATAACGAAGAACAAGTCAGCAACAGCACCACTCTTTGGAATCGTCGTATACCGGTACTCAAGGGTTGAGTCATTTTCGTATGGTTCAACAAGTGCATTGTAGATTGCCCATCGTTGCATAGTCCTGCGTTCTGCTGCCGCACATGTTTCACGATCGCCCTCAAGTTTTGCAATGGTTGCAGTGAATCGGTCATGACGGTCAGGGTCTGCATGTTCTAAGAGGAATGCATTGACGGCTGTTACAAATTCTGGATTAGTTTGCACAATTTCAGCGATGTCAAACCATTTGGTTTCTGGCCAAGGATTATTCGCTTGACGAGCATCAAGAAGGACGGCCCTTCGAGCATGCATTACCCCATCTTGTAATTCCTTATTCTCGCTGAGAAGTGCAATTGATTCTAAGAACGAGTCAAACAGAGCACCTGCTTTTATCGAACGGTCACGCCTTGCCATTACTTCTTCAACCCAGCCAAGTGGTTCAGTTTGCCCCTTTTCTAGTTGAGAAACCTGTTCAAGATACGCATCAAAAATGGCCCTTCCAACCATCGTTGCATCACCTTGAAGTGCTGGCTCAAGCGCGGTCTTGTATGTTGCCTCGTTACAAACCGGCTGAATCCCCAAAACTACTGCAATAAATACACCCTGTAACATGACCCCATCATACTTGGTGTCTGACACCAGGTGTCAGACACCAATTAGGGTCGTGGGTGGTATTTTGCTACGACGGCTTTCAGTTGAGAGCGATCGATATGGGTGTAGATTTGAGTTGTGCCTATATCGCTATGCCCGAGCAATTCTTGAACAACCCGAAGATCTGCACCACCTGCGAGCATGTGAGTGGCAAAACTGTGACGAAGAGTGTGTGGGTGGACATCGCCAAGACCAGCACGGCTTGCGACTCTTTTGACAATTTGCCAAATGGCAACACGTTCAAGAGGCCTACCTGTATTTGAAAGAAGGAGCAGCCCCTCATCTCTTCCATCATTAAACCTTAACAAATGAGGGCGTAAGTCTTTGTTGTACTGTTGTACAGCGATGACTGCCGGCTCGCCTATCGGTACGAGACGCTGCCTGTTGCCCTTTCCTGTGACCATGACAACTGCCAACGTTTCCTTCAAATCGTCTGGCTGTATTCCCGCAACTTCACTCGCTCGCATTCCCCCTGCATACATAAGTTCAAGAAGGGCTCGATCTCTGAGCCAAAGTTTCCCAGAATCTTCGTTTGCAGATTCAATTAGTTTTTGCATTTTCTTTGGCGAAAGTACATCTGGCAACTTCTTCCACCGAGTAGGTGTTTCAAGTAAGCGTGCAGGATCTTGTTCGATTCTATGAGAGGCCTGTAAAAAACGGAATAGCATGCGAATTGTTGAAAGATGCCTTGCAACACTAGACGTTTGCAGCCCTCGGTCTTTATGAAGTCTTCGAATATGTGCAGCCAAATGCGACGACGTTACTTCACTGGCACAGTGAACTCCTTCTGCAACAAGATCATCTCGTAATTGTTGGAGGTCATGTCGATATGCGTCAAGCGTTGCGCTTGATAATCCCGCCTCTACCCTAAGGTAACTAAAAAAATCACGTACCTGTTGGTCGTAGTTCGACAGCGTGGCCATTGATCGTCATGTCTAGAGGTGCGGCGCTTGCAATACCAGAAAGTTGCTGGTACATCGAGCACGATTGATACGACCCAAAACAAACGCTGCACGCCTGATCTAATCTTCCAAGGGTGAACCGACTAGAGCATGCTGGATTTCCATCTTCAATAAATGGGCAACATTGCATCGAGGTATTGTGTAGGGGTGCGGGATTCATCGTGCTTTGTTTATATCGGCTCAGAGCCGATTTTTGGGACAGGAAGGGCGTTTATAGACGCTTGACCCAAGTTTCAAAGGTGACATCGAATGAATTTCGGTCATCTTTTGGGCTGAGTTGAGATTCGATGCACCTCCACAATGTCTCATCAATTTCTGGAAAATGAGTATCACCATCAATGGTTGTATGAATACGAGTGACATGGAGTTTATCCACAGACGGCATCGCAATTCTGTAGAGTTCGCCACCCCCAATAATGAACACAATGCCATTTGTTTCTAGTTCTTGCAGGTCTTGAAACTCATGAATGACAGTTGCACCATCGCAACTAAAATCAGTTTGTCTCGTGAGGACTACATTTAATCTGTTTGGCAACGCTCTTCCGATCGAGTCCCATGTTTTCCTTCCCATGACAATTGTATTGCCAGTAGTTATTTTTTTGAAATGGGCAAGGTCCACAGGAAGGTGCCACGGCATATCACCCCCAGATCCAATGACATTGTTTTCAGTTATTGCAACAATGAGTTCCATGTGATTACACCGCAATTGGTGCTGCGATATGTGGGTGTGGGTCATACCCTTTAACCTCAACATCTTCGTATGTAAAATCAAAAATGGAATTCACAGAAGGATTCAACTCAAGGGTAGGTAACAGTCTTGGTTCTCTTGAAAGTTGTTCAACTGCTTGTTCAATATGATTTTCATATAAATGCGCATCTCCGAACGTATGAACGAACTCTCCAACTTTTAACCCAGTGACTTGGGCAACCATCATCGTCAACAATGCATACGATGCGATGTTATAGGGAACACCAAGAAACACATCAGCGCTTCTCTGGTATAACTGGCAGGACAGCGTTTGGTCTGCAACGTAAAATTGAAAAAGCGAGTGGCATGGGGGGAGTGCCATTTTTGAAACTTCACCGACATTCCATGCAGAAACAATATGTCTTCGAGAGTCAGGATTGTTCTTGATTCCCTCTACAAGTTGCGCAATTTGATCGACCTCTAAACCATCTGCAGTTTTCCACGCCCTCCACTGAGAACCGTAAACTGGACCAAGTTCGCCGTCTTCATCCGCCCATTCATCCCAAATGGTGACACCATTGTCATTAAGGTATGAAATATTCGTATCTCCCCTTAAAAACCACAGCAATTCGTAAAAAATCGAACGGGTGTGGACTTTTTTAGTTGTTAAAAGCGGGAAGCCTTCATTCAAGTCAAAACGCATCTGCCACCCAAAAATACTGCGGGTTCCGGTTCCGGTTCGGTCGCTTTTGGAGATTCCCTTGTGAAGAACGGTGTCAAGTAATTCTAAATACTGTTTCATGCTTTGCTATTGTCGAAGATACCATATACCTGCAACCAATTGATGAAAAATAATCCACCACTCCTCGATATTCGTGACGTTGAAGTCCTCTTTCAAAAGGGCAAGCAGGAAATATATGCTTTGAGGGGTGTCTCGTTTGAACTGCAAAAAGGCACAACGCTTGGGATTGTAGGTGAGAGTGGTTCTGGAAAATCAACACTCTCAAGGGCGATCATGCAGTTAACCCCATTGACAAGAGGCCAGATTCTGTTTGATGGGATTGACCTTAGTAGCATCCGTCGTAAAGAACTTCGAATACTTAGACGAGAGATGCAGATGGTTTTTCAAGATCCCGGAGGCTCGCTAAACGAATATATGCAAGTAGGGCAAATTGTCTCTGAGCCCTTACTTGTTCATGGAGTAGCGAAACGAAAAGAACTAAAGAAACATGCTGAAATCCTACTAGAGCAAGTTGGTTTGCAGAAAAAAGATGTAAGTCGATTCCCACATGAATTCTCTGGTGGGCAGAAACAGCGAATTGCTATTGCAAGGGCAATAGCATTGAAGCCAAAATTTTTAGTGTGTGACGAACCGACCTCGGCACTCGATGTCAGCATTCAAGCAAAAATTTTAAATTTACTTTCAGATTTGAGAGAAGCACTGCACTTAACCATCATCTTTATTTCTCATGACATCGCAGTTGTGCACCATTTTTGTGACGAGGTAGTTGTGATGTCAGAGGGGAAAATTGTGGAGCGTGGATTAGTCGATCAAGTGGTTCATTCACCAACTCATGAGGTTACAAAACAACTTGTTGCTTGCTCTTAGGAGTGGAACTTTTCTGATTCGCCTTCTCTCATGGTGTAGGGGTGTACTCCTAGAGAGTTGTTAAAAACGTTTTTCATCCAGTTCGTTGCAACTTCGCCGATTGCTTCGCCAACATTTGCTGTTGGTTTAGCGAAAGCAGGTTGCCATTTCGTCATCCCAGCCAAATCTTGCATCACAACGACTTGCCCATGACACGCAGTTCCTGCACCACATCCAATAACAGGAATCGTTGTTGCATTGACAACTGCATTTGCAACTTCTTCTGGAACTGCTTCTAGCAGTAGCATCGACGCACCTGCCTGTTCCATTGCAATCGCATCCTCCACAATCGTATTTGCTGCATCAGCGTTTCGTCCTGCTGTTGTGTAGCCGCCAGTTTGTTTTGTTTGTTGGGGTTTTGAACCAAGATGAGCAATTGCCGCAATTCCAGCATTGCAGATTGCTGCAAGGCGGTCAACATACATGCCGTCGACTTCTAGTTTTACAGCGTCGGCGTTCCCCTCAGTAAGGAAACGTCCAGCATTCTGAATTGCCGATGCTTCATCAACTTGGTAACTTAAAAAAGGCATATCCCCAATGACAAATGTATTTGGTGCCCCGCGTTTGACTGCTGCTGTAAGCGTAATCATAAAATCAAGTGGAGCATGAATAGTGCTGTCATAACCCAAAATCATTTCTGCGGCTGTATCACCGACAAGCATCGTCGGAAGACCAACCTCTGACATCCACTTTGCAGTTGTTGCGTCGTAGCACGTTAGGCACGCCCATTTTTGATTAGCATTAGACCATTTGCGAATTGTTCGCAACGTAACTGGATCGTTCAAACACATTGGGATGCTCGTTGGTTTTGTTTCAATTGTTGTTTTGTTTGTCATTTAATCTCACAGTATAGAAAGTGGTGATGTTAATTTCCAACATATCTTTCAAAAATCGCTTTAGCACGTTTTACATCGTCAGTTCCATGAATGATCGTACGTCCATCGTGAAAACAGAGGATGGTAATCGGTGAATCGTTATCACCTCGTTCTTCAGAAAAAGTTCCACGAAGCATTGTCTCAGTAGTGGTAAACTCACCGTGTTCTTGTAGTTTTGTTGCGATTGCAGGAAGGTTGAACCCTTCAATACTTGGGAGTTGCACCGCAAGTTGACCACAAAGCGCTAGAGGCTCTATGACTTCTTGGTTTAGAAATTCAAATTGTTGAGTTGAACAGCAAACACAATCAGGTGCTGGCTTTGAAAACTCGAGTCTTTGGCTCTCAGAATTCCAAAGATCAAAGGTGAGAAGGGTGGGTGAAATTTTATCTTGGTTGCCAGTGACAAATTTTAAAACATCCATTGTTTGGCAAGAAGCAGCAACTCCGATTGCTGGAGAAAGGACGCCAGCGGTATCGCATGTTTCTTGTAATCCAATTGGTGGTGGATCAGGAAAAAGACATCTCAAACATGGTGTTGCATTTGGGATAACTGTCATCACGTTACCTTGCGCTGCAATTACACCTGCAAACATGTATGGAATATTATTTTTGATTGCGAAGTCGTTGAGAAGGTAGCGGGTGTGGAAATTATCAAGCCCATCTACGATGACATCAGAACCACTCAAAAGTCTTTCGATGTTTCTTGCAGTGACATCTTCGACATGTGCATAAATCTGTATTCCACTGTTTATTTCTCGCAAGTGCTCTGCAGCGGCAATTGCTTTTGGATGTTGTTCCATTGCATCTTCTTCAGTGAATAGAAGTTGCCGTTGCAGGTTTGTTGTTTCAACAATATCGCGGTCGATGAGATGAAGCGTTCCAATTCCAGCCCTTGCTAACATGGACGCACTTAAACAACCAAGCGCTCCAACACCTACAACTGTTACTGCTGAATCCGATATTGCTTGTTGACCAGCATCACCCACCCCATCGACAAGCCGTTGGCGGTGATAACGGTCAAAAAGAACCATCGTTTACAATTCCTGATTAGAAGGCGAAGTGTGAGAACGCCTTGTTTGCTTCAGCCATGCGGTGAGTTTGCTCGCGAGTGTTGACAGCCTTGCCTTCACCTTTTGAAGCATCCCACAGTTCCTTCGCAAGGCACTGGGCAAACGGTTTGCCTTTTTCTGCACGGCAAGCAGTGATGATCCAGCGGAACGTAAGACTTTGTCGTCTTCGAGCATTCACAGGCATTGGAACTTGGTAGTTTGCACCACCGACTCGTTTAGATCGAACTTCGACATTTGGTCGAACATTTTCAAGTGCTTTGTGAAAAACGTCCATTGAAGTTTTTGGGTCATCTTCACCATTGCCGCCTTCTTTTTTCAATCGAGTTTCAATTCGATTAAGAGCGTCATACATGACTCGTTGAGCGACGGCTTTTTTACCATCTTTCATAAAGCAATTAATGAATTTCGAAAGCACCTTGTCACCAAATTGAGGATCTGGTTTCAATTGCTCTTCTGATTTTGTAATTCGTCCAGCCATAATATTCCTTTCAGCTCATCTGTTGCATTGCAACTTTGTTCACCACAACATTGGACCTGTTGAGATTACTTGCCAAGCACACATCTTGTGTGCAAAAATTTACTTACCTTTTTTCGTTCCGTACTTAGAACGACCTTGTTTACGTGCATCAACACCAAGGGTATCGAGTGAACCACGTACAACGTGGTATCGAACACCTGGAAGGTCACGAACTCGACCTCCTCGCACAAGCACGATGGAGTGTTCTTGAAGGTTATGCCCTTCTCCACCAATATACGCTGTGATTTCTTTACCATTTGACAATCGAACACGAGCCACTTTTCGAAGAGCAGAGTTCGGCTTTTTGGGTGTCACTGTACGAACTTGAAGACACACGCCACGTTTTTGTGGGCACCCTTCAATATCACGCACTTTTGATTTCACCGTGGGCGTCTTTCTAGGTTTTCGAACGAGTTGGTTGATTGTTGGCATAAGTAATTCCGATTTCTATTTAACCGCCTTCCATAAGGCGCGCCACACATGATACCAATACTAGCGTGGGAGGCCACCCCAAACAGGCAAATAGTCCGATAACGCATGGGCTCTGAGCCACATCAAGGTTCACAGCACGAAGAACGCAATGAGGAAAAGCAGGTTGCTGAAAAATGGTGAGGTGGGGCTCAGAGCCGAAGTGTTTTACCAGAGAGAAATGAGATGAAGAAGGTCGGAAGTATTCACAATTCCATTTTGGTCAAAATCTCCAAGGCACCCATCGCAAGCGCCCCAACTGGCGATAATGAAGAGTAAATCGCCCATTCCAATTGAACCGTCACCATCTAAATCACCAAGAATGGTGTGTTGCAACCAAACAGGGTTTGCAAGGCAAACGAGTTCATTTTTTGTCACTCTCAATGTAATAAATAAATCGTCTGGGCTTAAGTATAAATCGTTGATGTGAATGTCAAGCGAATAATTTTGGAACCCAGTGGGATCTACAGTTCGGCGAACTTCCCCATCTACAAGTATTTCAGCCCCAAATTCACCAGCATAGCCCATCGATGAATTTGTTCGAATGGAAAGAACAATATTGTTGTTCCACCCTTCGGGCAATAGCGCAACTTCACCAGTAAATGAATTATTCACGGTCACCCAAGCAAGCGGACCGTTGGAAGCAACACAATGTCCTTCTAATATGCCATCTTTCAAGTTTGGTCGATTGACACTTTCCATCGCAACATATGTCCAAACTCTCCCAACGTTGCCCGGTTCATGAGCATCACTATTCCCAATTCCAACAGGAAATCGGTTTGGCCACCCAGAACGATTAGGCAATTGACCATTTACTGGTGTTGCAATGTTATTTAACAATTCGTGCCACTTGGACCACGTTGACCAATCTTCGCTTGAATAAGAACCATCGGCAGCACAAATAAGTTCCATGCCAGCCCAACCCGTCGTGCCATTATCCCAATCCCATTCATAAAAAGTAAGGTACGCCCAATCGTACGGGTGCGCAATAAATCCATACGCGCCAGCATTATTAATTCGATCTATAATTGTTTGTTCCGATTCACAATCTGCGTGCCCATACACTAAACCATCCGATGGGTTGGGTAGCATGCTCGCCAAATCTTGGTCGAGCGGTAAACACAACATATGCGATGCCAAATCCCACACGCCTTGTTGTCCCAAACCCATTTCCTGACTATAAATAGAAAGCCAATTATGGTCACTGCGATATTGTTGACACTCGGCTTGCCCAGCATTAAACATTTTTTCGGTATACCAAATTCGATCACCCCATACTTCTTCGTACGTGATATTCGAATGGTCAGTAAAAATTGCCCAATCAAGACCAATGGATTCTGCGTACTCTGAATATTCATAAGGCTCCTGCTCGGTTCCATCGAGTATAACTGCATCAACCGAAAATGAAGTGTGAATATGTTGGTCGCCTGCAAACCACCACATATTATTTGCGTCCCTTGGTGGAATAATGGTGTATTCGCAACTCTCTTCATTCACAATCGCAACATCAGCGGAACCACCTTTAGGTAAGGGTGGTTGCTTGTTTACAGAAACGTTTTTCCGAATCGTTCTTTGTTTGCCACCTTCAATAATATCTATTTCAATATTAATGACTTCTGTTCCACTTGACACTATCAAGTGAGTAGAACAAACTTCACGGTTGAGTTTTGACAATAACTCAATAAACTTTTTTTGCTCTTTCAACGCACCACCATTTTCAAACAACGATTTTGCATTTTGCACTTGCTGTAGTAAAATCCCTTGAGCATGTAACAATTTTCTGGGATTAATTTGTTGCGTTTTATCTCCAAGAAGACGAATCTCTTCAATAAAAACATCATCTTTGCCATCGATGTTTCGAATTTGAATAGAAACAGGAAAATCATCCTCGTTGCGAACAATCCATGGTGGGCTCACCGAAACATAGAGCCCTTGTTCAAGATTTTTTGATTCGATCCATGGTGTTGAGTGGTCATGAGCCCAAGAAAATTGAACAATACAGAGTATGACTAAGAGAATTCGCATGAACTAATCGTATGCCTATATCCGATTTAAGGCAAGAACAATTCGGCTTCTCTTGAGGCCAATTCATCGCACCGTTCATTTTCAGGATGCCCAGCATGCCCCTTTACCCAATGGGTTGAGAGTTCATGTTTCTCTCGAAGCACCGCCAATGGCTGCCAAAGATCTTGGTTTTTGACTGGCTTCTTCGCGGCATTCTTCCATCCCTTGGCAAGCCACCCATCCATCCATTCTGTCAGTCCTTTGGTCACGTACTGTGAGTCAGCGTGAATTTCAACTCGTGATGGTTGCTCTAGCGATTCTAATGCGCGGAGGACTGCTGTTACCTCCATTCGTTGATTTGTAGTCTCTGACTCGCCACCGCTACACTCAACTTCGGTGTCACCCTGACGTAAAATATACGCCCATCCGCCCGGGCCCGGATTGCCTAAACACGCACCATCAGTAAACAAAATAAAAGTAGGAAGATTCGTCATTGCACAAATGGTATCGACACTTCTGCCTCTGATACCCTACACGTATTATGACGGTCTTTCGTATTGAAGTTCGAACACCAGTTGGAGAACCAGACCCCAAAGGTGGTGCTGCACTTCGTCAAGCGCAAGAGGCGGGATTCACGCCAACTGCAATCGATACAACTTCAATTTATCTAATAGAAGGCATATTAGAAGAGACTTCGGTTTCCAAAATCGCTACCGAATTATTATGTGATCCCGTTACTGAAGAGTCATCGGTAGGGGCCTCAGATCTTCAAGCAGATTCAATGGTAGAGGTTCACCCCCTTCCTGGCGTGATGGACCCTGAAGCTCAGGCGGTTGAGCTTGCCATCAAGCACCTACTAGGAAAAGAAGTAAAAGTTCAAACAGGTCGGCGATTTGATTTTCACGATATTGATAAGACGCAAGCAGAGTCGTGTGCACGAAGGTGCTTTGCAAATACGATTGTTCACAAAATTCACACAGAGCCGTATCACCCAAACGAATTTCCCCACGGGCACGCTCACGATATGGTCGTACCCGAAATTCCAATCACAACCCTTGCAGACAGCGAACTCGAAAAGATGAGCCGTGATTCGCATTTGTTTCTTGACCTTGAAGAAATGCAGGGAATCCAAGAGCATTACAAAAAACTTGGTCGCGAGCCAAAAGAAATAGAATTAGAAACACTCGCCCAAACGTGGTCAGAGCACTGT
Organism: uncultured Isosphaeraceae bacterium; assembly: GCA_964630505.1. Lineage (GTDB taxonomy): Bacteria > Planctomycetota > Phycisphaerae > Phycisphaerales > SM1A02. Next base: position 40,892 of record CAZVVI010000013.1, on the reverse strand, counting down.
GTACATAAAACATTAAAAGCAACGATTCGATACACGGGTCCAGACGCGACGAATCGCCCGAACCACGAAGAACATAAAGACGGTTCAGTGACTATTCACAACCTTCTTAAAAGTACAGTCGCAGCGGCAACATATGAACTAATGGATGAAAGCGTTGATTGGTGCCTTAGCGTCTTTGTTGACAATGCGGGAATTGTGAAATTCGATGATGAGCATGCCGTGTGTTTTAAAGTTGAAACTCACAACCACCCATCCGCGCTAGAACCGTATGGAGGTGCAGCGACAGGAATTGGTGGTTGCATTCGTGACATCATGGGAACAGGGCTTGCCGCACGACCAATCGCTGCAACAGACACATTTTGTGTTGCGAATTTTGACGTTGATCCTCCAGAAGGATGTTTGCAGCCAAGACGAGTGCTTGGCGAAGTTGTGCGAGGCGTTCGAGATTATGGAAATCGCATGGGAATACCAACCTTAAATGGTGGTGTCTGGTTTGACAACGACTACATCGGTAACCCCTTGGTGTACTGTGGGTGTGTTGGGGTTATGCCCATCAATTGCATTGAAGGTGATGCACAAGTGGGCGATCACATTATTGTCATTGGTGGGAAAACTGGTCGAGATGGAATACACGGGGCTACTTTTTCTTCTGCTGAACTTACCGACACACATGCAGATGAGTTTTCTCATGCAGTTCAAATTGGCAACCCAATAACAGAAAAGAAAGCTCTCGACGCAATCCTCGAAGCGCGAGATTATGAATCTGGATGTTTGTTCAACGCCATTACAGATTGTGGTGCTGGCGGATTTTCAAGTGCAGTTGGAGAAATGGGTGAAAAAATTGGCGCGACAGTAAACCTTGAACAAGCACCTCTCAAATATATTGGACTCACGCCTTCTGAAATTTGGATTAGCGAAGCACAAGAACGAATGGTGCTTGCAGTCCCTAAAGAAAACATAAACACACTTGAAGAAATATGCCACAGACACGATGCGGAATTGTGTGATCTTGGAACCTTTGGAACCAGAGAGGATGAACTAATTCTTAACTATGACGGCATCACTGTCGGCCAAATTGACATGCACTTTTTGCATGAAGGGTATCACGGTGCAACGAGAGTTGCCCGTTGGAGTGCAAAAGAGCCGAAGCAATCTGGTTCAAATCCAATTGACATTCAAACGATGTTGCCCAAACTTCTTGCTCATCCGAACATTGCATCAAAACAATCGATTGTGCAACAGTATGATCACGAAGTTCAAGGCAGAAGCGTCATCCGCCCCTTTGTCGGTCCTTCTGGTAGTGCACCATCTGATGCAGCGGTGATTACTCCAGTTCGAGGTACAAACAAGGGTCTTGCGATTGGAAGTGGTCTTGCGACAGGGCTCGCTGATGATCCATATCTGATTGCGAGTGCTGCAATCGACGAGTGTGTTCGCAACATCGTTTGTGTTGGTGGCGACCCATCTACAATTGCCATCCTCGATAATTTCTGCTGGCCCTCAGTTAAAGATGAAGACAGTTTAGGACGGCTTGTTCGATGTTCGCATGGTTGTTACGACGCAGCAAAAGCGTTTGGAACGCCATTTATTTCTGGAAAAGATTCCCTAAACAATCAATTTACTACAGAGGGTGGTGAAACGATTTGCATTCCCCCGACGTTACTTATTTCTGGTTTTGGCATGGTTGAAGATATCGCTACTTGCTTAACAATGGATGTGAAAGCCTCTGGAAATATACTTGTACTCATTGGAGAAACGGCATCTGCGATGGGTGGGTCCCATCTGTTGCTGATTGATCCAGATGCAAACTGTGATCATACTTTGCCAACCGTTTCACTTAAAGACGGTCCAAGGAACGCAAAAATGGTTCACAGTGCAATACAAAGTGGGCAGGTTGTTTCCGCACATGATTGCAGTGAGGGAGGAGCGTTACTTGCAGCAGCAGAAATGGCATTCAGTGGAGGGCTTGGACTTGAACTTTCCCTTGATGAATCGACTTGTTTTTCTGAAACACCTTCTCGCTATTTGCTTGAAGTAGAACCCTCTAATCTTGAAAAACTCCAAGAACACTTTGTTGATGTTCCGTGTGACGTCATTGGCAGGTTTAATGACTCAAGCGAAGTAACTCTTGGAAATGCATCTTGGAATATTGATGACCTGTTTAACTGTTGGTCAGAAGGGATGGTGATCTAATGACAAGAGCGCTCATCATCACAGCCCCTGGCATTAATTGCGACCTAGAACTTGCGGAAGGATTTGCACTTGCAGGAGCAAAGCCGACATCAGTTCACATTAACCAATTGATTGAAAACCCAAATATGATCGATGATGCAAACCTCATCGGATTGCCTGGAGGTTTTAGTTATGGTGACTCCATTGCAGCCGGGCGAATTATGGCAAACTTAATGCGGAAGACGCTGTATCCAAAATTCATTGAAGCATTAAAACGAAGTGTGCCAATCATTGCTCCATGTAATGGATTCCAAACTGCAGTTCAACTTGGTTTATTGCCCGGACCTACTCCTGGAAACCAGTGGGATGAACATGCACCAAAACCAACAGTTGCCCTTGCACAAAACACCTCTGCAAGATTCGTAGATAAATGGGTTGAGTTTCACGTACCAAGTAACACGCGATGCATCTGGACAAAAAACATTCAAGCAACTCCAGAGAATTCTGTGATTCCGATTGCTCATGGCGAAGGAAGATTTGTTGCAAGTGAAGACACGTTGCGATCCCTAGAAGAAAATGGCCAAATTGCATGTCGATATTCTTCTGATGACAATCCGAACGGCTCAATGGGTGATGTCATGGGAATATGTGATTCCAGCGGGTTAGTGTTCGGTTTAATGCCACACCCAGAGCGATTCCTTCGGTGGACCCAACACCCGATATGGACTCGACTTCCAGAAAAACAAAAAAGAGGCAACACAATTGGTTTGCAAATGTTTATCAATGCTGTGAATCACGCAAAAAATCTATGCACATCATCAAATTGTGTAGAGAGCGCGGTATGACTGACCACAGACAGTTAGCCGTTGATTTATTCAACCATACATGGACGTTGCTTGACAACAAAGATCGTACAAATGAACAAGATGACGAAATGGTGCATGCTACACATGCATCAAGACATCACTGGGGGATTGCTGGTACTGCAAAAAACAAAGCACGTGGTGAATGGCAAATTGCCCGAGTGTATGCAGCACTACAACGCTCAGAACCATCTATCCATCACGCACAGTTGTATATGGATGCATGCCAACTGCATGATTTTGAAGATTGGGACATGCCTTTTGCGCATGAAGGATTGGCCAGAGCATACGTTGATGTTGATCCAGAACTCTCAATGAAATATCTACAAGAGGCGCGAAGCATCGGTAGTAAGATTGAAAAAGATGAAGATCGAGCATGGCTTTACACCAACCTTGATGAAATCGAAGCGATGATTAATGGAGCCTGAAACATCTGTTGAATGTCGCAGTTGTGGCTATGACCTTCAGGGCTTGTGTGTTGGGACAAGTTGCCCAGAGTGCGGTGACAACCAGAGAATTGTTCGGGGGGAAAACAATCAAGAGGAAGACGGCCGTGTGATGCGATTGATTAATGCGAACCTTGCGGTGAAGGGTCTCAAGCCGATGCCAGATATCCGCATTCGCACTAAATACTGGATGAAACTTGGCGGGATTTTCGTCAGTATTCTTTTCTTGTTGCAGGTTTGTGTAACGTTCGCTTTGATTCCAATAGGCCTGTATCGTCTGGTTCTTTTTGGGCTTTCTATTTTTTGGCCAACGGTTGTTATCGGGATGATGCCTGCAAAAGTCGACGCCTCAATGCCACCTATGTACAAATGGATTCGCGTGGTCGTTCCATACACACAGTGGTGCTGGGCGATTGGCTACGGTCTTTGGTTGGTATTGCACGTGCCTTTTGAAGAGTACACGTTAGGTGGGAATCTCAAATATTTTGAACTTCTCTTGTTTTTACATGTGGTTGCTGGAATTGGGGCTGGGGGATTGGCTTTTTGGCTTCATGATTTAGCCCTTCGGCTTGACCTTGTTACTGCTGCGAAACGGTCAAACGTGTTTGCAGTTGCGATTTTTACGATTGGTATTCTCGTTTTTGTTCTTCCATGGAAACACTTCGCAGCAGCAGGATTAACAGGAAGCCAAGGCGCGATGATGTGGTGGGCGTACATTCTTGCACTCATGGTGCCTTGGTTGTGGTGCGTTTCGCTCTTTGCACGAGCGTTGTTTGAATTTTCATCAGATGCGAGTTGGTCCTTGAAACACGATGAAGACCTTCAGGGTCGACAAGAACGGGTCAGAAAAAAAATAGAAGATTTCGAACATACTCGCTGGTTCTGAATGAAGGTGTAGAATAGAAATATATGACGGATCAAAAAACAGTACGTTGCGCAGTTGTTGGGGTTGGGCGAATGGGTCGCCACCATGCACGAATCTATTCTCAAATGGATGGAGTGGATTTTATTGGCGTTGTCGATCAAAGCGAAGAACGGCGAAATGATATTGTTGAAGAGTGGGGAGGAAACGCATTTGCCTCGGTTGAAGAATTGATTGATGCAGGTGTTGAAGCAGTTACTATTGCAACCCCAACGGTTCATCACCTTCAAGCAGCACAGCCATTACTTGAACGGGGCATAGGGTGCCTGATTGAAAAACCACTTGCCCCTACCGCAGAAGTTGCTGCTGCAATTTCAGAATCAGCAGAGCAAGGCGGAGCAGTTTTGCAAGTCGGGCATGTTGTGCGGTACGACCCAGTGATGCGAGCAGTTGCTTCGATTGAAAATTTACACCCCCGTTTTATTGAAATGGTACGGATTAGCCCAATGACGTTTCGAAGTGTGGACGTGGGAGTTGTGCTTGACATGATGATTCATGATCTTGACCTACTCACAATGTTAACGGGTCAAGAACCAACGGATATTCGTGCAAATGCAGTCAGTGTCATGGGCGAAGCAGAAGATATGTGTAATGCGCGGCTTGAGTTTGGTGATTGCACTGCAAATGTAACAGCCAGCCGGCTGGGATTAAAAACGGAGCGAAAACTTCGAATCATTAGTGAAGATTCGTATGTATCAGCTGATTTTGTAAAGAAACACGTTACGCTTGTTCGCAAAATAGCAAACGAAGAACAACTCTTTGATTTGCGCTCGCGTCTTGCAGCAGGCGAAGACCTATCTTCGATTGATTACGTTGATTTGGTAGAAGTTGAAGAACCAGAAATTGGCGATGAAGATGCTCTCACGCTGCAAGCAAAAGATTTCCTGCACGCAGTTCGCACTGGCGAAAAACCCTATGTCGATGCGGAAGCTGGCTCGGTGGCAATTCGTACTGCTGAACGCATCATGGAAACCGCCACAGCCGCCGGTGCAAGGATGCTTTAATTAACCCGCGGTTAATTAATGGCACGAATTTAAGCCTCGAACCCGCGGTTAATTAATTCCAGCCGGCAGTGGGTGGAGCAGGAGCAATCTGAATAGGTGGTTGCAATTCTTCGAACCGGTCCAAGCAAACAACAAACATTTCAGTGGAAACAGCTCTTGATGCTTTTGGCTTAAATCCTTTCGCCTGTTCAAACATCTGGTTGCAACGATCTAGGAGTTCAGGATACGCTTCTCCTTCTAGTACTTTCATAACTAGGTTCCCGTGGGGTTTCAACATCATTGACGTAACATCAAGGACTGTGTGGCAAAGGTGCACTGATCCGTGATGGTCAATCGTTCGAGTTCCCGTCGTATTTGGAGCCATGTCACTGAGAATCGCATCGAACAATTGGTGATCGATATTTTCTGGGGTTAATGTCGTGACATCAGCTTCTATTGTCGCCGTATTTTCAGGCAGATTCGTTTGATCAATTGCTTTCAAATCAACGCCGATGACCTTGCCTTTAGACCCCACCCGTTTTGCGATGACTTGCAACCAACTTCCGGGTGCACATCCAAGATCAAGCACTGTATCTCCCTTGCGAAGGACATGCCGCTTGTCATCAATTTCAATCAATTTGTATGCAGCTCGGCTACGATAGCCCTCTCGTTTCGCTTCCTTAAAAAAGAAGTCATGTAGTTCACGCTGACTAGCCATCGTGAATTACCAAGAAATCCAGTCCGTTTCAAAAAACGGTTCGCTTCCAATTGGATCAGGCACAACAAAGATTCGAACGTTACCTTCAACGGTTCGCATTGTGATTGGATTTAGTCCATCATTAAATCTTGCAGAAAGATGGTCGCCGGTTGAACCCGGCAGAATCACTGCATTACCATGTCGCAAGTCAAGTGTTGCTTCGCCGTTAATCGCGGTTGCATCAATCAAACCAGATGATTCGCTACGAACCCTGTAAATGATATTACCTCGACGGTTCTCAACGAGAACTTGATCATTCATAACTCGTGGTGTCACTATCCGAACGTCTCCGTCTCTCGTTTGAATATCAACAGGACCGGTGATTCCTCTTGCTACGATGTCTCCGCGTTCGCTGTGCACCCGCACGCCATGGATGTCCATAGCACGAATCACTATATTTGCAGTCACTGTATGAAGTGGATCATCGTCACAAGTTGCAACGACTCGGACTGTTTCACCAAGTGGACCGCGCTCAATTGTTGTTGTGACATCCATATACAGCCGAGCAATCGGTACAGTTCCAAGACCCTCTTCATACTGATTAGCAGATACTTCAGTGCCGATGATCTCAGGGTCAGCGACGATCGTGACTGTTCCTCCGAAAGATTCAACATCAACTGCAACAGGCCCGTTTGTATCCAAGGTGACTGTGTTCAAGTCAACAACTTGCGTGGCAGTGCAACCCCCCAGCAAGAAAAGGATGAAGAAAGAAATTCGAATCATGGTCAATGTCGATTGTAGCGAAGGTAGAATGCCAAGGATGAGCGATACCCAAATAAATGTTGGTCTAGGCGAGCACGAACTTCCTTTTCATGGTGCCGAGAATCCGTCGAGTGAAAGACAAGGTCCAACACCTGGAAGTTTCGCGCTGAAAGCAAACATCGGTGGGCCAACGTCGTTTAGTTCACCTGACACACCTGGAATGCCAGAGCCCTCTACGAAGACTGCGTGGGATTTTAATCCTCCTTCAAGCAAAACTCCTGTAACCCAATTAGAACATGCCCGATTAGGGACAATTACACCAGAAATGGAGCGTGTGGCGCAACGCGAACCGCACCTTACCACAGAACAGATTCGCGATGAAATTGCTTCTGGTCGGATGATTATTCCAGCGAACCGAATACATCTTGGGATGGATTTAGATCCGATGGCAATCGGACGCGCAACACTAACAAAAGTGAACGCAAACATGGGTGCGTCACCGGTTTCATCGGGTATTGAAGAAGAACTTGAAAAATTGCACTGGTCTGTGAAGTGGGGTGCGGATACGGTGATGGATTTGTCAACTGGCGGCGACCTGAACGCATGTCGGCAAGCAATCATCCAATGCTCAACAGTTCCAATCGGAACAGTTCCTATTTACTCGATGATTATTGACAGGAAAATTGAAGACCTCACCCCCGGAATGATACTTGACGAATTAGAGAATCAAGCAAAACAGGGTGTTGATTACTTTACGATTCATGCAGGAGTTTTACACGAACACATTCCATATATCAAAGACAGATTGATTGGCATTGTCTCAAGGGGTGGCTCACTTCTTGCCAAGTGGATGATTCACCACGGCAAACAAAACCCAATGTACGATTGCTTTGATGATATTTGTGATGTCATGCGTGAATATGACGTTTCATTTTCGCTTGGTGATGGTTTGAGGCCGGGCGGGCTTGCAGATGCAACTGACGAAGCGCAAATCCGTGAACTTGAAGTGCTTGGTGAATTGACTGAGCGTGCGTGGGCGAAAGGAGTGCAAGTCATGGTTGAAGGACCCGGGCATGTTTCGTTTGACCAAATTGAGTACAACATGAAATTGCAACGCTCAATTTGTCACGGCGCACCGTTTTATGTTTTAGGTCCACTCGTGACAGACATGTTCCCTGGATATGACCACATTACAAGTTGTATTGGTGCAACTGCTGCTGCATATCACGGCGCGGCAATGCTTTGTTACGTGACACCCAAGGAGCATCTTGGTTTACCAAAGAAAGATGACGTGAAGCAGGGCTGCATCGCATACAAAATTGCAGCGCATAGTGCGGATATTGCCTTGGGTGTTCCCGGAACTCGTGATAACGATGACGAGTTAACCAAAGCACGCGCCGCATTAAATTGGCAAAAGCATTTCGATTTAAGTTTTGACCCAGACTTTGCAAGAGCAATGCACGATGAAGATTTAGATGTCGATACTGACTTTTGTGCAATGTGCGGTCACGATTGGTGCAGCGTTCGAATTAGTAAAGAAATTCAAGAGTTTGCATCAGGTAAAGATGAAAATTACGCTTGGGACAAACCGAAGGTGAGTGCGGCTTTAACGATTGAGCAAAAAGAAATTCTTGAACAGCGAGGCGTGCTTACACCTGAAGAAGTGCACAAACTTGCAACAAAGGTTAAGGGGAACATCTCCACAACAAGCGAAGGCAAAGCCAGTTGCCATAGTGATGTCGCAGATGCAGAAACTGCGAAATCTCTTCATGGGACCTAAACTCCACCACAAGAAAAAAAGCATTGTGTTTTTATCCAAAAAAACACCAATTGGCTCAGAGCCAGTTGGAATGTAAGCATTGGGTCTGAGCCACTAGGTGCTTTAATTCTAAGGCAAGAAAAAAGGCGGGAAATTGGTTGTCTGTGTATAGCGTGTGCTATACACTGTTCATGGCGTCAGATGTCCGTTTTTCAAAAGTTCGTCGTTTATTGGAAGAACGTGGTTGGGTATTGAATCGTATCGCTGGATCACACCACATTTTTAAGAAAAAAGGCGAGCCACCGTTCAGTGTCCCGGTCCACCGAGGGAAAGTGAAGGCTTACTATTACAAAAAAGCGAAATACATCAAAAGAACTTCGTAAACCATTTGAGCCAGATGTTTGGAGACGTGCTGGAGAAATCAGTTCTGAATATCAAGTGATTCTTGTTCGTGAAGAGGGATATTGGTTTGGTCACGGTGTAGAGTTGCACTATGCGATGGGAGGTGGCAACACTCCTTCAAGGTGTGTAAAAGACACATATGAAGCAATGAGAGCAGTTGTAGCGTTAATGTTGGAAAAGGGTGAATGCCCACCACATCCAAGTAATCAGAAACGTGAAGAACAGGTGAACATTCGCTTGACTGTTTTAGAGAAGTTGCAATTAGAAACACAAGCGGCACAAGGCGGATTCAACAGCATCTCCGATTACATGCGATGTAAAGCACTCGAAAAAACCGCATAAAAATCACAGGCAATTCAGAAAGGAACATATAAAAACAAAAAAGAGGTATTGTTTTGCCTCTGATGCACTCTTGTGAAGAGAACGCTTGTATTGATAGCAAAAATCAGTACACTCACCCCATGGACAAGACCATTATTTACTCAGTAGCATTTTCGGCCGTGGTGACAAGTGGCGTTGCTGCGTATGCCGAATCTCGTGGCACAACCCAGTTTGACCGTTGGAATTCAAATGACATTCGAGTCGTTTCATATAACCTTCACGGTGATTTAGACCCATATCAAACATCCCAAGACGGATTTTCCAGAGTATTGTCAGCCATAAATCCAGACATTATTGTGTTTGAAGAAGTTACAGGCAGCAGCAGCGAAGCGCAGGAATTCGCAGACTGGCTTGACCACCACTTGCCAACAAACGGTTGGGAAGTGCATCTAGGCCTTGTTGCAGGCGTTCGTACAGTTGTTGCGTCACACCTTCCAATGTCGATGGAAGAGGTTGACACAATCCCCGAAAGTTCCACGCGAGGGGTCACAATGTGCCTTGTCGATTTGCCAGACCAGCAATTCGCACGCGATGTATACATCCTTGGCGTACACTTTAAGTGTTGCAACTACAGTGATGAAGATGTCAAACGCCAAAAAAGTGCCGACGCAATTGCAACGTGGATGGGTGATGCGCGGTTTACAGGTAGGCATATCGATTTACCTTTCGGTACACCAATGATTCTTACGGGTGACATGAACCTTGTCGGCGGTCCTCAGCCCGAACTAACTCTCTTGACAGGTGACATTCAAGAAGAAGTTGATTACTGCCCTGATGTAAAGGGAGACTGGGATAACTCGGATTTACTCGATCTTGTTCCTGTTGATCCAAACACAGGTGATGATTTTACTTGGCAGGGTAGCGAATCCTACGACCCAAGTAATCTTGACCGAATTATGATTACTGACAGTGTGATGAATATTGGAAATAATTTCGTTTTCAATACTGACACAATGTCACAACAAGAATTAAAAATACTCGGAGTGAATTATTCCGACACATGGCAATCAATCACGAGCGACCATCTTCCAATCGTGATGGATTTCCAGCCAAGCATACAAATTGATTCATGTGAGGGCGATGTCAACGGCGATGGCCAGATTGGAGTATCTGATATTTTGGCTGTCATCGGAAACTGGGCACCAGATGGTGGAGAGTGTTGTCCGGGTTGCGAGGGTGATGTGGATGGAAATCTAGTTGTTGACGTATCCGATGTTCTTTACATCGTCGGTAACTGGGGCATGTGCCAGTAAGTCACTTTCCCCAAAGTGTACGTAAGACATCCTTGGTGTACTTTCCTATTGATTTTGCCGATTCGATTGCAGGTGCGTTAAACAGTTCGTCATCAAACGAACCATCCAACTCATTAAGCCACTGCTTCGTTGTTTGAAGAGCAAAAGGTGGTTTATCAGCGAGGGACCGTGCAAGTTCCATTGCTTTTCGCTGCACATCCTCAGCATCACCCTCTAGATGGGAGAGTAATCCGAGGTCAAATGCTTTTGTGCCGTTGGCAATTTCACCACTCAACACAAGCGCTCTTGCACGGCCACAGCCAAGTTTTTGAAAAAGCGTGGGAATTGTGACAGCGGGTGAAATTCCAAGTTGATGTACAGGATACCCATACTTTCCTTGTGAATTGCCGACAACAAAATCGCACCCCGTCAAAACCGCGCACCCGCCTGCAATCGCAGCCCCATGCGCGGCAACAACAACAGGGCAATGCAATCTTCGTAAGGAACGAATCAAAGCACTAAGCCGGTTGATGTACGTGCCGAGAATCGAAACATCTTCAGCGCATGCTTTCATATCAAAACCAGAACAGAAAACAGAGCCTTCTCCTGAAAGCAAGACGCAATTCGTTTGTACATCAATTGAATCAATCGCACCATCAATTGCATTAAACATGTCAATACCAAGTGCATTCCGTTTTTCAGGATTGTTAAGCACGATGCAATGAATACTATTTTCAATTGTTGTGCGTACAAGTTCCATTATCCAGCAACCCACAAACCAAATGCAATCCAAACAGCAATCACAACCATCACTATTGCCGTGTATCCAACGATATCCCTTGCGCGAACGCCAGTAATGGCCAACAGTGGTAGTGCCCAGAATGGTTGCAACATATTTGTAAGTTCATCTCCGTATGCGACTGCCATCACCATTGTGCCCGGAGCTATTCCAGCCTGCAATCCACTTTCAAGTGCAATAGGCGCCTGAATCGCCCACTGCCCACCTCCGCTTGGAACAAACAAGTTCACAATCCCCGCCGAAATCATTGTCAGAATTGGAATCGTCTCTTGGGTTCCAATCGATAGGAGAAGTTCAGTAAGTTGTCCCATCAATCCCGAAGCAACCATAATTGCCATGATGCCCGCATACAACGGAAACTGAATAATTATCCCAGCGCATCCTTTTGCTCCTTTAGTAATGGCGTGCATATACGAGAGCGGTGAGCCGTGCAAGAGTAACCCAATCCCGAGCATAAACATCGTAATTTCATTCAAGCCAATTCTGTCAACTCCAGAAACCCAAACGTAACGCCAAAGTGCAACAAGTAACGGCACACCAAGAAGCCATGCAATGACTGGAGAGTGATTCAGTTTTTCAGGAAACGTTGTTTTTTCAATTGATTCAATTCCTAGACCCGGATCAACACCAAACATATCGATTGATTTCATATCTTCTTCACGTTTGGGTGCAAGCAAGATCAAAATAATAGGAATCAGGGCAAGCATACCCCCGCTGATAAAGAAATTTAATGATGACCCAATCGAATCGCTTAACAACACGCTTGAAACACTATCAAGATATTCAGCAGGAACAACTTTTGAGGCACCTTGCAACGTTGTCATTGAAAGCGGGGCGGAACCACTTAATCCTCCATGCCAAACAAGCAGACCGACGTATCCTGATGCTGCAATCAGAGGATAGTGCGCCTTGATATTCCGCCTTTGAAGCGAAAACCCAACTTCTCTTGCAAGAAGTGCACCAACAATTAATCCAAGTCCCCAATTGAGTAACCCGCAAACACATGCAGTGAATCCAACAAGTGCTGCAGCAGTTGCTGTACTTCTTGGAATATCGGAAAGTGTGTCGATACATTTTTTGATTGTTTTTGTTGTTGCAAGTGCGTACCCAGTCACAAGCACAAGACACATCTGCATTGAAAACGCCAACAATTTCCAAATGCCACTCTCGCTATCTCTCCACGAATCAAGCAGTGCAGTGATGTTCGAATCGCCATCAAAATTTCCAAAAAGCAATGCCATGATTGCGGTAAAAACAGTAAGCAGGATTGCAATCACAAATGGATCAGGGACGATGCGTTCAAAAACTTTGCTGATGGATATTCCTAATCGACTCATCATGATAAGCATGATACAACGCCATCAATAAGAACAGAGCCGACCATTTGGTCGGCTCTGCGCTAATCAATCAAATATGAGTGAAGAAAGGTTATGGACGGCAATCTCCCCAGTTGGCAATAAGTTCGAGCAAATCAGCAACATCGACCCAGCCATCACCACTGACATCACCTGCTGGATTATCTGTTCCCCAAACTGCAATGAGGTAAAGAAGATCAAGTACGTCTACACTGTAGTCATCATTCATATCACAGAAACAAACAGGGGGTTCGCCACCGCCACATTCATCGCTAAAGGAATTCCCACCGAGGTCATTCCAAGCGCCAATGAGATGCGTTGGCGAGTTTGCGCAGAAAGACGTGTTTTGTACAGCCGCTGAACTTAAGACGCTATAGACACCGCCACCACTAATCTTGCCAATATTATTTGATACGGTACAACCCACTAAACTTGGAGTACTACCGTCGGTATTACAAATACCACCGCCCCACGTTGCGGAGTTTCCAGAAATGACTGTATCGGTAAGCGAAGGCGAACTGTTGAAATTACATAATCCACCCCCACGCCCAGTGTCAGCTTCTTGCCAATACACAGCACCATTCTTATTTATTGTGCAGTTAATGAGCGACGGAGAACTTGAATTGCAATAGATTCCGCCTCCATTAATAGCGGAGTTATTCCTCACTGTGCAGTTTCGTATTGTTGGGCTAGCTCCAGTGATATACAGTCCACCACCATGATTTCTTGAACCGCCTGTGATGATTAAATCTTCAATTGTTGCATCACTACTGCAATAAAAAATACAATCAGTGAAATCACCCTCAATCGTAACAGCAGGACTTCCATCGACATTAGTTTCACCACGAACTGTGATGTTTACATCAACAACAAGGGAAGATTCGATATATGTTCCACTACTGATAAGAACAGTTTGTCCATCTAGCGCTAAATCAATAGCAAGTTCGATGTTGGGATATTCAGTTGGTACATTGAGGATTCCATCTTCATCAGGGCAATACATACGGATAAAGTTCCCCCCAGCATCGACATAATCACCTGAAACTTGATCAGGTGTATTGGAACAAATCGAAGTCGAACTCATCTCGATGGTGTTTGAATTTAAACGGTTAAGGAATCCACCTCCTGGTGCACTGCCACTTGTGTTTCCTGTAACAGTACAGTCTGTGACAGTCCAATTTCCAAGTTCGTAAAACAACACTGCGCCACCGCCATCGCCACCAACGGAGGAATTATTTTCGAATGTGCATTGTTCAAGCAAACCAATGGATCCGTATTCAGCAATTATTGCACCCCCACCATCTACGGCACTATTCCCAGAGAAGGTGCAATTGTTGATGTCGATGCCATATCCAGAGACATAGAGTCCACCTCCAAAAGAATTGCACTGATTTCCTTCAAACCGACAATCTATAATATTTTTTGATCCAGAATTTCCGCTTCCGATTGAAAGACCGGCACCCCACTGCGCGGAGTTATCTAAGAACACACAATTATTAATGGTGGTTGTATCGTTTGTGATGCTCATCCCACCACCGCCAAAAAATCCGTCGATAGACCCTTGAGTGATGATGAGATTTGCAAACGTTGATTCACTCGTACAGTTGATGATTCTGCCATTAAACTGACCATCGATTGTGACGGCGGGGGTTCCATCCTTATTTGTATCGCCAAGAATAGTAATATCCTCATCGACCATAAGCCCGGACTCATAGTAAACACCCGGCAAGATTGCAATCCAATCCCCTGAGACCGACGCTTCAACTGCAGCATGTATTGTTGGATACTCCTCAGGTACCCAGAGGATTCCATCTTCATCAGCAAACCCAGAACCAGCAAAAATTCAAACCGAAGTTCCTATAGCAAGTAAATGATTCATGTCTCTCTCCTAATTCACCTTTATTAGACCTCGTAGGAAGGTGATAGTCAAATAAATTCATCATATTTAATTACAGACCTTGATTTATAGCGAAACACACGCATTTTGATGACAAATGCGAGCGTATACAACATAAGAACAGAGCCGACCATTTGGTCGGCTCTGCACAATCAAGGAGGAGGAATGTGGGTTTCACCGTGAACCCCACAAGGAGTTATTCGCCGTGCCACGAATCAGAGTGGATGTCATAAATCAACATTGAATCTGCGGGCTCTGATGGCCCACTTGTTGATACGCCAACGTCTACAAACGTGGAAAACACTTGAGTTTCGATAGGTCGAATTGAGATGACACCACTTCGTTCAAAGACAGCATCCACAAGACCTAAGTCTGGAGGTGAAACGAAATCGCCAAGCATTGTGTTCGCGTACTGAGCAATTGCAGTTGCGACAAGTGTGAGCGCATCGTCGTAATCACGTACGTGTGCAATAACACTCTCGCCATCTTTCGTTTTGACAATCGATTGCATGCGAAAGTCAGCACATAGTGGAGAGTTTGAATGTTCAACATCATGAACAATTGCTTTTGCATCACCAAGTTCAACAGGCCCATGTACACATGCGACCCATTGTGCGTCTCCACCACCCGAGAGGATGGTCGATTTTTCCAACATGTCTTCACGAGCAAGTGCCATCATGGCATCGCAAGGCGAAAGTGAGGAAATTTCGACGCACCATCCCTCGGCAGTTTTGGAGAGTTCGGCTCGCATTGGACGTACTAGCGACGCTAACGATGGTTCTTCGTTATTCCAGTTATTCGAATTTTGTATTGGAGTAGTCATAGTTGTTTTCAATTCTGTTGGGCTTTAAAAAAGCCCCGCTTTGTTTGGCGGGGCTTGTCGGGGTTTGTTTGAGTGTTTTTACTCAGGTTTTCCGATTTGCTCCCGCTTTGGGATTTACGATTCCTGTAAAGACTGTGTTCATTGCAGTTGTTAAGTTCGTTGTTGCGGCTTTCCAATTGCCATGTAAACAGCAACGACACGCTTCAATAAGTAGTTGCAAAGATGATTTAGATGCTCGTACAGCCACATTTTGTCTCTTTCTAGACAATGCTGATTCAAACCGTTCTTTTCGAGAAATGTGTTTCATCCCTACCACTATGCGCCAAACTTGAAAATGGTCAACGAATTTCAATATTTTTTTTACTTTCGGGTACTATTTCACCAATATGCCGACCACAAAGATCATTCGAAACCTCCCAAGGATGAAGGAAATCCTCTCTGTTGCTGCAAAATTCGGCTTCGGTGAGGTGATTCGGGGCACAAAACTTGGCGATTTTTTAGGTAAATTCAAACACGTCAAAGAGATTGAGGACACCCCAGCACCTGTACGTTTTCGATTAGCGCTTGAAGCACTAGGTCCCACGTTTATGAAATTGGGGCAAGTGCTAAGTATGCGACCAGATTTGATTCCCCCAGATTGGTCTGAAGAACTAGCCAATTTACAGGATAGTTGTCCTCCAGTGCCGTGGGATGAGATTTCAAAGGAATTAGACCAAGAGTATAAGGATGGTATAGCAGGCACATTTTCGTCAGTCGAAGAAACGCCTATAGGCGACGGTTCGATGGCACAGGTGCACCGCGCCACTACTAAAGATGGCAACCACGTTGTCCTAAAAATCCTCCGTCCAAACATTGAGAAAATCGTGAAATCCGATGTACAGGTCCTTGAAGCCATCGCAGAAATTCTCCACAAACATGGAGCAAGCCTAGGCTTCGACCCTCAAGAAGTGATTGAAACGTTCTCAGAAGCGATTGAGCACGAGCTTGATCTTCGGCACGAAGCTGACAGTACAAAAATGCTCAAAGCATTAACCGCAGATGAGACTGCAACATTCCCAGAAGTGTTTACTGATTTATCTACAAAACGGGTTCTTGCTATTGAAGAGGTCCATGGTACTGAACTGACAAAGTGGAAAGATGCTGGATTTACACAAGAACAACGCGATAGAATTGTGGCCAACGGTGCACATGCTGTAGTAAAACAAACGTTAGAGATAGGGTTCTTTCATGCAGATCCGCATCCGGGGAATATTTTTGTACTTAAAGAAGAGAAACTTTGTTTTATTGATTGTGGAATGACTGGTCGTGTTGCAGAGTCGATGCGACAAGATTTAGCGATGCTGTTGTATGGCGTTTCAATTAAAAATATTGATGATGTGATGAAGGCATTCATGCGTTTAGGAGACGTGTCACCTGATGAAATCGATGAACGCAGTGTTCGCAAAGATTTATCAGATTTTGTTGAACGATTTACGTCAGGACCCCTTGGAGATGTTGACATGGGGAGCATGTTGACAGCATTCATGGATGGGCTACGAAAACACAACATAAAATGCCCAGGCGATTTAATTTTGATGATCAAAGCCCTGATCACAATCGAAGGTGTTGGTTCGCAGTTGTCACCGAATTTCAATTTGGTTGATTACGTGAAGCCAACGATTGAAAAACTTGTAAAATCACAAGTTAGTTTTGGTGCAGTTAAATCCCGCACAGAAGCATCAGCACTCATGTGGGCACAACTCGCTGAGCGATTGCCTGATGATGCAACCCGCCTGTTAGACCGCATCCGAAAAAACCGATTGCGCTTGAATGTGGATATGGAATCGGTTGAACACATGACAGATGCTGTAGATCGTTCTTCAAGAAATATTAGTTGGGCTCTCATTATCGCGGCATTGATTGTTGGATCGTCCATCATGGTGCTCGCTAACCGCACCAATTCAATGGATGTACGATCACTTTTGGGGTTACTTGGATATATATTTGCGGGTACCTTGGGTGTGTGGAGAGTTATCCAACACATGAGAAGTGGTAGGTAAGGACCATTATGGAAGAATCCAAAGAAACAAAAACAAATGCAGTATCTTCCGAACATCGCGGAGGTATTTGGTTGCCAGTTGTTCTAGCTGCGATTGGTGCAGGGGTTGTCTTGTCAGGAATTTTTTCTGGGGCGACAGGTCTCTATGGAGATGTTGGAACAATTACGTGGTCAGATGGTTTTAGTGAAGCGGGCAAAGAACTTTTCCGTTTTGTTCTTTTCTCTTTATTGTTGCTTGCAGCATTTCGAGTGTATTGTTGGAAAGCGCAACGTCCCTTTGGAAATCTACTCCTTGCAGCAGTGCGTTGCCTTGCAGTGATTTCACTTGTGGAAGCGGTAAGGGTTGCACAGATTCCTCACAGCGTCATGCGAATGGTGCTCATCATTGCAGCCCAGTACATTGTGTGCTCAGTTGTCATCTTGTCATTGTTTGTGATGACAATCAAAGACACGGTTCTATTTGTTTCTTGGTGCACAATAGGTGCGGCTTTTCTCTGGGCAGGCGCGCACATCGGAATCTGGCTGACTTAATCATATTTCGTTGTTCTTTCCCCTTGCAAAGAATCTTCAACTCAAGGATAGTGCACGTATGGAACACAACGCAGCATCACTTGCAGGTCAATTTGTTGCGTTTGATGGTCCAGATGGTTCTGGAAAAACGACCCAAATCAACCGATTTGTTCAGCGATATCGAGAAGAAGGGTTGGTCGTGAAAGAAGTCCGCGAACCTGGTGGCACCTCAATTGGAGAACAAATTCGAGAGATTCTTCTGAATCCCGCAAATGAAGAAATGACACCACTGAGCGAGATGTTGCTCTACATGGCAAGCAGGGCTCAACTTGTTGAACAAGAGATTAAACCGGCCCTAGGCAGGGGGGAATTGGTCGTTGCAGATCGATTTGTTAGTGCGACATTGGCTTATCAGGGTACTGCGGGGGGTCTGCCAGTGGAGTGGATACAGCAAGTTGCACAAGTAGCAGTCGGGGGGTGTTGGCCCTCATTGACGATTATTCTTGATGTTGATGACCAAACCGCAGCTGGACGCCTTAATCCGCTTCTTGACCGAATGGAATTGAAAGGAAAGGAATTCCATGCAAAAGTGCGGGAGGGATTCTTGCAACAGGCCAAAAAATGGCCCGAGAGATACTGTGTCATTGATGGTTCAAAGGATGAAAATACTGTAGAAAATGCCGTTCTTGGTGCAGTAGAATCATGGTTTTTTGGGGAAAAAACGGAAAAACTGAAGATTTCTTAAGTCTATGTAATACAAGAAGTTAAGGCTCATTCGCAAGGTGTTATGACTGCTATTTTGATGAGATTCTGTGGTGAATTTGCCACAACTGCCGATAAATGGGGAATCCCAAGGACCCGCGTTGTGGTCCAAATTTGTCAGGGATGGCTCATTGGCCACAACAGGCTGGGTTAGGAAACTAAGGAGATCTCTTATTATGAAAAATGCATTAGATACTATTAAAGCTTGGGCTTGGGGCTTCATTGACCTCATGCTGATTTTTATCGCTGTAGGGGTGTTAGTTCAAATCATCTTTGGTGATGCTTCGGGCTTCTGGGGTGGAATGGTTGGCCGCCTAATGGGTATGGTCACAGAATTTGGTAACGGTGGATTTGTTGGCTTAATTGCTCTTGTCATCGTTCTTTCACTTTTCAACCGTCGTACTGCATAATAGACGTTTGATCGCGAAGTAACTCTTCGCAACTCTACCTCCCGAATCCAAGGAAGGAATTGGTGTTAGGTAAAACCTGTCGAAAGACAGCATATGAATATCCAGCCGCAACTGCCCTCATCGGAGATGAGGGCAGTTGTTTTTTAGCTCGGCTGTGGCAGGTGTGAGACAACCTTGCTGTGGGGACATGCATACAAAAATATCGCGAAGCGATATTTTCAATGCGTGTCCCCTTTGCGAAATTTTAGATATTGGTCTGCTATTTGGACGTAAACGGTGTGACTCTAGTGACAGTTACTCCGATTTCGCTTTTGTGTGCCAGTCACGTCGCAGTCACGGTGTCCAGCGCAATACAACTTTGCCGAAGTGTTCGCCAGATTCTAGGCGCGCAAAAGCAGAAGCAGCATCTTTTGCATCATGCACCGAATCAATTACTGGTCGTGTTCCACCTTTCAACAACGAAATTGCGTCACGAAACTCATCCATATCGCCCATCGTTGAACCAAGAATCGATAATTGATTCCAAAAGATTCTTGCCAAATCAGTTTTGGGTGATGCGCCAGCAGTGCAACCGCACGTAACAAGTTTTCCGCCTCGAGCGAGAGATTTAATACATGGAAGATGAAGTGGACCACCCACGGAATCCACACAAACATGCACACCACGCTTGCTAGTCATCTTGCGTACATTTCTAGACCAATCTTCACCGTCATCAAGAATAATTTCACTCGCACCAAGTTCAATTGCTTTATCGAGTTTCCATTGGTGTCTAGAAGTCACAATCGTTTTGCAATCGAAATGTTTGCAAATGTTAAATGCTGCAAGGGCAGCCCCTCCGCCAATGCCGGTGATTAACACAGTTTGACCTTCTTGCAACTGAGCACGTGTAACGAGCATTCGCCATGCCGTTAAGTGCGCCAAACCAAATGCAGCCGCCTCAATCGGATCAACATCACCAACGTCAAGAATGTTAGAAACAGGGGCGGTAAAAAACTCTGCGTTTGTACCGTTGTCATGTTCACCAATCATTCGGATATCTGGCGGGATTGATGGGGCATCAGGCACATCTGGTTCTTCTTGTTGAACCGCAGCATTTAACAACACACGTTTTCCAACCCATGAATCATCCACGTTTTCACCAACCGAGTGCACTGTCCCGCAACCATCAGAACCACTAACTCTTGGATATTCAAGATGTAACCCAGGCATTCCAATCCCCACCCACAAATCAAGGTGATTCAGCGCAGATGCTTCGGTTTTAATTTTTACTTTGTTCGCAGAGAGGTCACACTCATGCCAATCGTGAACAAATTCGACATTCTTCTCAACAGGCGTTCCTTCCCTAGAAATGATGGCGGCTTTCATGCGGCTAGTTCTCTTCCTGTTCTGATTTTACGAAGTAAATCTCTGGTTCGAATGATGCCCTCAAACTCACTCATCGTTGGTCCTTCATATTCCACGCCAATCCAGCCGCGATATCCAGCCTCAAGGACAATACCAATCATCTTTTCGTAATCTGTATGCACCTCATGACCATGTTTATCGAAGTCATGTGATTTTGCGCTTACTGCTTTTGCAAAGGGCATCAATTCAGTGACACCTTGATATCGGTCATATTGTTCCATCGTCGCCCAATTCAAAATGAAGTTACCAAAATCAGGCAATGTTCCGCATCGAGGATGATTAACTTCTTGAATGACAGAAGCAAGCCACGCACCATTTGAACTAAGACCACCATGGTTTTCAACAATTACATTTATTTTTTTTGTATCACCATGTTCAGTCAACCTGCGAAGTCCATCGGCAGCAAGTTTTCGTTGTTCGTCTGGGCTACCATCCGACTGCGCGTTTACGCGGATTGAATGACAACCAAGTTCAACCGCTGCGTCAATCCACTTGTAATGATTTTCGATTGCTTGAGTGCGGGCAGGATTGTTAGGATCACCAAGATTGCCTTCACCATCACACATGATGAGTAAACTTGTCACATCAAAATCATCACAACGAGTTTTCAATTCGTTTACAAATCCTGCGGTTGGCTGACGGTCTGGGAAAAACGAGTTCACGTATTCCACCGCATTGATATCGAACTGCTCCTTTGTAACGCGAGGAAAATCAATCGGTTTAATGTACCCTGCTTGGTGAGCCCTGTGCAGTGACCATTGGGCGAGTGAGATGTCAAATATTCGTTTCATAGTTGCATCGTAACCAAGGAACGGGATGTGTGGGGTATGATTGCAACCCACCATGCACAAACAGAAACATTGGATGTATTGGCCAAGCATGATTCTGGCAACTTGGCTAGGACTCTGTCTCATTTATGGATGGAAGAGCACGCAATTTATGCTCGAACTGTACGACGAAGCAGCAAAAGCGATGCTTGATGGAACAACTGTTGGCACGCTACCACCCGCAATGGCATATCCGCCACCACTTGTTGCGTCTTACATCCCCGTCAGTTTTTTGAGTGAACAACTTCAGCGAATTGCAGTTTTGGGTGTGATGTCAGTACTGCTTGTATTTATTTTTTCAACCATTCAATCAATGATTGTAGGAAAGCGCTCAGGCAAATCGACATTCGTATTTTGGTCTCTGGTTGCTCTGGTGGTTGGGCGGTTCATTGTTTCTCCAATCGAAAACTACAGCAACGACCTTCTAGTTGCGGGTTTCCTCGTTCTTGGAATCCGATTCTGGGCAAACTCAAAAGAAAATTGGGGCGGAGCAGCAATGGGTGTTGCCTCGGCATGTAAAGCAACCCCACTATTATTCTTTCCGTTTCTACTTTTACAGAAACGCTGGAAAGCAGCAAGTGTTATGCTCGTTGTGACAGCAATTGTGTTTGTCATTCCAGATGTTCTTTTCCCAAGAGAAGCAGGATCGTGGGGTGGGTATTGGATTTCTCTAGTTACAAATTCGTTGCATTTGTCAAACGGAGCAAATACAGTTGCGCATTGGTCAAACTGGAATCAATTGAATCAAAGTGTGGCAGGGACAATTACGCGTTTGTTTTCTTACTCAAAACCATCAAATATCGATGGTGTGAACGTTTGTATTGCTGAACTTACCCCAGCAACAATAAAGACAATCATCCTCATTGCAAGAATAGGAATTGTTGGGATTCTAGTTGCTGCAATTTACCCATCATCAAAAACACCGATTGTCATTCGGCGATTCAGTGAAGGCGCGTTGGTTGTCTGTGGCATGTTATTGCTCTCGCCAATGAGCAGTAAAGCGCACTTTTTTATTCTGATCCTACCAGCGGCGATAATGATTCGATTTTATCTATGGGAAAAGAAAGACAAATTGGTTGCACTGCTCTTGATCGCAATATTTGTGTATGGAACACTGACTTCCAAGGGTCTTATTGGTAAAGAAGCCGGCAGGGCGGTACTTGCAACTGGCTCGGTAACGTGGTGTACGCTATTTGCAATGCTCGGAACATGGAGAGTGATGTGGCTTCACTCTTCCTCAGAATCTTCATTATCTAAAAAACAATGAAATCCAACGCATGGAACACGCTCAGGTTCATCACTTTTGTGTATTTCTTCAATAAGCCCGTGTACTCGTTTGACATGTTCTGCAGTAAGAGGAACTGAAATCACCTGTTGTCCGTGTGTTGAGCCTGTGATTGTTGTCAACACAGCAACAGTTTCTTCGTGGCTCATCGCACTCATGACATGTTCGCCCACTTGACTTGCGATTGGATGAAGAGGGGTTACGAAATGTGGTACGCCCTCTTCTGCAGGTTGACTTGCTTCTTCAATGTCTTGTGATTCTTTTTTCACTTTTTTTTCTTCTTTTGATTCTTCGGTTGTCATGCTGTGGCCTCATTTGCAAACAGTATTGCGTTTTCCATTGCATCGGGAACTTTTTCAGGGTGTTTGCCACCTGCTTGTGCGGTGTCTGGTTTTCCACCACCGCCACCACCACAGATTTTTGCTGCTTCGCGGACCCAGTCTCCCGCTTTCAATCCCTTGCCGATGAGTGTTTTACTGACTCCTGCGACAATCAGAACCTTTCCATTCTCCTGATCGCTAGAAAACAAAATGGCTGCGCCATTTGGTCGTTTTGAACGGATTGCATCAAGAGCTGTCATCATCGAATCTTTATCGCCACCGTTAATTTCAGCAACTACGATGTTCTCATCACCTTCTGCAATTGTTTTTGCTTGCTCAAGGACGACATCCCTTTTTGATGAAGCGGATTTCTTTTGATACTCTTTTACACGTTCAAGTAATTGTTTCAAAGATTTTTTTGCTGTGTGCTTCACTTGTTGTGAAATGACAAGTTCATCGACATCACGAACCAATGAATCATAAACGTCGCACAACGATTGGCCGTCAAGTGATGCAGCATCATCAATCTGTCGTAACAATGAAGCGCCAGTTTCGTTTGCTTGTTTTGCAGCATCCCCAGTAATGGCTGTGATTCTTCTTGTGCCAGACGCCAATGCTTGTTCATGAAGAATTAAAAAGTGTTCTGCTGCATCGCAACTTTGCAGGTGTGTTCCGCCACAGAACTCAACTGAACACTCTTCCCAAATTTTATTTGTAGGATCTGCAACAAGGTCGTCAACAGATGCTCCAATGCTCACAACACGAACTGGGTCTGGATATTGTTCGCCAAAGACAGCACGAACACCATAAATTTGTTGCGCGAGTTCAAGAGCAACATCCTTTGCGTCAATGGTCTTTCTCTGGGTAATTGCAAGTTGAACGAGTTGTTCAACGCGTTCAATGTCATCATCACTCATTGCGTGAGAGCTAGAAAAGTCAAACCGTAATTTTTCGTCATCAACAAGAGAGCCGCGTTGATTCACTTCATCAACGAGGACATCTCGAAGGGCATGGTTAAGCAAATGTGTGCACGTGTGATTTGGCAAAATAGTTTTTCTGCGATCCATATTCACTTCGACGATGACTTGATCGCCACACTGCATCACGCCCCTTAAGAGATGTCCGATGTGTAACACATATTCACCAAAACGATGGGTTTCTTCTACGAGAAATTCGCCATCATCATTTTGAATCGTGATTATTCCTGTATCCCCAACCTGACCACCAGCTTCAGCATAAAAGGGAGTTCTATTCAAAACAATACCCACAGTGTCGTCGCCCTTAGATTTCAAGGCGAGTTCTTTGCCGTTCCAAATTGCGTTGATTTCTGCGTCTGTCGCTTCCGGAGCATACTTCATAGAATCATCAGTCGCCACAACGCCACCTTCATCAAGTTCAGCAAGGATTTCAGGTGGAAGTTGCATTCGTTTGTCTACACTTGATGTCGCCTTGGAAGTCTCTCGAGCTTCTTCCATGAGTGTTTCATACCCAGAACGGTCAACACGTAGACCGCACTCTTCTGCCATCACTTCGGTGAGGTCTATTGGAAATCCGAATGTATCGTGAAGTGTGAACGCACTCTTTGCATCAATTGTTTTTCCATCACCATCTTTAACTGCTTGCTCAAAGAGTTCAATTCCACGATCAAGCGTTTTAAGAAAACTTTCTTCTTCGTCTTTGATGATGTGTTCTATCTGATGTTGCTGTTTTTGTAACTCTGGAAATGTTTCGCTGAGAGTTTCGATAACTGCAGGTACGAGTTTATACAGTAAGGGACCGTCGACTCCTAAGGTTTGATGTGCATGCCTGACTCCTCTTCGTAAGATACGGCGTAGAACATACTCTCGACCCGTTGCCCCAAGCCGTCCTCCATCAGCAATTGCAATCGCAAGACATCGAACATGGTCAGCGAGAACACGATAAGCAACATCTACAGGATCATCTACTTCTCCAGCGTATGCCTTGGCTCCTGTGCATGCCTGTATTGCTTCAAATATAGGAGTCCACAAATCGGTGTCGTAATTACTGTTTTTTCCCTGAAGGATGCGAACGGCTCTTTCAAGCCCCATTCCAGTATCGACATGTTGATTGGCCAGCGGCGTAAGTGAGCCGTCATCGCCACGATTGTATTGGATAAATACAAGGTTCCAAAACTCAATAACGTTTGGATCATCCAGATTGACAAGGTGTCCACCATTCCCATCAGGTGTGCTGTCATAGTGAAGTTCGCTGCAAGGACCACACGGGCCCGTGTTCCCCATCTCCCAAAAATTTTCTTTTCTATCCCAACGAGTAATGTGTGCGGGGTCGATATCAGTCAGTTCTTTCCACAATTCTTCAGATTCAACATCTGGTTCAAGCCCGTCTTTTTCATCACCAGCGAAGACTGTGACGTACAAACGAGATTTATCAAGTCCCCACACTTCAGTCACCAATTCCCATGCCCATGAAATTGCCTCTGCTTTGAAGTAATCACCAAAAGACCAGTTCCCGAGCATTTCAAAAAAAGTATGGTGATATGTGTCACGACCAACATCTTCAAGGTCGTTGTGCTTTCCACCTGCACGAATGCATTTTTGGGTGTCCACAGCTCTTGTGTAAGCGCGAGAGCCCCGTCCAAGAAAAACATCCTTGAATTGGTTCATGCCAGCATTGGTAAAAAGTAATGTTGGGTCATCATGAGGGATGACTGAACTTGAAGGGACAGGGGTATGTTGACACCGCTCTGCAAAGAACTCTATGAACTGTTTTCGAATGTCTGAGGCACTTTGTTGCATGGAATTGGCTTTCGGTTCCCTACTCCCTAGGGCTTGAAGGGTTGGATTATACAGCGGACTTCCCCTCCTCCTGGTGTGTGACACCGGGTTAATCACACCTGGTGTCAGACACCAGAGGAAAGTGGGGATTCAATTGTATTTCGCGAGAAGATACGCTATTTCTGGTATCCTTCGCGGTTCTGATGTCCAAACGAAAACCCATTATTGGTGGCAACTGGAAGATGAATACCGATCTTGCATCTGGAATGAATCT
Source organism: uncultured Isosphaeraceae bacterium (assembly GCA_964630505.1). Taxonomy (GTDB): domain Bacteria; phylum Planctomycetota; class Phycisphaerae; order Phycisphaerales; family SM1A02. The sequence continues at coordinate 14,813 of CAZVVI010000013.1, read as the reverse complement.
AGCGAGTTGTATTGTGGATGAAGTGCAAAATGATATCACCTGTGATGTTGTGCTCTACCCTCCATTTCCTTATCTACAAGCAATAGAGAGTGTGGTAAGTGATTCACCCGTGATGTTAGGTGCTCAGAATATGTGGCACGAGCCAGAAGGTGCTTTTACCGGAGAAACGAGCGCGTCGATGCTTCAAGAGGTGGGCGTGAGAAGTGTCCTCATTGGTCACAGTGAACGCCGCCATATTTTGGGTGAAACGGATGAACTAATTGCTCAAAAAGTCTCATTTGGGCTTTCGATGGGATTCCAAATCGTTTTATGCGTTGGAGAAACCATTGAACAACGAGAAGAAGGTAATACGCTTGATGTCGTGCTTTCGCAAGTCTCAAAAGGGCTAGACGAAGTCGATGGAGCATCAATGAGCGCAATCGTGATTGCGTACGAGCCAGTGTGGGCAATTGGTACAGGAAAAACGGCAACTCCAGATGACGCTCAAGCAGTGCATGCAAGTATTCGACAACGTCTTGAAGAATTGTACGATTCAGATATAGCTCAGCAAACCCGTATTCAGTACGGTGGCTCTGTGAAACCTGAGAATGCAGCAGAGTTGTTCTCATGTGAGGACATTGATGGTGCACTTGTTGGAGGTGCTTCCTTATCTGCTGAATCGTTTACCGCTATAGTGATGGCAACACAACAATCCTAATTTGTATGGAATTTACACAATGAACACTACGTTTCTTATTTTGACAATCGCTTTAATCGTAATTTCAGTTGCGATGATTCTTATTATTTTGGTTCAGCGACCACAAGGCGGCGGGTTAGCAGCAGCTTTTGGTGGTGCTGGTGGCGGTGGTTCCGATACAGTATTTGGCGGAAGAGTAGGTGATGCACTGACAGTGATGACAGTAGTAACGTTTATCCTCTTCCTTGGTTTAGCAGTAGCATTGAGTCTTGTAGAGAGTAAATCGTTACCTGCAGAGGCAGTGAATGTTCAACCATCTACTTTGACTACACCACCTCCGACGTCCCCGACTACTCCAACCACAACGACTGATCCATCTGTCTTGCCACCAATGAATACGACGTCTGACAACCCCGCAGGTAGCGATGATTCAAGCGATTCCCCAGCAGGTGGAAACTAATCAATGATTCGTTCGATGACTGGTTTTGGTCGAGGGTCGAGTAGAAAAGATGGAGTTTCTATTCAGGTAGAGATACGAACGGTCAACAACAAATTCTACAAAGCGAATATTCGGCTACCTGAATCATTGCAATCCCTTGAAACAGAAATCGACGTTGCAATTTCTAAACAATTTCTAAGAGGGAGCGTGACTGTAAACGTGAAATTTTTAGATACTTCTGAACAAGGAATAGCCACTATTAACAAGGATGTCCTTGGCAATTACGTCAATCAACTGAAAGAAGTGGATTCATCTCTGACAATTGAAGCGAGTCGCCTTCTCCTATTGCCGGGAGTGTTGCAAAGCGATGACGATGATGAAGTTGTGCAACGTCATAAAGATTCTGTGATGAGCGTAGTTGAAATCGCTTGCTCAGAAGCTACCGAAATGCGAAAGCGAGAAGGGGAGCTCCTTGAAGAATCGTTAATCACTCATCTCGATGGAATTGAAAGTCACTTGTCATACATTTCAAAGAGAGCGCCAAAAATCGTTGAAGAATACCAAGCTCGACTACGCCAGCGAATTGAAAATCTTCTTTCTGAAATAGGCAAGAACGTTTCTGAAGAAGATTTACTTCGAGAGGTCGCAATATTTGCAGAGAAGACCGACATTGATGAAGAAATCTCTCGACTTTCTGGTCATCTTGTGCAATGCAGAGAGTTGATTGGTGGTTGTGACAAGGAACCCATCGGAAGAACGCTCGATTTTCTTGCGCAAGAAATGTTACGAGAGTCAAACACAATCGCAAGTAAATGCTTAGATGGTGAAACGAGTAGGCGAATTGTGGAGATTAAAGGCACGGTTGATCGCGTGAAAGAACAAGTGCAAAACGCTGAGTAGTGGGTGTGACCGGCACCACACTAGCAGTGTGACAGCCACTTTGTGTGGTGCCACTCACGAAAGAATTCCGTCTAAAATAACCGAATGTCCACCGAAGCAGATAATATTGACCGCACCTCACGGCTAGGACCATTGGTTGACGATTCAACAATCGCTGAAGAGATTGATGGACAAGATTTAGCAATCGTTCTGAGCCGTTATGACATTGGTGCTATCGAAAGAATCTCAGATTATCGGAAAGGATCTCGGCGGGCAGCAAAGATGCTTGTGGTCTCAACGAAAGGAAAGTATCTCCTGAAACGTCGCGCGCATGGGCATGATGTTAATAAACAAGTTGAGTTCGCACATGGTGTCCAACAAAAACTTGCGGAACATGGGTTCCCTGTTGCTGGGCTTGTCGAAACACTCGATGGGAAAACTTTTGTCGAACATAACAATCGAATGTATGAGTTGTTTAGGTTCATCAATGGAAAACGGTTCGATAAATCGAACCCTTCCGCAGCAGAATCCGGAAGGATTCTCGCGCATTTTCATGACATTCTTCGTGAGTTTCCTTATGCGCCAACAACGAATAAGAAAACATATCATCAAGATGAAAATTTCTTTTCAATCATTTCTGAGACCAGTGATGTCCTTTCAAGACACGAAACTCCAGAACAACTTGAAGGAATTGTAGATACAATCGCGTATCTCAGAGATCAGTATGAACGCGCGTATCACCAAGTAGAATCAGTCGGGTTTTCTTCACTCCCAACAGGTATTGTGCATGGCGACTGGCATCCCGGGAACACGCTCTATAAAGATGGTGAGATTATTGCAGTGATCGATTTTGATTCTTTGAGGATTAGTCCACGAATCACAGACATTGCCAACGGTGCATTACAGTTCTCGATGAGAATGGGAGAAGCAGAAGATGTAGAACACTGGCCTGACACTTTTCGAGGCCACACGATTCAATCGATGGTTCAAGCATACGACCAATTCACAATGCTCCCAATTATGGCATCTGAACGAACGATTTTCCCGTCCTTAATGGTTGAAGCTTTAATTATTGAGAGCATCATTCCAATTCATAAAACAGGAAGTTTCGGAAGAGTGCGAGGCTCTGTTTTTTTGAAAATGGCAGAAAGAAAACTTAAATGGTTAGAGCCAAGAATGCAACGTGTGATTGATGTTATCCAACCATCGATGGGGGATGAGGACAGTTTTTCATGAGAGATGACCTTGTTACAGTTGTCACACCACAAACGGAGTTTGAGGCAAACATCTTAGCTATTGTGTTGAAAGACAATGGTGTAGAAGCATTCGTCTTTGCCAGCGCGGGTTCTGCATTAGGTGTAAATCTAAGTGGAGGCACATTCGGTGTACCAGTACAAGTTAAAAGAGACGAACTTGAAAAAGCAAAACAAATTCTTCTTGAAAACAAGCGGCATTCGATTGATATTGATTGGGATGAACTTGAATCGGTTCAAGGAGATGACAAACACTATGAACCAGAATCGATGCCACTAACCGCAAGGTTTGCATTCTTTTGCGTCCTTCTTGCCCTCATTGCTGGTCTAGCAGTTGTCGTACTTCAATTCATCAATTGAGTTAAAAACTCTTCAATCGCTTCGGCATCAAGAGGTCCCATTGGTCCAACGGGAGTCATCACAACCCAATCGGTGACATCACTTGGTGAGAGTTGTTCACGATGACCTTCGACAAGAGTTGTGACAAGCGCAGGTTTATGTGCAAGTTCGCCAGTCATCGAATCCTTGCCAACCTCAACAATTCGAAACCAAAGATATTCTCGAGGCGAATCTTCATCTTGAGTGTTCGCCCATGGAACCTGAGCTAGGCAGGTAGCGTGTTCACTTTCGCCAATTTGTTCTGTGGCTCTCTTGAAGAGACTCCATCCAGACTGGGCAATAGTTGCTTGGCGAGCAGTGCTTCTTTGAGATTTTACAATTGATGAGTTTCCTGAACGCATTATATTTAACGCATCAAGCGGGCAGACTGAGCCACCATCGTAGTGAACGATGACAGCAGATGGCGCAGACCCCTGTTCACCTCTTGGCATTTCATCTTCGAGCAATTCAATAGCCTCTTTGTTTCCTAGGAGTGATACCAGAATGTTTGAGCCCAACGTGATTGATTGCTTGGCTAGTGGGAGAGCCGTTTCAAGCGTGAGTGCAGCCAATCCGTCGACAAGTTGAACTGCTTCTGATGCAAGTGTTGCTGGAACTCCAAGCATTTCTAGTTCAACTCGACCACATCTTGATAGCCCGTGTGTTGTAACCCAAGCCCATCGTTCTTCAGGTTCATTCGCTTGGGGTCCTTCGACAAGCCGAGTCATCCAAAGCACTTCCTCAGGTGGTTCGATAGAGTCTTGGACGAATATAGAATCAACTATTTCTTTTGAAAACCATCTGCCTGTAGAAAGATCACACACACTGTGTAGAGGAATATCAATGCCACCAAACAAACGCATTAGATTTGAAAAATGAGTGAGCGGATCCCCTCTATGCAAAATCGTTTGAACAGCAAGGATGCAGCCTTCGTGCACTCCTGAAGCGTTTTGAATTGACTCAGTCAATTGTTCAACCCAAACGACGACATCAGTGGGTAGCCCGTTTACCCGTATTCGCATTGTCCACTCTATGTCACCTTCGGGAGATTCAATTTCTTCTGCTTCAATGCTTTCACCAATAAACGAAGCAAGTTGTTTGCCAGTCTCTTCCATGCTCAACTGTTCTTTTTCAATGACGAATCGAAAATCGGTTGGGGTTGGTTGTTCCAATTCCCAAGGAGCATCTCCTTCAAGTCCAGCGAATTCCAATAAGTTAAAGTCGCCACTCATCCGTTAGTTCGCAACAATGTTGATGATTTTATTTGGAACAACGATCACTTTACGGACAGTTAACCCCTCAAGGAGTTCACATATATGTGAATCTTGAAGTGCGAATTTCTCAACTTCTTCAGTGTTCGCATTTGAAGGAACTGAAATTCTTCCACGAACCTTTCCCATAATTTGGACGGGTATCTCGATAACATCCAGTTCAAGTTGATTCGCATCAAACGAAGGCCACTGTTGCATTGAAACGTATCCATTGCCACCAATCTTTGAGAATAACTCTTCTGAAACATGAGGTGCGAATGGCGAAAGGATGCGTAGAAAACGGTCCAGTTGATCCCTTGTAATCGAATTTTCCGAGGTTGCTGTATTGACGAATTCAATCATCGAGGCAATTGCAGTGTTGTAAGAAAGCTCAGGAATATCTTTAGTTACTTTAGCAATTGTCATGTGTAGCGCTCGTTCGACGACTTCATTTTCAGGAGAATCAAGGGTTGAGCGTACTTCGCCAGTTGTTTCATCCATGACGAGCCGCCAACATCGTTGCAGGAATCGATGTACACCTACAATGTCTCTTGTATTCCAAGGCGCAGATTGTTCAAGAGGCCCCATGTACATTTCATATAATCGAAGTGTGTCCGCTCCGTATTGCTTGATGATTTCATCTGGATTCACAACATTGCGAAGAGACTTGCTCATTTTTGCAATAACACGCTCTACTTTTTCGCCACTTTCGATCTCATAAAAACAGCTGTCTCGTTCTTCAATTGCATCAACAGGAACAAGTGATTTGTCATCTCGTCGATATGCGAAGCTCGTCAACATTCCTTGATGGAACAGTTTTTGGAATGGTTCTTTGCATGAAACCTCTCCTAAATCAAACAACATTTTTTGCCAAAAACGAGCATAAAGTAAGTGTAAGACTGCGTGTTCAGCACCGCCAATATATAAATCAACTCCATTCCCCATCCAATATTGTTCAGCTTCTTTGTTTACGAATCGAGTTGAATCATGAGGACTGCAATAACGAATTTCATACCAACACGAGCCAGCCCATCCGGGCATTGTGTTTGATTCTCGTCTAACTGGGGTGTCAGGTGGGAGAATCGATGAATCAATTCCAACTTCACCCGCTGTGGTATGTAACCAATCGGTGGCCTTTGCCAGAAGAGGTTGTGGGTCTTCAGATTCTGCGGGTGTGTAATCTTCAAGGTCTGGTAGGACGACAGGAAGAGATTCTTCTCCAACAGCATAATGATTGCCTTCTTCATCGAAGACAACAGGGAAGGGCTCTCCCCAATATCTTTGTCTTGAGAATAGCCAATCGCGAAGTCGGTAATTGACTTTAGGAATACCAATCTCAGACTTTACGAGCCAATCTATAATCACTTGTTTCGCTTTTTCAGTTTCTAGCCCGTCGATTGAAACGATCTCGCTGGAAGAGTGAATTGCTTTGCCAGAACCTGAAAAACAAGAATCAGTACATTCATCAAGAGGTTTGACTACTTCAGTAATAGGAATGTTGAACGCCTTGGCAAAGTCATGATCTCTTTGATCATGAGCAGGGACGGCCATGATTGCTCCGTGCCCATATCCCATGAGGACGTAATCAGCAATCCATATAGGAATGTTTTGACCTGTGGCGGGATTCAGAGCATAAAGCCCAGTGAACACACCTGACTTTTCTTTTTGTTCTGCCATTCGGTCTACATCAGCCCGATTTTTTGATTCTTCTACATATGTCTTAATGGCTGTGGTGTCGATCTCTTTTGATGGATTCGCCAAAATTGAATCTACAAGTGGATGCTCAGGAGCGAGCACCATAAACGTCACGCCAAAAATCGTATCTGGTCGAGTTGTGTACACAAGAATGGAACGATCTTGCTGATCGATTGGGAAATTGATGTCAGCACCTTCACTTCTTCCAATCCATTCTTGTTGCATTCGCAACGTAGATGGTGGCCAATCGAGACCGTCCAAATCTTCAAGAAGTCGATCTGCGTATGCAGTGATTCTGAACATCCACTGTTGCAAAGGTCTACGCAATACTGAGTGTCCACCACGTTCACTTTTTCCATCGATGACTTCTTCATTTGCAAGTACTGTTCCAAGTTTTGGACACCAGTTCACAACTTGCTCACCTAAATACGCAAGCCGATGATTGTCGATGTAATCTCGTTGTGTTTGAGCGTCTAGGGTGTTCCAATTTCCCTCTTCGGGTGTGATTTCACCTTGCTTAAGAGCATCAATAAGCGTCTGAATTGGTCTCCCTTTTTGAGATTTCGGATCAAACCACGCGTTATATGCCTTGAGCCAAATCCATTGCGTCCACTTGTAATACTCAGGGTCTATGGTTGCAAACTCACGATTCCAGTCGTAACTGAATCCGATTCGTTTGAGTTGGCTTCGGTACGTGTCGATTGCCTTTTGAGTCGTAATCGCAGGATGGACGCCAGTCTCAATTGCGTATTGTTCAGCAGGCAATCCAAAAGCGTCCCACCCCATCGGGTGGAGAACGTTGCAACCTTTCATTCGTTTATAACGAGATAAAATATCACTCCCTATGTACCCAACAGGATGACCGACATGTAACCCTGCACCACTAGGGTACGGAAACATATCTAAGCAATAAAATTTCGGTTTTGAGGAATCGAAATCGGCATCGCTAGGATTAGGAGCAGTGTAAATACCATCATTTTCCCAGCATGCTTGCCAACGAGTTTCAAGTTCGTTTGCGACTTCTGCGCAATACCGTTGAACCATGGATGTCTCTTGATTCTTGGTCATACGTTGAGCAGGATACCGCAGTATTCGTTATCTATTTGCAGCAAGCTGTTGTAGATGAGATTTGGTTTCGCCTACAAGGTAAAAACTGCCAGTGACGCAGATTAAATCGTCTCGACTTGACGCTTGAGCAGCGATTTCCAGCGCTTCTGGAAGAGTCTCTGCGACCTGAGTCATCTTGCCACTAATTTCTTCAAACTGTTTTTGTAGAAGGCGAGGTTCAGCAGCACGAGGATTGCCACATGCTTTTGTAAAGATAATTTTGTCTGCACCGAGTGAAATTTTTTCAAGCATGCCAGCAACATCTTTATCTTGACAGCACCCGAATACACAAACCATTGAATCGTAAGGAATATGTGCTCCTACTGACTTAATGAGAGTTTGTAGTGAGGTTGGGTTGTGGGCACCATCAACTAGAATTCTTGGCCGCTCCCAGACGACTTCCATTCTGCCACTGATGGTTGTATGTGCAAGACTGTCATAAATTGACACTTCATCAAATGTATATCCTAGGTTTTTAAGTTGGTCAATTGCAGCAATGGCAAGAGCACAATTCGTTGCTTGATGTTCGCCATCAAGCGGAACAGGAATATGCATATATTGATTATCTTCAGTGATTACACAAATACGGGTGTGTTGTTTTCCATCCACGCCACCACCGAACCGAGAGCTGAATTCAATGTCTTGAGCAATGACTCTCACTTCAGTTCTTGTTGATTCAGCACATTCTTTCAGAACAGCAGTTGTCTCCTCATCTTGATGAGCACTGATTGCTGGAACAGATGGTTTGAAAATACCTGCTTTTTCCCGAGCAATCTCTTCAACTGAATCTCCCAAAATATTTGTGTGGTCAAGATCAATTTTAGTAATGAGAGTCATCAGTGGAGTAATCACGTTCGTAGAATCTAAGCGACCTCCCAAGCCAGTTTCAATAACTGCAATGTCAACGGCTTCGTCAGCAAAATATTTAAATGCAACTGCGGTCACGAGTTCAAAAAACGTTGGGACTAAATCATGTTTTGCTGCTACTTGTACGATTTCTTTAAGAAGTTCAGTAAAGACATCTTCGGTAATCATTTCACCATTAACAACAATGCGTTCGCGAACGTCAATGAGATGTGGCGAGGTATACGTTCCAACCGTGTAGTCACTGCCTTTGAGTACAGAGGAAATCATTGCAACAGTAGATCCCTTGCCAACTGTGCCAGCAACATGAATCATTGCAACTTTTTCCTGAGGATTTCCAATCGCTTTTAGAAGGGTTCTCATTCGATCAAGTTTGAATGTATCTTCGTCATACTGTACAACTCGCATTCGTTCGAAATCAGTTTGTTCAAAAAGGTAATTGACAGCAGCAGAAAATGAATCAATCGGTGGGTGTTTCAAGGGAGCTTTGCCCTTCGATTGCTTCGTTTGATTTCGTTTTGAGGTCTTCTTCTTCGAGGTCTTTTTTGGTGTAGTTTTTGATGTAGCCATAGCCATGCTATTCTATCATATTTTCAATTTTTACGCAAATTGCCAGTTGTAAACTACTGAAAATAAAAGAGTTATGACTGAAATCGGCGTTTTTTGTATTTTCGAATAAAACGTCAGTCTGTGAACCTTGATATTCGATTGTAAACGAGGGGATGCTTATTTGTTGATGCTTTGAACCCACCCTCGTACAATCCTTGCCAATGGACGCAGACGATCCTCAACATGTGGACGAGAACATCGTCGAGGTCGCTGAAATAGCGTCCCCAGAGGATGAACGAGTCGCGTCATTGATGGCACACACCATCGATGTCTCTGCACTCGCAACAGCAGTCACGAAGCAAAAACCTGCGGATGCAGCAGATACGCTTGAAGACCTCGATGATGTAGAAGCAACTGAAGTCATTGAATTGATGGAAGACCAATCTGCGGCAGAAGCACTTGCAGAAATGGAAGTCCCACTCGCGGTCACAATGATTGAAGATCTTTTTGATGACGATCAGGCAAAGTATGCGGCAACACTCCTCACTATTATGGCTCCTGATGATGCGACTTCAATTCTTCGGGGATTAGATGAACGCTATATCGAGCCACTACTCGTCTGTATGCCCTTGTCAGATGCAAGGAAACTTAGGCAACTATGTGACTACGAGGAAGAATCAGCAGCGGGGATGATGACGACAGATTTTGTTTCCCTACTTGAAGAAATGACAATTACAGAGGTAGTTAACCTCTTGAGGGAACGCGAATTACCTGAACATGTACAGGATTTACCTGTCACTAATAAAAACGACGAGTTAGTCGGTATCGTCAGTTTACGAGCACTGCTAGTTGGTCTCTCGTCTGCAAGTGTTGCAGAAACAATGGAGCAGAAAGTTGCAGCAGTACATAGCAGCACAGACCGCGAACAAGTTGTGCGTGAGTTTGACCGCTATGGATATGAGATGTTGCCAGTTATTGACACCTCAAACAGATTGCTCGGAATTATTACTGTTGACGATGTCATTGATATTATTGAAGAAGAGCAGACTGAAGATGTTCAAAAAACAGTTGGTGCTGGTGCGGGTGAAGCCGTCTACTCTGGGCTTGGTGAAAAACTCAAGGGTAGAATGCCGTGGCTCATTGTCTCTGCAATTATGATGCTTCCAGCAACCTACATCGTGCTTGGGTTTGAATCGCTTATCAAAGAAATTGCATTGCTCGCGGTCTTTATGCCACTTATTGCTGCACTTGCAGGAAACGCTGGGCACCAAGCACTCGCTGTAACATTACGCGGAATCGTGCTTGATGAAGTTAGACGTGACCGTATTCTTCCGTTAATGAGAAGAGAATTGTTCGTAGGCCTTTTTGCAGGAACAGCAATAGGGGGAGGGGTGGCGTTGCTTTTATGGATATTTGGGAATGAAGAAATAGCAACAAAATTAGGACTCATCGTTGCATGTGCAATGGTTGTATCAATGGGCATAGGTACGTTCACAGGTGCAGCGATTCCACTTATCATGCGTCGGTTAGGTGCAGATCCAGCACAAGCATCAGCCATTTTCCTCATCATGGTGACTGATGCAGTTGCGTTTTCTACGTTGCTTGGTTTTGCGTATTTAGCAATGACGTGGCTACAAGGAAGCACATTATGATTCGAGATATAGATCGTATTTTAATCGCACGCGGAGCTATCTCTGACAGAGTCCGACTGCTTGGCGAAGAAATCACGAAAAGTTTAGATGAAGTTGATGAAGATCAAGAGATTGTTCTAGTTGCGGTGATGACTGGTTCATTAATTTTTGTAGCTGATCTTATGCGGCACTTACCGATGAAGATTCGCATTCAATTGATGACTGCGAACAGTTATATCGGAGAATCAACTCAAAGTAATGGCGATCCCATTCTTGGAGGTATTCCAGACGTGCAAAACCGACACGTTCTTCTCGTTGATGACATCCTTGATTCAGGTAAAACGCTCACTCGAATTAGAAGCGAGTTACAAAAACTTGAACCAAAATCAATTCAAACGTGTGTGTTACTCCGAAAGAAACTTCCTTCTGCAATGCAAGTCCCATGTAAATACGTCGGTTTTGAAATAGAGGATGAATTTGTTGTTGGGTACGGACTAGATTACGATGGGTATTATCGAAATTTTCCAGACATCGGCGTAATTTGCCCATAGCATTGGTGTCTAACACCTGGTGTCAGACACCGTTAAAATGAGTGGATGTGCAATGCACACTCTCCATGATGCCTACTGAAACAAAATTGAAATCACCAATTGCTGATGATTTGAGCAAAATGATTGTTGCAATAACGCTGCAGTGCGCTCACTGTGGATATGACCTTAGGGGGTTGCATGCAGATGGAGATTGCCCTGAATGTGGAGAACCAATTCGATTGACGATTATCGAGACGATCGATCCTGCATCAAGAAGATTGGCACCAATTTCTAATCCAAGAATTATTGGGAACTCAATATCAGGTGTTGTGACTGCTTTCTTCTTTTCAATCCTTCTTGCTGTGATTGCATTGTTGATTAACTCACCAGCAACTCTACCAGTTCCATTTGAACTTCGTACATTTCCAACGTCTTCATTTGTATGGGGCGCAGTCGGAACGGGTTTACTCGCCCTGTTGTGTCTTTTCCCAATGATGCAAATGTGCCAACGAAATGAACTTATTGGTTGCAGGACTGGGATTTTACTCACCCTTTCTGGGTTGATTGTTTGGTGCTTGAGTTTGCTTTCTGAAAACGTGTTGCTGACGCTGAGCAGAGGTGAGTATTCAACCTATGCAATGTTGACTAATTATGTATTTCCAGTTATTTCTGTTGGGCTCGTGTTCTTAGGATTTAGAAAACTCATCCCCAGACTTGGTCAACGAAGCCGTGCATTTAGACAAGCTCAAGGGAGTCGCCAGCGAATGAATGATCTTCTTGTCACACTAGTTGTCTTTATCCTTGGGCAAACACTTTTGGCAACATCATCTGTTGATACAAACCTTGCATTCTTAGGGTTGGTTCTTGTTGTTGTCAGCGCTTCATTTATATTGATTGGGCTTGCGTATGTCATGCGAAATACGTTTTGGATTCGGAATGCCCTTGTCACACCGCCTCCAGCCCTCGATGAACTCTTGCGTTCGGCTTAACCACCAAAAGTGGCACCATCTGCCACGATGGCAGGAGTGAATCTTGAGAATGAGCCCTTGGCGGGGTAAATACCCCAAAAAACTGGAATTATCTCAATTTCGTTCTCTTTTTTGGCACTGAATTTGTATCTGTATCTGCAACAGGGTGGCGACGTGCCACGCAAGAACATCTCACATCCGGTTGAGAATGGAACAGGAGACCAAATAAATGGCAGTAAAAGAACTGGCTTTCGATGTAGAAGCCCGAAAAAAAATGTTGCAAGGAGTCGAAAAGCTCGCAACAGCAGTGAAATCAACCCTAGGTCCTAGAGGCCGAAATGCAGTCCTAGATAAATCTTGGGGCGGCCCTACTGTAACCAAAGATGGTGTCACAGTCGCAGAAGAAATCGAACTACGTGACAAAATCGAAAACCAAGGTGCTCAACTTGTAAAAGAAGTTGCTTCTAAAACTTCTGATGATGCGGGTGATGGAACAACAACTGCAACAGTCCTTGCAGAAGCAATATTCAAAAGCGGATTGCGGAACCTTGCTTCTGGATGTGACGCAAACGCAATGGTGCGGGGAATTCGAAAAGCGGTTACTTGTGTAACGAACGCAATTGATGAGATGTCTCAATCTGTTGAAGATAACATTGAAGCTGTTGCAACAATTTCTGCTAATAATGACCCAGAAGTCGGGAAGATTATGGCAGAAGCGTTTTCTAAAGTTGGAAAAGATGGTGTGATTACTGTTGAAGAAGGCAAAGCGCTTGATACGACAGTTGATGTTGTTGAAGGCATGCAGTTTGATCGCGGATTTCTAAGCCCAAACTTTGTCACTGATGTTGATAACATGACAACTGAGTTTGACAAGCCACTCGTATTTATCTATGAGGATAAACTTGACTCAGCGAAACAAATTGTTCCACTTCTTGAAAAAGTGATGGAATCGAAACGACCACTTCTAATTATTGCTGAAGATATTACAGGCGAAGCACTATCCACATTGGTAATCAATAAATTGCGTGGCGTCCTACAGGTAGTCGCAGTGAAAGCACCTGGTTACGGCGACCGTCGCAAGGCGATGCTTGAAGACATCGCAGTGCTTACAGGTGGCGAAGCAATCATGAAGGACTTGGGAATCGATATTGAAAAAGTATCTCTGACTCAGCTCGGGCAGGCAAAAAAGATTGAAGTGACGAATAAAGAGACTACCATCATGGAAGGTGCTGGTACTTCTGAAGATATTCAATCTAGAATCGCTCGCATCCGTGCAGAGATAGACAAGAGCACGTCAGATTACGACCGAGAAAAATTACAAGAACGGCTTGCAAAACTTGCCGGAGGAATCGCACAGATAAATGTAGGAGCTGCATCTGAAGCTGAACTCAAGGAAAAGAAAGCCCGAGTAGAAGATGCACTTCACGCAACAAGAGCTGCAATTGAAGAGGGCGTTGTGCCAGGTGGTGGCGTGAGTTTTATTCGTGCAAAAGGCAAACTAGAAAAAGCAAAGTCAACTGTGCAAGGCGATGAAGCGCTTGGGTTCAACGTGATTCACGAAGCGCTTGCTCTTCCACTTCGCACGATTGCGAACAATGCCGGCGAGAAAGGTACAGTTGTCGTTGCAAAGGTAGAAGAGTTGTCAGGAAGTCATGGTTTCAATGCGTTGACGCTTGAGTATGGTGACCTCCTTAAGGACGGCGTCTTAACACCTGCAAAAGTTGACAGATGTGCACTGCAAAATGCTGCGTCAGTTGCTTGTATGTTGCTTTCAACTGATTGCATCATCACAAATGTCCCCACAGATGAAGATGAAGCTATGCCAGCTGGCGGAATGGATCCGATGGGCGGCATGGGTGGCATGGGTGGCATGGGTGGCATGGGTGGCATGGGCGGCATGGGCGGCATGGGTGGCATGCCGGGTATGGGGTTCTAAGCGGTACAGCAAAGAATCAGACAAAAACAATTTAAACAAGTTATAAAAAAATAAAACTCACAATATTTATGGAGAACTGGAATGGCAGTCAAACCACTAGAAGACAGAATACTAATACAACCACTAGAGCGAGAAACACAAACCGCTTCGGGTATTTTTCTACCTGAATCGGCAACCGAGAAACCAATGCAAGGAAAGGTCGTCGCGACAGGTCCTGGCAAACTTCTGGATAACGGTGAACGTGTACAGCCTGCCGTAAAGGAAGGCGATGTTGTCGTGTTTGGCAAATACTCAGGAACAGAAATAGAAATTAAAGGCACTCCACACCTCATCGTTCGTGAAAGCGAATTGCTTGGCATGGTTGGCGGCTAAGTGAAGAACAAGGAGTAATCTAATGACCGCAATACAAATGAAATATGACAATGCAGCTCACGAGGAATTCCTCGATGGAATTGAACGATTGGCAAAAGCAGTTGGCATCACGATGGGCCCCGCAGGTAGAAATGTTGTTGTGCAAAAATCATACGGGGGACCTGTCGTAACCAAAGACGGAGTTTCCGTTGCAAAAGAAGTTGAGTTCCCAGAAGCTTTTCAGAATATGGGCGCAAAAATGGTGCAACAAGTTGCAAAAAAGACTGCAGATATTGCTGGAGATGGC
>CAZVVI010000012.1:16397-68994 GCA_964630505.1 uncultured Isosphaeraceae bacterium | reverse complement strand
CGACATGACCCTCGATGCTGTACCATGCGGAGTATGAAATATTGCCTTGTTATTTCGATGATAAGCATCGTATTTGGATGTAGTGGAAGTGATTCAGAAACAAAAAACACATCTATAGAGACACTACGTAATCGAAACCTCGCTCTGGCATATATCGATAGTGGAATGATGAAAGAAGCAAGCGATAAACTTGCTAAACTCAAAAAATCACTCCCTAATGAGCCATTTGTGTATGCCAATCAAGGTCTGGTTGCACTTCGACAAAATAAGTTAGAAGACGCTAAATCGCTATTGCAACAAGCGAACATTCTTGCACCCGATAATCCCGAGATTGCCCTACTCAGGAGCGAGGTTGCGATGCTTACAGGTAAGTTCGACGAAGCAACTTCAATCCTTGAATCAGCAATACAAAAACACCCTGAGCACGTGCAACTCCGTTGGGCTCGCTCAGATAGTAAAGAACATCTGCAAGTCATCGTCGATGCGTACAAAAAAAATATTGTTGCACGTCTCGCACTTATCAAAGAACTATTAAAAGAGGAACAATTTGAAGAATCCAAGTCGCATTTACTTCTGCTTGAAGAACAAGGTGTCATTCAGGGTGAACAAGCGATAGGGTTATACCAAGGTGCACTCACGCAAATCGATAACGAAAAAGCACGTGTAGCACTCGCTCAAGTTATTGGGTTAGACAATGTCCTCAAGCCAACTCGTTCTTGGCAGCACTCTCTTCTTGAAGTTGCAGGCCCTCCTGGTACTGTTGGGCATCCAATTCGTTCGTTTATCAATACGACTGTACCAGACCCTACACCAATTGCTCAAAAACAAGTTTCATTTACAAAAGACGAATCTTCCATAAAACCACCTAACAAGAAACAGGTTGTGCTTGTTGAGTCGCCTGAGCAAATCGAAGTAGTAGAAGTAGATGACTATTTTGCGCATGTTGCAATTCCAATTGATTGGAATAACGATCGAAAAACCGATGTGCTGTATGGAACAAGCAAAGGTGGTGTGGCTATTGAAGGTGGCGTAGTCTTACTTGAAGCGAACGGAAACGCGATTGAATCGCTTACCCCTTGGGATGCAGACCAAGATGGTGATCTTGATGTGCTTGTCACTCGCGACACTACATTTTTACTTCAAAACAACGGAGATGCAACCGCGACTGTGCGTCAACTTGATGCTCCCCGTTTACGAAGTACGCACATTATTGACATTGATGAAGATGGTGCTGTTGATGTTGTTGGTATAGGAGAAGATGGAAAACTTGCACTATTGAAAAACGACCGTTCTGGCAACATTCACCTCGTAGAAAACATACTTCCAAATGTGATAACCGATCTTACTGTTGGTGATTTCAATAACGATGCCTGGATGGATATTGCGTTTCTTGATGGCTCTGCTTGGATTGCAGAGAATAATCACGAAGGCGGGTTTACTCCTCGAAAAATTGGCGGCACTGGTTTAACTATTGAAGCTGCTGATTTAAACAATGACACGAAGCTTGACTTATTGTTGGGCGGAAATCAACTTGAAATTCTCTATGCAAACGGTACAACTCAAATCCTCGATGTTCTTGGCAATGTACAAGTTGTAGATGTAGATATTGATGGCGATTTGGATCTTGCAATCAGTGGTACTGAGTTTGCGATTTGGCACCAAGACGGAAAGCCGAAAGAAAACGATTACCAAAAGATTATTCTTGAAGCGATTCTCGAAGGCGGGCAACGAAATAATTCACTTGCTGTGGGTGGTTTCGTTGAAGTGAATGCTGGTGGCACATACCAAAAGCATCTTATTACTGGCCCACTTACCCATGTTGGTTTAGGTGGTCAACCAGCAGACGCTATTCGCGTCGTCTGGCCAAATGGTGTGCCACAAGAAGTAATCGAACCAGAGCCAAATCAAATATTTACCGAAGTACAAATTTTAAAAGGTTCCTGCCCTTTCCTTGCTACACCAAATGAAGATGGTTCATGGGAATTCGTGACTGACTTACTTTGGCGGAGCCCGCTTGGCTTAAAGATTAATGCACAAACTGTTCCGCCAATTGCGGCTACGCAAGATTGGGTGAAAGTGCGAAGCGATCAATTGCACTCCCGAAATGGAATCTATGAGTTAGCAGTCACTGCGCAGTTATGGGAAACGCATTTCATCGATGAAGTAAAAATGATTGCAGTTGATCATCCCAATGGCACTGAGATTTTCGTCGATGAGCGATTCGTCGCACCTGTACCACCTGCATACAAATTGTATTCGTATGAAAAGTTGCAAAAACCTGTGAGCGCTGTTGACCACCATGCTCAAAACGTGTTAGAAGTAATCCTAGAGCGAGATGGTAAACGGCTTGGTGGTTTTGCAAAAGGACCTTATCAAGGTGTCGGCGAAGATCATTTCGTTGAACTTGATTTAGGTAAGATTGATGCACAATCACAAATCGATTTGATTGCTCAGGGTTGGATTCGACCAACCGATACAAGTATTAATGTTGCAAGTGCACAGAATAAAAATGCACCAATTCCAAGTGGTATTCGCGTTGATGTGCCAGATGGAAAAGGTGGTTGGAAAACAGTAATTCCAAATGGCGGATTCCCCGCAGGGAAACTCAAAACAATTATTCTTGAAATCCCACCTCATAGTTTTGTGTATGAAGATTACAGAGTGCGAATTGCAACAAACCTTGAAATTTACTGGGACAGAATTGGATTCGCGCCCCGAAGTAAAGAAGCAAAAGTTATTGAAACTCTTATCAACCTTCGTTCTGCAGACCTTGGTTATATGGGTTTCCCAGTGATGAGCCGAACAAATGACGACGCTCCGAATATTCCTGACTACAACGATATTCGCCACGGAAATGAGTGGCGCGATTTAGAAGGATATTACACACGCTACGGAGCAGTAGAAGAATTACTCGCAGGGATTGATGACCGGTATGTCATCATGAATGCTGGGGATGCGATGTACTTACAATTTGATGCACTTAAACCACCTGCAGATGGCTTTATACGCAATTACATCTTCTTTAGTGATGGTTGGGTGAAGGATGGCGATTGGAATACGGTTGACTCACGAACAGTTGGTCTACTTCCATTTCACTCGATGAGTGGTTACCCATATCCCCTGGAAGAACGACCTAAAGAATTGTTACCAGAGCATACTGATTGGCAAGAATTCCACACACGCTACATCACCCCTGCTCCATTCCGAGATGCATTGTTAAAATAATCATGAGCAACTCATGAAAATTTCAGTCGCAGATCCAATCGCTCCAGCATGGAACCACATGGTTCGCATTTGTTTTCAACCATTCTCATTTAAGAAATGGTTGGCACTTGGCTTTTGTGCGTTTCTTGCACAATGCGGCCAAGAGGTAGGAAGCAATAGTAGTAACAGTTGGAGTAATCAAAATAACACAAACTGGAATCAAGTATCAGATTGGATTCAAGCGAACCTTGCGTTCTTTATCACGGTTGTTTCCATTGTAGTGATTTGTTTTATCGCACTAGTTATTTTTATTACATGGTTATCAAGTCGAGGCAAATTCATGCTTCTTGATGGCATCATAAAAAATCGAGGTGTAATCAAAGAACCGTGGGCTGAGTTTAGAGAACTTGCAAATAGTCTGTTTGGGCTTTCTATCGTTATTGACCTACTTGCTTTTGTTGTGTTTATCCTTATCATTGGAATTGGTGTATTGATTGCCTTGCCCGATTTTTCTGCAGAACTGTTTACTGGGTTTGGAATTACTGCCATAGCCGTGACGAGCGTCCTTCTACTTTGCTATCTCATTGTGCTCATCGCGATTAAGTTCTTTATGCAAGTCTTCCTTGTGCCGACGATGTATCTCAAACGCGTCCGCGCAGTCGAGGGTTGGAAAATTGCATGGGCAAAGTTTTACAAAAACCGTAAGTGGGTATCGTTTTTGTATTTTCTGATGTGGACATTGCTCAGTTTTTGTGCTGGCTTCGTTGCTGTCGCCGCGTGCTGCGCCACGTGTTGCATTGCTGCATTGCCCTATATCAGTTCAGTCGTTCTCCTCCCAGTTTCGGTCTTCTTCGTTTGTTACTCGATTACGTATATTCAACAATTTGGCAGCGACTGGACATTTTTCAAAAACCTTTGTTCTAAGTGTAATTACGATTTACGTGGTCTTGAAGAGGGGCATCCGTGCCCAGAATGTGGGAATAAACTGAATTAAGAAATTTTGCGTGTAAAATTGGAGTTAGTTGTCTACAATGACGATAATTGACCAAATTATTGGAGCACGGATATGATAATTGCCACCCTTTTTTGCCTTCTAATTCAACCACAACCTGCTACAAACATTCGACTTACGGATGTTCGAGAAGAAGCAGGAATTGATTTTGAACATTATGGAGAGCGCCATCGTTGGTGTGAAATTGGACCACAGGTTCAAGGTGTTGCTACAAATGAAGAGATTCCGATTGGGCTTTTCGAAGATCCTTTTGAGTTTGCAAATCGTCATCTCATCAGAATGAACGGTTCGGGGGCTGCATGGATTGATGTTGAAAACGATGGCGATTATGACCTCTATCTCGTCAATGGTGCTGGTGGTGAAGAAACGACCAATGCCCTCTATTTAAACCATGGTGATGGTACATTTTTGCCTACGACTAAATCATGTGGTGTTCTTGATGATGGGGAAGGCATGGCTGTTTCGGTTGCTGACTATAACAACGATGGCTTCAGTGACATGATGGTGTTGAACTTTGGTGATTTTATTTTGTTTCACAACAATGGCGATGGAACGTTCAGTGATGTTACATCCAAATCATTTCCGAGTGGGGTAGATGAAATTTGGTATGGCACTTCTTCTTGGGGTGACTTTGACGGGGACGGACATTTAGATATCTATGTTGCTGGGTATGTTGACTTAAGCCAAAACAACGGGAATGAGGGTCTCAGATTCCCGATGGATTTTAAAGGTTTTGAAAACTATCTTTACCACAACAATGGTGATGGCACGTTCACCGACATTGCAAAGGAAGCTGGAGTACAAGATGGATTCCGAAAAACAATGCAAGTACTTGTTGCTGATTTTAATGATGACAATCTTCCAGACATTCTTGTTGGAAACGACACCGACCCAAACGGTTTGTATTTGAACCGTGGCGACCTTACGTTCAAGGAATTTTCTGGTCCAAGTGGTTTATCGAGCACTGATGGTTCAATGGGCATTACATGGGGCGATTACAACAATGACCAATTGATGGACTTGTACATTAGTAACTACACGGGTGAAGCTGACTTGCTGATGACAATGGTTGATAACACTTCAAGTAATGACGGGAAGGTTCGTAATTCAATTTTTATGGCGGACTTTGAGTCACCGATTGTCCAACAAAAAACGTGGCCGCTTGTAAGTTGGGGAACTGGGTTCATTGATTTTGATAATGACACTGATCTTGATTTGTTTGTTGCGGGTGGTCATTTAAATGGTGTTTCTGGTGATAACCGCGACTTCAATGTACTCTTTGAAAATACAGGCGACGGCAAGTTTATTGATTCTTCTGAAATGTCAGGCGTACTTCGAACAGGTAAGCGAATTCACCGCGCAACTATTTTTGGTGACTACGACAATGACGGCAAAGTAGATTTTTACGTTGTGAATAATGGCGAAGAATCATACGATGAAGCATCTGATCGGCACGGCGTTCTGTATCACAATGAATCAACTGGCAATAGCAATTGGCTCAAAGTGAAACTTCAAGGAACAACCAGTAACAAAGATGCATTTGGCACAAAGTTAAAACTTGTGACAAGTGGCAAAGAGGGTTCAGAAAGAACACAAATCCGCGAACACGTTTCTGGCGAAGGATATTTCTCATCAAACGCGCAAGAAGTGCATTTTGGTTTAGGCGATGCGGATATCATCGATTCCCTCACGATCACATGGCCAAACGGCAAAACGCAAACAATCAAAGATATCAAGCCAAACCAGACGCTTGAACTCGTTGAGGGCTCCTGCTGACTTTTTATAAGAGTTTTTCTTTGTTTCTGCCTTCTTTTCTGTACACTAGAGCGTTGAAGGAGAGATGATGAAGAGAACAGCAATGACGAGTTTAGTTGGTCTGTGCGTATGCACATCAGTAGCAACCGCAAGCATTACATGCAATGGCGGATCATACGTTTTGTTTGGTAATCCTTCGTATGATTTCACAAATTATTTTAACGCGTCTGGCGAATCAATGAATCTTTCTGATTTCAATGCTTTTGACGTTATTGATAACTGGGGTGAGTGTTCATAGCACTACACCCAATTGTGTTGCCACTGTTCAAAGGTATTCGGTAACAATTTGTACCGTGCTATTGAGCCAATATGCAAACTCATTAATTCGTTTTCGACTATTTCGATAAACTTCGCTCGATCTTCTTCAGGCACTTCTATGATGGAAGTTTCAGCAATCCAGCGGATTGCGGAACCCTTGTTCATCTTGCCTTCAACAACTGCGCAAACAAATGTATCCACAAGTGCCCTATACCGAAACCGAAACGGATCTGGTTCACCAAGTGTTTGTCGAATTGCTGAATACTTTGCTGCAGACCTTTCGTAAGACCACTCAAACACATCGCGTAAGTAATCAACTTCATTGCGTTCATAAATCGCAAGTAAACCATGTATATACTCTTCCTTTGGCACATCTATAAAAGACAGAGGACAAAGATTGTGTTTCATAAGTGGAATATTTGCAACAAGCCGAGAAACTCGCTTGTTCACATCTTCAAATGGTTGTAGATATGGCAGGTGTACCATTGCGAAAAATGACTGCTCTATTGGGTCTTCTATTTCAGATGCTTTTTGTAAAAATAACAAAAACTGCGTGTTGATTAACTGTGGATTTTCTAGGGGTAAATACACCGATCCACTTATCCCAACAGCTTTTGTTCGAAGCTGCCCCCTCGCTCTATTGTCGTATAGGAGTTCATCTGACAATAACGCATGCAAATTACAAATGGTATATGTGTTAAATCCCATTGCGTCAGATTGGGATGAAAGTAATTCGATTGCTGCTTTATGATTCAAAATCATTTTTGCATCTTTCAAATTCTTGCCTTCTGCTTCAACACCAAGATCGATCAACCGCTGCGTTTCAAGGAGCGAATATGTATTCCCTTCAAGACGACTGGAATTCCAAGATAAATCGATGAGCAACCGATCCATAAGTTGCCGCAAGTATGTACCTGCAGGAAGTTCTTCAACTCCGACACTTCCAAAATCTACCAATTTCCTTCTTGTATTCTGGTTAATGTAATACGATTCATTGGGAATATACGAGTTCAGAAAATCCACTTCGTACCCAACTGGTACACGGCTTGTTAGCGGCTGCATAATGAGGCGACGAAGTTCTTTGCTCTTATAGGAGAATACAATTTCATCCTGATGACTAGAATATTCATCCCTCTTTACATACACCTGTGCGGGAAAGTACTTTTTACCTCTGCCTACACCAGTGGCAGTAATCCGCCCTTCTTTTAAGAGCCGCTGCAACCTACGCTGCAGTGTTTTTTTAGGCAGAGTAATTCCAAGCGATGCAATAAGTTCATTCGCTGAAATTCCTGAATCTTGGTCAATTATCAGCGAGACAATTGCAGACAGTTCTTCATTTGACACTACTTTTGGCACTCCTTTATTATATGTCTCTAAACCCGTTTAGCGACATAAAAACAGTTTATTTGTCGCTAATTATCAATTCTCGCCATTTAGCGACACTTTATGTCGCTAAAGAAGCTCATATCCTAGCATCATACCACTTTTGTTCGGCTTCTGTTAGGAGTTCGAACCTATTCTAAAATATCTGCTTCTTCACTAGAAACTTGCTTCAGTTGCAAAACAATTTTCTCGCAGCGAAAGATGAACGCAACAAGCAAATCGATTTGACCATGTTTGTTGAGTTCGTAAAACCGAGCATCGTCAGCAACGAGGTCAAGTTCAGCTTCCCACATCCATGATTTGCCATCTCCCCTTACGCTCCCAAAGTCGACCTCGAATTTCGCTCTATCAATGTGAACGTTATAAGTTTGAAAAACAACTGCATCAGGATTTGAAACTCTCACATAGAAAAAATACGAAAGTGCATCAACATTCCACCCTAGCCAGCCCATACCTTCGCCGGAACCCGAGCCAAACTTTACCCCCTTCTTCGAAATGCCAGACTGCTCAATTGCAAGTGACATAATGTTGAGCAGATCATGCAGTGGGCGAAGCGACTCATCATCAAGCAAACGATTGGGTGAACGCATTTTTCCGCCTCGAACAAACGCCTCATCACCTTTTGTAGAAAGGTGTTCGCGCACACCTTCAGAAACGCTCGAGCGTAATTTAGGGATTGCCATACCTCGATCAGCCAGAAACGCAACAAACTGATTTGCAAGATAGGAAGAAACCGATGAGATCGATCCAGAAACAATTTGTTCAAGCACATCAATAATCTCAAACCAGCGTGCTCTATGTACTTTTTCTGAAACAGTTAAAGGCGCTGGATACTTCGTAAGTAGAGCAAGCCGAGTGTCATCACATTCCGCTAATTCTTCCAAAGCGCTGAGGTACCCCTCCGCTTGTCCCTCAGCAAGTTCCGCTTCCACCTTCACTTCAATATACACAGTAAGGTTCGGCAAACAAATGCTCACATCGGGTGTTCCGTAATTTGTGTGCACCTGCGTTGAAACTTCTGCCCCAGCCCAATCTCCTTGTTTTAGTTCAACACCAGTCAATACATGCAGAATGGGCGAAACATGTGCGGGGTCGTGTGCAATGAGATGCCGAAGCAGGTGTGCAAGCGATTCCGTTGTAAAGTTTTCGTCTTGGCGGTGCGCATAGCGGTGCAATCCTGTAAGTAAATTATCCCGAGAAGTCATGTTCGTAGTATACATGCTCAAAATTATGTTTTAATACATGCTATGAAGGGTAATATATGAAAGACAATCTTCCGGACACTTTATTGCAATTCATTCAACAGGTCGAGTGGACATGGGCGAAGACATACGCAGACACTTGGCCGCACCATTACATTGTGAAGGATAAGGTTGATTTGGGCGAACATGCGCAAGACGAACATGCAGGGCTATTCCACAAATTTGTTTTACATATCCGAGAGTATGGTGAATGGGAATTGTTTTACAACACACCGCTCAAATATTTTGAACAAGACGGCTTTGTCTACTGGACCATGGTTCCACCAAAAAACAATTCAACGCAAGATGTGCACCAAGTTAATCCAAAATGGTACCCACCCGAACAAGAAACCATTATCAACAAGTGCCCTGTTACCTCAACTTTCAAAGAACGGAAGAAGCAAGGGAATTTGCCTGAGTAAAACAAACCTTAGATGAACCCCACTCATTTTGAATGATCTATACTCCACACGAATATTGCAAATATTCATTTGTCTCAGGGTCAGTAGAAAACACAAAACAACCTTTTTGTCCGCGGGTCATCAGTGTTCGATATGTGTTTTTAATAATCATGCCAGCTTTAGCGTCTGCTTCATCAGGAGATTCGCTATATAACTTTTTATAGCCTTTGATTGAAGCGTCAGTGCTTGCTCGTGCTTTTCCGTTTGTAATCACGTCTCCATTTCGAACAATGAGATCTGGCCCAATAATAACCCCTATGTAATCAAGTTCCAAACCTTGGCAAGTATGGATACATCCTACCTCATTTACTGACTCTTCATTTAGAATCCAAAGGTTGCCATCATCAGCAAGATTCCATCTTGCAGAAAAATTGTATTTTGCAATAACAATATCTTCAATAGATTTGTCTTTCTTGCCAGCCCATTTCCAGCAGTAACCCGCAACGACACGAGACTTGTTGTTAAATTTATTCAAATCAAATATTTTGGCTTGAAGATCGTTTGGAGATTCGCAAACTGAAAAATCATAATCGATATCTTTCATAGTTTCGTTTACAGTGTTTCTAATTTGTAGGGTATTGTCTACCCAAGCAAGGTAACCGTCAGATCCATTACAACGAAATTGTGACTCCAACTTCATTTGGGTTACATTAGCTTCCTCTTCATTAGCCCATTTTTTAATTTCGGCAATGGTACCGATGTCTTTAAAATGCACTCGCTGATCTTCATCGATAAAAAAGACGCTGCAGTTTGCGGAATGAATAATCTCTTTAATTTGATTCTCACCTTTGTTCTGAAACATCCCTGACTTTGCATTGAGACGATGTGCCTCATCCACTATTAACGTGTCGAAGGCCCCGCTTGGCGTTGTTGTGAAAGTTCCAGAACCAGTAAAAAGGTTCGATATTTCTGATTTCTTCATCGAACCGACAAGTTTGCTCTCATAAACCGTTCGAGGAGCAGCATTTTTTGTCACATATTTTGTATTCTTCTTTTGTCCAATCAGGCTGACGAGTAAATTAATAGCAACAACTGATTTTCCTGTACCTGGTCCGCCTTCTACAATTAAGACTTCTTTTGAACCATTTCCTGCCCGAATGCCAAGATCAATTGAGGTTTCGTATACAAGTTTTTGATCATCAATCATCAAAAATTCTTTATTGCCTTCAAGCAGGGAGGCTAGTTTGTCAGCCAGGTTTTTAGATGGTGATATTCTCCCATCACGGATCCTATACATCAATTTACCAGAGTCTCCTTTCTTTACATGTGAGGAAATAAACTCTCGTAATTTTGCTGCATCAGATTTTAGGAAAGGTGGTGCTTTATCAATATGCTCTTCGTAAAAAGGATTGTTAATCGAATCACCACTGATACAGTTGTGAAGGTATGCACACGGAAATAAAGACACATCTTCTGCACGCGCTTCTTCGTTAAAATCTTCTAAGAGCGCTGCATACGACCATGCTTGATATGAAGGGTGGCTCGTTTCGCGCACACCTCCACCGAGGTATGTACTCACGATTGCGTCTTTAGTAGTTGATTCCACTTTTTCCCACTGTTTCAATTCTATA
This sequence comes from uncultured Isosphaeraceae bacterium, assembly GCA_964630505.1. Taxonomy (GTDB): domain Bacteria; phylum Planctomycetota; class Phycisphaerae; order Phycisphaerales; family SM1A02. Next base: position 58,049 of record CAZVVI010000012.1, on the reverse strand, counting down.
ATTACCGCTGATTGATTCCCCCTGTCATTAGTGCCAGTGACAATAAAATCTACTCTTTTCGAAGTTTGGGGGATACCGTATTCAATTGCAATTCCTGCATCATCGGGAATGTCTTCGCTATTCAATACTCTATCCATATAAGGAAGTGAGTTTTTCCAAGACCGTATCTCACTAGGGCTAACTCTCTTTCCTAGTTTCTCCTGCATCAAATCGAGAATTTTTTCCTCAATATTGTTTTCAAGTACATCGTTGCTGAAAGTCTTTTTATCTTCGATGTAAACAAGCATAAAACATCCTAACCTCAGGTTCAAAAGTGGGTTTTGCTGGAGCCCCGTTCGACCCCGTTCCCGTTGAACCGGATGGTTGCATGATAGCAAATGCAGGTTTATGGGGAATGAAGGGCTACATAAATGGTATTAGAGAAGGTAGTGGTGTTAAAATTTTGAGTTTTTAGATTTTTTCTGTACCATACATATATGGCAGAAGGAACATGGGGACTAGTGCGTGGGGGATTAGCGTGTACGATTGGTGCCAGTTGCATGTTGTTTTGCTCGCAACTTTCGTTTGCAACAACACCGTTTACCGTTGTGGACGGCTCAGCGGATACATACACATTTTCGCAGATTGGTTCGTGGGGTAAACCGATTTGTGAAGAGGCGGAATCTTTAGAGTTTACGCTTGATGACTTGCTTGGAAATGTAGGCGGAGGAGTTGAAAGCAACGCTCTTTGTGCACCGATTGAAGGGTATGTAAGTTCTCACACATCCGCAACGCTGTGGTCGCAAAATTCTCAGTTTCAATTCACAACTTTCAGTAGCGGACTCGCTGATTCAGAAACAGAAGATGCATTTAGCAGACATGATTTAACGGCGAACTTTGAGTTTGAAATTGAAACTTCGCAGCGAATTCGCATTGACTATTCACTGCACGCAGGTGGACTTTCTAGTGTGTACGCACGCGTGCGAAGAGTAGGTGGAAGTTGGTACAAAGTGTTTGAAGAAGAACTCAATGCCTACATCGAACCACTTTGGCTCGATGGATTCAGTGTGCTTGCGCTTCCTGCTGGTTCTTGGGAAGTCACACTCTGGTCAACCCACCAAGCAATGAACTCAAAAGCGGGTTTCGAACAAAGTGTTTCGGATATGCAAATTCAAACAACTTTTGTTTCGCTTGGCGATGTCGATGGCGATGGAAGCGTGAACACTGAAGATTTACTCGCAATCATTTCTGCATGGGGTACGTGTGATACGTGCCAAGAAGATTTAGATGGTGACGATATTGTTGGTGTTTCTGATGTACTCACGGTGATTTCACACTGGGGTTGATGCGTGCACTAACAGGTATACTTTGCGTATGCCTATCATTCACGCTTTCGTTTTGTTCACAACCTTGCTCGTTTGCAGTAGTGGTCAACTCTTGGCTCAATCCAACACCGATTCGGCGCAACCCCCGCTACCAAACATCGTTTTCATCATGGCGGATGATCTTGGGTATGGTGAACTTGGTTGCTTTGGGCAAGATAAAATAAAAACACCGCACATCGACGAACTTGCAAGCGAAGGCATGAAGTTAACGCAACATTATTCGGGAAGCCCCGTTTGTGCTTCTTCGCGATGCGTTGTACTCACAGGAAAGCACACCGGCACAACACAAATTCGTAACAACCGCGAGATGGGCGGTTGGGGACCAGACGAACCTGAAGGGCAACTTCCACTTGCTCTTGGCACTGAAACAATCAGCAGTTCGCTGCAGAACATGGGCTATGCGACAGGTGCTTTTGGTAAATGGGGGCTTGGCGGACCAAACTCTGAAGGGCATCCAAACAACCAAGGGTTCGATACGTTTTATGGATACCTCTGCCAACGCGTTGCTCACAACTATTACCCAACGCATCTTTGGCGAAATAGCACAAAAGAACTGCTCGATGGTAATGATCCATGGTTTAGTGCGCACCAAAAAGTAACAGAAGCTGCTGAATCCTACGAACAGTATCAAGGTGAAACATATGCGCCTGATCTTGTTCTTGAAGAAACCATTTCGTTTATAGATGCGCACCCAAAAGAACCGTTCTTTTTATATTTCGCAAGCATTATTCCGCACGTCGCCCTACAAATTCCTGATAAGGAACTTGATGCCTATCCAAAGCATTGGGACGATCAGCCCTACCTTGGCGATCAAGGATATCTTCCACACCCAAGACCACGTGCTGCGTACGCTGCAATGATTACTCGGTTTGATAATGAAGTCGGGGCAATTGTAAAAGCGTTAAAACGAAATGGTATTGCTGACAATACACTGATTGTGGTTACTTCTGATAATGGTCCAAGTTGGGTTGGTGGAGTCGATCTAGATTTCTTTGAAAGCCAAGCTGGTTTACATGGGCGAAAAGCTCAACTCTGGGAAGGTGGTATACGCGTTCCGACTGTGTTGTGGTGGCCTGGGAATGTACCAGCAGGTAGTGAAAATGAAACGCCAACTGCATTTTGGGATTGGTACCCAACCTTTATGGCGGCTGCTGGAACTGAACACAAAAAAGGAGACGGAACAAACTTGCTCCCCCACCTCCTTCAAGATAAACCTATGGAAGAGCGAGGGCTGTACTGGGAGTTTGGAAAATCGCAAGCGTTCAGAATTGATGACTGGAAATTGATTCAGTTTCAAACAAAAGATGGAATAGATGCTCACCTGTATAACGTAAAACAAGATCCGAGCGAATTGAACAATGTCGCTGAAGCACACCCTGACCTTGTCACGTGGCTACAAGAGTTATCCCAAAAAGCACGCACGAAGTCTGAATCGTTTCCATCGTTTATGGATTCGCTTCAAAACGAGAAATAAATATCCCGAATTTCAATGCAAAATGGTTTGTAGTTGTAAACGATATAGTCTTTAATCCAGAACTGAACCAATCACACCGGGTAACAAAACTTTGTGGAATTTCTTATATTCAACTTCGCAGTTTTGAATGTTAAAATGTTCGTGCCCAAATTGAAGCCAGTTCTCTTCAAGCTTGTCGCTTTCCAGTGTGATTGCACCTGTTGAACCATCTACAAAAGACATGTTTACATTTCGACCATCCCAAAATGCTGGAAAATCGATCCAGTTTCTCATACTATCAAAATTATTCGTTGGGGCAATCAGCCAACCGTGTCCATTACGACCCCAACTATCTTGCTCACCAATACTGCACATTGTTCCTGCTGGTTGTGGGATTTGAGACAGCGTTTCAGTCGAACGCCAGTAACCTTTGTTACCTAAGTTAAGTGGTGGATTATCTCTGTAAATGGTTCGGTCATCTGCCCCCCACTCTACGCCTACAAAAGCGTTTAGTGCATACGAACGTATTCGGTCATTGGGAATATTGTTGTTATCTGCTACATATGCCGACACATCTCCGATTGTTGGGTCAAGTGGAGATTGATACGCCATTACATCACCTATGTATTGGTAGGCGGCACCCTCTTCGAGTGCGGATTTCATTTCTATGTAATCACCACCCTGATTAATGAGGCGATCGTCACCGTTGTTGTCTTGACCATACGCAGCGACCCACATTCGGTCAATTTGTGATTGAGTTGAATCTTCCGCAGGTGGACCTTCTGGACCAGTTCGTGGATGTAACAGTTTTCCGTTGTGGTCAGTTGCGTGTGAAAAGGTGGCCATACCAATCATGCGTTGGTTGCCTGAATCTTTTGCAGACTTTGATCGTTGCAACATCTTGCCAGCTGCAACTGTAATAAGTGCAATAAGAATCGCAATGATTCCAATCACAACAAGAAGTTCAACTAAGGTAAAACCACGTTTTGGTTTTATGGGCATGGACCAAATTCTCCAATAACAACTAACAGGTCTGAAACATTCGTCATGTTATCACCTGTGATATCGGCATTGGGAGTTCCCCAAGCAGCAATAATCGCCAAAATATCAGGAACGTTTACAATTCCGTCTTCTGAAAGATCAGCGATGCATGGTTCTGTAGTGTCTGTTTGAGAGAAAATTTGTACTGAGTATGGGGCGACATCAACAATGCCGCTATATGGTAGTCCATCATAATTAAATGGGACCGCAGAAACATCGTGTCCAATGTCTGTGTAATCTGATGCATACTCAGACGAATCAGAGTTAAAAATCATGTACCACTCACCTTCGTGAGGGAAACCGATTCGATACGTGTCCATACTGTTAATACTAAAGTTCATGACAATAACCACATCATCACCAATACCACCTGTCCCCCAACGATGATACGCAATGACCTTGCCGTTGTCATTCACATGATGCACATTTGTTGAACCACCTGACAATCCACCAGAATTACCCTCTTTATTGAGACGTAAGGCAATTAAATCAGTATAGAGTTGCAAAATTCCTGCGTATGTTGTGACTTTTGTCCAATCGAGTGGGTCATCGTCATGGAAGTACCCATCTTCAAGAAACTCTTGCCCTTGGAAAATCATTGGGATTCCCGCAGAAGTCATCACAAGAGCTCCACCTAACGTAGAGCGTTTGCGTGCAAACCAATTCCCTGCATCGCCAGGGGAAATTTCTTCTGGCACACGTGCATTTCCGTTTGCAACTTCATCATGAGATTCCGTGTAAATCACACGATCAGTTTGATCACCGTTGTACACCGCCATAACAGAATCGCGAACAGTCCACATCGAACGATCGTCATCATTCACAACTTCAATCACATCGCGTATTGGATGAATCCAATTGACATCCCATTGTGAATCAAAACCAGCCCCGCCTTCACCCGTACTCTTCGTCATCCAATCCAGGCCTGCCAAATCTTCACAAACGATAAATTTAGTTGCATCTGCATTATCTATTTCATCATTCAACCATTGCAATAGTGACCAACCATCAGGAAGTTCAGTACCTCCATCATCGGTTGCTCGTATCCATTTTGTTCCATCTATACGTAGTCCGTCTAGTCGGTATTCACTTAACCAGTACAAAGCGTTATCACGAATATATTGACGAACTTCGTTTCGACCATAGTCTGGTCTTGTGTGACCCCATGGCGTTTCTGCCCGCCAGTCATTGTAAAAATAGATTCCACCTAATCCGTTTTCGCTCCAACCATCGTATTGCCACACCGACATATCAGTCGGTCCCCAGTGGTTATAAAGAACATCAAGAAGTACGGCAATCCCTCTTTCGTGCGCCTCGTCAATGAACCATTTTAAATCGTTTGGTCTGCCATAACTACTTTCAATCGCAAATGGATGCGAACCGTTGTAGCCCCATGATGAGTTGCCGGCAAACTCCCAAAGTGGCATCAACTCAATCGCATTGATTCCGAGATCTTGCAAATAATCAAGTTTGTTAATTGCTTGCAATAGCCCGCCAGCGAATGTGCCGATGTGCATTTCATAGACGACCATTTCATTCCAAGCAGGTCGTACGAAGTCTGGTGTTTCCCAAAAATAACTGTTTGGATCATGAATCACACTGTTTCCCGTTGAACTGGTTACACGGTATGCCCTTGCGTCGATACGAGAATATTGAGTGCCACTATTAATGATGACATAACGATATTCATCTCCAACGGATGCCCACGACAAATCGATAGACCAATTGCCGTCTCCTTCGTTTGCGAGCATCGTGCTCCACATCTGCCAATTGTTAAAGTCGCCGATTAACGCAACTGCTGTTGCGTTCGGTGCCCAGGTTCTAAAACTAACTCCACCATCTGCATCATTTACCCAACTTCCAAGAAAATAATCAATTTCTTCACCCATTAAATCAATTGGCCTTCCCCAAGGGTTTGTTTGAGAACCCGAACCGCCTGTGTTGAAGAAAAACATAAAGTTAGTCCAACTTGTGACAGCAAGATTATCATTTACATTAACGGTGATATATAAATTCTGTGTGTCGTGCCCTACGTTGGCCCATTTAATATCAAGATTTGCAAAGTCAAACACATCGCCTATCGTGTCATTAAAAATTTGGCTACCTGAAGTTCCGCTTAATGTGTATTCAAGAAACGTGCCAGCATATGACGGGGAATCCCAACCATCAGTGGTTTGGTTAGCGCTACTTAGATGGTCAATACCAGGATCACTTGTTCCACTACCACTTGTCGCTATATCAAAACGAAGCGTGTCCCCGTTGTTTAATCCAATTGTTGCAAGTGGGATTGCCCACGTTGCACTACCAGAAGACGCGGCTGTTAAGTCAGGAGCAATTTGCCCTGACATTCCCCAATTTGATTCACCATACTTCCATATTTGACAGCCGGCACCACCGTACGGAATTGCACCATGACCGACGTGTGTGGATGGGTCTGAACGCAACCCACCATCGCTTGGCTTCAATGCAAATGTCGAACTACAGCAAACCGCTGTAGCGATGGTAAAAATAGTCAGTTGTCGAATCATCTATGTAACTATCTTAACTTATTGAGTGCAACCCCAATTGCCAATCACAATTAATACATCAGCAACATTCACAATTCCGTCACCGTTGACGTCGCCTTCACAAGGTTCAGGGGCACAAGGAGGTGGGCTACTGTTACAGAACGAGCCATCACCGTTGTAGTCACCACCAAGAGCAACGCAATCATCTAAAGACAAGTCGCTGCATTCAATATCAAGACAGCAAGCACCAGTGGGATCTGGACAAGGTCCTGCAGCATCACCAAGTGAATAATATTGATTACCTGCAATCAGTTCAAAGTTGACGTATCGAGGATCACCTAGATTTCCTGAACCTCCAAGTCCTCCGATGACTTGGTTGGACATGTAATCATGCCCACCATTATTCATGAACGCACAAACTTTAGCCGTCTCAATCACTCCTGCTTTTCCATCCCAATCAAAGAGGTAGAGAGGAATTGCAATTTCAATTCCTGTTGTTACATCTTCGCCACAACCAAGACCTTCACCATAACCGACGCCACCTGTATTGGAGTTATCAATTGCGAGTTCAATACCAGTTCCGCCAATGATGACGCCTTTTGCACCAGATGAACCTGAACCAATGTACTCACCAAAACCTGCGCCTTCCGTTCGAAGCTCTGCATAGTTTGCGTACGTTGCGAATGTATCACCTCCACAAGTCATGCTCACCCACATGTCAGCTTCAAAGTCTTCATCGAAAGTCAGACCATTCCCAGAACCATCATCGCCCATTCTATTCAAGCCATCAAAGTCAACATCTGGATTGTCATTTCTTAAAGTATGTTGCCCGCCACTGCGTGCGTCAATAAAGACATCGATTTTGTTAAATGTGCTCTCTAAGTTTCCGGGCAACATGATATACATGTAACCACTGTCGATCACAACATAGCCCGAATCGATTTCTGATCCATTTGCAAAGTCTGGCATACCAAGGTCTGAATTACCAAAGGCTGTTTGGGTGTTTTGAACAGCATTTGCTTCGCCATAAGCTGCATCAAGTGTGCCATCAGTCGTTATTTGGCTATACGCATTTGCTGAACAGATGAGCGTCAGTGTTGTGATAAGTGTTGTTTTCATATCTTCCTCTTCCTTCTATAAAAAAGCCACTCTACGTCGAGTGGTTGTTCGTTAAATTTCTATTCATTCAAACTACTTCCAAATCAATGTCGCCTGCGACGAGTGAGTCCTGCCATTGCCAAAAGTGCGAGTGCACCTGGTGCAGGTAATTCATAATGCATCAAATCAGTGGAAGTGGAACCTGCTGCCCAGCCACCTTGTGTGCCTTCACCGCCAAGCAAGTCGATTGCTGGATCACCCCAATTGCCACCAGTTGTGGCAACTTCAAAGTCTATTTCTGTAATGCCAGCAAAAATGAGATCTGTGACTAAATCGAAAAAAGTAATTTGAATTGTATCGCTAGACCAGTCAATCGAAATTCCAGTTGCGTAAGGTAAATCGCCCCAACCAGCTGCTCCATATTCATTTGTAACCACACCCCCACCACCATCGAGCCAAGAGCCAGCGAAGATGTCCATTCCGCCAAGCCCACCGATGTCTCTTCCCCAAGGGTTATCATTGTCTCCTGAGCCGCCATCATCCCAAGTATCCATGAAAATTAAATACTTGCCCCAATCTGCATCAAGTGCAGCAACAGAAATATTGACAAGAAGGTCCGCCCCGTTGTTTGTCATTTCAACCTGCGTAATATCAAGATTACTATTCCCAGTTGCAATGTCGCCAGTTGGGTCGTATTAGATATCGCCACTTGCAACAGCAGTTACAAGTGAACTCGCAATTAAGATTCCAAGAGTTTTCTTCAAACTTCTCTCCATCTCTGTAGGCTCTCTCTGAACCGACAACCACAATGTAGCCCATGGTATGTGCTATTTCAAATGAAAATCAACATTTAGGCAAAAAAAATCAATTCCGAAGTGAAAAGTGGCGTAGGATGCCCTCAGCGATGGATTATGTATCTTTGGGACTGGGAATTTTGATTGGTGCTGCAATAGCAGGCATCGGCGTATACGCGTTTTTTAGCCGAAAAACGGGAGGAGATGAAGAGCTTGAGATAGTACGGTTGAAAACACAGCTCGAAGAACAACAGAAACATGCTGAAGAGATGCAGAACAAAGTTAGTGAAACATTCGCTAAATTAAGCCAAGAAGCGATTGCAGCAAACTCAAATACTTTTTTAGAAACTGCAACGTTAAAGTTTGCCCCGTTTGAAAAATTACTTGAAGAAACAAAAACGCATGTCAGAGATTTAGAACTCAAGCGCGAAAAAGCGTACGTTTCTCTTGAGTCGGCGACCAAAAACATTATTGAAGAAACCACAAAATTAGAAAACGCATTGCGCAGGCCTGATCATCGTGGCAGGTGGGGTGAAGTTGGTTTGAGGAATGTTGTTGAGTTTGCAGGGATGACGCATAAGTGCGACTTCGATGAGCAGGTTACAACTGAGGGTGAGCAAAGCTTCAGACCAGACATGACCATTAACATGCCTGGCGGAGGAAAACTTGTCGTTGATTCTAAACTCCCGCTTGACCATTACATGCTCGCACTTGAAGAACCTACAAATGCTGCAGAACATTTGGAGAACCATGCAAGTGCGTTGGAAACACATGTGAATTCACTAGCAACTAAAGAGTATTGGAAGCAATTTGAAAATACTCCCACGTTTGTTGTGATGTTTGTGAATGTAGAATCGGCACTTGTTGCTGCACTAGAGCGTAAACCAGAGTTACACAGCAAGGCACTTGCCAAAAAGGTATTACTGACATCCCCTGCAACTCTTGTTGCATTACTCCAAGCAGCAGCATTCGGATGGCGGCAAGATTCCATGGCAAAAAATGCTGAAGAAATTGCAAAAGCAGGCCAAGATATGTTCGACCGGCTAGAAAAGTTCAGAGAACATCTCGCCAAAGTTGGTTCTCGACTACATCAAGCAACAGAATCTTACAATTCTGCAGTCGGTTCATTCACGAGCCGATTAGAACCAGGCGCAAAACGTTTAAGTGAACTCGATTCGACCGGAGGCAAGGAATTGCCTGTGATTGAGCCGGTTGACATTGAACCCAGAGCCCTAGAATAAATTAATTAACCGCGGGTTAACGATAGATTTTCGAGCAATTAATTAACCGCGGGTTAATTAATTTTTGCTTTGGCTTCAGCCCTTGCGTTTGCTGCTGCCTTTTTTAGGATAATTTTGGGATCAGTTTCTACACACTCCACTTCAAGGGCGTCCACTATCATCAAAGATGCAATCACTGTTCCTTCTAGGGTTGTATGCAACATGTCCTTTTGTAAAAGTTTTGATTGGCTTCCCGCAGGCCAAGTAGATTCATGGACAGTAATCTCGTTGTCGTTCAGAAGCGATTCGATTAAATCATGAACAGGGATTACGGTCACGTTGGCATGCTCTTTTGCCCACTCTTTAAGACGCGTGTTTAGTTTGTTGATGGTCTTTGCGTCAGGAACTTGATGCTCAGATAACATTTTTCCGATTGCCCTGTGCATGTTAGGCAAATCCCCAACAATAATCGGCGCATCAATTTTACTTAGAAGTTGCAGACCAGATTCAAACTTTTCAATTCGGTACTCTTGAGATTCTTCAAACAAACCGGTCGATCCATATCCGAACCAAAAAAGAAAATCAATGCCCACAACAAGAGTCGGTTCATACTCAATAATTTTTTCGATGAACTCAGAACCAAACTCACTAGGATTCCTAAAGAACATCATGTCACTATAAAAATGAACGTCTTCGTGTTGAGAATTAATCACAGCTTCCATTATGTGTTTCATCGTGACTGGATATGCACCTAAATCGCCTTTGATTGGTGGCGTTTTCAGCCCAAAGCCTGCTGAGACACTTGCACCTGTGACAACGACCCGATTAAAAATGTCACATTCTTGAGGTTCAGTAAACCCGCATGAAATGATTCCAAAGAAAATAATGCCGATTTTTAAGCCACAATTCTTCATTGAATGAAAATCATACTGAATATCACTGAATTGAGTTGCGGTTTAAGGTCGTCTTGTAATAATGGGTACAAGAAAGGAGATGACTATGAACATCACACACCTCGTAATTTTGTCCCTCTCTTCTACTGCACTTGCAGATACGACGCATTGGGAGTTCAGTGAATCAACTGGCGGAGAAGATGTCCACTGGATGAGCCCAACTGCTGTTGATCCAAATGCTGACCAATATGAATACACCTACGAGATCACGTACGTCGGTGTTGATGTTATCTTTTTGGGCGTCGTCATTGGACCTGAAGATGTCACGAATGATATTGATCCTGATCTTCGATTTGGAACTGGAATTGTGGATGGACCATCACCTTTTGTATTTATGGATGAACCATTAGAAGCAGATGCGGATGAAGATGGCGACGTTGATGTTGCTGCTCACTTCTACATGCACTGCAACGGAAAGGGATATGGTCAGTTTGACGTGACTGAAGTGTATTTAGGCGATGTCTACGCTGATACTGGTTGGCCTTTTGGTTGGCAATACGTAGATATCGATCGTATATATATGGATGGGTACATGGACATGACACCTATCTATATTCCTTGCCCTGAAGATACAAACGCAGATGATATGATTGATGTCACTGATGTCCTTAATGTCATTGGAAATTGGGGTGGTAGCGGGCTTGGCGATGTTGATGGCTCAGGTATTGTCGATGTTTCCGATCTTTTGGCTATCGTTGGTGCTTGGGGTCCCTGTTAATACTAAATTAAGGCAATAGAAATGATAAAAGGACGTCCGACAGAATATAAGTACGTCGGAGTCCTTTTTAAATGGCAACACCATCATCATCTCGCAATTCGTGGTTCTATCTTCAAACAGTGGTTTGGGTGATTTCGTTCCTCTTGGTTGCTTCTCTATTTGTGTTTCCAACACTCGGACTCCATGCATTTTGGGATGTCCTCATTCCAATCGCACCCGCCCTCATTGTCTTCTTCCCTGGTCTATGGCGAAATGTATGCCCTGTTGCAACGATGTCTCAACTGCCCAGACATTTTGGCATTTCAAGGCGGTGCAAGATGAGTGTTCGGTTGCATGGATGGCTCGTTCTTGTTGGAGTCGTGCTTTTACTTTTGATTATCCCTTTGCGTCATACGTATTTTGATCTCAATGGTCCTGCAACTGGATTGTTCCTAATCATTGCTTCACTTACCGCAATCGCACTTACCTTTTTCTTCGAAGGCAAGAGTGGTTGGTGCGCTTCACTCTGCCCTGTGCACCAAGTTGAAAAGTTGTATGGTCAGCGCCCAGCAATAAAGGTACACAATGCTCATTGCAAAACGTGCAGTAAATGTGTGACTGGTTGTCCAGACTCCACTCCAGCACCAAGCCCACATCTTGGCGGAAAAACATGGCCACGCAGAGCTGCTGCATTTGGTCTCATCGGTGCGTTTCCTGGATATGTGTGGGGTTGGTTTCAAGTTCAAGATTACTCAACACTGCAACTTGGAATTGAAAATTTATGGAGCACATACTTTCTTCCAATTGTCGGAGGCGCAATCACACTTACGATTTATGCGCTGCTCATTAGTTCACTACCAATGCAAAAGAGAAAAGTAGTCGACCGTTTCTTTGCGGCTGCAGCCGTCTCGTGTTATTACTGGTATCGCATTCCTTGGTTACTCGGATTTAGCAAATTTGAAGGGAATGGAATGCTCATCAACTTGACTGATGTCGTTCCAAGCTGGGTCATCACACTCTTGCCCTTCTGCACAACTGCGTTGTTTGTGTGGTGGATTGCAGTACGAAGAAATGGTTTACGCTCTTGGATGACAAGACCGTCTGATGATGCAAACTCACAGCAACCAATAGCCGTTACGGTTTCAGCGTAATCGCGTTACACTGCTGACATGCTTTTATCAACATTAACTTTATGCACTTGTATGACAGTTACTAAACCTGCTTCACAGGAACAGAGTGATGTGTACCCACAAAAATACGCTGCGAACGTGGAAATGTGGTGGAGGCAGTTGCCATTTACTGAACGAATACACGCCGCTGCAGATGCTGGATTTGAGTACATTGAATTTTGGCCTTGGCAAGGAAAAGATATTCAGGCAATCGCAAAAGCTTGTAAAGAACGTGATGTTGAGGTCGCACAATTTACTGCATGGGGATTTGTTCCAGGAATGAACAATCCTAAAAATCACGAACGATTCGTAGAGGAAATCAAAAAGAGTTGTGAGATTGCAAAACAACTAAATTGCAAACGGATGACAGTTGTTGGGGGGAACGACCAGCCAAACATGACTCAAGAAGAAATGCATCAACATATTGTTGATGCGTTAAAACTTGTGAAACCAATTGTAGAAGAGGCTAGCGTGATGCTTATTCTTGAACCAATGAACATCCGCGTTGACCACAAAGGTCACTGTTTGTACGGAAGTGAAGATGCAGTTCGTATTTGTAGAGAAGTTGATTCCCCAATGGTCAAAATCAATTGGGATTTGTATCACATGCAAATAAGCGAGGGAGATTTGTGCGGGCGATTGCGTGAAGGTTTTGACCAAGTGGGTTACATTCAGGTTGCTGATCATCCTGGCAGGCACGAACCCGGTACTGGTGAAATTTACTACCCACGAGTGTACGAAGAACTAAAACGGCTTGGCTACACAGGACCCATTGGGCTTGAATGTTCACCAGAAGTCAGCGAAGAAATCGCCATTTTACGTCTAAAAGACAAGGTGGACTAAGTGTCTGACATCAAAAAGCGGAGCCGGCTCAGAGCCGACCCCGCGTACTACCCTGCCAAGGGAGTGAGTATTAGTTTGAAGCGAGCAATGTTTCTTCAGCTTCTGCCATGATTTCCCAATCGGCGTTTGCTGTTTTCCATTCATCTTTTGCTTGGTTCATCAAGGCTCGAGCATTTTTATATTCTTCACGCTCTTCTTGATATTCCTTTGCAGCTGCTTGCATTTCTCGACGTGCTTGTCTGAATTCTGACTGAGCACGCTTGAACTGGCTTGAACCCATTCGGTACTTGCTCTTTGCCGTTGTAAATGCACGTTTCGAGTGTGTCCATGCTGATCGTGCTGATTGATAGGTTTTTGCAGAACTGTGGAATGATGAAGTTACTGCTTTGTATGTCGCCTGAGTTGTTGCAACTTGTCGAACGAAACGTGACTGTTGAACGGTTTTCTCAGATTGCATTGCCGCTACAGCAAGTTCTACAGCTTGTTGAGTGTTTGATTCTTTCTCAGCTGCGATACGTTGATGTGTTGCTTCTACAGCTGTGTCAACAAGAACCTTCATCCCTTGAAGAAACTCTACGTGAAGGTAATCAACTTCATCCCAAACTGCTTTACGGTCTTCCATTGCCATTTCTGACCAACCATCTGTGTACATCGCAACGTAGGAGTAAGCGTCCCAGAAAGATACACCATTCACGCGGTGCTCTGTACCACTTGCATCTGTCCATACTGCATCAAGTGCTGGTTGAACCTGATCTCGCAAAAATTCATCTTGGGTATGGAAGAAGTTTCGGTTTCCACCGTCTTCTTTGTACCTAGGGAATGTTTGAGCGTACACAGGAACTTCACCATTGACCATCGAGATTGCGCGTTCAACGTGAAGTTGAAGCCTTGATGCATCGTTACCACCAGGGTTATGTTCGTAAACATCTGGGAATATTGCAGTGCAAGCATCGAGTAAACGATCGATTGATGCTGTTTGGATACTTGGGTTTGTATGAGATTTCTTTGGTAGTCCCCAGAAACCGATTTTCGCATTTGGGCGAAGTGATTGTGCGTATTCAAGTTGTTCAAGATACGTGTTGATGACACTATCCATGACAGTCTGGCTTGAAGTATCAAGCATTGACCACCATTGACCTTCGAGGTCTAAACATAAAGGGCCGTCATAATCTGCTGGAATAGTCGCATCAAGCCAGATGACGAAATTTTCTTTATCTTGTTCAGACAATTCACCGTCATGATCCCAGTCTGCTGAGCCATAAACCATGTGCTGCACTGGAACATCATTTGCTTCAGCCCACGCCATTGTGTGTTCACCTTGATTGTATTCTTGAGCGTTGTACCAACGGTTATAACCACCGTGGCTGAATAGTTCAGTGTATTGGTCGTAGTAGACAGCATCAAAAAGAATTGGTGCTTGACCTTGCCAACTCATATCACGATTTGCATCTCGAATTGGTGAAGGATTACTTGGCTCTTCTTCTTGAGGAGCAATATCTGAAACTGGTCCCCACTGTTCCATCAGAATCATCAAATCTGCTACATCAGTGATGCCGTCTTGATTTAAGTCGGTTGGGCATTCCCGATCACATGTTGTGTTAAGTTTGCTTGTGAGTGTGACTAAATCGTTGGCATCGACGTTTCCGTCTTGATTAAAGTCAGCAATTGGGGAAGTGTTTGAGAGGGAAACGGTAAGAGATTTGGCGATCGTGGCCATAATCAAAGGCAGGGTTGTCATTTCAGGCTCCAGGGGTGAGGGGTGAATTTCATGGTCGAGAACATCTCGACAGGTGCACCTCGTAGGGGGTCAAGGACGTGTTTGTGAACCGATCTTGTAGTTTTTTTCAAAATCAGCGTTATTAAGCTAATAACCCGCTTTTATTCCAATTTTTTTGTGTACTTTCCCCCCTTCAGCCACAACAAATGAGTAAAAACGTGGATTTTCTCCTTGTCTCCGATTGCTGTGGCGCATCAAGAATGTGCCGTTTATACCAATCGGCAGTGCCAAGTGCCCATCTGAAGCATTCAAGTTCATTCGAGCAACACGCTTCGTTTTATGCTGAATACTCCAAAGAGAGTGATTAATCGAATTGGTGTAATCCTGTGGCGTTGATATCATCCCTATTGCAGGAGAACACCACTATGAACAATCCCCTTTTCTCACTTTTCATCACAACCATATTCGTTACCGGATGTAGTAGTACCGGAAGTACTACTCAAAATCAGACAGCAACAAAGATTGTCAATAACTATGCTGTAACAAGTGTTGAACACCCAGATATTCAGACCCTTGTGAAATCGTTCGAATCAGACAGTGGTTCCTCCCCATTCTCGGGCTCTGTTGTACAACTAAGCGGTGAAGTAGTCGCATTTTCATTAACTGAAGACGATTTGTATACAGTCACTATCCGTGACGGAGAATCTGATGTGCTCTGCGTTTTTAACAACTCTGTAGCGAATCAATTAGGCGAAGGACGAACTGTACACGATGGCGCAACCATCACGATTCAAGGGCAGTGCTTTGCTTCGGGTTTGTTTTCATCAAATTCTTTTTCGCTCGATGGTTGTAGAATTGTTACAAACTAATTCTGGCTCTCAAGACATGCAACAATTGACCTGTCGATGCTGTGGTTTAACTCAAACTTTACCTGTTGTTCATAAAAACTCTAAGTTTGTTTGTTTTCAATGCAAATCAGTGTTTCAACAACTAACCCCAAGAGGCATCCAACGCACAATGGCACTTTCTTTAGCGGCACTTGTTTTGTTTATCCCAGCGAACATCCTTCCCATACTCTCAATGAGCCGGTTTGGATATCAAAGTGAAAGCACAATTTGGCAAGGCGTTGTCGAGTTGTGGCGGAGTGGAACAATTGGCATTGCCATGATTGTGTTGTTCTGTTCAATTTTGATTCCACTTGCAAAAATAGTTGGTCTTTTCTATCTGTGCTTTTCATGGGACACCTTATCTCAAAAAAACAATTCTTACTTATTGAAGTTTATCGACATCATCGGTCGGTGGTCAATGCTTGATGTATTTTTAGTTGCAATCCTCGTTGCGGTTGTAAAACTTGGGTCTTTCGCTTCGGTACAACCAGAATTAGGGCTTGTAGCGTTTGCAGCAGTTGTTATTCTTACAATGTTCGCCTCTGCAAATTTTGATTCTCGCGTACTTTGGCAATCGAGAAGAGCAACATGAGTGAAGAAATGCCCACCGCTGTTGAAGTGCCTAATTCAAAGAAAGCAATTTCTCTTTCCTGGTTTATCCCCCTTCTTGCAATCATTATCACTATTGCTCTTTTTTTTCAATGGCATTTACAACGCGGACCACTCATTCAAATTACATTTAAAGATGCCAAGGGATTAACAACACAGTCGCCAATCATTTATCGTGGCACAGTTGTTGGTCGAGTTGAACAAATCGATTTGAACAGTAGCGCAACGGAAGTCATTGTGTATGCTCGGCTCAATTCATCGTCTGATGTTCTTGCAAAAGAACATTCACAGTGGTGGATTGTTAGCCCTTCTGTTTCACTTCAAGGAGTTCAAGGGCTCGATACAATCGTAAGCCCAAGATATATCCAAGTGAAACCAGGAGACGGGAAGCCCATGTACGAGTTTACTGGAAGCGAATTAGCGATTCCAACAAATGGTTCAACGTATTCTTTGATTACTTCGAGTGCTGATGATATTACATTAGGCGCATCTCTTTACTATAGGGGAATTGAGGTCGGAGAAATTACTTCTATTAATCTCAGCAATCACGCAACTACTGTCCAACTCACTTGCAATATTCAACAACGATATAAGCCTCTAATACGAACGAATACGATTTTTTGGAATGTAAGTGGAATTCAAATCGATGCGACATTACTTGGCGTTGATTTAAGGGCGGGACCATTAACTTCATGGATTAAAGGTGGAATTGCTTTTGCAACACCAAATCAACTTGGCGATCTTGCTCCAGAGGGGTATGCATTTACTCTTGAAACAGATTTTGATGATGATTGGCTAGAATGGACTCCTGAAATTGAACTCTCAGAAAATGCGGGGAACGATTGAACTCCATAAGTAACGCAATTGACGCTTCATTTTCGGTTTCTTGGACACACAGATTGCGGTTCACAACTTGTGCATTTGAAGTAGACGGTGTTCTTGATACGCTTGTTGCTGAATTTCAGCCTCACAAAATACTTATTGTTGTGGACTCTGGAGTCGCCACAAAGAACCAAACATTTCAAAATTCACTTCTGAACTGGAGCAGCAGAACTCCATGCGTTTGTACTGAACCAACCATTGTGGCTGGTGGTGAAACCGCAAAAAATGATGATTGCGTCGTGAATCAAGTTCTACTTGCCGTTAACGAAAATGATCTTTGTAGAAAATCGTTCATCCTTGTGATTGGGGGCGGGGCTGTGCTGGATGCAGTTGGATATGCAGCCTCGGTAGCACACCGCGGTATTCCAATTGTTCGTGTGCCTTCAACCACACTTTCTCAGGGGGATTCCGGCGTGGGTGTGAAGAATGGTATTAATTACTTTGGAAAGAAGAATTTCAAGGGAGTTTTCACTCCACCTTATGCAGTAGTTAACGATTCTAGTTTGTTAACATCGCTGAACGATCGACAGTGGCGTTCTGGCATTAGCGAAGCCATTAAAGTTGCGTTAATTAAAGACGAAAAGTTGTTTGTCGAAATAGAATCAAACGTATCAGATCTTCTTGACAAAGAATCTTCTGCCATGTCTTCCGTTCTCAGAAAATCTGCTGAACTACACTTGCACCATATCACTAAGGGTGGAGATCCTTTTGAACAAGACGCTGCACGTCCACTCGATTTTGGGCACTGGGCAGCACATAAATTAGAGCAACTCACCAATTTCGAATTACTGCATGGAGAGGCGGTATCAATCGGACTGGCTATCGACGTGCTATGTAGTGCTAGGCTTGGGTACTTAGAGACTGGCATCGCTGAAAGAGTCATTTCGCTCTTACATCGTTTTGGATTACCAACAAGTCATGCAGAGTTACTCAATCCTCTTCTTCTTGATGGAATTGAAGAGTTCAGGCAACATTTGGGTGGAACTCTCACCTTGTTGATGCTGGCTGGTATTGCAGAACCTATCGATATTCACGAACTTGATACAAAGGTTGTTCGACAAGTCATTGACGAACTCATGTAGAATCTCATGTGTTATGGCTAAAGACGCATTGAGTAAAAAAGAAGTCATCGATCGCTATTTCCTTGAACACCGAGCGAAGGTTCTAGATATCGCTGCATTCCTTGATCGAGTCGATCGATGTCATGAAGATGATGATGATTTTAGAATTGAGGCATTACGGTCTTGTATTGGAGAGTTGCTATCGACTACTGAAGGCCGTGCGGAGAGAATCCTCCTTCTTCTGAGTGATCAAACAACCGAACCAATCGATCAGGCAGGCACAAAAGGAGCAAGTGGAGCAGTACCTCCGACAACCTGATGCCATACATTGACCCCCATATTCACATGGTCTCTCGGACAACCGATGACTACCAACGAATGGCACAAGCGGGCTGCGTTGCAATCACTGAACCCGCATTCTGGGCAGGATTTGATCGAAGTAGTCCACAAGGGTTTTACGATTATTTTCGGCAACTTACTGAGACTGAACCCAAGCGAGCAGCCCAGTATGGAATTAACCATCATTGTTGGTTGTGCATCAACCCAAAAGAAGCTGAAGATGTAGGGTTTGCAAGAGAAGTCATTAGCATCATCCCCTCTTTTATCGAATGCGAGACCGTTCTTGGAATTGGGGAAATTGGATTAAATAAGAATAGCAAGAATGAACTCATCATTCTTGAAGAACAACTTGCCCTAGCAGAAGAATTGAATCAACTGGTTCTCGTCCATACTCCACATCTTGAAGATAAACTCAAAGGCACCCTTTTAATCATGGATGCTATCCAGAATACATCACTCAAACCAGACCGCATACTCATTGATCATGTTGAGGAACATACTGTTCGGGCTGTTCTAGACAGAGGTTTTTGGGCAGGAATGACGTTATATCCTGACAGTAAATGCACGCCCCAACGAGCAGCGGATATTATCGAAATGCATGGGTGCGAGCGGCTTTGGATGAACTCCGCTGGAGATTGGGGGCCAAGTGATCCGCTAGCAGTACCAAAGTGCCGTCTTGAATTAGCAAGTCGAGGTCATACTCAAGAACTCATTGAAACAGTTTCATTTGAAAACCCAAAAACGTTCTTATCACAAAGTGGTAAGTTTATTGTTGATTAATTGATGCTTGGATACTGCACAAATGTGCATCGTGGGCACTCGTTCCAAGATGTTCTTGAGAACATTAGGACAATTTGCAAACCAATTTGTGAACATAGTAAAAGTAAAAGCAAAAGTAAAAATGCAGTTGGTGCAGGACTTTGGCTTTCAGACCATGCGTCACGTGAAGTAGATGTTCCTCAACTACGAGAAACACTTGACGAATGTAACGTTTCAGTATTTACGCTGAATGGTTTTCCATTTGGAGATTTCCATTCTGAGTTTGTACTTCATGATGTATACGAACCGAGCTGGGCTCATCCTGACCGTCTAGATTACACTCTACGCCTTGCATCTATTCTTTCTGAAATTACGCACAAGGACGAAATTGGAATTTCAACACTTCCACTTGGCTGGAACGCCTCTTCCTTTTCAAACAAAGATGCCGCTCGGTTTTTACATCAATGCGTGAACCAACTTGAAGAACTTGAAAACAATTCGGGAGTTTGTGTTCATATCGATATCGAAACTGAGCCGGGTTGCAGATTACAACGATCTGAAGAATTGGCTACGTTCATCAATACATATTTTGGAGATGATGAGAAAACAAGAAGATACTTGCGAGTTTGTCATGACACTTGTCATGGTGCAGTGATGCACGAGTGTGTCGAAGATTCAATAGAAAATTATCGTCAGGCGGGACTCAACATCGGAAAAGTACAACTTTCTTCTGCAATAGAAGTTGATTTCACGACTTCATCGATTGAATCTTGCGTTGAAGACTTAAAACTGATTGCTGAACCCAAGTACCTTCACCAAACAACTGTGTTAGATGAGGATTGCTTATTGTTTTATGAAAATCTTGAAGATGTCCCAATGGACCAGCCCAAAGGGCTTTGGCGGGTTCATTTTCATGTCCCGATTCACTTACAATCAGTCGGCTGTCTTGGAACAACACAAGCAGACTTGTTGAAGGCAATCCCTGCTCTTGTGCAAGCGGGTGCGACGGAGTGGGAGGTTGAGACGTATACTTGGAATGTATTGCCAACACCACTACGTGATGGTGAACTTGTTGATTCGATTTCAAAGGAGTTACGATGGGCAGAAAACCAACTCGATTCGTAAGTGAGCCGCAGAGTTGGCTCAACATGCTTCGCATTAGTAATTCACCCACGATTGTCAGCAATGTCATGGTTGGTGTTGCTTTAGCAATTGTGTCCCACAATGCATTGTGGTCGGATCGAGTTAATCCTCCACCAATCCAAATCCTAAAACCATTTTTTATCATCACTATTGTTTTACTTATCTTGTATTTCGCTGGAATGGTTCTCAATGATGCCTTCGATGCAGAGCGAGATCGAAAAATGCGACCAAATAGACCAATTCCACTTGGATTGATTAGTGTGAAGCAAGCATGGATTACTGGATTGATAATGGTAACTGTCGCAACGCTTCTTTCCTTCAAAATAGGAGTTACAACAGGTCTTTCAACTTCTGTGCTTGCTGCTGCAATCCTTTTGTACACCATCTTGCATCACATCGCATTCTTTGCCATAGCGTTGATGGCTCTCTGTCGAGCACTGGTGTATTTCATCGCCGTATCAGCATTTACAACAGAACGTTCTGAAATGCTCTACGTTTTTTGCGGAGCTATATTTTTATACACAGCAATACTCACAATCATGGGGGCTTATGAAAATGAGAAATGTTCAAAGTATTCTTGGGTTATCTGGTTAGCTGTAATCACTGCAGCTGTTCCAGTGGCTCTCTATGGACTTCGTTCCCCGATTGTCTGGCTTGCTCTATTCATTTTTGTGCTTTGGATGATCTTTGCTTGGAGCCGATTTCTTCCTAGTAACCATCGTCCAATTTCTGGGATGCACACGCTGATTGCAGGTTTTGCCCTTCTTGACTGCGTGCTGATTGCTTCAATTGGTGAATATTTCATCATGATTACTTCTGGTCTCTGCTTCGTGTTAACTGTAGCTGCGCACCGTAAAATACTCGGCACGTAAATGATGCAACGTCTTGCAATTCTAAATGTGGTTGGTCTTACAGATGCTCACCTTGGTTCGAGCACTCCCAATATCACCTCGCTTGCTAAACAAACAAGCGTCACGCATTTAGAACCACCACTTCCAGCGGTAACAAGCACTGTGCAATCCACCATACTCACGGGTTTGGACCCTAAAGAGCATGGAATTGTCGCGAATGGTTGGCATGAACGAGAAACCGACGAAACATATTTTTGGCGCCAGTCTAATTCACTTGTTCAAGGAAACAAAATCTGGGACTCATTGCGGCAGGCAAACCCAGAGTTTACGGTTGCAAATTTATTTTGGTGGTTCAATATGTACTCTTCTGTAGATTATGCAGTCACGCCAAGACCTCAATACAAGGCGAACGGTAAAAAAATTCCAGATGTTTGGACGACCCCTCCAGAACTTCGCAACCTTCTTCAACACAAGTTTGGGCAATTTCCATTATTTAAGTTTTGGGGACCTGCTGCAGGAATTGAATCTTCGGAATGGATTGCTAATGCAGCAATAGAAGTTGATCGGCTGTATCACCCTACCCTTTCATTTGTGTATCTCCCTCACTTGGACTATCCACTTCAACGATTAGGGCCACATCACCTAGACATTGCGAATGAACTTACTGCTATAGATACTATTGTTGGAAAACTCATGAACTATTACACAAACAACAACATCGATGTTTGCGTTTTGAGTGAATATGCAATCGAAGAGGTTAATGATGCCGTAGCAATTAATAAGGTACTGAGAAAGAACAACCTTCTTGCAATTCGTGTGGAGGGCGAACGAGAATATCTTGATGCCAGAGCAAGCGATGCATTTGCCGTTCCTGATCATCAAATTGCACACGTCTACGTGCAAGATGAAGCAAACATTCCAATGGTAGCGAAGGTGTTGCAAGGAACCCCTGGAGTTGATTGTGTGCTCATTGGTGAAGAACGTGGAGCACTTGCGCACAATCGATGTGGCGATCTCGTCCTTGTGTCGAACACTGATAAGTGGTTCTCGCACGACTGGTGGGATTCGCCCTCAAAAGCCCCTGACTACCAAACCACTGTGGATATACATAAAAAACCAGGTTACGATCCAAGAGAATTGTTTCTTGCGAAGGGGTGGCGAGGTAGCAAACTTAGAATCGCATTGAAATTATTACTAAGATCGTTTGGGCAAAGAGCGTTGTTTGATGTCATCACACTGGATCCAAAACGTGTCAAAGGTTCGCACGGGCGGACACCAAAGATGGGCGCACCTGCTCCAATACTCATCTCACCCAAATGCGCGAAGGAAATGCCGCACTCTCTTCCTTGTGCGGCACTTCCAGAAAATATTATTGATTGGGTTACTCGCTCGACGTAGTGTTCATACTTGTCATCACAAGGACAAGATCCATCATATCAACGACGCCATCAGTATTGATATCGCCAGCGTCTGGCTCGGGGCATGTTATTGATTGGTTGTCACATGTTGTATTAGGACCTAACCAAGAACCCCCTGCTTTTCGACATGAATTTTCATCAACGATTAAGCAACCAGTTCCAATACAACACGCACCAATTTGTTTTCCAAGTGCAACCATATATCCACCGGTACCCGAGACTGTGTCATGTGCCATCGTGTAGCGACAGTCCTCTTCAAGGAGTGTTGCACTTTTATACCCACGGTACATTGCGTTTCCATTGAACATTGCAATGTTGTCGGTGAAAACTGTTTCTACAACCCGACCACCACTGTCGTAATCATAAATGCCACCACCGTTATATTCTGCTCGGTTGTGTTCAAACGAACATGAAATCACACGGACGTTTGATCCGAAGTTGTACATACCCCCGCCACCGTATGCAGCGCTGTTACTTGCAATTTCAGAATTTCGAACGACTGGTCGACCTCGGCTGTTATACAAACCACCACCTCGTTCAGACGCGTTAGAACGAATTTTACAATTTTGGATCGTCGTGTTACTTCGATCGCCATTAAAAATTGCACCACCTTGATACGTCGAGGTATTGCTTACAAAAATACAATTCAGAATTGTGGGGCTTGAGTGCAAACAAAGGAGCCCGCCACCGACAGTTTCGGATTCGCTATACAACTCCTTGTTCCCAGTACCGCCTGTAATTGTAAATCCATCAAGAACAGTACTCGGACCTTCGCCACTGATACATTTCACAACACTGTCATCGAGTTTCCAACCGTCAATGGTTGTCACTGCGGCGCCATCAGAACTTTTGATTGTAATTGCCTTACCGTTGAAATTGATTGTCTCGTTGTAGCGACCGGGAGCAACTTGAATTACGTCATCACCCTGTGCTAGTTCAATCGCTGCCTGGATTGTCTTGGCATCCTGTGGAACGACAATCGTCTCAGCAGAGGCGATTGGCAAAAGAACTGCAATCATTGGGATTGCTAAGTGCTTTCTAATCAAGTTTGTTCCTAAAATTCTCATGCTCTTTGTTACTCTGGTAACGACATGCCCACCAAGGCAAGCGGACAACTGTACCACAATTTTACTCATGAAAACGGATAAAGTCTTTATTCACAAGCATTTCCATCTCTCTGGGTGTGAAGTTGGGTGAACTGAAACGATTCCATCGGTTACACCTTGCTTTTTGCCGTTTGTGCCCCTGATTTTCTCCGTTATGGGACGATTCATCTTCCATACAATGCCCTCTTATGCACGCGATATCAACACGAATCACGCTTCTCAACACTACGGCAGAGCAGGTTTCAGCGTTCGTTACATCTCGATTTTTTGACAAAAAGTTCGATGTTTCTCTCAAAAATGATGGCTCTGAGCAAACTACGGCAGATGTAGACGCAGAAAACCTTGCGAAAAAACTCATCCTTGATGCATTCCCAGAGGATGGGTTCTTAGGTGAAGAACATGGTGAAGTCATGGGCAATGGCGAATTCCGTTGGGTTGTTGATCCCATTGATGGTACTGCTTCATTCGCTCGTGGGGTGCCGCTTTTTGGAACACTCATTGGGCTTGAACACAACGGTCAACCCATCGCTGGTGCTGCACACATGCCCGCGATGAATGAAACTATTTCAGCAACACTTGGAGATGGCGTTTTGTATCAAGGCAAGAAGAATGCACAAGTCTCCTATACAGATTCGATTAGCCAGTCGTTGGTGTGTACAACTTCGTACGACTACTACAAACAAACAAATTCGCAACCGATGTATTCAAACCTCCTTCAGTGTGGGTGTTCTATTCGTGGGTGGAGTGATTGTTATGGGTATATGTTGCTTTGTACTGGTCGGGTTGATGCTGTGGTAGAGCCACTGCTTCAACCGTGGGACATTATTCCGTGGCTACCAATCATTCAGGAAACTGGTGGAAAATATTCCACGATTGCTGAAGGTGGAATTGCCTCAAACGCAAATTTGCACGACTCTCTTTATCATGCTTTATCATGTACTACATGACAACTTTACCAATTGAAGAAACAATCGAATCACTCGGTGGTTGCCCAAGAGCAACTGCTGGTGTACAGCGAGTCGCAAAGCGATGGCAGGAAAGCGATGGGGATGGCGAAGCATTCAAATCGTTCTGCGAAGAAAGTTTTGTAACAAATGATGACGATCGCAAGCGGCTTCTTGACCGCTATGAGAGTGCAATGGGAAGTATTGGCGGACATTTGTATGAAATCAATCGTCACCTTCGCCGGTGGACAGATTTGCGAGGGGATGAAATGCCAATGGTTGATAACGCTATGGCGATGTTTGATCCATGTCCTGATTTGTCAGACCAATTTTATAAACAAAAAATAGCATTTATAGCGCTGCTTAATTTTGACCGACCTGACCTTCAGGAAATGTTGAACGAGGGTGCAAAGTGGTCTACTGACCAATGGGCAGAAGCGAGAATTGGCCGAGCATTTGGCCCACGCATTCCCGCTGAAGTCAACGATAAAGCTCGAGAGTTAGAACACGAAGCAGATATGTTTGTAAGTGAGTTTCATGTGCCGGTAGGATGCATGGTGGATGACAATGGAAAATCGTGGTTTGAAAAGGAACGAAAACTCATTGCACATTGGCTTATTCGAGAAGAAATAAAAGCGGGCTATACCCAAGAAGGCGGGATAGAAAAACAACGTGCATTGTCTTGGGTGATGGGGAGACATATCGATGGAACGATTCCTAAGCAAATCATGAATAGCACGTGCGAAGGTAAATGGAACCCCAGAGATAACACCGTTGACGATGGTGGGGCTGGGGAGTTACTTGGTCCTGTTCGTTACGAACAACTCAACACACAACGGTCTGTTGCTGTTGATTACGACAGCTATTACGATGAATACCCATCTGCGATTTCACGTAAGTTCGATTTGGAGCGGGAGATTCCAGAAGATTCTGTGGAAGCACTTATGATTGAATTGCTCGAGGCACCAGTACGAAAAAATATTGCCAAATATCTGTCTGAAAAACTTGGTCGTCCACTTGAAGCGTTCGATATTTATCTAGAAGACATCGCAGAGGGTGCAAGTTCTGCTGAACTTGATGAAAAAGTAACAGCGATGTTTAAAGATGAAGAAGAGTTTCAACGAAAGATTCCAGATGTGTTGCGTGGGCTTGGGTTCAGCGATGAAGATGCAGATTTCTTAGGCACACGCGTTAATGTCGAAATAGCACGTGGTGCTGGTCACGCAATGCGACCTGGCATTCCTGAGTATCACGCATGGCTTCGTACAAACCGACTTGATGACCGTCTTGGCTGGGATGGTTTTGATACAGCGATGCATGAACTTGGACACAACCTCGAACAACTGATTTCGACACATTATGTTCCAAGACCGCTCCTTCGCAATGTGCCGAACACTGCGTGCACAGAAGCATTTGCATTTTTGTATCAAAACAAAGCGAAAGAAGTTGTCGGGCTGCCTGAAGAAGATGAAGCAAAGGCGTTTGCTCTTGCCTCTGTTGAAGGTTTGCTTGCAGCTTGCCAAATTGCTGGACCATCTCTCGTAGAACTCTATACGTGGCGCTGGCTCTATAAAAATCCAGATGCAACCCCTGAAATGTTGCGCGATGAAATGCTTTCCATTGCAGAGGATGTCTGGAACAAATACTTCAAAGAGTACTTTGGCGAAGACCCGTATCACATTCTTGCTGCGTATCAGCACATGATTGGGTATCCACTCTATTTGCCTGACTATACGATCGGTCATGTCATCAGCCACCAAATCAAATCGCACATGCGTGGCAAGGATTTGGCAGAAGAAACGAAGCGAATTTGTTCCATCGGCCGACTCACACCAGACCAATGGATGAAAAAGGCAGTTGGAAGCGGAATCAGCGCGAAGCAACTCATCGACGATGCGACCGCTGGGCTTAGCCAACTCTGAATTAATTAACCCGCGGTTAATTAATTGACTTGAAATTGTCTGTTAGCCCGCGGTTGATTTTTTTGTGTATTAATTAACCGCGGGTTAATTAATCCCAGATGTATGTTGGACCATAATCGTCCATTTCAATGATGTACCCTAGAATCGCATCATCTTCTGAATCTGCTTCATCCCAAAAAATTGTGTCTTGTTGGATACCATCGTTTCGTCTCCATAGAGCACGAATCGTTGTCCCTTCAGTCCAATCGATTGAACCATCTGAGTTGTAGACCCACCCCCTCCATGTTCCGTCATCATCGAGTGTAACTGAAGTCGTTCCTTCAATCCCGTCTTGAGGTCCACGGTTCCCAAGAAGCGGGAACTTGCCAGATTTTCCATTCCAGCGTTTTTCTAAGCGTTCACCCCACAAGGGCATGTGTGCAAATGACACATTAAATGTTGTAGACAGGTCAGCAGAAAAATTCGGATCGAAATGACGAGCACGGTAATCTGGTTGCGCGACTTCAACCCAACTTCTGTCTGTTTGTGAAACAAGCTGATCTGGATTCACCATGTTTTGCAAGAGCATCGCAGACCAAAAATTCGCAGAGGTGTTGTCATACACATCTTTCGATCTTGAAACCTCACTTGGCGTGAGGTACTGACCGCTGGTTATCGCATCCATCATCAAGGCGCGGCCAATTGTTTGCAATTGAATTTGGTCCATCATTCCCCACGCAGAAGATTGAGATGATTTCCCTTTTCCTCCTGTGACCGATTTTGAAACAGATTTCATATAAATTGACATCAACACAACGATGCATGCCAATGAAATAAGGATGCCAATGAGGGAAAACCCGCGTTTTTGTTGAGTATGCATAACAACAGTTTACATGGATATACTCTTTACGTTCATCTCACAGTGGATACGCATACGTTTACTTTGTGCTATTCGTATCTAACAGCTCACAAAGGGGACACGCATTGGTCGCATTGCTTTGCAATGCGAATGTATGCATGTCCCCACATGAAGTCTGTCTTGATTGACGGGCATTCATTTTAACCGCGGGATTCGGCCCGCCGATGCGGGGCGAAGCCAATGTCGCTACCGCGACATTTCCATCCTCATCCCTAGATTATAAAATGTGAAAATTTTTTGATCTTCATGATAACCGCGGGATTCGGCCCGCCGATGCGGGGCGAAGCCAATGTCGCTACCGCGACATTTCCATCCTCATCCCGCGGTTTAATGGGCCGGCCCGGATTCGAACCGGGGACCGAACGATTATGAGTCGTTAGCTCTAACCGCTGAGCTACCGGCCCTGTAGTTCATGACAAGTCATTAACTAAGAATAAGCATGATACCCTGACTCGCGTACAATGCCCATCCACAGCTCCGGTAGCTCAGCTGGATAGAGCAACGGATTTCTAATCCGTAGGTCGCAGGTTCGAGTCCTGCTCGGAGCGCTACTTCAAAGAGGGAATCCTTCGGATTGCCTCTTTTTCATTTTCGCTCCGAGTGCCATAGCAAAGCTATGGCTGTGTGGTTTGCAAGCAAACCCCACGGTTCTTAAGTGGTTTTGCTTCATCTTCGATTCAGCAAAAGCAGCGAGTCCTGCTTAAGAGCGTTTTTGAGGGTTTTTTCGTTAGTTGACCAAATTGGTACACTAAAAATATGATAACCAAGCTAAAACAATACATATATTCAGGATTTGCGGGCTCAATTCTCTCTGTAGTGTCTTTTGCTGCTGATCTTCAGCCACTGCAGGTTTGGATGGAAGCACTGGTTGAAGAAGGCAAAGTCGTTGGATGCATGGCACAAGTCACTCAAGATGGCGAAACAATTTTTCTTGAAGCAGTCGGTGACCGTAGCCCAGATTCAGAAGAAGATGTCGAAGTAACGCAAGTGATTCGCATTTACTCAATGAGTAAAGCGATTACGTCTGCTGCAGTCATGCAACTTGTAGAACAAGGAACACTTGGCATCGATGATCCGGTCTCAATGTACATTCCTGAATTCGCCAATGTCAATGTTCTTGAAGATGGCGAACTCCGTCCTGCCAAAAGAGGTATCACCATTCGGGAGTTACTCACGCACACAAGCGGAATCGCGTATGACTTTTCCGCGTCGCCTGAACTCAAACGGTATTACGAAAAAGCACTCGTAGGTGCATTTTCTTTAGATGAAGCTGCAAAGCGTATTGCGAAACTTCCACTCGCTGGCGATCCAGGAAGCTTGTATCTGTATGGTTTAAGCATCGATGTCCTTGGGAGAGTGATTGAAGTCGTTTCTGGACAAGAATTCGAAGCATATCTTCAAGAATACATTTTCACTCCCCTTGCAATGAACAATACAAGTTTCACGCCTGACATAAGCATGTTACAGATGCCGATTGTCAATCGTACTGAAGATGGTCTACAAGTAGACAAAAAACATTATGAAAGGGAACGAGGTGCTTTAAACCCAAGTTTCCAATCAGGCGGTGGAGGGCTCTGGTCAACAATTGGTGACTACTCAAAGTTCTGTATGGCAATGGAGCAATTTGGTGAATTAGATGGCAATCGAATTCTTCAACCACAAACCGTACAGTTCATGGTGCAAAATCATCTCAACCCAACAATTACCCTTAACACCCCCACCAGATTCGGACTTGGTTTTGGATTAAACGCACCTGTACGAACCTCGATGGGCTTTCGAGGTGCTGGTCGTTGGACTTGGGGCGGCGCTGCATGTACATACTTTTTCATCGATCCCGCGCAAGATGTCACAGCTGTGTTTGCTACACAGTTGTTTCCATTTGACTTGGAACTCAATAACGAATTTCACCACATCGTTCTTGAATCACTCGCGCAAGAAGAACAAAATTGAATACAAAAATCTCATTCCAATTTGCAAACGCACTTGATGAAAATGATTTTGACGCTGCAGTGAAGTTACTTCACAATCAGTGCACCTACAGTATTCATGATACAGAGATGGTTGGTGCTGATGACATTATTGACTCGTACCGAAAAGCAGATGCTTGGTGTAAAGAAACACTTGATGCTTACGAATATGAAAGTAGTGTAGACGAAGAGGGCGTAATTACGTTTTATGATCACATCACACATGGCGGATTGAAGCACACACATTGTTGCCAACAAAAAATTACATTAGATGGCGATGGACTTATAGCGCACATCGAACACATTGAACTTCCAAATGAACGTGAATCCATCAATGCTTTTTTTAAACAAGTTGGAGTTCAGCGGAACAAGTAAATTAAAACCTTTGGCGAATCATTAGACCCTATGGCTGGGGTCAGAAAAGTTGGTTTGATGGGTGCAAATATGAATCAGTTTAACTGAGTTTGAGCGACAAGTTCAAATTCACCGCTCGGTATATCGAACACGCCAGCGACGATTTGGACAGTGCCCTTTTTCACTGCATTCTCAATCAAATATGAGCTGTTTAAGATTGTTGTAAGCCCATGCTCAGCGTTGTGTGCAATACATTCATCCAAATCTGGAATTGATGAGAGTGCGATTTGTGAAAACAAGCCAGTTGGTTGTTCACTTTGGAACGCAGCAGTAACCGCACCACAATTAGAGTGTCCCATCACAACAATCAACCCTACACCTAAATGTCCCACAGCATATTCGAGACTTTCAACGATTTCTGGAGTCGGAATATTCCCCGCAACACCGCACACGAACAAATTCCCAAGTGGCTGGTCAAATACAATTTCTGGTGCAACCCTAGAATCAGCGCATCGAATAATTGCAGCAAATGGTTTCTGACCGTCTGCCATTGATGTTCTGTCGCTTTGCGAATGTTGCATTGTCGATTGACCTGCAAGGAACCGTTTGTTTCCATCAAGCAATCGTTCTAGAACTTCAGTGTGATTCAACGTTAGACCCTTTCACTTTTCTATCTGAAATGACATCCATCGTTGGTTTAGGTAATGCATCTAATTGCGCTTGAATTCTCTGCATTGTCGACTCTTCTAAAAAAAAGTATAACTCTGAAGCGGAAGGGTTTGAAATGGGGACAACATACCGGTGAACATCTTCTGTATTACAAATTACTATTTCGAATCGTTTTGAATCTATAACAATTTCAGTTTGAAGGTTTTCGGTAGCAATGAGTTCTTGAAGTTTTGAAAGTTGTGCATCAGTCAACTGCCCTTCCCACGTCGTTTTTCCCGAAAGGGCATCAATACCGCCTCCAAATTCAATCGTTCCATCGCCTTCAACAACGTACAACGCCGTTTGGTTTTCACCAAATCGTTCCAATTGAAGAATGGGGCGAGTTGTTTTGTTGCAACCACCGAGAATCAAGATGGTGAAGATGAGAAACCTCATGGAACTTCCCCTTCGATGTATCGCTCATAGGGGTTCCCTCCAAGGTCGTAGCGAACGGGTTCTTCAAACCCTTCTACGGCACCTCGGTCTGTTGCCCACGCATACCCGGCAAGTAAACGAATCAGATTTTTAAAGGCTGGATCTGCTTCTTGGTCTTCATCAATGTACCTCACATAGTTCCAATATTTCCCCCCACTATTGATCGCGACCATATACACAGAGCCCTCTGTTGGCTTTGGCAACAACTGAAAATTCACTGTTTGGTCTGACATCTTGGGAGAGGACATTCCCATTTGAGAAATTCGATTCCAAATCACCGAAATTTGATCTCTCGTCAGCAGACGAGTTCTCACAGGCAATGTATTTGGTCCCCATCCCTCTTCATCGCCATGGTGCAATGCGCCATTTGGAAACACAACGAACCGAGATGACCGCATGTGCGCTAGGGTGTGGGGTTCAGCGGTGACGACAGTCACATCAAGTGAAAAATCGTTGGGCGCTATCGATAGTGGATCCGTGACTTGGGGTGGAGCGGAACACGCTGGGACAAAGATCAGCAAAAAAAGGATAAGAAGTATGCTTCGCATTGGTGCAGAATAGCTATTCTGCGTGGATGTTGGTAACTGCAAATTGGATCAATGACTATTTAAAGGAAGATGTCTCTGCAGAAGAGCAGGCAGAATTGTTGACTGCCGCTGGTTTTCCCCTTGAAGGCAGGGATGATTTGCCCGATGGCGATGTTCGGCAAGACTTTGAAATGACCTCAAATCGAGGTGATTGCACGTGCCACATCGGTTTAGCGAGAGAAATATCAGCACGAACGGGAAACAAACTCGTCCTCCCTGAGTGCTATGTCGAAGAAACTGGTCCAACGATCGAAGACTCCATTTCCGTCACCAATCTTGAACCTGAACTCTGCCCTTTATACACAGCGAAAGTCATCTTAGGAGCTAGAGTAAAAGAATCTCCCCAGTGGCTTAAAACAAAAATTGAGAACCGCGGGGATATCCCTAGAAATGCCATCGTTGATGCAACAAATTTTGTGTTGTTCGAGCAAGGTCAACCTACTCATGTATTTGATCTTGACAAAATCGCAGGGAATCAAATTATCGTTCGAAGGGCTAAAGATGGCGAGAAATTCTTGCCGCTTGGCGAAGATGCTGTCGAAATTAAGTTAACGACTGATGATCTTGTCATTGCGGATGCAGAGAAACCGGTCGCACTTGCCGGAGTAAAGGGTGGCGCTCTTGCTTCTGTCACAGATGACACGACAAATCTGCTTATCGAAGGCGCTACGTTTAACCCTGTTGTTGTTAGAGAAATGAGTCGCCGTCATAAAATTGCGAGTGATTCTAGTTTTCGTTTTGAGAGAGGTGTCCACCCAAATCAAATTGAATCCAGCACAAACAGACTCGCTTCAATTCTATTAGATGTTGGTGGTGGCGCTCTGTGCCAAAGAACTGCCTTCGATGGAAGGGAATCTCCCACGCCTATCACGACAACTATGCGGACGGCATATTGCAATGAAAGACTTGGAGCAGAATTATGCGATAACACCATGCTTCAACTCCTTAGTTCAATCGGATTTGAAGCAATTTGTGAAGATGGCGTAATTCAATGCACCGTACCCTTCTATCGATATGACATCAGCCGTGAAATTGATCTTGTCGAAGAAATCGCCCGAGTGCATGGGTATGACAATATCCAAGTTGAAGATTCTGTTGAGGTTCGTGTTCCATCTTCTGGAGGAGAGTCTGCTGGAAGACAGGCGATTCTAGGCGCCCTTGCAGGAATGGGGTTCATCGAATGTATCACACATTCCTTGATATCTATTGATGCCGCCAATCACTTTTTACTGGAAGGGCAAACCCCACTTTTGATTGATGATGACCGAACAATTGCAGAGCCAGCACTTCGACCGTCTCTCCTTCCGAGTTTGCTGAATGTCCGAAAACTGAACGAAGACAATGGCGTGAAAAATATTCGACTTGCTGAACTTGGTTCGGTGTTCGCAATTGATGAAAAAAATCATATTGAAAACACAGAACTCGCACTCCTAATCGATTCAAACGAGTCAGATGGCATTGGAGAACTTCGTGGAGTTGTGGACAGGGTTTGTTCTATTCTTACGGCTCACGATGACTCTGCAGTTTCGCCATGTACCGAAGCACATTGGTTAGAACCGGGCGGGATCATTTCAATCGATGGGCAAACCATAGGCAGAATCGGACGACTTTCAAGTGCTTTGCAAAAACGATGGGATATACCGAACACGATTCAAATCGCAACATTGAATATTGGAGAGTTACTGAGTTCTTTTCCGCCAGACGTCCAATCTCACCCGCTTCCAAAACAGCCAGCGATTGAAAGAGATATTTCCCTCATCGTTGATGAAGAAGTTTTGTGGTTGAATCTCGCTGAGACTCTTCAGGCACTCTCACTTGAAAATCTTGAGGATATTGAGTTTGTCACCACCTTCAGGGGAAAAAATATCGAAGCGGGGAAAAAATCTGTCACTATTCGTCTTCGTTTCCGAGATGCAAAAAGAACACTCACACATGAGGAAGTCAATACACCTGTATCGACTGCGTGTGATGCACTCATCTCTACATTTAATGCTGAGATACGAACAAAATGACGATTGGTGCACAAACTATTCAACAACTTCTAGATGATCTTTCTTCAAAAAGCCCAACTCCCGGCGGCGGGGCTGTCGCTGGCATTCTTGCTGGGTTATCCACCGCATTAGGCAATATGGTGCTTGCGTATTCAGAAGGGAAAGATTCTTTGTTGGAGCACAGTGAATTGTATGCAGATTGCTTTAAATTCTTCGATGCAGCAATAGATGAAGCCATTACGTTGGGTGATGCAGATGCTGTTGCATACGAAAGAGTGAGTTCATTATGGAAACTTTCTAAGGATGATCCAAAAAGAATTGAACAGTGGGATAACGCCCTTGCAGAGGCGATTCAAATTCCGCTTCAAACGATGGAACTCTGTCAACGGATTTTGATTACATTGAGAGCTCTCGTTGGAAAAACGAACACAATGTTATCAAGTGATTTAGCAATTGCGGCAATTCTTGCTGAGTCTGCAACTAGAGCAGGATATTGGAATGTTGCAATCAACATCGCTCAAATGGAAAATGAAGAACAAAAAGAAGTGTATGTAAAGGACTCTTCAGCCCTTCTATCCTCATGTAAAGAACACACCTTGTTCATTGAACAATCGTGCGAGGTATAATCTTCTAGATGGCAATTCAAACAAACGCAAAAGCAAATATCCTTGAATCTGAGGTCTTGCAGGATGTTGCCGATGGCAACCTCCGTATTACACCAGAACAAGCGCAACGGCTTTATCACGAAATGCCATTAGCAGAACTTGGTCGCTGGGCAGATTCGCGTTGCAGAACTTTACATGGTGACCATTTGCGAACATATATTGTGGATCGGAACATTAACTACACAAATATTTGTACTGCGAAATGCACCTTTTGTGCCTTCAGGCGCGATGGTGATGAGGCTGACGCCTACACCCTGTCTTATGACGAACTCCTCCAAAAAGTGCAAGAAATCGTAGACATCGGCGGCACTCAAATTCTCATGCAAGGTGGGATGAACCCCGAATTACCTATCGAGTGGTATACCGATTTGCTTTCTTTGTTACATGAACGTTATCCTCAAGTTCATGTACATGCATTTAGTCCACCAGAAGTCATCGAGTTTGTACATTTTTTTGACACACCCGGAAATACACTTGAAGAACAAATTCGTTGGGTGCTTAAAAAATTACAAGATGCAGGTCTAGACTCAATTCCAGGTGGTGGTGGTGAAATTTTTGCTCCTGCAGTCAGGGAAAAAATCGGCTTGGGCAAATGCAACGCTGACGTATGGCTTACTGTCATGCGAATTGCCCATGAACTTGGAATGAATACAAGTGCCACAATGATGTTTGGGCACATTGAAGGAATCAATGATCGCATTCACCACATGAATCTTGTACGCTCATGGCAAGACAGGTCTATTCAAGATTTCGGATTACAGGGCGGAGGACGATACAACGCTTTTATCTCATGGCCATTTCAACCCGACAACACGCCACTAGGTCGAGTAAAAGAATGGGAATATTCAAATCAAGAAAAGTTTCCAGGAGATGTGGTCTCAAAACTCGATGGTTCTGGCACCAAGAGCGACCACCCAGAATTTGGAAGACGATTACGACTTGCAGGGTCTAGTTCTTACTTAAGAACACAGGCGCTAAGCAGATTGTTCCTTGACAATATTTATTCAATTGGTTCAAGTTGGGTAACCATGGGCCCTGCAATAGGACAAACTGCTTTGTTCTACGGAGCCAATGATTTGGGTTCTGTGATGCTTGAAGAAAATGTTGTGAGCGCGGCTGGAACAACTTGGTGTCTTGATGAAGCAAAATTATGCAGAATGATTCGAGAAGCAGGCTTCACGCCTGCAAAACGTGACAATCGATACGATCTTCTTCAAATACATGATGGGGATCAATCTCCAGATCGGTTGGTCACTGACTGGTCGTTGTTGAACAAAGATAAATTGATTTCACATACAACAGAGTCTGAATCAGTACCATTAACTGTCAGCAATTAACAGAATTAATCTTCTGGGGCATCTTGTAGAACCCTTCGTCGGAACTGTGCTTCTAACTCATGCGTCATCGGTCCTACCTTTCCCAAACCTACTACGTGATCATCGATATGACTCACGCCGATGACTTCAGCAGCAGTTCCCGTCAAGAATACCTCATCGGCATCTAATACTTCTTCAAGTTGAATCACCCGCTCTTTAACCGTATGTCCAAGTGCTGGAGCAACCTCTTCGATGACAAATTTCCTTGTGATTCCATGCAGAATCCCAACTGAAACAGGTGGAGTTGAAATTACGCCATCCTTAATAACAAAGATATTGTCACCAGTACATTCAGAAACTTCGCCTTCACAATTCAACATCAGGGCTTCAAGTACGCCTGAATCTACCGCCTCAATTTTTGCAAGAATGTTATTGAGATAATTTAAACTTTTTACTTGAGGATCGAGACAGCAAGCCGGAACGCGGGGACGTTTCGCAACGATGATTGACATTCCATCTTCATACATTTCATCTGGATACAGTTTGATGCTTTCAACAATAACGAAGACTGTTGCAGTTGGGCATAAAAATGGATTCAATCCAAGAGTGCCCTTCCCTCTAGTAAAGACCAGTCGAATGTAACCATCTTTTTGATTGTTTTCGCTAACAGTTTCTCGAACAATTTCTTCAATTCTATCGATTGAATATCCGGGATGTAATCGAAGTGCCTTTGCAGATTCAAACATTCGCTGTAAGTGTGAACGAAGTTTAAAAATTCGACTGTTATAGATTCGTATCCCCTCAAAACAACCGTCACCATATAGCAAACCATGGTCGAAGACACTGACTTGTGCTTCTTCAGAATCTACAAATGTTCCATCGAGCCAAATTTTCGACATCAGCGTATTGTAGCACCCCTGAATGGGTCAAAAAGAATTGATATTCCTACCGATATGATCTACCCATAATTTCAACCGCATCAATCGACGTGATTTTCCACACCCCATCGTCACTTGGAGAAACAATAAACCTCCACGTAGAGGGAACTGTTCCTATTCCTGCCATTCTGCTCAGTAATGAGACTTCAACAAGGACGTCTTCTGCTCGCTCAACTGGCAAAATCCGCATAATGGCATTGAATCGTAAAGTGTGTTTCTGGTGCAATTTAATAAGATTTGTTCGTATCGAATCAATCCCGTGATTCGGCAATGATTTCCAATGATCCTCTAAAACAACGTCTTGATCTAACACGTTTGCAAGCCCGTCATACTCCTCATTTTCAGCAGCATCAATAAATGCATTCATGACGCGTTGAGCTTGTTCGCTGGGTGTATCAATGAGAAACCCAATAACACACGCAATCACTGCGATAAAGAACACTCCCAAACCGGCTTTGATTTGCAACCCTTTTCCATCCCTGACTCCTAACCACAGAAATGCACAACCAACTGCTGCAATCGAGATGAATGCGAGCCAAGGGTGTTCAAGAATGAATCTCATGAAATACTTGCCTTACTAGTTGATTGAAATGCCACCCTCTAAATCATCAGAAGATTGTTTGTCTAACATTGACAATGTTCGATCAAGTCGGGCTAACTCCGAAAGAACTTTCCTCGACCTCTTTTCAGATGATGGCTCAGAAAGTAACTCATAACGAAGTTCTGCGTCTTCAAAAACTGAACAGCCAATCAATTCGAATAGTGCAGTGTTCGATAATCCCGGTTCTACAACCCAATTGACGATTGACTCATGGTTATCAAGTCGAGATAAGTTTGGTCGGTGCAACATGTGCAGTAATTCCACTCGAAAAATCTCGTCTAATTCTTCTTCCTCTTGCTCAAGCGGTTTCAGGGTCGCCTTCCTGTAGAGATTTTCTCCTTGAGGATTAATCTCTTCGATGATTTTTGCTCGACACAATCCGTACACCATCATGTTAAATCCGTTCTCTGCTTTTTCGTGGTGTACGATTTGTGCAACACAGACCACATCCCGAATTGGGGGAATGCTTTTTTTGTCTGAAAGGCAGTTTTTATTGCTGTACGTTGCGATTGCTAGTTGTCCACTACCGTCAAGCGAGTGGTCTGTCATTTGACAATACCGTGGCTCAAACACTGACAACGGCATGATTGCGTGGGGCAAGAGCATCGTTTCGGGTAAAGGAAAAATTGGAAACTGTTGTTTGAAATGTACGGCAACTGATTCAGTCATGATTCGCATGATGATACGCCACAAATATGCAATTTGACTCGAAAGTCGCCTTTTTTCTTTACTGAATGTGCAAGGGAATGGTTGGGGCTATCCCCCACTACGCGTTCTTCAAGGAAGTTCCACGAATACCGACCATTACCCTTTGCAAACTTTTACCGGGACAAGCTGTTGCTGCCCATTCTTGATGCGTTCGAACTCTTGAAACAGGCACTTTATATCTTTGCATGAGTGATTTGAGAGTTGATTCAACTGCCGCAGCTTGTGCACTGTTCACACCTTGGCGTTCATAATTCCCAAGAACAACGACTCCGATGTTCCCCTCATTTCTGGCTTTAACATGCGCGCCTTGCCAGACTAGTGGTCGGGCCTGCCACAATCGGCCAGCAGGATCAATTGCAAAGTGATACCCAATATCCCCCCATCGACCGCCATCTCGACGTAGGTGTGATTTACGAATCGTTTCAAGCCTAGATGCTGCTGAATTTTTTGAAGTTGTTGTAAATGGGGTCATGCCATCGTGATGTACTGTGATATATCTCGCTGGCAACATGCGGTTCATGTTTCGTGCAATCGGTTGACCTTTCGCCCATGTTGAACGTGAAATTGCACCATGAAGTTCGGTTGGAACTGGAAGCTGAGCAGGTTGCACTGGCTGATATAACTCTTGAGTACTTGCTGCAGACCATATTGGGCTTGGTAGGGATGAAGTTACTTTTTTTGTGCCACACCCAACAAGCGTCGCTGCACCAATAAATAGAAACGTGCGTCTTGCAAGATGGTGTTGATGTGAGTTGGCTACAGGTAATTCTGAGGATGGTGTTTGCATAAAAGTGTTGAACATGAGTGTATCGTCGACCTTGGACTTGTGGCTTCAAAAACGGAGAAATGGAAGGTATTATCTGCTTCAAAATAGGGGCATTATCGGGGCTTCAAAGGTATAATAAAGACCTTGTGAAATGAGGCTTGAACGCTGAATTTTTCCACATCATTCCAGCTATATCGCTTCATCCTGATTCAGTAGAAACACACATAATGACACATTCCACAGATACATACACCTCAGAACAGATTCAGGTTCTTGAGGGATTAGAAGCTATTCGAAAAAGGCCTGGAATGTACGTGGGTGGCACTGGTTTGGGTGCTTTACATCATCTTGTCTATGAATGCGTTGATAACGCAATTGATGAGGTCATGGCAGAGTTTGCAACAACAATTACTGTCAGAATAGGGGTCGATGGATCCTGCACCGTTGTTGATGATGGTCGTGGAATGCCCATTGACAATATGAAGAGCGACAATCCTCAAATTGACGGAAGGCCTGCCGTTGAAGTCATCATGACACAACTTCATGCTGGCGGGAAGTTCGATGATAATGCGTATAAAGTTTCAGGTGGATTGCATGGTGTTGGGGTGAAGTGTGTCAATGCACTTTCCATGTGGACTGATGTTGAAGTTATCAAAGAAACTGAAACGTGGATGATCAGTTTTGCAAGAGGAGAGATAACAAAACCTCTTCACAAAATTGAAGATTACACTGGTGACAAACGAGCAACTGGAACAAGAATTTCTTTTTTGCCTGATTCTGAAATTTTCCCAGATGCTGAGTTTAGATTTGAATTGCTCGAACATCGTTTGCGAGAACTTTCATATCTTAACCCAGGCGTTTCAATTCGACTGATAGATGAACGGGTCGATAGTGATGGTAAACTCAAAGAAGAAACGTTCTATAGTGATCATGGCCTCGCGGATTATGTGACGTATCTAAATAGAGGAAAATCTGAATATAGCCCACCAATCTTTCTTTCTCAGACTGATGAAGCAACTGGAATCATTTGCGAAATTGCAATGCAATACACGGATGCAACAAGTGAAGTTCTTCTCGCATTTGGAAACAATATTGTCAATCCTGATGGAGGCACCCATGTCTCGGGGTTCAAAACATCTCTCACCAGAACAATCAACACGTATGCAAAAAGAAACAACCTCATCAAGGGTCTCACTCCAACAGGTGATGATTTACGAGAAGGCTTAACCAGTGTTATTTCGGTGAAGTTAACCGACCCACAGTTCAACAACCAGACAAAGGAAAAACTTCTAAACCCAGAGGTAGAAGGAATTGTTTCTTCACTCGTGACGAAGTTACTTGGGTCTTGGCTTGAAGAGCATCCGAGTGAATCTAAGAAAATTTGCTTAAAAGCAATTCTTGCTGCTCAAGCAAGAGAAGCTGCAAGGAAAGCTCGTGATCTCATCAAGCGAAAGGGCGCGCTTGAATCCGGCGGAATGCCCCAAAAACTAGCTGATTGCGTCACGAACGATGTTGACCGCTCTGAACTTTTTATCGTGGAAGGTGATTCTGCTGGTGGTTCAGCTAAGGGCGGCCGTGATCATGACACCCAAGCCATTCTGCCTCTGAAAGGCAAAATACTCAATGTTGAGAAAGCTAGAATCGATAAGGTTTTGGGCTTTGAAGAAATCAGAATTCTGATTCAAGCATTGCAGTGCGGGATTGGGGAGGATTTTGATATTTCAAAGTTACGCTACGGTCGAATTATTATCATGACTGATGCGGATGTTGACGGGTCGCACATTCGAACCTTGTTGCTAACGTTTTTCTTTAGGCAAATGGGCGAACTCGTACGCCAAGGAAAAGTCTTTATCGCGCAACCTCCGCTTTACCAAGTGACAAGAAACAAAAAAAGCTTCTACGTCAATGATGAAAATGAAATGACCTCTCTGCTCATGGATATGGTGATTCATTCCGCTGCGTTTATTGTTCGTGATGACAAAAATATAGAAGCTCAGCGACTTGAGGGTAAAGACCTTGAAAAAGTAACGAAGCATCTTTCAAGATTGACTGAACTCATTGCAATCTCAGAGCGAAGAGGTACGCCGTTTCTTAAATTGTTAGAGATGAGAAAAAATGATCCTGAACAACTGAACAGACTGCCGCAATTCAGAGTCGTGTGGCCGAACAATGAAGTTGTGTGTTGGAGTGAAGAGGGCGCAAGAAAAGTAATTAGTGACCATGATTTGTTACTCGATGATATGAATGTTGAGGTAGAAAATGGGAATGCAGCGAGGATTGCTGCTCTTCGAGAACTGCATGAAAACCGCGAAATCGACGCACTTATCGAAACATTGAGCGCCTCTGACATTGATATCAACGACTACTTCCTCTCACAGGAAGAAACTGTGAGCGGCGAAAAGTTAGCAACCAAATACGCGTGGATTATTGAGCCAGATTCAGAGAATCAAGAAATTGTTGAGGTTGCAAATATCCCCGAGATTCTTGAGACTCTCAGACAAATCGGTCGCAGGGGAATCGAGATAAAACGGTTCAAAGGGCTTGGCGAAATGAATCCCGAGGAACTCTGGGATACAACAATGGATCCAGAACAGCGGACCTTACTTCGAGTCGCTTGGGATGCAGCCTCGGATGCCGACCAACTTTTCACCACTCTGATGGGTGAACAGGTCGAGTGCCGACGGAAGTACATCGAAGACCACGCGCTCGAAGTCAAAAACCTCGACATCTGACCTTTTTCGAGAATTGCTTTAATTCAGTATGCCGAAAAAAGTGATACATGGCTCAGAGCCAAAGTATCGCATAGGAAATTCTTAATAACAAACTGCGATAGAGACCTTGAACCATTGTGACTTTTCTCTACCGACAGAAGAAATGCACCTTCCGGGGTACAGACCCATCAAAGTTTTTAATTATAAGTGTGTCCTGAATAGTTTTGTTT
>CAZVVI010000012.1:0-16387 GCA_964630505.1 uncultured Isosphaeraceae bacterium | reverse complement strand
GGAAATTATTAATAACAAACTGCTATAGCGCCCTTTAACCATTGTGAGTTTTCTCTACCGACATAATAAATGCCCCTTCCGGCTCCGAGCAAATGAATTGTATTCATTGGCTCTGAGCCGAATGCAGTTGGTTGAATGCATCAATACGTAGACGGCACGCATCACATTTGCCACATGGTGATCCGAATTCGTCTGGGTCGTAACAACTCTGTGTCATCGAATAATCGACGCCAAGTTCAAGCCCTCGTTTAATAATGTCAACTTTTGACAATTGGAGCAGTGGAGCGTGAATCGTGAATGGATCGCCTTCAACACCTGCTTTTGTAGCAAGGTTTGCGGTGTTTTCGAACGCTGTAATAAACTCCTCCCGACAATCAGGATATCCAGAGTAGTCCACTGCATTTACGCCAATAAATATATCTCGAGAACCAATCGCTTCTGCAAATCCAAGAGCGTGGCTTAGAAAAATAATATTTCTTGCAGGAACATATGTCACAGGAATACCATCACTCTTCCCTTCTTTAGGAACATGAATGTCATCAGTTAATGCAGAACCACCCCATGCAGTTAAGTCAATTGAAGAGATTACATGTTCGACCACTCCAAGTTGGCTTGCAACCTTTTTTGCAGATTCAAGTTCAAAACTGTGCCGCTGACCATAATCGAAACTGAGTGCATGACATTCATACCCCTCTTGGTTTGCAATTGCCAAGACAGTTGCAGAATCTAATCCACCAGATAGAAGTATGATTGCTCGCTTACTTGTCTTCATTTATGGAGGCACGTCGTTTTCACGAGGGCTTGGTAACCGATCTTTCAACTCTTCGAGTAATTTTAGCGTTTCCTCGTCCACATCTTTTGGAGCAATGATGTGAATGACAGCATAAAAATCGCCCTTCGTTCCATCTGTTTTTTCGCAACCCTTCCCCTTAACACGTAACCGAGAACCGCTTGAAACTCCCGCAGGAATTGTCATGTCAACAGTGCCTCCAAGTGGTAGTGGTAATGTGACTTTTGTACCAAGCGATGCTTCGGCAATATTCAAATCAACATCCATTTCTATGTCAAGACCATTTCTTTGATAGAGAGGATGACCCCCAACAGAAACGGTTACGATCATATCTCCTGCAGGGCCTCCCATTAATCCGGGAGCACCCTTTCCTTTTAGTCGCAATTTTTTGCCACTTTCTATGCCAGCTGGAATTTGAAGCGTGACTGACGAATCGCCAATTCGAATCTCCTCGCTTCCCCCCTTAAGGGCCGTCATAAATGTCACTGTAATTGCATGTTCGTGGTCCTGCCCTTTTGCTGCTTGCTGTTGGACACCACCAAAAGGTGATCCT
Organism: uncultured Isosphaeraceae bacterium; assembly: GCA_964630505.1. Lineage (GTDB taxonomy): Bacteria > Planctomycetota > Phycisphaerae > Phycisphaerales > SM1A02. The sequence goes on along the minus strand of CAZVVI010000012.1, from coordinate 15,044 downwards.
CCGCCTCCACCGCCACCAAATGCTGAACCGAATATATCTGAAAAGTCGACAGTTTGACTATATCCACCACCATATTCCCTAGGAGAACCTCTGAACCCTCCCCCTCCATACTGAGGACCTTCAGACCCAAATTGATCGTACATTTTGCGTTTCTCTGCATCCGAAAGGGTGTCGTACGCTTCTTGCACTTCAGCAAATTTTGTCGCTGCATCATCCGCTTTGTTGACATCTGGATGATATTTTCTTGCAAGTTTCCGGTACGCCTTACGGATTTCATCCGCTGTTGCAGAACGGTCGACTCCAAGGAGTTTGTAATAGTCGTTTGATGATGCCATAATTCTTCAGAAACAAGTATCGGTAATAGTTGCAGTATACCCCCTCTCAGTTAAGGGTATCCTGTACGTAGTTTATATGTCAAAAGTTCACACAAATGAGCATGCCACGATGTCTATTGGCGACCATCTTGAAGAACTTCGCAAACGAATCTTTTGGTGCATTATCCCGCCAATCCCTCTTGCGATTCTTTTCTTTTTAGTTGCGGACTCAATCGTTCGTTGGTTTTTAGTTCCCCTGTATTCAGTCCTTGAAGAGCACGGCCTTCCAACTCAAGTACAGGTATTAAGCCCTCCTGAATTTCTCATCGCAGAAATGAAAATTGCATTTGGTGCTGCCATTCTCACCGCGGGGCCATGGATTCTGTATCAACTATGGAAATTCGTTTCGCCCGGTCTACATAAACATGAACGTCGTTTCGTATATTTTCTGATTCCATTCAGCACGCTTCTTGGAATCCTAGGCTTGGCTCTGATGTACTTCATCATGTTGCCAGTCATTCTTGATTTCATGGTCACCCTTGCTGGGAATGTACAAATGACCCCCACCACGATTGTGAGTGGTGAGAGCATTTCGAATGTGACATACCCAGTTCTAGAAACAACGCCAGATTCTGCTTTTGCAGGTGATGCATGGATCAAAATGCCAGAAGGACTTCTTACTGTTGCGGTTGATTCACCTGACACAAACACTTTAAACATGCTGACCGTTCCGTTGAGTCAAGGTTCTCTCATTTCACAACAATTTCAACTGAGCAGTTATCTCGGGTTTGTCATCATTTTGATGTTTGCGATTGCTGTTGCGTTCCAACTCCCCATGGTCATGTTGCTCCTTGGTTGGATAGGTGCAGTGAGCCCCGATTGGTTAAGAAAAAACAGAAAGTATGCCCTCTTCATTCTTGCGATTGTCTCTGCATTGATTACTCCACAAGATGTCATTTCAATGCTCATGATGCTCATCCCATTATATTTGCTATATGAATTAGGGATTCAACTCATTGTATGGGTGCCAGTCAGCAGAGTTTCAGGGGCAAAAGATGAAGAGTGATGAGGCGATGATGCGTGAAGCATTAGTACTCGCAAAACAAGCGCAGTCACTAGATGAAGTTCCAATAGGTGCAGCAATATTTCACGATGGAAAAATCGTCGGAAAAGGTTTTAATACGAAAGAGACGACAAACGACCCTACAAGGCATGCTGAAATCAATGCCATCGCTGATGCTGCAAAACGACTAGGACGATGGCGGTTACACGACTGCACACTCGTTGTTACCCTTGAGCCATGCCCTATGTGCGCAGGTGCCATTGTGAACGCTCGTCTTGACAGAGTCGTGTTTGGCGCGAGTGACCAAAAAGCTGGAGCGTGTCGCACCCTGTTTAAAATTACCGACGACCCACGCCTAAATCACCGATGTGACGTAACTGGAGGGGTGCTTGAAGACGAGTGCGTTGAGTTACTACAATCTTTTTTTGTTACTCGCCGTTAAGAAGATGCTCGATGAGTACAGTCGCGTAACTACCAGCAGGCAAGGTAAATGCTACTTCGATGAAGTCCCCTTGCGAATCAACTCCAGAGGCAACTGAGGCGTTCTCAACACAAACTCTCAATGGCCTTCTAGCGCCTCTTACCAAATGTTTCAAATTACCCAGATTCAAATCTGAAACCCCAACTGATTGAAGGATTCCTCTTTCCAACTCACCTGCCTTTCCAAAAGCAAGTTGCATTTTTGCGCCCCACAACGGTCCTGTTGGGGAAATTTCAAAGCAAGCAGTCCTTTGGAGAATCTCTTTGCTTCCGACTTCATCTTGAGGGACTAAAAATGTACGACCACCGTGACCATGGCTCCACGCAACGTCTCCATCAATAATCTCATCCCATGTTTGGTCTTGTACTCGACGAGCAAGCACTTCATTAAACAATGAAGATTGAAATGCATTCACCCACAATTTTCGTAACGGTTTTGCAATCGATTTACATGCAGACTCATACGATTTCCCTTTGCTTAAAAGCTCTAAAACGTTTCGTTCTGCTGGCTGCCCAAACGGCCATGAATCAAGTGCCTTTTTATATTCTTCCTCTGCGGCAAAGGCATTGTGTCGATCATCACCACTAAGCAACTCTTTTACGACGCTTTCCCAATCTTCTAATGTAACCGCAAGTCCTACACGGTGATTGTTGTTTCGATTTCCGAACCTCTGGGGGCCAAATGCATTGGGCAATCCATTTTTTTCTAATCGTTTCAACTTGTCTTCGATCATATTTGCGTTTTGTAGATCTACTTGACGTAATCGAATTACAAAAGCGTTCCCTTTGAGATGTCCTAGCCGAAGTTTGTTTGTATGTCTTGAAGATGACAACACTTCGATTGACCCAAATGACTCTGGAAGATCGTTTTCCTCTTTTGGCAAATGAATAGACACTGATTGGGTTGTGACAGCACGCAAATCTTTTCTTCCTGCGACCCCGATTTGCCGACGAGTTACTCCAAACTCTTTTGCAATTTTGCGTACCAACTCATCGTGAGACATGTTTTTTTTACGCACATTAATGTACAAATGCTCGCCTTCGCCAGAAGGTGCATAGAGTGGAATTTCTTCTACAACAAAATCTTCTGGAGAAGATTTTATAATGCCCTGAATATCCACTGTTTGATTAATCCCAGCCAAAATCTTCAGGTGATTCAAACGAATCAAGATCTTTCTCAACTTCGTCAAGAACACGTTCGTCAACATAGAGTGGCACTTGCATTGCTACGCCGAGTGCGATTGCATCTGATGGTCTGCTATCGATTACGTGCTCGGTGTCTCCTTGCTGGATAAACAGTTTTGCAAAAAAAGTGCCATCAGATAAATCATCTATATAAATTTTTGTAAGTTCACCTCCAAGATTTCCAATCACATCAGCGAGGAGTTCGAGGGTTTGTGGTCGTGGAGGTTCAATGCCTTTAAGTCGACGGTCGATCGCATACGCCTCAGGTTTCCCAACAAGGATAGGAAATGTTCGATGACCATCAACCTCGCAAAGTTCGATAAATTGCGCATCCGTAATTTCGCGGATAAGTATTCGAGATAATTCCATTCTGACTTGCATACAAGTGTGCTCCAATTCGTATCATACGACTCTTTTCCTATCGCCTTTTCATATCATTCATGCTATTATTCGGATTCCCAAATAAAGGCACGAAACATGACGAATCAATCACATTTATTTACCTCAGAATCTGTCTCTATGGGACATCCTGACAAGGTTTCTGACCAAATTTCCGATGCTATTCTTGATGAAATGCTTAGGATCGATCCCAATTGCAGAGTCGCAGTTGAGACCCTTGTCACCACCGGTCTAGTCGTTGTTGCAGGTGAAGTCACATGTGAGGGATACGTCGATATCCCAAATGTTGTCAGAGATACCATCCGCCGAATTGGGTACACAGATGCAACGCTTGGGTTTGATGCTGATAGTTGTGCTGTCATGGTAACACTCGATCGTCAATCACCAGACATTGGTCAGGGCGTTGACTCTGACGCTGGGCTTCATAAAGAACAAGGTGCCGGTGACCAAGGCATCATGTTCGGATACGCATGCAAAGACACCGAGTCATACATGCCCCTTCCAATTGATTTATCTCATCGCATTGTTGCAAAACATGCAGAAGTGAGAAATTCAGGAATCATTCCTGAATTAAGACCAGATGCAAAAAGTCAAGTCACTGTTGATTACGATGGCACTGAGCCAAAACGAGTCACTGCAGTCGTCCTTTCAACTCAACACGGACCGAAATGGTCAGAGAATCAAGAGGGTTTATCAGAAGCAGTGATCGAACACATCATCAAGCCTGTCCTTGGGGAGTGGTGGAATGACGATATCACTATTCACGTCAATCCAACGGGTAAATTTGAAATCGGCGGACCTAAGGGTGATTGTGGATTGACTGGTCGAAAAATAATCGTAGATACATATGGCGGACGAGGACGTCATGGTGGTGGCGCGTTCAGTGGAAAGGATCCTAGTAAAGTTGACCGCTCTGCTGCGTACATGGCAAGGTATATCGCAAAAAATATTGTCGCTGCAGGACTTGCGGATTGTTGTGAAATTCAACTCAGCTACGCAATCGGTGTTGCAAAACCTGTTTCTGTTTTTCTTGATTGTCAAGGGACAGCGAAAATGGATGAGATAGCACTTGCTGATCTCGTAAGAGATACGTTCGAGTTAACCCCAAGTGGAATTATCAATTCCCTTCAACTTCTCAATCCAATTTATGCCCACACTGCGTACCACGGACACTTTGGTCGAACTCCAAACGAACATTGCGATGGCTCCTTCTCGTGGGAAAAGACTGATAAAGTTGCAACGCTACAAAGTGCTTGTGACTGTTCCGTCGCCTCAAATTAATGAAGGTTGACTCGCGAGGTGTTGTCGCCCAGCGGATCACTGCTGAGTTCAAAAAATTTCCAAAGATAGACTCATCCCCACTACTTGTTGATTCGCTTGACTCTAGAGATGCGGGTCTTGCTAGAGCAATAGATCACGCCGTTCATCGCCGCTGGAATTCTCTCTCGACTGTCATCTCTTGCGCAAGTAATCGTCGAATCTCTACACTTGACCAACAAGTGGGGGCAACTCTTCTTGTCGCAACCGCACAATTATTGTTGCTAGATAAAATTCCTGATCATGCTGTAATTCACAATGCGGTTGAATGGATAAAATCTTCAGGTGGAAGACCCAGAGCCTCAGGTTTTGTGAATGCCTGTCTAAGAACTGTCACCCGATTACGCGGTGAAAAAGTTGCTGTTGGAGTCGTTGGCATACCAAATCACTTTCTTCGAGGGGACGGAAGTGCCTGGGAACTGACAGAAAACATTTTTGAAAATGATATCGCTACTCAAACTGGGTTTTCTCCAAAGTCTTGGAAGTACTTAGTTCAAACTCATGGAGAAGAACTCGCAATTAACGTTGCTTCTAACAGTCTTGTTGAGCCACCCATCATTGTGACCTCTCTTCCTGAACAACAACTCCCAACAACTGTGATTCCTCACAAAATGCAGGGTTTCGGAGTAGTGCCACAATCTACAAATGTTGCTGAGGTATTAGCCCTTCAAAGTAATTTGCGTGTGCAAGATCCCACCTCAACTCAAGCACTTTCTCTCGCATCTACATTGCAACCACGCCGCATCCTCGATGTCTGTGCTGGACGTGGTACGAAGACGAAACAATTACGAGCGATGTTTCCAGATGCCTTCATTGGAGCAACTGAACCCAATACCTCAAGAAGAGCATCACTAGAGGAGATGGCTGAAGAATATAATGTGCACATTTTCTTGCCTGATTCTGACGGACCAACCGAGCCATTTGATTTAATTTTGGTTGATGTTCCTTGCTCAAACAGCGGTGTATTTGCTCGAAGACCTGAAGCAAAATACAGATATAACAAGGCGAGCATCGATTCTGTGATTGAACTCCAACAATCCATTCTTGCTGAAGCAAAAGATGTCCTTCAATCAAGAGGGCATCTTCTGTATGCGACCTGTAGCATTGAAACTGAGGAAAATGAATCTCAAATGAATTGGGTCAAAAAGAAACATAAACTCACCGAATGTAGCCAAGTCAGCACCTTCCCATCTGGCAAGCCAAATTCTGATCCAACTGAATGGCATGATGGCGGGTATGCAACACTCCTTCAGGCACCCTAGTTCTAGCATTTGCTCCATTCTATTGATACAATCCCTCGCTTGACTCTTCGCGAACTAAACAACAAATCTCAATTAGAGTTAACTTCATGAATCTCGCAGATCTATTACAAGAAAAGACTATGCAAGTCCCTCTTCAAGCAACCGATAGAAAGGGCGCTATTGAAGAGCTTGTCGATTTACTTACAAAAGAAGATTGCATCTCGAATCCCGAAACAATCAAACAAGTTGTCTGGGAACGAGAACTGCAACGGACTACTGGTATTGGGGAAGGACTCGCAATACCTCACGGCAGGTGTGATAAATTACAGCATATGGTGATGGCAATGGGCCGGCCAGCGCAACCAATCGATTTTTCAAGTCCTGATAAGCGCCCTGTCGAGTTAGTCATTCTCTTGGTTTCACCAACCAAAAATACAACCGATCATATACAAGCGCTTGGTCGTATTAGCCGATTGATGGTCGACCGGTCATTCCGAGAAGCAGTCTATTCAACTCAGAACACAGAAGAGTTGTTTACACTCTTTTCTGACTCACTCAATACCTCATCAATCTAATTCATGAGAACGCAATAGTTCTAGTTGAATTTGATTCGCTTTTTCTATCGCTTTTTGAGCATCATTCCTTCTTCCTGCGCTATCAAGTGCTCTTGCATACAGCATCCAGATTGCTGGGTCTTCGGAATAATCATTTATTAATGTTTCAGCAGTAAAAACGCCTCGTTCTGAAGAACCGTGCTCAAGTTCAAGCAGTGACAACTGAATTCTCAAACGTTTTGCACGGGGATTCAATTCCACTGCTGCCCTAGAGGATGCAATTGCTTGATCATATATGGCTTCTCTTTTTAGCCATCCAATGTAATCTTCCCAAACCAGTTCCCATGAAGGGTTTTTCAGAAGTCGGTCCGCATAAAACGAATCGATTGGTTCAAATTGTTCATAGTTTTGCAGATTATGTGCGATGAGCATCGTTGTTTGCTCATCACCTCCTACCCTTGCATCTAATCTTCGAAACAATTGATCTGCCTTCTGAAAATTTAACTCTGCTTCTTCATATCTTGCAACTTCAACATCTATGTTTGGATTACTTGCAAATGCATACCCGCCATCGGAAATCGGGCTTGCTAATTTGTAGAACTGCATTGCTGATTGAGTTTCGTCGTTCGCAGTTGCATAGTCGCCAGCAAATTTAAACGTTTGGATGAGGGCACTATGAAGGGTAATCACTGCTAACAACACACCTGCAAGAAGAAACATCGCTCCGTTCTGATTGATTTTTCCGTGAAACTTTAGTTGGCGAGAATGAAAACTTACATTATTAGATTTAAGAATTCTCCAGCATTTCCAAAAGACCCAAGTAACAACAAGTGCTATCCCAACTGCCATGAGCATCGGAATAAGTGCGTATAAACTGCGATATGCAAAAAAACTAATTAGAAATATTCCAGCAACACAAATCTCTTCTGGTAAAGACAAATCATATTTACGTTTCTTTTTCCGCTGACCAACGGCGATTTTCCCAAAACCAATGTGCAAAGCGTTGTTCGGGCATGCGTCAACGCAATCCATAATTTTCATACAGCCACTATCAATGACCATTTTGTACAAATTCACTTCTTCATGCACACGAACATTTGATGTGCAGGCAGCTGTACATTTACCACATTGCCCGCAGTCGTCATTCACTCGCACGTGCATTGGCGAAACAGCATCTAATGGTTTGAAAAATCCCCCATAAGGACATCCATACGTGCAGAATCCTTTTGCACCCATCACGTACACCGTTGCAAAGCCACATACAAGTAAAAATGGGACAGCAACAATTGGGGAAGCGAAGGAACCCCAATAATCTTCAGTCAGCAAATGTGTCGTGATTCCTGGCCATTGAACCTTTGCGATGACAAATCGATAAAAAAGTGGCCACACAAACATGTACACAGCAAGTCCAAATGGAAACCACATGAGGAAACGTGCTCTAAATGGTTTTGGTCTTACCCCCACTTTTCTCATTAGCCAGTAGCACCAATCTTGTAAAAGAACAATATGACAGCCCCATCCACAAAACCATCTTCCAAAAATCAATGTCGATAATAATGCCAGTGCGAAAAAAATTGCACCTGCATTCACAATTCCATTTTTAACAAACTCCATCCCTTCCGAAGGCTCAATAGGCGTAAGTGTTTTCCCATCGAACCATCCATATTTTTTACCTAAGAGCCAAACAACGATGTGTAAAATAATAAGAACCTGAACAAGAATGAGCACAGACCATCTCAATCGATTGTGAGTTCGTTTTTTCACTACTGGTAGTGAAATGTTGGTTTTATTGCTTGTCGTCACCGTTGTACTCTATCGGTTATTAGACATGAAAGAGTCGTTGCAGAGACGATGAATTAATTAACCGCGGGTTAGTCAGTAAAATTGAGAGCATTAATTAACCGCGGGTTAATTAACCAACCATCAAATCAAGTGGTAATCGGTTCTCGATGACTTCACGAATCTTCCGAAGAGCACGTATTTGTACTTGCCTTACACGTTCTTTGGAAATGCCAAGTACTTTGCCCGCTTTTTCGAGTGTGAGCTTGGGAGGGTTTTGCCCTGCGAACAAACCGAATCGATACCGAAGAACTTCTTGCTCAACTGGTGTTAGTTGTGCCTCTTGGCTGCGAACTACATCACGAATTTCTCTAATCCGCTCAGGAGTGCTAAATGAATCTGGACTTGTTCGATGAATTGGTTCACGATCGGGATCGAATTCAAAGGGCATTGTGTCTCGATGCTTCGATTGTTTTCTTCCGAATCGATTGAAAGCTGTTGTCAAAGCACGGCAAGCATACGTCGAAAATTTGAATCCAAGTTCACAATTAAAGCGATCGACTGCTCGCACGAGTGCGACGTTTCCTTCTGCAACTAAATCTGCATATTCACCGCTTGCCCAACTCCGTTTTGCCATGGCAAGAACGAGCGCGAGGTTTCGCTCGACGATGTGGTCTCTACAGTCAATTGAAATGTCATACCAGCGGATTAGCTCGTCTAGTTCGTTATCCGAAGATTTTTTTGATTCGCTGATACGATTTTGAAGTTTTCGCCATTTCATTCGGGCATAATTGTATTGACGAAAAAGTACGGACTCTTCTTCTCGAGTTAACAGCGAGGCATCATTTCTTTTAGGCGGTGTCGCTCGGTCAACCGCTGGGCTATACCAAGAAACTGGAAGCCGAGGAATCATGTCTGGAATCTCAAACACAAGTTGCTCGGCATTCTTTTTCTTGAAGCAAGGTGATTCAACAACAATGACAGGTTCAGTCAATGCTTGGTTGATTTTTTCATGTTCAACCTTTGATCGGCGTTTGTTGCGCGTTGTTGAGCGACCGCGAGCGGTTTTCTTGGGATGCCTTGTGTGTTTTGGCATTGGCTAAGATGTAACCCCTTTGTAAAAGACATGACCGTGAAAAAAGTCGCACGGCATCACCTTCTACGCAGTTCATTGAGAAACGCGTAACGAATTTACAAATTTTTTTACATTTTTTTTGAAAAGTTGGGGTTATCGGACGTACGTGGCCATTTTTCGGCCAATAAGGGTTATTCTGGTTCGTCACCAGAAAGGTCGTACACCCACTCTTCATTTGCTCTATTCCAAGAAATCAGTTCCCCATCTTCAAAAAAGATGCCCAGTTCCTTGGTGGCAGCTTCAGGACTGTCTGAGCCATGAATCAAATTATAACTATTCGAGACCCCAAAATCACCTCGAATCGTCCCTGCATCAGCTTTAGAGCCGAACGTTGCCCCCATCATCGAGCGACATATCGCAATGGCTCCTACACCTTCAAGTGCAAGGACAAGGACTGGAGAACTTGTCATAAAACTCACCAATCCAGCATAGAAGGGTTTCTCTTTGTGGTCTGAATAATGCACCGCTGCTAGCTCAGGCGAGATCTGCATGAACTTTGCGCCAATAATTTTCAGCCCCTTCTCTTCAAACCGAGAGATAATTTTCCCCATGAGCCCGCGTTGGACCGCGTCTGGTTTCAAAATGATAAGTGTTTGTTCCATTCCCATTTCTGGTTGTCCTTTGCATTGATAAGAGAGTTGGTAAGAGAGCTGGTAAGAGTAACAAGGATACCAAAAATGGTGATTTTTCGCCCCCCACGCGAAGAACTTTCGGTATTCTGCCACTATCGCGGGTATGGATGCCCTGCGTCATTGCGTTTGTTATACGCCATGGATGGAAACTACACTCTCTTGGACCCCCATAGAAATATGCCCAAGACTAAAGTTCAGAAAAAAAAGAAAACCCGCTCGAACGTCACTGCAGAAACGATGGCCGCTGGTCAACGCGATATCTCTGTCAGCGAGTTCTTTGCAAAAAATAGACACCTTCTTGGATTCGACAATCCAAGAAAGGCAATGTTGACTGCCATAAAAGAAGCTGTTGACAATGCGCTAGACGCTTGTGAAGAGGGTGGAATCTTGCCTCACATTTACGTTCGTGTGTTGCAAATCAGCGAGTCTCGATTCAAGTTGACAATTCGTGACAACGGTCCTGGCATTGTGCGTGCACAAATAGAAAACATCTTCGGAAAATTGTTATATGGATCAAAATTCCATCGACTGAAAATGTCACGTGGCCAACAGGGAATTGGGATTTCAGCAGCAGGCATGTATGGGTTGATGACCACAGGCAAAGCAGTTGTGATTATTTCAAAAACTGGAAAGAAAAAACCCGCACATGAAGTTGTTCTGAAAATGGACACGTCCAAAAACAGACCAACTGTGATTAGTGATGACGAACATCCAGAAGATGATAAGTTGTTCGAAGATGGTCAAGGCACTCAAGTTGAAATTGAACTCGAAGGCAAATATCAAAAGGGTCGGCAGTCAATCGATGAATATCTTGAGCAAACTGCGATTGCGAACCCACATGCAAAAATTACATACGTAACCCCAACAAACGAAACCATCGAATATCCAAGAGCAATTGAGGAATTACCTGACGAGCCAAAAGAAATTAAGCCACATCCAAAGGGGATTGAACTAGGCACGCTCATCCAAATGCTTGAACGTACTGAGCAACGCCAACTTGGCGGATTCCTAACGAAAGATTTTTGCCGTGTCGGCGCAACAAAGGCGCGAGAACTTGCCAAAGGTGCAGGGATGACCGGCCAAACTTGGATTAAAACAATTGGGCATGCTGAAGCTGAAAAACTTTACGACTCTATCCAAAACACTCGGATTATTGCACCAAATACAGATTGCTTAGTGCCGATTGGCTCTAAAGCATTGCTTGCTGGACTCTTAAAAGAAGTCAAAGCAGAATTCTTCGCAGCGTCAACAAGACCCCCAAGTGTTTACCGAGGGAACCCTTTTCAAATTGAGGTTGCCATTGGGTATGGCGGAGGACTTGGCAAAGAAGATAGCGCCAAAGTTTTACGTTTTGCAAACAGGGTTCCTCTTTTATATTCACAATCGAGTTGTTGTTCGTTCAAAGCAGGCGCTGAAACTTCATGGAAAAATTATGGATTAACACATCCAAAAAATTCTATTCCATCAGGACCACTCGTTGTGATGGTGCACATGGTGAGTGTTTGGGTTCCTTTTACAAGTGAGTCTAAAGAAGCCATTGCGGATTACGATGAAATTCGTAAAGAAATGAAACTTGCACTGCAAGAGTGTGGCCGAAAACTTGGCACGTATCTTCGACGCAGAAAACGAATGGCTAGAGAATCTGAACGTCGAAGTGTTTTCGAACGATACATCGGTGAAATCTCGCGTTGTTGCCATGCAATCGTCGGTGCCGACACTGACAAGTTGTATAAAGCGCTCATGAAACAAGCGAAACGAAGGACAGATGAGGCAGACGCTCAACTGGACGATGAGGGGCAAGTTCTAGATGACGGAGGCAGACTTGGAAGCGATGAAGATGTCATCATCGTTGATGAGATGCAAGATATTCCTCAGCAAGAAGAATCTTTGTTTGGGGATACTCCAAAGAAAAAGAGCAAGAAGAAATCAAAGAAGAAAACTAAAAAGAAAACAGCGAAGAAGCGGGGTAAAAAATAATGGCGAAGAAAAAAACCTCAAAGAAAAAAACCGTAAAGAAAACTAGGGGTCGAGTTGTCGATAAAAAAAGAGATGCAATCACGAAGAAAAAGATTGAAGATCTCACTGCAACAATCGTGAAGAAGAGTTTAGGACAAAAAGAACCAACATTTGAAATTCCAACTCGTTCGGTTACGAACATGAAGTACAACAAGAAGAAACGCATTCTAGAAATGGGTTCTAACACTCAAACACGCAGTTTGTTTAACTTAGGTCAGTCTCGAAAGTTTATGCAATCGCTTCTACTTGCTAAAGGATGCCGCGAACTCATTGACGCCGAAAAAACATTGAGTTTGCGGGGAATGTACTACATGGGCTTGCATACTATTCCCGGCACAAAAGAAAGAACATTTAACGACCAAGGCGAATCCGATGGAATTTTAGAGGATCTTGAAGTTTCACTCGATGGTCTGCGTGAAGAGTTGCACGTCTTTGCCAAAAAACGTGGCACGATGGTTGGAAATATCACGGTCGTCGACAACGGTGACGAAATCAACTGCCGCAGGATGGGTACTGGGGGCTACGCCATACCAAGTATCTGTGAACCAAACATTATGCAATTCAAAGAATGCACTGCTGATTTTATTTTGCATGTTGAGAAAGACACTGTTTGGAGTCGGTTTAATGAAGACCGATTTTGGGAGAAACACAATTGCATATTGACTGAAGGGTCTGGTCAACCGCCTCGTGGTGTTCGAAGGATGTTGCACCGCATGCACAAAGAACTCAAGCTTCCCGTCTATTGTTTACTCGATTGTGACCCTTGGGGACATTACATTTATAGCGTAATTAAACAGGGTTCAATCAACCTTGCCTTTGAATCGGAACGCATGGCGATTCCTGATGCTCAATTCATGGGAATTCGCTCAAAAGATTACGAACGATTGGATTTGTCTGATGATGTCAAAATTGAGTTGAATGATCGTGATATCAACCGAGCAAAACAAATTGCTGCTTATCCTTGGTTTGAAGGTAAAAGAGAGTGGCAACGGGAAATCAAAACCATGCTCAGGAACGGCTTCAAGATGGAGGTCGAGTCCCTCATCACGAAAGATATTTCTTACGTCACCGAAGAATACGTCCCTGCACGCCTCAAAGAAGGTGATTTTTTGGATTAGAACATTAAGGAAAAAGGGTTCCAAGCTTTCCAGAATCTACGTTCACAACTGATTCATCCCAACCCTGCCTAAGCGTGTCGAACGCTATCAATTGTGCATCTGTTAGCTCACCGTATACCTGCTCAATAACCCTTCTAGAAAGTAATTCTCTTTCTAGATCACATTGAACAAGCTCCAGTCTCATGTCATCAAATTTATCTGGCTTGAACGGTTTTAACAAACACTTTTCAAGATGCCATTCTTGCACTTGTTTTGACATTTTTGATGAAATGGCTTGTTCTTCAAGTTGATATTCGTCAAAGATTAATTCAATAATAATTTTTTGATGTTTTGTGATATGCTCACCATCGATAATCTCTAGCATTACCAATTCTATGTCCCATGGATTCGGGAAAATTTCTGGGTAGATGGTTCTCGTCCAGGTTGCATAAAACTTTTCCCAGACCGAATCATCCATAAACTCTTTACATGCTTCAACTGTCTGATCGTTTAGTTTAACAATTCGGTTCATTCGCCTACACATGTGTGTCCTAGCACGCGCTCGATCATCAAGCAGCTCAAGTGAGACACCATTTGCCTCTCTTACAGCAAATTCTTTCAGTATCTTACGTTCCTGCTTATAAACTTTTTTGATAAGCAGGTGATAAGTAAATTCATAATCACGCAATAATTGTTGGAGACCGACGCTCTCGGTCAGCAATTCAGAAAACGGACTGTTTGTAAACAACTCTACTATATTGGTAGCGGTCTCTGGAACAATATTAAAAACAAATGCTTCAGAGTAAAGTTCTCGGTCTCGGATTCTTCTGAGTTGTTGGATGGCTTCGTAGCCCTCTTCAGTTGTTCCTTCAGAAATGGAAAGTGTGGTCCAAAACTTATCCTCAGCATCAAACATTAATTTCGAAATGTTTTCATTTGCTTCTAGAAATGATTTCACTGTTTCTGAGTTTCTTAGATGATATTCATTTCGTTCGTTGGCCTTGATTGCTAAATCCCACAATGATTCGAGGTGCTTACTCTCGATTTCCATGATTGATTGTTTATATAGAGAGTGTGCAGAATCAAATTTGTTAAAATCAAATGTATACGTCAGCAGTGGAAACTCTGCGTACCTTTGCAATTTACTCAACTGAAAGGTAGATGGCAAATTTGTTGACATCATCGAAACGCCCGTTGGCTGCTCCGGCTTAGATTGAGAGGCGTAGAGCGAGTTACTACAAAAAATAATTACTGAAAAAAATAAAAAAAGAACCAAGTTAAACATCTTGTTTAGTTCACACATGTTGATGGCACTGTTGGCATTCCGTAAGAAACACAGTTAATTGATGATGGGTACAAGTCCCAAGCACAAAAGAACGACTCAGCACCTACACAATACACACCATAATATGTACAGGTAACCGATGGGTCCATTGGTATTTGAGACCTTCTCCACCCCATTAAAGTCTTTTGCAGATTTAATTTATTTTGGTCTGTAATAACTGTGGGTATACACATTTGCACTCCACACAAAATTGACTTTCCAACCAAAGCATCTGAACAGCATGTGCTTGGTACGACTGTCAGGCAATTATCGAAGCTTGTTGCGTTTGTTCTCATGCTACAAATTATAGCCACACCTAAAATGAAACATTTCACTTTCGACATTTCGAATCTCCTTTGTGGTTTCCCTAGAAGATCCCGCCCAGCGGAACCCCTTGAACTTCTAACCAGTGTACCCCCCCCCCCAAGAGTATTGTCAAGATATTTCTTACGCCACCGAAGAATACGTCCCTGCACGGCTCAAAGAAGGTGATTTTTTGGATTAAGCA
>CAZVVI010000011.1:54427-69261 GCA_964630505.1 uncultured Isosphaeraceae bacterium | reverse complement strand
GTGAAAAAAGTAGTCGTCATTATGGATCATGTCACAAGAAAAGGTGATCCAAAACTTATCCCTCAGTGCACATTACCGCTTACGGGTTTGCGCTGTATTGACATGATTATCACAGATCTCTGTGTTCTGGAAATGAATGCTGAACAACGGCGATTTGAAGTTACTGAACTTGCACCAGATGTCACCATTGATGAAGTTATAGAGAAGACGTCAGCTGAGATTCTGGTGAATTTACCGACATAACTTCAAGTAAACATCGGCAAATTAAAACTCTTTCGAACGATGTTGCATTTGTGCTTTCAATCTCGCGAGAATTGACGAGTGCATTTGGCTTACACGAGATTCAGAAAGATCAAGAGTAAGACCAATTTCCTTCATCGTCATTTCTTCGTAGTAGTACAACACAACAATAAGTCTTTCCGCTCGGGTGAGTCCTTTCGTAAGAAGTAACTGTAAATCTTTTCTTTGCAATTCAAACACGGGATTCTCTTGTCGCTTATCTTTAATGACGTCAATTTCTTGAACTTCTTTTGACGAGTCAGAGTCATACGCTTTGCGATTTAAAGATGTCATCATTACTGGTCTTGAGTCGCGTTCAATTTTTTCAAACTCATCGGTATCAACTTCAAGTTGATTCATAATTTCAGATTCAGTTGCACGTTCACCAGTTTCCATCTCAATTGATTTTCGAGCTCGATCGACCTTCGTACTTCGAGATCTCACCAAACGGGGTACCCAATCCATCGCTCGAAGTTCATCGTAGATTGCACCGCGGATTCGCTGCGTACAATACGTTTCGAACTTAAAGCCTCGCATCAAGTCGTACGCGTCAATCGCTTGCATGAGCCCGAAGAGCCCAGCAGAATACAAATCATCTACGTCTACTTCTGACGGTAACTTTTGATGTACCCTTTCTGCTGTGTAACGAACGAGTTGCAGGTAATGCTCCATAAGGACATTACGAGTCTCAAGAGTTGGCTCATTTTTGTATGACAGCCATACATCAAGAAGAGCCATTTCTCCGCTTGGGGTTTCGACGATGACATCAAGCCCTTTAGGAATATTTCCTTTAAGGGATGATTTCGTTATTTTTTGAATTGTTGCACTAGGCATTGGTCTACTCCTTGACCCTGTCACTAAACCAGCACGAACGTACGAACCAGTTTCATCATCCTGCCGATCCTTGGCATCGATGTTGCGAAAACTATACCGCGCATCGGTGGGGTTAGACAGTGAGGTTTGAGGGTTGTTTGCCATGAATTTTTATTTTTGTCGCTAGAGGGACTCCTTAGTAAAGTCACATACAAGCATCTTTTATTCAAGTAAACTTCAAATCTGTCATCGAATTCCACCGTATTCGAGGGCTGAATTCTATCCTTTGGTCCGAGAAAATCATCCTCAGACACCGTTCACAAGGTATTTTCATGTATGCAACGACACATCGACCCCTTAAACCCAATCGTTGTAACCCTAATAACCCTAAATGGTTATCGGCCGTTGTTCGCTCCAAATCGATTCCACGAGTTTCGAAGGTCTTGCGAGGTCAATATGTGTAGAAATATCTTGACCATTTGTAAACCAGCTCATCGGTTTGTTCATTAAACAGAGAGAAGAGACCATTTCTCCTACAGCCATGACTTCATCTAGTTTCGTCACGATGATTCTGTCATATCTTGTTCTTAAGTAACTTTCAACCGCTTTTTTGGTTGCTGTCCTTGAAGTAGCCGCGCTGAGGACGAGATGAATTTCGTTCGGATTGGCGATTTGCAGGATGTCTGCTGTCTCTTGAATTCGTTCTCCGTCAGCCGCACTCCTGCCAGCCGTATCAATCAGAACGATATCAGCATGTTTGCAAGAGGCAATTGCAGTTCGCATCTGCTCTGCTGTCCCAGCAACTTTTAGAGTTGAATCGAACAACTCTGCGTATTGTTGAAGTTGATCAATTGCTGCAATTCTGTACGTATCAGCAGTCACCATCGCAACGCTTCTCCCCTGTTGCAATCTAAATTTCGTTGCCAACTTAGCAATCGTTGTCGTCTTCCCAACACCTGTTGGTCCAACAAGTGCGATGATCGTTGGCTCATGTGTTTCTCGGTTTGGAGGGGGGACAGCTCTTGGGAGTCGCTTTATCAATTCCTGAGATAACTGTCGTTGCATCACTTCGGCGTCCGCAGAAGGATCAAGATCCAACTGCTGAACAATTTCATTCGCAAGTTCTTCGTCAATGCCTCTTCTGACAAGAGAGCGATGTGCATTTGTTAATAATGGAGATAATCGTCTAGCAGATTCATAATCAAGAACTTCGCCAACAAGGGTTCGTATCTCTGCAATGCCTAACTCGATTTTGTTCTCAATCGTACTTGGTTCTTCCTTGCATTCTAGTAATGATTTTGCGTATGAAATTGTTCGGTGCTTGTCTTCTTGGGAAGCCAAAACGGCGCTGCTATATTTTTCTTGAACTGTTGCCTCAAACGATCCAACAACTTGCACTTCGACTTCTGGCACAATTTCGCTTCTACTGAACACATGCACGTCGCCATCACAACAGAGCATTTGTTCTTTTACTTGACGGCGCATTGCTGGTGACACAAGAACGACTATTGGTAGTCCTTGAGCGATGAGTGGAATTGCTGAATGGTGTAATTGTTCAGTAATTTCCTTTTTAGACATCAATTTGTTGGCGATTGCATTTTCAGCCACGATAGGCAATTCAACACATCGAATAACTTGTTGACCATCTAAACCAGTTCTTGAAACATTTGCACAAATTTGTCTACGCAATGTTGCTCGGACCATCTCAACACATTCTTCGACATGCAAGTTAGCCCCGTCAGCACATGTCTCTATGACTGTTGCAAGGTCCTTAACCGAAACTCTTTCTTCAAGTAAAGAGGTAAGGATGTGATGTAGGCGTGATAATGAAATCGTATTACCAATTACCCTGTTCACAAGCCTTGGAGCAACTTCACGAAGTTCATTAACCATTTCGAAGACTTCTTCTCTTGAGAGTAACTCAGAAGCGTGCTTCTCAATAATTGTCGAAAGATGCGTCATGAGGACAGCAACAGGATCCATCGCTTGAACAAATAACTCCCCAACATCTTCTCTGACTTCTTCAGTAATCCAAAGAGCTGGTAAACCAAACACAGGGTCTGTAGATTCGATTCCATCGAGTCCACTCTGCTGCTCGTCTGATACAACCATCAAGCGATCTTTGTAGACTGTTCCCTCGCCAAGAATTCCACCTCGAAGATAGATTCGATACGAATTCGCAGGGAGTTTTAAATTGTCTTTGATATGGATTGGTGGCAGAGAGATTCCAAGTTTATCTAATACTGTTGCTCGCAATGATGTCAGTTGGTCAACAAGATTACCGTGCAAATCTTGGGAAGCAAGCCCAAGGAGAGAGCTCCCTAGTTCAAGCTTCAGAATAGAGCCCCGTGTGACTGCCCCAATTCTCTTCTGATGATTTGTCTCTGAATTGGAAGACCCCTCTTCACATGTTTTTATTTTTATTTTGACTTTCTGGTAATTCGTCCAAGCAAGCAGAACAAAAAGTTCAGCAAGAACAATCAGAGGGAGCGATGGAAGGGAAGTGAACGAAAGAGCAACAAACACCAAAGCAACCAAACCAAACCCTACCGTCAGCGGTTGGGTCGTCACAAATGCGGGGATTTCAATGCCAAGTGCTTCTCTATTCTTCGGTCTTGCAAGCAAATTAATGAGACCTGCCAATATCCCGATGGCCACAATCACCTTCCAAGTATCGGCAGAAATTGAGAACAGTTCCTGCTCTGCTAAAAAAGTCGTATTCGTCGTTTCACCACCAAAACTTGAACGCACAAATAGCCCGAGAATGACATAACTACAACAATGGATCGCTCTTGAGCGCATCTTGGCCGTCCTAGCACCTGCTTCTGGGCATCCTTGCCCGCTACATATGTACTCACAATGAGCACAACCATTTATCTCTTCGGCTACTTAGATGGCACTTCGTGATTATGATGTGCGCATGTTGAGAAACACACTACTCATTTTCACTCTCTTTTCATCCTCAATTGCTTATTCACAGGAAACATACACCCTCGATGAGAAGACTGACACGTGGATTTTGACTGAGGCACCAGAGCCCGGTTCGCCAGAAGCACAACTTGCCGCAGCTGCCAAACAACTAGCAATGGGAAATAACCAAGAAGCAATGAGACTCTCTTCAATTTGGATGACAAGAAACAAACGACATCCTTTGATGGGCGAAGCACATATCATCCATGGTGATGCGCTTTTTGCTCAGCGTTACTATTACGAATCTTTGTTTGACTATGAAGCCGTTGCACGCGACTACTACGGCACCAAAGCTGCAATTACTGCCAACGAGAGAGAGCTTGAAATTGCCACGATGTTTGCAAATGGGTTACGAAAACGGCTTTGGGGCATGAGAATTTCTGATGCAACTGATGAAGCAAAGGAACTGCTCATTCGAATTCAAGAACGATTGCCGCGGAGCCCTCTCGCAGAAACCGCTGCGATGGAACTCGCTGATTTGTACTATCGAACCAAAGAAATGAAATTAGCGAATGACATGTACTTAATTTTTGTTGAGAACTATCCACGCTCGGCTGAAATTGAAAAAGCCCAAGCTCGACTCATTTACACCCGTCTTGCGACATACCGAGGTCCTGATTTCAATGATGCAGGATTGTTTGACGCACGCAAGGAACTTATTCGACTTCAAGTTACAAGCCCACGGCTAGCGAATACTGTGAACGCCCCTGCATTAATCACTCGAATTGATGAATCTATTGGGCAGAAAATGCTACGGACTGCACAGTGGTATCTGAAAGTCAACAACCCAGTTGCAGCAGAGTACACAATCCATCGGCTCATTCAAAAACATGAACATACTGCAGCATCTATTGAAGCTCTAGAACATCTCGTTCCACAGTTACTCCCTTTGTTACCTCCTGTTGTCCTGAATGACGTCCGAGATTTTTATGAAACATATCAAGAAGCACTTCTTGGGAGAGTCATTACTCATATTGAGCCAATTGGAGAACAAGAGTGATTCGTTTCCTATTTTCTATTTGTATTCTCTTACTTGCCGGTTGTTCAACTGATCCCACAATGGGATATTCATCGTCGTCGTTGTACGCAACTCAATTTAAAAGTGTCGCGGTCCCGATTTTCGATAATGACACGATGGTCAGAGAAATGGAGTTCATGTTGACAGATGCCGTCATCAAGGAAATCGAAGCAAGAACTCCTTATAAAATTCTAGGCGAACAATATGCAGACACTTTGATTGCTGGCACAATTCGTTCAGTAGATTTAAGAACAATCAGCCAATCAAAAACCACAGGGCTTGACAACGAAGTCATGATTACTGTTGTCATGGACTTTGAGTGGCTTAATCTACGAAGCGGTGGTAGAATAATGGGCAGAAAAAACTTTTCGAGCAGTGCACTTTTCGTGCCTTCAAGACCATCTGCCGAACCTATAGAAATGGGGCAATTTGCTGTAATTCAGCAACTTTCTCAGGACATCGTTGACCAAATGCAATCATCTTGGTGAATTTACGAAACACTTACTGAACACCCTCTATTATCCTCAGTAACATCCCATCGTTGGATAACAGATAACAGGCAATCTTAATATGGCAAATCCTACCGGCAACCAGAACGACAAAAAACCAGAGCCTCCAGCACCTCAGAAGCCAAAATTTTCTCGAGGACTATTTAGTTGGATGCTAATCTGTTTCGTGTTGATCATGCTTTATGGCATGATGAGTGGAAGCGGCGGCGGGCAGGAAATTAGCAGTTGGAACGACTTCCTCAATAGAGCAAAAGCTGGTCAATTCGAAAATAACTTGGTCAATATCGAGGACACACGAATTGTTGCAGTCATTGCAAACAGTAAGGATACGCCAGCCGGCTCCATTGATATTCCATCAGGAACATCTGTCTATTTTGAGTACGGTGGGCAAAGCCCTGATTGGTATATCGAGGAACTGAATGCTGCCAAAATAGATCACTCCAAAGATATTGGAAGTGGCATATTTATGAAACTTCTGTTGGGTTGGGGACCCATGTTGTTTATTTTGTTCCTCATTTTCTTCTTCATCTCCCGCTCAGCCCGCAGCGGTGGTGCTGGTGGAATGCTTGGCAACTTTGGCAAATCAAAACACCGTCTAGCGAATAAGGACTCCAACAAAGTGACGTTCAGTGATGTCGCTGGCGTAGAAGAAGCGAAGCAAGAAGTTCATGAAATTATCGAGTTCTTGAAGAACCCTAAAAAGTTCGCTCGACTTGGTGGCAGAATCCCTAGAGGAATTTTGCTTGTCGGATCACCCGGTTGTGGCAAGACATTGCTCGCAAAAGCAATTGCTGGCGAAGCTGATGTCCCATTCTTTACAATTTCTGGCTCCGATTTTGTTGAGATGTTTGTAGGCGTAGGCGCAAGCCGTGTACGAGATTTGTTCAAACAGGCGAAGGAAGCTTCCCCGTGTATTATCTTTCTAGACGAGATTGATGCGGTAGGTCGTAAACGAGGCAGTGGATTCTCAAGTGGCGGGCATGATGAGCGTGAACAAACACTCAACGCCATTCTTGTTGAAATGGATGGTTTTGAATTAAGTGACCAAGTTATTGTGATGGCAGCAACAAATCGTGCTGATGTCCTTGACCCAGCGCTCACAAGACCAGGACGATTTGACAGGCAAGTCCATGTGCCACTCCCTGACGTTGAGGGTAGAAAAGCAATTCTTGAAGTACATGCGAAGAAGGTCAAACTTTCACCAAGTGTTGATCTTGGTCGAGTCGCACGGGGTACTCCGATGTTCTCTGGTGCAGACTTAGAGGCATTGATTAATGAAGCTGCAATCATTGCAACACTCTCTGATAAAGATTATGTTGAACAACTAGACCTTGACGAAGCACGTGATAAACTTCGCTGGGGTAGAGCGAATAAAAGCCGAAAGGTGCAGGAACTTGAGCGAGTTGCCACTGCATATCATGAGGCAGGTCACGCTGTTGTCCAACTCATCTTGCCACATACCGATCCAGTGCACAAAGTGACAATCATTCCGCGCGGTCAATCTGGCGGTGCAACCTTTAGTTTGCCCGAAAAAGACAGATACTTTTATAACCGCAAATATTTAGAAGCATCAATGAGGGTACTGTGTGGTGGTCGAATCGCAGAGCGAAAACAAACGAGTGACATCTCAAGTGGCGCCTCAATGGACATTCAGATGGCAACGAGTTATGCCAGACATATGGTGCTTGATTGGGGAATGTCTGATCGACTTGGTTTCGTCAATTACTCACCTGATCCAAATCGCGAAGCAATTTTTGCGGACCGAGATTATTCTCCCGATACTGCAAGGATTATCGACGAAGAAGTGAAGCGGCTCATCGATGCTGCATTTGCTGAAGCAGAACGAATCCTCGATGAACACTGGGAGAAGGTCGTGGCTATTTCAGAAGCATTGCTAGAGTATGAAACCCTCCAAGCAGACGAACTTGAAGCAATCATGCGTGGTGAAACGATTAGTCGGCCATCTGTCAGCAGCCTACTTGAACAAGAAGCGACAAATACAACACCTACAGAGTCAACTTCTGCTGCAGAAGACAATGACCAAGATGATGCTTCTGCATCGGGTGATGTCGTCCCTACCCCTGCATAAATTAACCCTCGGTTACACAAGTTTTTTAATCTCGCTGCGAGCACAGGCTCTGAGCCAATCGAATTCGCACACTGGCTCTGAGCCTGTGTATGCCATTTGTCTGTCAACAGAGATTCTGCGTCAACGGAGCGTTACACACTCGATTCGACAACAAGCTCTTTGATTTTCGAAATGGCGAAGCCCCATGCTCTCGCTGGCATGAGTTTTGGCGGCATCGTGAGCTCATTTGGATCAGTCACAACATCCACAACAACAGGACCATCCATTTCTAGTGCTCGCTTGATTCCTGCATCAAGATCAGCAGGATCTTCGATTCGGATTCCTTGGCCACCCATAGCAATACCACAATCTGCAAAGTTTGGGTTCTTCAAATCGATACCCCAATCAGCATAGCCCATCGACTCCATTTCCATTTTGACAAGCCCGAGTTTGCTGTTATTGAAAATGACGCATTTAATAGGAAGGTCATAGGTCACAGCAGTGATAAAGTCGCCCATCAGCATGGTGAATCCACCATCACCGCAAAGTGCGATGACTTGGCGAGTCTTGTCAAGTGCCTGCGCGCCTAACGCCTGTGGCATCGCGTTTGCCATCGAGGCGTGGTTAAACGACATTAAAAAGTCACGAGTCCCTTTCATATGAATATGGCGAGCCATCCAAACTGGCAACTCGCCGGTATCTGCTATGAAGATTGCAGAATCAGTTGCATTTCTACAGAGAGACCGAGCGACTGCTGGAGGTCGAATTGGTGCCTTGCGACCTGTAGTATCACCCTTCTTCACCATTTTCTTCTCGTAACTATCTCTTTTCTTTTGCACCGTTTGCAGGTGTGTTGTATCTGACTTTTGCGTAAGTAAGGGAAGTAGAGCTTCCAAAGTCCCACGGATGTGTCCGACCGCACCTATTGAGACATCGCATCTGCGACCGATTCGTTCAGGCGCAATATCAACTTGAATAATTTTTGCGTGGTCTGGTAGAAATTGTCTGTACGGATAATCCGTTCCAAGCAGAAGAAGTACATCGCAATGTTCAACTGCTTGGACACCACCCGTTGTACCGAGTAATCCAATTCCACCTGCCCAATAAGGATGATCTTGATCTAACACCGCTTTCCCCTTCAGGGTGTGCACGATGGGTGCATGTAATTTTTCTGCAACCTCAATCACTTCCTTGGTTGAACCACGAGAGCCCCAACCAACTAGAAGTGTCACGTTCTTTGAATCGTTTAATTCCTGCGCGATGTGAGAAAGACAATTTTTTGCTGGAATAAGCTCTGAACCAGAAACATAGACGTGATGTGTTCCTTTAGCTTCAATTTTTTCTGGACCAACATCAGATGGAATCGAAAGGTGAGCAACCCCTGAATTCGTTATTGCGGCTTGTGCTGCAAGAACTCCTAGGCGAGGCATTTGACTGGCAGTCATCACTGTCTGGTTGTACACACAAACATCATCGAATAATCTGTCTAGGTTTACTTCTTGATGGTAGTCGCTTCCTATTTCACTTCGAGGCACTTGTCCTGTGATTGCAAGAACTGGTGCATGATCCATGGACGCATCGTATAAACCGTTTAATAAATGAATTGCACCCGGACCAACTGTCCCCGCACAAATTCCTAATTTGCCGGTCAACTTTGCTTGAGCTCCTGCAGCAAACGCTGCTACTTCTTCATGCCGCACATGCATCCAATCGAAACGGTCATCCGTTCGCAATGCATCAGCAAGTGGGTTGATCGCATCCCCTAACAATCCCCACACATGGCGCTGAGAAATGGGAGCGATAGAATCGAGAATGGTCTGAAATACGGTTCCCTTTGACATGGATATCTCCTTCCTTGGAGATGCTACCACACTGCAATGATTGCGAGAAGGTCTGTGACGTCTACAGACCCATCACTTTTTACCAAAAGATTTTTTGTGCCGCAAGTGATGATGGTAATGTTGAGCAAACCGATGTGCTTCATCGCGAATTGCTTGTACTAATTTTAAGCCCTCGTTACTTCGACTTAGTTTCAATGGCTCGTTCTCGTTGACCCTGAATAACACCTCCTCCTTCTTCGCAATACTAATGACAAGCGGAGGTTGCACTTTACATTGAGCGAACGCTTCCATCGCTGCTGAGAGTTGCCCTTTCCCACCATCAATTACGATGAGATCGGGGTATAACTCTTTTCCACCTCCTGCATCTCGATAACGTCTTGAGATGATTTCTCGCATCGACATGTAGTCGTCGTTTGTTGACGTTCTAATTTTGTATCTTCGGTACCCCTCTTTGTATGGTCTTCCATCCATAAAAGTAACTTTTGCACCAACTGTTTCACCCCCTTGTAAATGTGCAATATCGAACGCCTCGATAAATCGAAGCTCAGTCTCAATCTCAAGCGCTTTCTTCAGAGAAGCTATTCCTGCTGTTGGATCTTTGGCAAACACTGTCACTTCAGATTGCCAAATGATTGAACTCTCTGATCGTTCGTCAAGTTTCTCTAATGCTTTAAGTTGATCTCGACATGTTGCTGCTTTTTCAAACTCCTTCTGTGCCGATGCCTGTTGCATTGCTTCTTTCAATTCTCGCACCATGACGCTTCGTTTGGATGTCAAGAACCGTACGAACCCATCAACATCTTCTTTGTAATCGTTTTGGCTGATGCGATTCGCACAAGGCGCAGAACATCGGCCAACTGCATGTAATAAACACGGTCGAAAAAATGCATTGCTTGGATTGTCTGCGTGGATATCAAGAGCACACGTTCGATACTTAAACACTGTTTGCAACATATGAATTGATTGATGTAACGCCCCTACTGAAGTAAACGGACCAAACAATTTTGCCCCTTTAAACTGAGCATCACTGGGAGTTCGCGTGACGTAAACACCTGGGAAATCATCTTTTCTCGTAATCGCAAGATATGGATACGTCCTCCCATCCAATTGCATCGAGTTGTACTTTGGCTGGTGGTCCTTGATTAAACGCGACTCAAGCAAGAGTGCTTCCCACTCCGTTGCACACTCGATCGTCTCAATACTCTCAATTTGGGGCAACATCCCCTGTTTCCATGGTCCCAAATCTGCAGATTCAAGAAAGTACGAACCTACGCGTTTCTTTAGAGAACCCGCCTTTCCAACATATAAAATATCCCCTAAATCATCATGCATCAGGTATACACCTGGTGAATTAGGCAGCGCTTTCGCAACTAAAACGAGGTTTTTTCGCTTTTTTTCCCATTCTGATGCAATGTTTTTACCACTCATACGATTTCTTATTCTAACAGCAGAGAAACCCTTTTTATTCTGTTGTTTCAGATCTAAGAAACGGGTACAATCATGTACTCAAATCGTAATACCCCAGTAAACCCCCTTTTAATCCCTTTGGAGAAATAAAACTATGAAACATCTGTTAACCCTCACTTTAGTTGCCATTCTTGGCGTTGCCGTTGTTGGTTGTAATAAAACAACGAAAGTAAACGCAAGTGCAACTGCTGCTCAGTGCGATCCAGCAAATTGTAATCCTGCAGACTGCGATCCAGCAGCATGTGCATCTAAAAAAGCAGATTGCCCACTAGAAGGTACACCACAATGCCCAATGGCTGCTGCTGCCGCTGCTAAAGCAAAACCAGCTGCTGCAGGCACTTCTGATTGCTGTGCAAGCAAAGCAAAAGCAAAACCAGCTGCTGCTGGCAAATGTAACCCCGCTGATTGTGCAGGAAAAACAGATTGTAAACCTGCTGATTGTGGGAGCAAAGCAAAAGCAAAACCTGCTGCTGCAGGCAAGCCAAGTTGCTGTGCGAGCAAAAAATAAATCAACCAACTGATTGATTAAAAAGCCCTGCCTTTTTTGGCGGGGCTTTTTTCATTGGCAATGTACAATACGCTTCGTGACTCCTCTTCTTTTGAAAAATGGACGAATCATTGATCCCTCTAGTAATCTTGAGATGGTTGGCGATGTACTCATAAAAGATGGAATGGTTGCACAAATCTCAGAATCGCCGCTCGAATTCACCGGTGAGACGATTGACTGTACGAATTGCATCATCTCACCGGGATTGATTGATATTCACGTTCATTTCAGAGAACCAAGTAACGGCAAGCATGAAGAAACGATTGCAACAGGTTCAGCATCCGCTGTCGCTGGTGGATTTACAACTGTTTGCACGATGCCAAATACAACACCTGCCATTGACTCTCCTGAAGCAATCAAAGAATCAATTGCAATTTCAACCAAACTTGGAAAATGCCGCGTACTCCCAACAGGGTGTGCAACTGTCAGTCGAAAGGGCGAAACAATTGCCCCGCTAGAAGAAATGGTAGAAGCTGGTGCAATCGCAATCACTGACGATGGTGACGTCGTAGAAAATCCTGTCTTCATGGAAGAAATTCTTCAACGATGTGAAGCTCTAAACGTGCCATTCATGCAACATTGCCAAGATCCTACAACGACAGTAGGTGGGGTGATGAATGAAGGTGAACTTCAATGTGAACTTGGCTATAAACCTTGGCCTCGCTTAGCAGAGGAATCAATCATCTCGCGTGACATCGAGTTGAACACAACCATAGGTGCTGCATGTCACGCCCAACACATAAGCAGTGGCGGAAGTGTAAAACTCATTCAAAATGCATTGAATCTCGGTATTCCGTATTCAGGAGAGGCATCCCCTCACCATCTTTTGTTGACGGAAGAAGCATGCAAATCAATTGGCACAATGGCAAAGATGAACCCTCCTCTTCGCCAGCAGGAGGATATTGATGCGATAAAGAACGGTATTGCTAACCGAACCATCACAATACTTGCAACCGACCATGCTCCACACCCCCTCGCCACAAAAGAATGCGCCTTTCCAGAAGCCTCATTTGGAATCGTTGGCCTTGATTGCGCACTCGCTTTATACGCAAAAGCACTCATCGATGAAGGACCTCTTGGTTGGGCAGAGATGCTTGCCATGATGACTTGCAATCCTGCGGATCTCATTCGACGTCAATCTTTGGGTCGTTTACTGGTCGGTGGAACTGCTGATCTCACCATTATTGACCCAGAC
Organism: uncultured Isosphaeraceae bacterium; assembly: GCA_964630505.1. Lineage (GTDB taxonomy): Bacteria > Planctomycetota > Phycisphaerae > Phycisphaerales > SM1A02. Next base: position 56,554 of record CAZVVI010000011.1, on the reverse strand, counting down.
TTTCAATGGACAATACATCCTTCCGAGTTTGCTTCAACTGGACGTAATTGTCCATTTGATGGGTGGAAGGTCAACTGCAAACCAATTGCAACCATTTATGGTGGAAAAATCGTCTATCAGACCCTTGGCAGTCGCCTAGCACGTTGCGAAAAAGTGTAGAAACGTATAAAATCCGCAATTCAGAACTTTTAGAACAATCTGAATCAATATGAGGTGGGCTCATGTTGGTTACACCTTTTACTCGTAATTCAAACAGAATTACAACCACACGAAGCGCCCTTGTGCAGACGTTAACCCTCAAGTCTTGCCGGTGTCGCTGAAAGGAACAAGATTCATGAGTGAATCTACCAACGATATTGTCAGTCGCTTATTAGAGGCCGGCATCCACTTCGGACAACGCCGAAGCAATTGGAATCCAAAGATGAAACCGTATATTTGGGGTGTGCGAAATGGGCTTCATATCATTGATATACGTGAAACTGTCAAAGGACTACTAAGAGCAAAGGCATATATCCAAAACACAGTTGCAGACGGAAAAGATGTTGTCTTTGTAGGGACAAAACGACAAGCTCAATCCGCTGTGCAAAAGTATGCAGGCGAAGCAGGCATGCCTTGGGTTACTGAACGATGGCTCGGCGGAACATTGACTAATTTTGCAACCATCCGTTCACGACTCAAACGATTAAATGAACTTGAACATCTTGTCGATTCTGGCGAGATTGAATCGTATTCAAAGAAAATGACTTCACAACTCATGCGTGAAAAAGCGAAAATCACACGTAACCTTGATGGCATCAGAACGATGAACAAACTCCCTGGCGCGATGGTTGTCGTTGATGCAAACATCGAAACAAATGCGCTTCGTGAAGCAACGGCGCTTCGTATTCCAACAATTGGTCTTATCGATACTGACGGCGACCCAGAACTTGTTGATGTTCCGATTCCTGGAAATGATGATTCACTTCGCTCAATCGAGGTTGTTATTTCAGAATTGATGTCTGCTGTTAGCGAAGGGTTACAAAGTCGTCGAGCTGCAGAGGCTGCTCAAGTGAAGAAGCAAGAAGAGGAGGCGAGGGAAGCTGCTGAGCAAGAAGAAAATCGCCAACGATCAAGCCGTACGACTTTCAAAGCGGACGATGAACCTACCTCACCTGAAGTTGAAGAAGAGGCGACTGTTGCTACAGCCGTCACAGAAGAAAATACACCAGCGACTGACGCTGATAATTCCTGAACACTGTAAAACTACTGGAGATTCAAAATGAGTTTTACCGCAAAAGATGTAATGTCTCTTCGCCAAAAAACTGGCTTAGGGATGATGGACTGTAAAAAAGCACTCAATGAAACAGATGGCGATCCTGTTGCGGCTGAAGAGTGGTTACGCGAAACCAAAAAAGGCAAAATGGATACTCGTACCGAACGAACCACCGGTGAGGGAAAAATCTGCATTGCAATGAATGGTGATAGTGGTGTAATCGTAGAAGTTCAAACAGAAACTGACTTCACTGCCAAAAATGAACACTTCATCGAAACAGTTGAAAAGATTGCTGAACTTTCACTTGGATACCCTGATGGAGATATTGCTGTTTCTGATGACATGACCGCTCTGATTGATGATATCCGTATCACAACTGGTGAAAATGCCAATTATGCTCGTGGGTTTAAATACAGTGGCGGAAACTACGGTCAATACATTCACCACGATGGCAAACGTGCTTGCATTCTTCAATTTGAAGGTGACCTTGATGAAACTGATGTCAAAGGCATCTGCCAACACATCGTGTTTCATGATCCGATGGGCATTTCTGCAGATGACGTACCAGCTGAGAAAATTGAACAAATTCGTGCTGACGCGATTCAAGAAGCAAAAGACACTGGCAAAAATGAAGAGATTGCTCAGAAAATGGCTGAAGGGAAGGTTCGAAAACACTTACAAGAGAACACTCTACTTGCCCAAAAGTATGTCTTAGATGAAGCAAAAACAATCCAAGATTTACTTCCTGAAGGTGCGAAGATTACTGCGTTTACTCGCTACACTCTCGGTGGCTAGGGTCATGTGGGGGGGGGGCCCCCCCCCCACGCCCCAAAAAAAAGGAGGGTTGGCCCCCCATGGGGGGGGGGGGGGGCGGG
>CAZVVI010000011.1:8491-54417 GCA_964630505.1 uncultured Isosphaeraceae bacterium | reverse complement strand
TTACTGGTTTTACTCGTTACACTGTGGGTGGCTTGGGTATTGTCTTGGGTCAGACCCTCGACATGACCCTAAAAACCTGAGGGTTCGCCACCCTTTCGGGGGTCGCTGTACGGTTTCATCACGCCATCTTCAACGAGGATGACTTGCACAACACCGATATTTTTTCTTCGTGACCACTGATGTCCAATACGATTCATATGGTCTGCAATGTACGATTTCATTGTGTCTTCTTCAAAATATACACGGTTCGGCAACCATTGGTGATGTAGCCGCGTTCGTTGCACCGCTTCATTTGGTTCATCATCAAACCAAAGCATACGAAGTAACACCTGAACAACTGCTGAGATAATTCGTGGACCACCAGAACCACCTATCGCCAAATATGGCACTCCATTACGCTCAATAATCGTCGGCGACATACTAGAGAGGGGACGCTTCCCTGGAGCAGGCAAATTTTTCTCTGACTGACGAAGTCCATATACATTTGCTCCACTGGGTGATGAAAAATCATCCATTTCATTGTTCAGAGGGAACCCATACGGTTCAACGATAACCTTTGAACCATACTCTGTATTAATCGTTTCGGTTGCTGACACCATCATGCCATCGCTATCCACAACACAGAAGTGGCTTGTCCCACCGTCGTCAGGAACAGTAACTGAACCATACGAGTATGTGTCTTGAGTTTCCTCCAAACGAATCGTATCAGCAAGTCCATCAAGATATTCATCGTCAAGCAACGCATCCACGGGAACCTCAACAAATGCAGAGTCAGCCATGTGTTCAGCACGATCTGCGAACGCGTGCTTCATTGACTCAACAAGTGCCTGAGCATAACTCAACTCATTTTTTGTGTACGACTCAGGTGCAACACGTTGCAACAAACCAATAATCTGTGCAATTGCCACTCCACCGCTACTTGGAGGTGGCATTGCAATCAGTGTGTTTCCGTCACCAACGTCGATTTGCAACGGTGTTTCCCATCGAGGCGAATAATTGGCTAAATCTTCAAGTGAAATGTGGCCTTCCGTTGCATTGACAATTGCCTTTGCAACACTGCCTCGGTAAAAGCCATCCTCACCTTTCTCTGCAATCAAGCTCAGGACACCTGATTGGTTAAAGCCACTGAGTCTGAAATAAAGTTCGAAATCAACTTTTGATTCCATTATGTTATGTACTGCGAGAATTGCATATAACCACCACCACTCTTTCAAAATGTCTCGTTGTTCATCAGCGAGCCGAATTGCTGGGGCAAGTACTTGCTCTCTTGACAATACTCCATAGCGTTCATGTGCTGTTAGCAATCCAGAAACAGTACCCGGTATTCCAACAGCAGTACTACCCTTTCGGCTGAAATGTGATGTATAGAAGTCGGGTGTAACGCTTTTGGGAGCTGTCTCTCGATAATTCAGTGCAACGGGTTCCATCGTAGGAGAGTCAATAATCATAAACCCACCACCACCAATTCCACATGATTCTGGCCTGACAACACTAAGTGCAAAACTCGTCGCGACAGCAGCATCAACCGCATTCCCCCCTCGTTTAAGAATTTCTACACCTACTTCAGATGCCGCCATTGAATCTGCAGCAACTGCTCCATTCTTAAATTCTGGCTGGTTTGAACTCGTACAACTGCATAATCCAAAACAAAGAATGAGCAATACAACTTTATTCATGAATCCAATCTTTCTAGTAACTCTTTTGCTTGTTTGATATCTTGTATTCTCCGTTCACCACCTTCACGTTCAATCACTACATTTACATCATCAGGGACCAATTGCAAAAATTCTTCCCACTGCACGTCACCTTCTCCGACAGGCATTTCAGTTCCCCAAGTTCCGACCAATTCTGTTTCTTTTGCATCTTTAACATGCACTTGTTGTACCCAAGGAGCAAGCGTTTTCATGGATTCTATCGGATCACCCTTGCCATATAAAATCATATTCGCTGGATCAAAATTTACCCCAAGGGTTGGTAGTGACAACTCTTCCAACACACTCACCACGTTTGATGCTCGTTCTTGACCAGTTTCAAGACCGAGTAGAATTTCTTTATCGTCAAAAATATCTGAGAGTTCGTGAAGTTTTTCAAGCATCGACAATCGTTCTTCGCAATCATTCTCTGGGATGAACCCTGCATGAAAAGTAACTAATGGCACCCTAATTGTCGCTGCGAGATCTGCGACTTTCAATGCATTTTCCTTTGTTGATTGCCACATTTCATTTTGTCGCAATCCCCCTGTTTTGGCAATTGTTTCAAGGGTGGAGTAATCTTCGCCCGATGCCTCAAGCATTCCGCTTAATATTTTGATTCCAGACTCATTGAGAATCTGAATACAATCACTCCACGCATTGTCATGCACTAATGGCAATAAAGCGAGTTGAATTGCATCAATTCCACATTCCTTGCAGGAAGAAACCAGTTCTCTAGGGTTTAAGGGCTTCAAACTCCAACTACATACACCAAGCGTTCGACTCATCATGGAAGGATAGTTTAGAATACGCTGTCCAATACAACTTGATTTTATGACAATAACTTCAGAACAATCTACCTCAAGTGAAGCAAAACACTCGGATCCTTTGCCGAAGGAATCGAAGGGCAATCCTATTGCTATGGAAGAAAAGGCTGGTTTTTGGGAGCGTGTCGAAGCATATATCACTCGACTCAGTACAAAAAACAATTTTTGGCATCGGGTGTGCTCTTTAATTTGGCTACCTTTTGCATTTCGAAGTGGAATCAGCATGCGTCGAATTTCACGAGACCGATTTACAGTTGTCCTTCCATTTAAACGGTCTAATCGAAATTTCTATAACGCGATGGCAGGCGCGTCTCTTCTTGGCAATAGTGAAGTTGCTGCAGGGATGTTTTTATTTAAACACTGTGGAAGCGATTATGCTGTAGTTTGCAAAAACATGTCGTACAAGTTTTTACGACCTTGTTATGGACCCGCTGTCTATAACATCAAAGATGCGGAAGTAGTCACAACTCAGTTAAATGATGAGATGAGTAAGAGAACTGAATTCAACATCGATTTCACCATGGACATTACTCAAATTCTCCACAAGAGAGGGCGTGAGGTTCGTGTAGGTAGATGTGAAATTACATTCCACTGCACACCTAAATCAATGATTAAGGAACGGGCGGTTCGACGCAAATCCCGAGCAAAATAGTGAAGTGGTTAAAGACGATTGGCTGGGGTTTCTACCTTACATCGAGTTGGACGTGGTGCATTGGCATGTTCTTGCCTGTTTTGTTGATTCATCGTTATGGCTGGCTCGGGTTTTTTATATTCAGCATTCCTAATGTCATTGGTTGTACTGCTTTTGGATATATCATCAAAACGCCTGAAAGATCAAAAGCACTGGTTGAAAAATATAAAACTGCGATGACTTTGTTTGCAATCACAACGATTGCATTTCATGTCTTTTTCATTTCCATCATTGCGCTTGTTTATTTAAGTGACGGATACAACCCTACTTCAATTTGGATACCACTTTGCATCCTTGCAGTCAGTGTTTTTCTTGCCTTCCTTCCAACAAAGGCATGGCCAATTCTTGCAACATGCCTCTGGATTTTCTCAGTAATCGCTGGGCTTACTTTACTACCACTAGGCGAAATGCCCCTTGGCGATCGTCCTTGGCAAGAAGCGATTTGGCTTCTTCCGATTACAACGTTTGGGTTTTTCCTCAGCCCCTATCTTGACCCTACGTTTCACCGAGCATTGCAAAATTCACCGAGTAAACATTCGTTTGGAGTGTTTGGGCTTACCTTTATTGTGATGATTGGAATCACAACTTTGTATGTAGGGATTGCCCCTTCAAATTTAGATAGCACCCTATTCGCTTTTAGCATTTTGCTTGGACTTCATCTTGCATTGCAATCAGTATTTACAATTGCCGCACATATGAAAGAGGGTCTTCACATTGAAGGTGCAAAGCGAAAACCCATGTTCATCGGATTATTGGCACTCGCTTGTCTCGTTGCCATTGTGATTGCACATCGGTCTGGTGGGATTTCACCATCAGGCAACTGGTTGCCAAGTTGGCAAAATGACTACATACGATTTTTCGTGTTTTATGGTTTAATTTTTCCTGCACTCGTCGCAACATTTATGTTCACACGCAAATCGTTTACCCCAATTCGAGTCACACTGTTTGTACTTGCAGCGCTCCTATCGCTTCCTTTACTTGAAGTTGGATATCTTGGAGGAGAAGCATGGCTTTCTATCCTCCCAGTCATCGTCTTTTTGACATGGGCATTTGCTGATCGAGGCTCTCAAACTTAATTTTTTTTGCCACAGCATTTTTTATATTTTTTACCGCTCCCACAGGGGCATGGTTCATTCCGACCAACCGTCATCGTACCGCTCGCTTTTCCTTGGTCTGACATCGCAGCAGAAGCAGCTCGTACAGACTGTTCTGCTGGCTTTGGTTTCTTCGCGGGTGCTTGCTTTTGTTGTTCTTGTTGATGTTGATGCTGTTGTTGTTGAGATTGCCCTTGTGCTTGTTGCGTTTGTTGTTGTTGCTGTTGTTGTTGCTGAGGTAGTTGCACTTGCATTTTGGCTTTAAACACCAAATCAGTAACTCGGTCTTGTACATGTTCGAACATCTCATCAAACAGGCGAGCGCCTTCTCGTTTATATTCAATCCTAGGGTCCAATTGGCTAAAAGATCTAAAGCCAATCGATTCCCTTGCTTGGTCCATTTGATATAAGTGCTCTTTCCATACACCGTCAAATATTTGTAGTAGAACTGTTCGCTCTAGTTGTGCGAGTTCAGCTCGTTGAACTTGTTTTATCTTTAAAAGAGCTACTGATAATGCATCTTCTTCGCACTGTTCTTTTTCTTTATCAGTCAGTGCGAATTTCCAGTTCTCGCGTAGCCAAGCATCCAAGTCGCCACCGCTTTCATCGAGCATCCGCTGTGCACGGCGCTCGTACCTCTCATCATCCCAGCGTCTTGCTTCCTCAAGGAGAAACTGTTGTAATTCAGCAGGGCTGTTTGATGGAAGGGCTTGGGGGTTCCAATCTAAGTCATATTTAATTTTGACCCGATTGCAAAAACCTTCAATCGCAGCTGCTGGGTCTTGTTGCATCATCGCGCTAGTCATTTCAATCATAAATTCGATGGGATATTCTCGCTCTCGAATCTTGTACGCATCCAATGCACGATTCATCACCTTATCAACTGCTTCCTCTGGTTCTATATCGTCAAAATCTTCTGCTTCACAAGGAATGTCAAATTTTGATGTCACCCATACTGCGAGTTCAGTTTGAGCGTGCTTTGCAACTAAATATTGGTCAAGCGGAGATAAATCGATTGATTGAATTTTTTCTGCTGCTGCCTCTTCTATCGATTGCACAATTTCTTCACGAGACATGTCTGTTGCTTGGGATATCGTTAGAGTTGAGTCCCATGCTGCAACAGCCCAGTCAACAGCACCTTTGTAGTCCCACGTAGTTTCATCTCGTTCTGAAACTTTGCCATCACCCAAGTCAATTGTGTCGGGCAAGTACTCACCGATTGTAACTCGAATAATTTCTACTGACTCTTCAAGTGAATCTCGAATAATTAACTTGTGTAGATCCTCGCGGTCTTTGCCGACAATTCGATCGGGTTCGATTCCAACTATTAAATTTTCGCGTATCCACTCTGCCATACAACTCGCTGAGTACAAAGGATCTAGATAGTTATACACGGAGTCCGCGACTGCTTTTTCGATGTACTCAAAAATCAATTCTCGAATTTCTATGCCTTCAAGAACTCGTTGTCGCAAATCATAAAAAATATGCCTTTGGTGATCCATCACTTCGTCGTATTCAAGAATATTTTTACGAACTAAGAAGTTACGCTCCTCAACTTTTCGTTGTGCTTTGGTGATTGCTTTGGTGAGCATGTTGTGTTCAATCGCAACGCCTTCCTTCATACCCATTTTGCTCAGAAGTTGAAGTGTGCGTGGTCCTGCAAACATTTTCATCAAGTCGTCTTCTAGGCTCAAGAAGAAACGAGAAGAACCATTGTCACCCTGTCGACCGCTTCGACCTCGTAACTGGTTGTCTATTCGCCTTGATTCATGCCGTTCAGTAGCAATAACATGCAAACCGCCGAGTTCTTCGACATTCTTATAAAACCGAAGACGATGCAGTAAACAAGCTCCACTTTGATCTAAATCCGAGAGTAGTTTGTCATTTTTCATTGTTCGAGCTTTATCAGCATCAACCCACCAACAATATGTGCCCCACCAATGTTCAAGAAGTTGGCGGTAGATATCATCATCTGTCATATCGTTCACGTCAGATGTGCGTAAGCCAAGTTCTTTCGTCGCAATATGCCTATAAATTTTTCGTACAACCTCTTCTTCTGGCATATCTGGCGCGACGTCTTTAGGACAGATTCCAGAACGTTTCCAGTGCTCGATCAAAACTGCGGGGGTAAGCGGGCTTAGTTTAATATCTGTACCCCTTCCCGCCATATTTGTTGCGACCGTTACTGAACCCAAATCACCTGCAAATTTAACGATTTCTGATTCCCGTTCATGCTGCTCTGCGTTGAGAACTTCATGAGTAATGTGAAACTTCGACTCTAATTCCTGACTAAGATCTTTTGACTTCTCAACACTTGTTGTTCCTACAAGAACAGGTCTTCCAACTTGATACATCGAATATATTTCTTTAATCGAAGCATTCAGTTTGTCTTTATGTGATGTAAATACGAGATCGTTGTGGTCATCTCGAACAACTGGCACATTCGTAGGGATGACAATGACATCGAGATTATAAATTTCATAAAACTCCGTTGCTTCAGTATCAGCAGTACCTGTCATTCCAGCAAGTTTGTCGTATAACTTATAAAAATTTTGAATAGTGATGGTTGCCATCGTTTGGGTTTCTTGCTTAATTGGAACCCCTTCTTTTGCTTCAACTGCTTGATGAAGCCCATCAGACCATTGCCGACCAACCATTTTACGCCCAGTGTTTTGATCGATGATGATGACACTTTGAACTCCCTTGTCATCTGCAGCAACCATGTAATCGCGATCTTTTTGATAGACCGTGTGTGCGTGAATCGATTGTTCAAGAAGGTGAGGAACATCCATATTCTCACCAACATAAAAAGAGCCGATGTTCGCTTCTTTTTGTGCTTCAGCAACCCCTTCGTGCGTTAAGGTTGCTTTTTTCTTATCGAGTTCTATTTCGTAATATTGAACAAATTGGTCTCGTTCTTCTTCAAGAGTTGGCAATTTTGCTTTCGACTCAGCAAGTTTATCCTGCATTGTTTTGATTGCAGATTTGTCTAATGCATTTCTAATATCGCCTTCAAGACCACTAATTTGGACAAGACATGACTGGACTGCTTGATCTGCTTTCGCCCAAGGTTCTTGCTTCGTCAACAAAAATCGAGCAAGTTTGTCTGCCATTTCATAGCGAGGTTGCCCTTCGTGTGCATGACCAGAAATGATGAGCGGGGTTCTTGCTTCGTCAATCAAAGTTGAGTCCACTTCATCGACAATAGCGATTTGCCTACGACGTTGAACTTGTTCTTGGACTGTCATCTTCATGTTGTCACGCAAATAGTCGAAGCCGAATTCAGCAGTTGTTCCGTACACCACATCACAGTGGTATGCCATTTGTTTGAGTTGTGGGTGTTGCATGTGCTGAGGGTGAATTGCGCCAACCGTCATGCCAAGCATCCTGAAAAATGGGAAAGTCCAATCTCGGTCTCGTTGAACAAGGTAATCATTGACTGTGACAACATGCACTTGTTTATTTTCAATTGCAGATAAGTAACATGCCAAAGGTGCAACGATAGTTTTTCCTTCACCAGTTTTCATCTCGGCAATTTGACCTTCATATAAAACAACTGCACCAATCAACTGCACATCAAATGGACGAGCCCTGAATGGTGGTTTTGAGTCTGGATACAACTCTCGAATTGCATCGTATAACTCAATTGGAATGTCAACAAATTGCCAAGCAGGTACTGGTTCTATACATCCGAGCAGTTCAATATCTGGTTTTCGATCTTCGGTTGAGTCAATGAGAGCTTTTGTTTCATCGAACATTGTTCTTGCTGTACCACTCAACAGAGATGGGTCGAATTCATGGATGGGGTTGAAAATATTCCGAATTCCAACAGAACGATCCATCGCTTCACGAGCAATCGCAAATACTTCAGGAATCAAATCATCCGGTTTTTCCCCTTCTTCAACTCGTGTTCGAAACTCTGCTGTTTTTGCTTTTAACTGTTGGTCACTTAATATTTTAGTTTCAGCCTCTTTGCTTGAAACCTGGTCAACAAGCCGCATGTATCGCTTAACAAGGCGGTCGTTTCGACTGCCAAATAATTTTTTACCAATTGCACCTACTACTGGAACGCCCATGCGTCACCTCTTCTATTGTTTTGAAATGTTGTGATTGAAAGTGAGAACGAGAACAATTATCCGCATATGGGCGGTGGCAAATTGTGCCATTCTTCGAAATTGATCTGCTTTGGCATGTCAACATCAAAAATGCATGAAGGTGTTCGTTCAGGAGCATCGAGTTTTTTAGCAACTTGAAGATTCAGATCACAAGCATGTGATTGAACAATCACGCTCGTCATGTGAGTTTTTGAAGTTGATGTCGGATACGCTCCTGTAACGGCTCCCATGCAACAAAGCATGACCACAACCGCAGCAATTGAGATTCCACGTTCAGTTCGCATTAGTACAGTATACCCTATTGGTGTCTGACACCTGGTGTCAGACACCAATGTATCATGCGGCTGTATGGAACAAATTGACCTGAAAATTGATGAGATGAGTTGTGCTGCGTGCAGTTCAAAAGTTGAAAAAGCACTCAAAAATATCGAGGGGGTTGAATCTGCTACTGTCGGCTTTGCAACTGGCAGAGCTACAGTCACCGGTACGAACCTAGACGGCGATGCGCTTGCAGAAGCATCAACGCATGTTGGCTACCCAGCATCCGTTGTCGATGCAGGGATCGACCCTTCCAAACTGGCTACCGAAATAGAAACAAGGCAGAAAAAAGAAGCCTTTCAATGGAAAAGGCGAGCCATTATTGGTGTTGCCATTTGGGCACCTTTTGAGGCGTTACATTGGGCTGCTGAACCGCTGGGGATTGCAGGACCATGGATGCCGTGGATGATGTTCATTGCCTCAACTACATCAATGATTCTTGTTGGGGGTGGCTTTTTTAAATCAGCATTTGGTGCTGCTAAACGTATGCAGACGAACATGGATACGCTTATCACGATTGGTGCGTCTGCTGCATATTTCTTTTCCCTCTTCATCCTCATTTCTGAAAAAATCTTTGGTCATGAATTAGAACATCCAATGTACTTCATGGAGGCCGCTGCCCTACTTGCAATCATTAGTATTGGGCACTGGCTTGAAGCGACTTCTTCTGCGAAAGCGGGCTCTGCAATTCGTGAATTACTCAAAATGCAACCAGATGTTGCAGAAATCATCCAAGAAGATGGGTCAACGAGTGAAATCTCAACGGGAGAAGTTCAAGAAGGCATGCGACTTCTTGTAAGACCCGGAAGTCGAATACCAGTCGATGGCATCGTTCAAGAAGGGGCGAGTGAAGTCGATGAATCAATTGTAACTGGTGAACCACTCCCAGTTGCAAAAAATATTGGTGATACTCTTATTGCTGGATCAATGAACACAACTGGGCAACTCGTGCTTGAGACAACTGTTGATGGAAGGCACACAACAGTTTCACGAATTGCTCAACTTGTGACGAACGCACAATCAAGCAAAGCAGGAATGCAGAAACTTGCTGACAAAGTTTCTGGGATTTTTGTTCCGATTGTTCTTTCGATCGCTGCGATTACGGTTGTTGGCTGGATTCTTGCAGGTGATACAGAAATAGGGATCGTGTCTGCTGTCACCATATTAGTCATTTCGTGCCCATGCGCGTTAGGACTCGCAACACCTATGGCTGTCATGGTTGCTGCAGGCGAGTCCAGTTTGCGTGGAATTCTTGTGAAAGATGCGGGCTCATTAGAACTTGCAGGAAAAACTGTAACTGTTATCTTTGACAAAACTGGAACACTTACATTAGGAAAACCAGTTGTTGCTACAGTTGAAACTGAACATAACTCAACTCAAGAAGAGGTTTTGAAGTTCGCGGCTTCAGTTGAAGCACCAAGTGAACACCCAATCGCATCTGCGATTGTCAACGAAGCCACTAAAAGGAACATTGATGTTCCACCAGTTCAAAATTTTGAAGCAACCGCTGGTAGCGGAGTGCATGGAACAACTGATGGCAAGAGAGTACGTGTCCTTCGTGATGACGCAGCAACGTGCAAAGTTGAGGTTGAGGGCAAAACGATTGGGCGAATTTCGGTAACAGATGAAATACGCCCTGAAGCAAAAAAAACGATTCAAGAATTACAATCGTTTGGAATTCAAGTCCATATGCTGTCTGGAGATAGAATTTCCACAGCGATTGAAGTTGCTACCGAAGTTGGTATTGCAACTGATGATGTGCATGCAGAAGCATCCCCTTCAGATAAAACTGAAATCGTATCGTCTCTACCTCGCCCCTCGATGATGGTCGGGGATGGCATCAACGACGCTGCAGCTTTAGCAGCTTCAGATGTCGGCGTTGCGATTGCGTCAGGCACTAATGTAGCGATGGAATCTGCATCAATCATCATTCCGGCAAACAATATAGAAGCAACCGTGGAGTCAATTCATATTGCGAAAGACGCGCTAACAACAATCAAGCAGAATCTCGTTTTCGCGTTTATGTACAACGTAGCGGCTATTCCACTTGCAGCGTTTGGGGTACTTGGCACACATGGACCCCTCATTGCAGCGGCTGCTATGGGTTTTTCAGATGTAACTGTGATTGGAAACGCGATTCGCCTCAAACATAAACTAAGAAAACGGCGTATGAGAGGGCAATAGCACACAAAGATCTCTCGTTGAACAAACTGAACGTTCTCTTCTCTAACCTACAATTATGGAGTGATTCATGACACTCTCTTCATTACAACCTCTTGACTCAGACTCCTTTGATGAGCGCAAAGCAATGCACTTGCTCCAAAGAGCAGGCTTTGGAGGAACTCCCCAACAAGCCCAAGCACTTGCGGACATTGGTTTAGAAAAATCGGTTGAATACATCGTTAGTTATCAGAACTTGCCTGATCCCAAGCCAATCTCACCTGACGATTACGACAAAGACATCATGCGTCCTGCAACACAATCAGAACGACAAGAAATTCGGAAGGCAAGGCAGAGTGGCGATGAAGCAATGCTTGAAGAACTACGAACTGAACGACAGAGGCGACAACGCGCTGACCGGAAGCAAGTTTCTGAAATGGAACGTTGGTGGCTTCAAAGGATGATTTCTACACCAAGACCTCTCGAAGAGAAACTCACGTTGTTCTGGCATGGCCATTTCGCAACAGGTTATCGAGGAATAGAAAATAGTTACCACATGTTTTTGCAAAACATGTTCTTTCGCAACAATGCTTTGGGAAATTTCAAAGAGGATTTAGTCCGTGGGATTATTCATGACCCTGCGATGATTAAATATCTTAATAACGATCAAAATCGAAAACAAGCGCCAAACGAAAATCTTGCTCGCGAGTTGATGGAGTTGTTTACTCTTGGCGAAGGTGAAGGGTATACCGAAGACGACATTAAAGAAGGCGCTCGCTGCCTTACAGGTTTTACGTTCGAAGATGATGAATTTGCATTCAGAGCGCAACAACATGACACTGGAACAAAGAAAATATTTAGGCGTAGCGGGAAGTACGATGGAGATGATTTTGTTGACCTCATTTTCACTCGTTCAAATGCTTCTAAGTTCGTCATCGAAAAGTTGTATAAATTCTTTGTCAACGACCTCCCACATGGCGAGACCTCTGAGACGAAAGCGTATGTTCTTGCGTTAGCCAATTTGTTGAAAAGGAAAAAGTGGGAACTAAAACCCGTGGTTGAAACGATGTTCTTATCCGAACACTTTTATGATGAATCGAACATGAATTCAATCATCAAAAGTCCTATTCAACTTATTGTCCAAGCAACAAGATCGCTCAATCCTCCACAACGATCAAAGATGGTAAGAACTTTGGCTATTGCGTCTGACTTAATGGGACAACGACTTTTTGCACCTCCTTCTGTCAAAGGTTGGGATGGTGGTCGAGCTTGGATTAACACTTCAACAATGTTTATGAGACAGAACACTTTGGTGTATTTGTTAACAGGGCAACGACCAGATGGAGAACCATGGGAGACAGGTGGTGACCAATTTAATGCAATGGCTCTTGCCAAAGGTCAAACTCGTGATTCAAAAGCATTGATAAAGTTTCTACTCACATCATTATTAAATGTCGAAGATCCAAGCAGAGACCGTATCTCCCCTCTTCAAGATTACATGACAACACAACACAACAACATTAACAATGAAACAGTAACTGGCTTGCTCACGCTCATTACTGCGATGCCTGAATATCAACTTTGTTAAGGAATTGCCTTATGTCAGATCACCATCATCACGAACACGAACAAGTATCAAGCACTGGATCAAGTAACGCCTATAGTCGCCGGTTGTTCCTTCAACAAGGGATGACATTTCTTTCAATGGCATCGACCGTGCCATTATTCATGCAACGCTCTGCAGAAGGAATCATGTTACCTCTTGGTTCTTTGGTCTCATCCCAAGCTGGTGTACCTGAAGATCACACGCTTGTAGTCATCCAACTCGCCGGAGGAAATGACGGACTGAATACCGTCATCCCATATGGTTCTCGCGAATATTATTCAGCACGACCACAAATAGCGATTGGGGAACCGGGAAAAACACGAAACAATACAGATGGTTCGTTGCCGATTCCTAATGCTGATGGCTATGGCCTGCACCCAAACCTCACTGGACTTCTTGAGTTAATCAATAATAACCAAGCAGCAATCGTTCAGGGTGTCGGCTATCCAAATCCAAACCGATCTCACTTTACTTCTACTGATATCTGGCACACTGGAAATCATAGTGGTCAAGGGTACGGCTGGTTAGGTAAGTACTTTGACAATACGTGCGCGGGTCAGCCAGAACCAAAAGGGTCAATCGCAATTGGGAATAAGGCACCTCTTGCACTCCATGGAAAAACACAGAAAGCCGTAAACTTTGAAGCTGAAGAACTGTTCCGATGGGCTGGCGGAGCAACTGATGGTGCCCTTGAACAAACATACGATGACATCAACCGAAAAGAAAAGGTTCAAGGTGTAGCATCAGACAGCCAACTTGATTTTCTGATTCGTACTTCATTAGATGCACAAGTTTCTTCAGATCGAATCCGTGCTGCCGTCTCTAAAGACCCACTGGTTCAATACCCTGATGGCGAACTTTCAAAACAACTTCGACTCATCAGTTCGATGATTCGAGCAGATTTACCAACTCGAGTTTATTACGCAAGTTTAGGTGGGTTTGATACACATGCAAACCAACTCAATGGGCATGCAAATCTAATGAGACAACTCGGTGGCGCATTACTTGCGTTCCAACAAGATTTAGTAAAGCAAGGGAATTCTGGCAAGGTGATGACAATGGTCTTCAGTGAGTTTGGAAGACGTGTTGCACAGAATGGCTCAAACGGAACTGACCACGGAACTGCTGCTCCGATGTTCCTCATCGGTGACAATGTCCAAACTGGGTTGCTTGGAACACATCCATCACTTTCAAGTCTTGATGAAGGCGATCTTGTGTTCAATACAGACTTCAGAGAAGTCTATGCCTCGATTCTTGAAAATTGGATGGGCGCAGATTCCAACGCAATTCTCGGCAAAAAATATCAAAAGGCAGATGTGCTCACGTAATTAATTAACCGCGGGTTAAGCCTCTTGATTGAACGGATTAATTAACCGCGGGTTAATTAATTTTGAGAAATGTTGATTGAAGATGGGTTGGAAATGTCGTTTACGACTTGAACATCACCGTTTGCCCAGATGACTTCTATTTGGACGATCTCACCCTTCTTTGAAAATACGAATGGTTGAGCCGATGATGAAGATTGAAACCCCGCGCCATCGGTATTCCAACGAGAAAATATCAATCCATCTTTGTATTTCACATGAATTGTTGCTCCGAGCCCTTTTGGATTCCCTTCTTGACCCAACAACTCGATAGAAAATGTGTCTCTTGATGGAGCATCGTTACGCAGCACGCGCACATCGCCATTGCGCTGAGCAACGATAATGTCAGTATCACCGTCCTGGTCGAGATCTCCAAACACAGCTGCACGATCTCGAAACTCACCTTCTTGTTCTACTTGCTTGAACCGATCTCCAATCCGCTCAAAGAATAACACTGGCTGATTTCGGGGACTATCCATCGTTTCATACGCTGCTTCTGGATAGACATGTCCATTGACGACAAACAAATCTTCATCACCATCCAAATCAAAATCGTGAAATCCACACGACCAACCAAGCAATGTTCTACTTGCTAAACCTAAACCAAACCGAGTTGTACGATCATCAAAAAAACCACTCGCGTCATTCGTATGCAATGTATTGGTGTCACTCGAAAAATTAGTGGTAAACACATCCGGTCGGTTGTTGCCATTGACATCTGCAATTGCAATTCCCATTGTTGCTTGCATTGAACCATCGCCATTGGCTGCAATTCCTGTATGTAACCCCTTGTTTACAAATTGCGTCTTTGAATCATCTTGGCTGACATTAACCCACAAGTTGTTTGCCATTGAATCATTCCCAACAAACACATCTTGCTTCCCATCCCCTGTCATATCAAGAATCGTTGCATTGAGTGAGAATGCTGGGTTGCTCATAAATCCCCACTCTTTTGTCACGTCTTGAAAACGACCATCGCCAGTATTTTCGTACACAACATCTTGCTGTGGCGTCATGCCATGCGGACCTCCAAGGACATCCTGCCCCTTGTATGTTGCCCGAGGGGGAGGTTGTTTTGAATCGTACTTTAAATAATTACAGACATATAAATCTAAATCACCATCACCATCAAGATCACCAAACCGTGCACTCGTCCCCCATCCTTCATTTCCAACTCCTGCCTCTGTTGTGATATCCCTAAAAGTCTTCCCTTCTATATTTTGAAGTAACACATTTGGACCATGACACGTGATGTACAAATCGTCGAATCCATCGCCATTGATATCACCAACAGCTACTCCGTTTCCCCAACGCTGAACATGCACTCCCATTTTTTCAGTCACATCTTCAAAAACAATCGAATCAACACTGACATTTTCATACAAGCGGCTTGGTTCATCTGAAGCATTCACAACAAACAAATCAAGATCAGAATCATTGTCATAGTCGAATAAAGCAAGACCAGTTCCGTTCACTTCAATAATTTGTGTGGGGAAGTCACTGCCACACACGGTTGGAGCGATTATCGTTTCAACTTCAGAAAATGAAATGGTTGATTGATGTTCAAATTGCTCACCACAACTAACAAGCAAGAAACAAAAAGCAAAGAATCGAGTCATTCAGGGAACCTCGTTTGCGCATGCAAGTCGGGTCGTACTCGTTTCTTCGCTTCTAAAAATTGTTGGTATGCAATCGCCGCTTCTTCTACATGACCTTCCCGTCGTAATGCTTGTGATAATCGATACCACGCCTCATATAAATCTGCTTGTAATGCAACTGCTTCTTGGTAAAGCAAAATGGCTTCGCCCCATCGATCAAGCGTAGCCATGACATCAGCAAGTCGAGCTTTCGCTTTTGCTTGGATGAACACATGTTGCTCGCTTACCTCAATCGAGTCAATAAAATATTGAGTTGCACTTTCAAGATTGCCTTCCTCTATCGAAATCAGCCCCAGTGCAAATAAAGTGTCTGGTTCATCAGGTTGATACTCAAGAAATTGTTCAAATGCCTGTTTTGATGGTTCAAGTTGTCCAGCGTAATAATAAGACCACCCAAGAAAATGCCGGACTGGGGCGTACGTTTTCGCTTGAGGAAATCGAGTTGCCTTCTCAAACCACTGGGCTGCTTGGACATATTGTGCCTCGTGATGGTAACTGAGGCCCATTAAAAACAGGTTTTGAGAAGATTCTCCATGTTTCTCCATCCACTGTCGCAGCCGAACTCTCGCTGAGCCAGTTTGCCCTTGTGAAATGAGAGAAAAGTGCGTTCCTAGCCCAGAATCAAGCGTTTTTTGGGGTAATTCTTCTTGCTGACACCCACAAAACAGCAATACAAACATGATAAGTAGGCATTTGGACGTTTGAAATGGGCGTTTGTTGAAGTACATTAGGTGCAACCACACTGAAGAAGTATCGTATCTACTTCTATGTGAAGGAGAGTTATTTGTGACGAGTAGAGCAATTCTATATTCAGTTGTTTGTATCGCAGGATGCGGTTTTTGTGTTTGTGATTCGTACGCTGACAGCCCACAGCCAAGGCCGGGCGATCCTCTCTCAACACTCTCAGAGGCACTTCTTAACAGATTTGAACAAGGAAAAGTATCATTTAATCAAGATCTGTCCGTTGAAATGGGGCTAGGTCCAATTTTCAATCAGACAAGTTGCGGAAGTTGCCACAACAATCCGGTTGGTGGCGCAGGAACGCAAACAGTAACTCGATTTGGTTTCATTGGCAAGAAAGGCGGGTTTGACCCACTTGCTGAACTAGGGGGTTCATTGCGTCAAGCAGAAGCCATAAGCGATGAGTGTGCTGAAATTGTTCCGCCAGAGGCCAATGTCACGACACTTAGAGTGACGAATGGCATTCTCGCGTATGGTTTGGTTGAAGCAATTTCAGATGATGACTTACTTGCCAATAGAGACATGCAACCCATAGAGGTACGCGGTGAAGCGCACATGGTTTCTAATTTTGAAGATCCTACCGATGAGTTGCACGTTGGACGATTCGGCTGGAAAGCTCAGGTTGCTTCAGTGCTCACATTCTCTTCAGATGCTGCCCAAAATGAGATGGGATTAAGCAATCGTTTTTTACCGTTTGACAATGCACCGAATGGTGATGAAGAACTTCTTGAAAATTGTGATACTGTTGCTGACCCAGAAGATTTCCCAGACGCAGAAGGATTTGAATTTATCGATCGTGTCACAGATTTTCAACGGCTGCTTGCTCCGCCACCACAAACACCTAAGTTTGGCGTTCAGGGCGAAATAGTGTTTAATGACATCGGTTGTGTTGACTGTCACACTCCTTCGTTCATCACATCTGACGCTCCTGATGTAGAACCAGTACTTCGAAATCAAGTTATTCGTCCCTACTCCGATTTTCTTCTCCATGACATGGGTGTTGCTGGCGATGGGATTGAACAAGGTTCAGCAAACGGAAGAGAATTAAAAACACCTCCGCTTTGGGGCTTGGCGTATCGGGACCCACTATGGCATGACGGTCGATTCTCTGCTGGCACGTTTGAATCGAGAGTTACCCTCGCGATTCAAGAGCATGGAGCATTTGGCTCCCAAGGCGCAAATTCAGCAAAAGCGTTTGAAGCACTGGGCGAAGAAGGCAAGGCAATGGTGATTCAATTCTTAAGTTCACTTGGCCAAGTCGAATTTGACAGTGATGATGATGGGGATGTTGAACTCAACGATTTTCATGGGTACATAGACACGATTGGGTTCCGTGGGTGTTTCGGACTTTCAGTTACGCCTGATGATCCTTGTGCAATACACGACGTCGACCAAGATGGCGATGTTGATTTAGATGATTTTGATGTCTTCCTCATGGCTTTTGATGATGCCCCTGCAGATTGCAATGCAAATGGCACAATTGATATGCTTGACATTTTATTGGGTGAAGTCGATGACGACAATAATGGCGTTCCAGATAGTTGTCAGGGATGCGCTGGAGACTTTGATGGTGATAACCTCGTTGGCGTTAGTGAAGTCCTTGCTGTCATTGACAATTGGGGAATTTGTGTAAACTGCGTGACAGATACAAACAGTGACGGCATCGTAGACGTCACCGACCTCCTCTACATCGTTGGACATTGGGGTCCCTGCTTATGATTCTCACAACTCTTCTTCTCACTGAACTTGCGTTTACTGGCGGTTTTGGAAATTTTACAAATCAAACAAATCAACGACTCGTGAGTGATGCAGATGTTGGCATTAGCGATGATCGTGAAAAAGATTATGCATGGGGTGATGTTGACCTTGATGGAGACATTGATTTAGTTTGTGTACGAAAAGAACCATTCACGTCTACTGGGGCAAATACCAATGTTCTCTTTATGAACGAGAATGGCGTACTCACAGACAGAACAAGTAAGTATGCAACTGCAACTGATGTTGCAGGAGACAACGGGTTCCTTACAGCAACGAATGATCGTGACGTTATTTTGCATGATCTTGATCTTGATGGTTGGCTTGACATGATTACTGTCACAACGCTCACAGACAATTCGACGAAGGAACTCTCACACCCTCGTATCTATATGAATCTAGGTGAGATTGCTGGAGTTTGGCAAGGCTTTCGTTTTGAAAATGACCGCATCCCACGGATGCACCAAACTGCTGGCCCTCGTTTTTGCAGTCTTGCTGTAGATGATTTGACGGGAGATGGGTATCCAGATTTATATTTTGGTGATTATGACAGTGGAACCACTCAAATTTTCGATTACAACAATCGCCTTCTCATTAATGATGGGAACGCATTCTTTGCAGATGAAAGTACACAACGAATGGACAGTGAGATGTTGCTCTCTGCATTTGGTGCTGCGAGTCAAATCATTGACATGAATGGTGACGGAGTGCTTGATGTTGTCAAACAAACATCCTTGAATCCTCCTCAGCATGTTGCCATTACATACAACAATCCAAGCAACGAGGGGTATTTCGACGGGTATGACATCATTGATCAAGCAGCACCTTACTTTGTTTCTTGTGGTGATTTGAACGGTGATGGTCGACCAGATATGGTTGTCGTTGATGATGGTTCTGACCACTACTATCTGAACGAAGGGAACGGCGGAGATGGCTTCGCTAATTTTTCCACATACACTTTTGAAAACAGTGATGGCTTTGGTGGGAACTCCATCATCCGAGATTTAAATAATGATGGGCACCAAGATGTCATTATCACAGACGTTGACGTTGACATTTCTGGGTGCTCTCGAACAACCCATATCTATAGAAATTTAGGCAACACTCCAAACGTCACCATGTCTGAACAATCTGTTGGCATCAGCACATCACAGTTACAAGGTGTGCATGATGTTGCCGTGTTTGATATTAACGGCGATGGTTGGCTCGATCTTGTCATGGGTCGTTGTAATTCAACAGAAGTTTGGATTCAAGATTCTCCAAATGGCATCATCTTTTCATACCCAAATGGACTTCCAGGTTTTATACCCCCAAGTGTTGAGACCTCCTTTCTTATCAACACGCAGATTATTGGTGGAGGTCACGTTGACCCTTCAAACATCTTTATCACGATTCTAGAAGATGGAACCGAGACGCAATATCCACTCACAGTTTTGGGGAAAGGTCAATATGAAGCAACGCTTCCCGCTTCAGATTGTGCAACTGAGTTAGGATTTCAGATTTCGATTGCAATAAGTGGTGGCGAAACGTATCTTGATCCTCCCTCAGATTGGTACAACGTTACTGTTGGCGAGGGCACCGATATCATTTTCCGAGATGAAATGGAAGATGATGTCTCATCGTGGTCAGTCGTTGATAGTGCAGGACTCACAACTGGAACGTGGGAACAGGCTGATCCAAACGGCACAATTTATAACACCCAAATGGCAGCCCCTGAAGACGATGCAACTGGTGGTTCACAAAACACAATGTGCTTTGTCACACAAAATGGAGAGGTTGGCGGGAATGCTGGTACAGAAGATGTCGATGGCGGATCAACATCATTGCTCTCCCCTCAACTTCATGTTGCTGGCACTGATGGCATCATCTCATACGCTCGCTGGTTCTTTGATAGTCAGTCGACTGATAACTTGAAAACATATATCTCAAATGATGATGGCGGCTCTTGGACACTAGTCCAGCAAACCGGTTCAACAAATTCAGAATGGGAAACGACCCAGTTTACGATTGGTTCTTATGTTGAACCAACAAACCAAATTCGAGTTGCATTTGTTGCTGAAGATGCAGACCCTCAAAGTATTGTGGAGGCGGGCATCGACAACTTCCAACTTGAAATTATTACATGTGGGTCAACCTGCCTTGGTGATATTAATAGCGATGGTTTTGTGAATGTAACTGACGTTTTAGCCATTATTGGTGCGTGGGGTTCAGATGACCCAACGACTGATATTGACGGTGATGGGGTCGTTGCTGTGGGCGATTTACTCACTGCAATTGGAAATTGGGGCATCTGCGAGTAGGTCATTTAATAACCCTCTATTACCCAAATCACCACTTTTTAGAGTTTTTTGCGTCTAAAATCGATTTTATTCGTATTCTAGAGAAGATAAGTGGCATTTCTACACATAAATGCCACAATAGACATCCAGAGAAAGGTCCATAGATAAAGATGAATAACAAAGCTCAATTCACCCTGATTATTGCCGTTTCGATGGTTTCAGCAACACTTATTGCACATGTTGATGATCCCAAGATTAAAGATCGTCAGCCCGCAATTAAAGCGGAGGCATATCGTGCTGATTTCAACAGAGGGCAGGAAAGAGTATTAGGGTTTGACTCTGAAAATGTTGTGCTTCATTCTTGGCTACCATTAAGCGAGTTTGGCAGCAATGCAGATAATGGCAATGACTGTTGGGGTTATGTTTCTGCTTCAGGCCGAGAGTATGCGTTGATGGGAACGTACGATGGAACAGGGATTGTCGAAATCACAAATCCCGGTAATGCTCAAGTCATTCAACTTCTTGATGGACCAAATTCTCTTTGGAGGGATATCAAAACATACGGTACAT
The DNA here is from genome assembly GCA_964630505.1 of uncultured Isosphaeraceae bacterium. Lineage (GTDB taxonomy): Bacteria > Planctomycetota > Phycisphaerae > Phycisphaerales > SM1A02. The sequence goes on along the minus strand of CAZVVI010000011.1, from coordinate 33,548 downwards.
ATATGTATTGTGTCAGCGAAGGTGGCGGAGGCATACAGGTTTTCAATTTAGCGAATATTGATTTGGGTCAAGTTCAAACACTAAACTCTGCCGGTTCTGGCTCTACGCACAACGTTGTCATTGATACTGAAAGTGGCTTTCTCTACCGCACTGGCGGAACTGCAGATGGCATGTATATCTACGACTTATCGAACCCTGCTGTGCCTGTCCAGGTTGGTCAATGGACTGATCGATATATCCATGACGCTCAAGTAGTTACATATACTGATGGTCCATTTGCTGGAAGACAAATTGCATTCTGCTGTGCTGGATTTAATGGTGGTTGGAGTGACACCGGTTTAACAATTGTTGATGTGACAAACAAATCGAATCCATTCGTTGTTTCACAAACCTATTACAGCAATGCTGCGTATTCCCATCAAGGTTGGTTGTCTGAAGACAGACAATACTTCTATCTAAACGATGAACTTGATGAACAAAATTTTGGTGGAAGCACAACAACTCGAATCATTAATGTTGCTGACATTGAAAACCCATCCTTTGTAGGAACATTTACCAGTGGTTCTTCTTCCATAGATCACAACTTATACACTCATGACGGAATGATTTTCGAAGCGAATTACCGCTCTGGGCTACGCGTTTTTGATGCCAGTGACCCACTTAACCCAACTCAATACGGGTATTTTGATACCTATCCAAACAATGACAACGCCAGTTTTAATGGCTTATGGAGTACGTATCCATATTTCCCAAGTGGTACAGTCATTGGTAGTGACCTTGAAAGAGGATTGTTTGTGTGGCGTTTAGGAATCCTCGATCCATGTGATGTTCCTTTAAGTACATGTGCAAATGACATCGATGGGGATGGCGTTGTGGGTGTCTCTGACATCCTCGCAGTCATCGATAACTGGGGTGTTACTGGAGATGGAACATTTAGACCAATGGGCGATGTAGATGATTCATGCAGTGTTGATGTTTCTGATTTGCTTCAACTTGTCGGTGTATGGGGAACTGAATGTGTTGTTACCGGTTCATGTTGCCTCAGTGACTTTAGTTGTGTTGAACTTAGCAGTAACGATTGCGCTGAGCAGAACGGGAATTATGAAGGTGACGAAACAACTTGTGCAGATACACTCTGCCCTGGCGCGGGTGATGAATGTGACACTGCACTAGTTGCTCATATCGGGCAGAACCCTTACGAAACAAACAGTGCGACACCGAGTAGTCCAGAACCGGATGATTCACAATGCTCTGGCACGTATATGAATTGGAGTAACTCTCAAGATATTTGGTTCAGATATGTGGCTGGTTCCTCAGGAACATTATCTTTCTCTACTTGCGATTCTTCAAGCTTTGATACCTCAATGGCACTATATGAGGGTTCTTGCGATAACCAAGTTGCATGTAATGGTGACGCAAATGACGGAAACAACTGCCAACCGTATCACTCCGAAATAGAATATTCGGTATCTGACGATACTGTCTACTACATTCGTATTGGTGGCTGGGAGGGTGCGACTGGCACTGGAACTCTCACGATAGAGTAACCTAACATAATGTTCGTAGACCTTTTGTTCGCAGCACTCCTGTTTTCAGATGATGTTCGTACGCCAACATTTACAGAAAAAGAATGGGAGATCGTAGAATCTCTTAGCCCTGCAATTCTTGAGGAAGACACGACCAATAAATACGAGTTGAATGATGATGCAGCAAAACTCGGGCAGTCAGTTTTTTACGATTCCCGTTTCTCTTCAAACAGAGAAGTGTCGTGCGCAACATGCCATGAACCCAATAAATATTTCACTGATGGCGAATCGGTTGCAAAAGGCGTCGGACTAACAACTCGTAATTCACCTACGTTACTAAATGCAGCACACCAACGGTGGTTTTTTTGGGATGGAAGAGCAGATACGTTGTGGGGGCAGCCGATTCAAACAATGGAACATCCTGATGAAATGAATATTCCACGAAAAGACATCCTCTCAATCATTCAGGAAGACGAAGTGCTTTCTTCTCAGTGGACTGACTCGTTTGGCGAAATGATTCCAGAAGATGTGGATGGGAACTCAGCAAAAATCGCAAAAGCCCTCGCTGCATATATCACGAAACTTGATGCAACATCTGCACCATTCGATGCATTTGTTTCTGGTCATCAAAATGCAATCTCTCCATCTGCTCAAAGGGGGCTGAAGTACTTCATAACTGATGGAGGTTGTCTACGATGTCACTTTGGCCCTTGGTTCACCGATGGAGCATTTCATTCTGTAGGTGTTGGTCCATTGGATGGCGGAGCGCTTGAAGATGGTGGTAGGGCTGAAGCGATCGACAAACTCCTAACCGCACAATTCACAGCAGGTGGCGAGCACAGTGATGACCCAGAAAGTATGCGAGCAGTTATTTCAAAACATATTGCGAAACGTAGAGAGGACTGGGGTTCATTTCGGACTCCAAGTTTGCGAAACGTTGCTAAGACTCCACCCTACATGCATGCTGGACAATTGGAAACCCTCGAAGATGTACTTAAACATTATTCAACGCTAGAAAACTTTGTCAGTGCTGACCACCACCGCGAGACTATTTTAGAACCACTCAATATTACTAATCAACAAAAGATAGATTTACTTGCTTTTTTAGAGTCACTCACCTCGCCGTTACCTGATGAAAAATTACTTAGGGCTCCAGAGTGACTTCATCCTGCGCTCGTTCGATGGTGTTGCCATCATCGACATCAAAATACAACTCCCAATAGCCCGGCATACTCAGAAGCATTCCAGTTGTTTTGTAACTGCCATCTGCTTGTAAAATCGTCACAGGATTAGTCATCATGCCGTGACCATGTGCTGGCATCGCTGCATCAACCCGTAGTGACTTGATTTCTCCATCCCCTTCGACCCACGTGATAAGTTCAAACACTTCATTGAGTGGCATTTCATCAGGCGTTGGAGAATAGGTCACCTTCCAATTCCCTGCATTACTTGTGACAGTATGTGGTAGAGGGTTTTTTTCTCTTGTCCAACTTCTTCCTCTACCGAACGTAGCTTGCCATTTTCCATCAGGGCTGTATATCTGCGCTCGGTGGTTTCCCCAATCAACAATTACAATTGTCCGATCATCAAGAACTGTGATTCCTGCGGGTTTGAACATCTGATGTGGTGCATACCCTTTTTCACCGAATGTAAGCAAGTGTTCACCTTCTGGCGAAAAGCGTTTGACGTGTGAAGCACCAATATCTGAGACGAGAATATTTCCATCGGCTTCTACTTCGATACCGGAGGGTTCAACAAAACCTTCAATTGTCAACTCAGTTGTGAAATCGCTCAAGAGTGTACGCGAGACTGTTTCTTCCTCTGCATTGACCACCCACATTCTCAAACCATCTGGAGTCAAGGCAATGTCAGCAGCGGTTGGCATCGTGTTTGAATTTTCGATTGGTCCTACAAAACAATCATGTTTTTGAGATTTTTTGAATTTCACCATGCCAGGTAGCATTTTCAACGGGCTTTGCGGATTATGTTCGTACACAAATGTCTTCAAATTTCCTTCGCCTACAACTTTTATCTCTCCATCGCCAATCCATAAACCATTGACCCATTTGCAATGATGGGGTGCAGTTCCTTCCCCACCGAATCGAGTCAGTTGAATGGGAACGTCAAGCCCTGTACGAAATAGATACACATCTCCGAGTTCCGGCTCGGCGATGAGGATTAAGTCAGCAAAGGAATCGATTTGTTTTCCAAAGTGAGCGATATTTGAAATGAGTGGTGCAGTTTCAGGCTCACCCTCATCAAGAGCAAAGATTTGAATCCGACCTTCAAACCCTTCACACACAATCACCTTCGATCCATCTGACGATACATCGATTGCGTTTGGGTAATGAAGTTTCCCTTGTCCTTCATGTGGTAACAAAGCATGTACACCCCATTTTCCGATCCATTTCCCATCCAAATCGTAATGGTGAATTGAATGTCCAAGGATATCGGGCACAATCCATCCGGTTGCGGTTTTTGTAGCAATGCCTTGTTGTCGAACTTCGGTTGTATCCCATGGCAATGTTTTAGTTTCTGTGACAGGGTGTACAAGCCCATCTTCTGACCACTTAATTGCTTCAACGCCTTCCGCAGGGATTACCGAAACGCGTTCGCCTTCGGGAGTAACAATCACTATTTCATCGGCAAGTCGGTCTGCAACGGCGATTGTTCCATTGGGGAGCCAAATTGCATGTGCCGGTTCAAGGAATCCATCGATTTGATTCAAAAACCGCCCTGAAGGCGCTAACAAAAGCGATGAAAGCAATATTGGGGTAAGCATCGCAACATCCTACCACCCCCTTTCTTGGGCTGTTTTACAAAATTTTAAAATAAATAACCTATTTCATCTCATTTTGACGCATATACCAATGTGACGGATTCAAACCCGTTCGCATCGAGCCCTACGGGATATCCGGCTCCATACTTCTGTGGTGAACATTCTCGGGACAACGGGGTTTAAGTGGGTTCTGGGGAAATCTGGGTGTCAGACACTAGGTGTCTGACACCGAGTATTTCCGGGGTTGAAACTACAGCGAGTCCTCTTCTCCTTCGCTGTGGTTTTTTTATACCGAGAAATAAAAGCCTTCAACCGTGCAAATAATGATGCACGTTGCTTGGTGTGTGCTTGCATGGGTCTGCATGCAAGTTTGCAAGATCGCCCTAATCTAACGGTTAGAATTGCTGTTGCAGCGGACTGCCCTGCTGCGGGGATGATGCCACCAAGAGATGGAACTTTCGACGCAACCCATTGAGAAATATGTTCAGCAGCATCAGCAAATGCCACAGAGACGATGACTCGTTTAAGAAGTCGCAATGTTCCAAGGGTACTTGGACGAATCCCGTAATTTGTAGCGATTTGCCGCATCATCTTTAATTGTCTCCATCCCACAACGATTCCGTCTACGAACGCCCATGGCGAAACACCCACGATCGCACCTGCAAGTAATGATTCCTTTGCAATATACACGTCTACTTTGGAATCGATTGTCTTTGCCACATCAGAAACAATATCTTGAATGGCTGAAATGGATGTTGCTCTCTGCACTTCTTCTATCAAACGGTCTTGATGCACAGAATGTAACCATCGGGTGGTTTCACGTTTCGCAAATATGACGTTTCCAGACTGTAATGAAGATGCTAGTCGGTCAATGGTTCGCACTGCGAGGTATCCACGAATTTCAATCCAACATAGGTACGCAATGCCCAATCCAATCAGCACAAAGCCGCTGAACGTGCACAGACCAAGTGTCAAACTCGCTGCAAAGGCATCTTGTACAAGTTGAATACAACCCACAAGAGACCAACTCAACAAGATTCCTAGAAGCCCTAGAATCACAGCACATATTGCGTATCGCCGCATACATATCTTATTGGGAAAACGTCGTGAAAAATTAATCAACCGCGGGCTGAGCGGCATTTTTCGTACTGTTAATTAACCGCGGGTTAATTAAATGCCGATAGGAAGGGAGAAAGGAGATACGAATGTCTGATGATGGAAAAAGTTGTTGCCCCGCTGGAAAATTTCCTTGGAAATGTCTATATGCAGTCCTGCATATTCTCATTCTGACTTGTATTGCCACGTCGCTTTGGCAAATTTCTGGACATGTCGCAGAACTGACTTCAAAGTAGTTACGCTGGCGGAGACACCTGAAACACGCTCTTAAATGAATCTTGGTTAATGTTTTTGCCAAGGTATTTGGTCACTGTCACCAAATCTTCTGCTGCATTTGCAAATGCGCTTGTTGCTCCGGGTGATGGTGTCATGTTAAAAATCACACCATCCCCATCGCTGAACTTTGCAGCGCCCATCAGCAACTCGCCTTTCTCTTCGTCGATCAACTGAGGTCGAACACCAGTTGTGTGGTCTGCAAAATCTAAATCGTCCACCTTCATCGATGGGACAATCTTTTGCACTTCTTTCAAAAAAGTCTTCTTTCCATGAACTGGTATCTCATATCCGATATTCCTGTAGATGAACTCGCGAATATCTTTGTCTTTCATCAAATGAAAGAGTGTTTTTGCTGTTCCAGTCGTAAAGTGAAATGATTCTAAAAAACCAACTGCTGTTTTTGCGTTAAACCGCTCTAACACAGGAAGCATCAACGCAGTGGGACCGAAACGTGTCACATTTGGTTTCGTCATATCTGGATCACCATGAACAGCAGCAAATGGCAACTTCGGATTTTGGACTGTGTAGACTTTGCCATGAAGGACCTCAGGTGCAAAATAAAAACTACCTGAGACTGGTAAGACTGAGAATTTCTTTCCCTTATCCATCGTCTGCGCTAAATGCAAACTATACGTGCCAGCAGATACGACTAAACATTGACAATGTAATGTCTCTCCACCTTTTACTTCGACTTCAAATCCATTCTCAGTGCGCGTGAGTTTTTTTGCTTCTGTCGAAAGTTTGACATCGACGATTTTATCTTGCACCTTTTGTGCTTGTGCAACACAATTTTCAGTCACCCTTCCGTAATCGATGGCATATCCATCTGGGTTGTACAACCCATAGATTGGTTCTTCGCGCATTTTTCCATCGATGATTGCTACATTTGGCTCAATTTCTGCGATTGCATTCGCATCGACTTCTGTTAATGTTGGGAAGAGATCAGAAATCGCCAAAAACCGTTCCTTGACTGTTTCAACTTCCACTGCCCCAACACCAAGGAGCATTTTTCCATACTTACGCTTCAACGATTCATCTCCTGAACCATTGTTTACAAATTGCAACATCATCTCTGCACCACCTTTGACATGGTCGGCTTTTTCTCTGTTGTAATTTGTTTCGATATCTCCGCAATGTAATGTTTGGCTATTGCTGTGTGCATTTGAATTCAAAGGATCAAGATGATCGTATTTTTCAATCAAACACATGCTTTGCACATCACTATGCAACGCCAAATCATACAAAAGAGTCGCACCGCTAATTCCACCCCCAATAATCAAAACTTCGTATTCGCGTTGTTCCATGTCTGTTAGAGTATCAAAACAAGGAGAATGACATGCAATTAGAATTCCCCCATTTTTGTACTTGTGATCAAAAAATTTCAAAAATAGATACATGGAGTGTTGGAACGACCGAGCATGGGCATGGCACTTATGTCAGTGACCTTATCGAGTGCCACAGCGTTCGTATTGCAGAAACTGAGCCCGGTGGGTCGTATGATTGGCACCCTGCCCCACGGATGCAATATGTCATCACGTTAACAGGAACAGTTGAATTCACCTTCGGCCATGGAGATATCCTAATTGTCAATCCCGGAGATGTGTTTCTAGCAAACGACTTAGAGGGCAAGGGACATAAGTGGAGAATCTTAGGAGACCAACCATGGCGTCGTCTCTATGTCCATCTTGATAAGCCCCCCGCAACGTAATAGAAGTCAGTTGCCGCTTTGCCCAGTTTCTTCTTTTACTTCTTTCGCGGGGTCTGGAGTAATTTTCGCAGGTGGCAATTCTGTTTGAGATGACTTGTCATCATCTTTACTACGTTGGGCTTCTTCATCGATTTCATCGCCGATACCCTTAATCCCCTTCTTGAACTCAACAATTGATTTCCCAACATTGCGGCCAACTTCGGGCAAGCGTTTTCCAAAAATGAGAAGTCCGATGATCAGTAAAACCGTTATTTCAAGCCATCCAGGCATGCCACCAATGAGGGCGAGTGAATATGATGTGAAGATTGTTGTTGACATAATGCTGTAATTCCTTGGCTTCGAGGATCAGTATGAGCCATTCTACCATGCGACGCGTATCTATATATCCTCTATTCGGCATAAATCACGTGACTGACCGATGTATACACATATGAAAATGCGAACTTTCACCATATTCCTCCTCTTTGTTGGGCTTGGGGCATGTAAAAACCAACAACCCACAACCTCTAGCCAAACACAGAAACCGAATTACACAGCCCCACTCCCTGCAGGCCAACCGGCTCTGGAAAGAGTTCATCAAAATGAATGGCCAGATATTGGGATTGCTTGGGAATCTCGAGATTTATTCCTTAAAGATTCAATTGACTACAGCATCAGTTGGTATGAAGCGCCATCAAGTAAACAATGGTTCCCAATAGAGGGCATCTCACACGAACAAGCAAAGAATTCTGTCATTGCACTTCAATCAATTTTAGAACAGTCTTCAAACAAAGAAGAGTTTATTTCTACCATCAAAGAACGATTTGACGTCTATCAATCGGTCGGATGCGATGGGGAGGGCACTGTGTTATTCACGGGGTATTACTCACCCGATTTCAAAGCATCTAGAAATGCGACCACTGTTTTTTCAGCCCCCCTATTCCAACGACCACATGATCTTGTGAGCGATCCTGCATCAGGCGAACCACTCGGGCGAAAATTGGCAGATGGCTCAATCACTCCATGGCCAACGAGACGAGAGTTAGAAGCGTCAAAAGAGTTTACCGGTAGCGAATTAGTTTGGGTTGAAGATGATTTGGATGCGTACACCATTCATGTGAATGGCTCTGCTCGGTTACGGTTAGACAATGGCGAACTCATGTACATCGGATATGCAGGTAAAACAGATCAACCTTACACAGGTCTTGGTCAAAGTGTGCTTGATGCTGGATTGATACCCGCAGACAAACTCAGTTTACGAGCGATTCGGCGACTGTATGATAAAAACCCAACGCAAGTGAATGAACTCATTCAAAACAATGATTCCTTCGTATTCTTCCGAGAATATGATGGCGGAAATTGGCCTGCAGGTTCTTTGGGCGTGCCTGTCACCGCAGAGCGATCGATTGCAACCGACAAACGAATTTTTCCAAGAGGTGGTGTAGTTCTTGTAGATACAACAATTCGTTCACTCACTGGTGAAAAGAAACAGTTTACGCAATTGATGACTGACCAAGATACAGGTGGCGCAATCCGTGCACCCGGCCGTGCAGATTTGTTCATGGGTGTTGGTCCAACCGCTGGCATCAAAGCAGGTGGTCAATACGCTGAAGGAAAACTGTACTATTTATTTTTAAAGCCAGAGTCAGTCGCTCTCATCGAGTAGACATGGGGGTGGCCATGGGCGGACTCCATACCCATTTCGTTCGTCTCCCTGCATCTTCGTTGTTCCATCAAATCCGATACATGAATCACAGTCATACACATCACGAGATGGATCAAAGCAAGCACAGAAGTGAAAGAACACTTCACCCAAATCTTCTGTATTCACTGAATCATCTACAGCGATGATGATTCGAGTTTTTTCGTTTTTAGTGTCGCAAGCTTGACGGATTGCCTTTCCACCATCTCCACCATGTTCTTTCACAACTCTAATGATTTGTATTGTCTCTACTGCACCATCGCTATTTGTAGCATCAATTCCAATTTTTCCTGCTGCCCCAAGATCTGCCGCAGCATGATCAAGGATATCAACAGGGCCGCGGACAATGGTGATGTCCCTTCGAATATCAATCCCTTGTACAGCGTCAAAGACCGCACGTTCATCATGGACATCCACGGATTCGTCGACTGCGATAATTATTTTGATCCACGCCAATTGTCCCGCCCCCCAAATCGCGCTCATCACTTTTTGGGCATGGAGTGGGTACTCTGATTTCATTTGAACAAAAACACAATTGTGGAACGTTCCAAATTTTGGAAGATGATAATCAATGATTTCAGGAATAAGGATTTTCAACAGCGGCAACATAATTCGTTCGGTTGCTTTGCCTAGGTAATAATCTTCTTGAGGTGGTGGACCGACTACTGTTGCTGGGAAGATGGCATTCTTTCGGTGCGTCACTGCAGTTACATCTACTATTGGGTATCGATCTGGCATCGAATAAAATCCTGTGTGGTCGCCAAACGGTCCTTCAAAAACTGCACCTTCGCCAAGTGGTTCATCTTTGGGCTCCCAGCCAATTTCACCACAATTTGTGTTCACAAATCCTTCGATGACCATCTCGCTATTTGCAGGTACCCATAACGGCACCGTGATACCTCGCACCAGTTCAATCCCCTTTCCGTGTAGGAACCCTGCCATGAGAAGTTCGCTGACTTTGGGAGGCAACGGTGAAGAAGCAGCATACGGAAGGACTGACTCTCCTCCAAAACATATTGCAATTGGCATTGGTTCGCCGAGTCCCTTCCAAGACCTCCAATGCGCTGCGCCGTCGTGTGTAATATGCCAGTGCATTGCAAGCGTTGTGGAATTGACGAGTTGGGCTCGATAGATTCCAATATTGTGTGAAGTTGGATTCTTCTCATGACGGTCATCTGCATGAATTGTGTGCATCCCTGCGATCGTGATGTATCTGCCTTCGCCGTCAGCAGTACCTGATTGTTCTGGAGAGAATTCATACCCAACTTTTCTAGGGTCTCCGTCTTTAGGCCAACATTTAATCAGTGGGATACGAGTCAAATCAACATCACCTTCACATGTTCGTTTGATGACTTCTTGACACATCCCCCGACCTTTTTTCCGTTTCGGTTTTAACTTCAAGAGAGGTTTATATTGTTTTGCAAGAGCAAGTAAATCTGTGAAGCTAGAAGGAGGAGATGGCTGAGTCATTGAAGCAATGCGTTCTGCAATTGACTCAAATCCTTGACCACCGAGGGCTTGTTCCATTCTGAAGTATGAACCAAAAATATTGATGGCAAGTGGAAAATCACAACCTTCAACATTTTCAAAAAGAAGAGCTTGTCCTCCTACTTGTTCTCTTCCATTGTCAAAATTCTTTGCATCTTCGCTTGGTGTTGGGCTTTTCTGTTGTACTTCTTTTTGTACGTAACGATTGATCTCCAATAATGGTGAAACTTCCTCTTGAATATGAAGGAGTTCGCCCTTCTTCTCTAAGAATGCAAGGAATGATTGTAAGCATGTGTACGACATGTAAGGATGGTACACTCTGTGGATGGAAGTGATACAACTTCACGATGTTGAAAAAGTCTATCGAGGCAAAGTTCATGCGCTTCGAGGGGTTTCAATTGACGTCATGGAAGGAGAAATTTTTGGTTTACTTGGACCAAACGGAGCAGGAAAATCGACGCTAGTCAAAATACTCATGACGGTCATCCACGCTTCAAAAGCTTCAGGGAGTTTGCTCCAAAAGCCGATCGGTCACCGTTCGACCCTCAAAAAAGTTGGATATCTACCTGAACACCATCGGTTTCCTTACTATCTAACTGGCAAAGAAGTGCTTCATCATTACGCTGCACTTTCAAAAGTTCCTCGCAATGACAGGCGTTCAAGATCTTCTTCCTTATTGAGCCGGCTTGGTTTATCAGGGTGGGAAGACAAAAAAACCAGCACGTACTCCAAGGGGATGCTCCAACGATTAGGAATTGCACAATCTTTGATGAACAATCCTGAGTTGCTGATTCTTGACGAACCAACAGATGGTGTTGACCCAGTTGGACGCAGAGAGATTCGGGATTTACTCTTGGAGTTAAAGGATGAGGGCCGTGCGATTTTCTTAAATAGTCACCTGTTAAGTGAATTAGAAATGGTGTGTGATCGGGTTGCCATCATGGTGAAGGGTAAAGTCACGATGCAAGGGACAATTGACTCATTAACAAAAGATTCCAAACGATATGAGATTGAAATTGAAGGCAATCTTCCTGATTGGGCCGAGGAATCATGTGATTCAATTCAAGGAACAATGATGATTGTGCATGGAGACAACGCTTCTTCGATTCAACCGATTATCGACCGCCTTCGAAGTGAGCATTGCACAATACGATCAGTAAAACCTGTTCGTGAGAATTTAGAAGATTTGTTTATGAGGGCTGTTGACAATACAGACGCTCCCGGAGCTGCACAATAATGCAGTTCAAAGCTTTACTTATTGATGCATATCGGCAACTTAGTGCTGCAAAACTGTTTTGGCTCACACTAGGGCTCTCTGCAATCGTCGTAATTTTGTATGGTTCAATCGGATTCTATGATGATGGCGTCTCACTTTTTTATGGACTGTGGGACATTCAATCAGATGAACTCCATTCGAATAGTCTTTGGGCACGCGGGTTATACATCGGAATCTATTCCAGTTTCCTTGTCAATATTTGGCTTGCGTGGGTCGCTACTATCCTTGCACTGATTTCAACGTGTTCCATTTTCCCGGAATTTGTTCATAGTGGTTCAATTGAACTCACCATTTCTAAACCAATTGGACGCTTCAAATTGTTCCTTTCCAAGTACCTCGTCAGTTTACTTTTCGTGGTTCTACAGGTTTCAATCTTTTGCGTTGGAGTATTTTTCTGTGTTGGGTTACGAGTAAATGATTGGAATCCAATGATTTTCAGCGCCATTCCAATTGTTGCCGTGTTCTATAGTTATTTATTCTCGGTTTGTGTCCTTGTTGGGATGTTAACACGATCTGGTATTACGGCTCTCTTAATCACTGGAGTTTTTTGGATGGGACTTTGGTCAATTCAAACGACTGAATCAATTTTGACTAATTTTGTCACTCAGTATCAAGTTGACATTGAACGATTTGAAGAGGGGTTAATCAACAGCGAAGCCTCTCTTGCCAAAATAATTGAGAAATCCCCTGATGATTCTAGAATTGAACGGCGCCAAGAACGGATAGATTCCTTCAGAACTGATATCGAAGACTCAAAAGAAGCACTCAATACACTCGATAAGTGGCATGGTCCAATCTCTTGGATATTGACAGTCACTCCCAAAACTGCACAAACTATTGGGCTTCTTGACCGTTGGCTTAGTGACCCAGATGGGTTTGACATTGGTGCAATCATGAATGGTGATATGGAAGCGTTTGAAAATATGGAAGAAATTGACCCAACAACACACGATGCTCGCCAACGCGAAACGATGAGGCGCATGAGAGAAGATTATGAAACTCGTTCTCTCTGGTATGTGTTGGGCACATCTTTACTCTTTGAAGTCTTTGTGCTTGGACTTGCTTCGTGGTATTTCTGCCGCAAAGATTTTTAGAATTAATTAACCCGCGGTTAATTAATTGCTTGAAAAATGTTCATGAGCCCGCGGTTAATTAAATGGAGAGCTCACGCCCACGGTCACGGGCAGCAACCACAGCTTCTTGGATAGCATCTAAAACTTTTCGTTCATGAAGAACACTAAGGGCAGCGGCAGTCGTTCCGCCCTCGCTTGTCACAGCATCTTTCAATTCTTTTGGGCTCCGTTCATCTTGCAAAAGAAGAGCCGCTGCACCGAGAATCGTTTGCCTTACAAGTGCGTCTGCTGTTTTATCATCAAGCCCAACGGTTTTGCCTCCCTCTAGCATCGCTTCGGCAAGATAAAACACATACGCAGGACCACTTCCGCTTACTGCTGTTACTGCATCCATCAGCGTTTGTGGAACTTCTATCACACTACCGATTTGAGAAAAGATTTCTTTGGCAAGTGTGGCGTCTTCCTCTGCTGTTGACTCGCCTAACGCAAGACCTGTTGCGCCATAACCGATACTACATGGCAAGTTTGGCATCATCCGAACAATTCGATTGAGACCTGTTCCTTCTGCAATGCGTTCAATCGTGATACCAGCCATGATGGAGTACACAATGTCAGCGTTCACATCATTTGAAACCTCATGAAAGACTTGAGGTTTCACAGCAAGAAGAACGTGGGTAGATTCTGGTAGTGAGGAAGTTGCTGATACAGTCGGGCAACCAAGTGATTGAAAAAAGTCTCTACTTGCTTGATCTGGATCTGCAACAGCAATATCGTTACTTGACAAGACGCCCCCTGTGATTGCTCCTTCAATGATTGCACGAGCCATATTCCCCCCTCCAATGACTGCTAGTGAAATGCTCATACGGAGTAAGGTACACTACCAGTATGAGTACAGGCAAGGTCACAACTTCACAACCTCTCCCTTTTGAAACTCCAGTTGCTGATATTGAGCGGCAAATCATCACCCTTCAAGAAGCAGAAGATGCTGAAGCATACTCCTCAGAGATTGAAGATCTGTGCACAACGAGGGCCGCGCTCCTTGAAAAGTTGTATGAAAATTTAACACCTTGGCAGACCGTGCAAGTCGCTCGCCATCAAAACAGACCTCAAACTGCCGATTACATCAAACTCATTTGCCGAGATTTTAGAGAACTACATGGTGATCGCCACTTTGGTGACGACCCTGCAATTATTACTGGTTTCGCGAGAATCGGCTCTCATAAGGTCATGGTCATCGGCCATCAAAAAGGAAAGAATACTGAGGACCGGATTGCTTGCCACTTTGGATGTGCCCACCCAGAAGGGTACAGAAAAGCACTTGCGAAAATGAAACTTGCAGAGAAGTATTCAATTCCTGTGGTTACGTTCATTGATACACCCGGAGCGTATCCCGGACTTAAAGCAGAAGAACGAGGGCAAGCAGAAGCCATCGCGATGAACCTCAAAGAGATGAGCCGTCTAAAAACACCGATTGTTTCTGTCGTGATTGGAGAAGGCGGATCGGGGGGTGCGCTGGGGCTTGGGGTTGCCGACCGCGTTGCAATGTTACAACACGCATGGTATTCAGTCATCAGCCCAGAAGGCTGTGCAGCAATCCTTTGGAAAATCGCCAATGAGGAAACCATTCCATCTGCAGCATCTAGTCTTTCGCTCACAAGTAAAGAAAATTTGCGTAATGGTTTGATTGATGCCATTATCGAGGAGCCAACTGGCGGCGCTCACCGAGATAATGAGGCTGCTGCTGTAAATCTAGAAAAATGGATTGTTGACACCCTTCGTGACCTAGAGCGGTTCAATCCACAAACCCTTGTCCACCGCAGATATGAAAAATTCTCGGGGATGGGAGTCTATTCTGAGGATTCCTCCCTCGATTGACGATTCGTCAAAATACCCATAAAATGCCCCATTCAAGCTCGGTTTTCATACGACTGAAAACTGCATAACTAGTTACTCTACAGGGATTTACGAAAGGGTCGCCTCGTGGCAAAAAAGAAGATGACAAAGAAGAAAACCTCGAAAAAGAGACCCGCGAAGAAGGCTAGTCGTAAAACGAGTAAAAAAGTGACTAAAAAGAAGGTCGCAAAGAAGATATCGAAGAAGAAAGTCGCGAAGAAAAAAGCAACGAAAAAGAAGGCAACAAAGAAGAAAGTTGCCAAGAAAAAAGTCGCGAAGAAGAAATCGCCTGCATCCAAACCTACTAAAAAAGTCGCTAAAAAAACAGCAACTAAAAAGCGTCGACGTCGGGGTGTTTCTGTGTCAGACGCTGCAAGGGAAGAAGAAACAGACGATCGTGGTTTTGTCTATGTCAATGGTCGAAAAATTCGGCTGATTGCATCAAACGGGCTTGCAAAGAAAAAACGAAGATCAAAATCAACCGTCGTAGACGTCGAGAAAAAAGTCATTTCGCTGAAAACAAAACTTTCAGCAAAATTACTTCGTGAATACAAAGACCGATTGCTTAAATACCGTGCTCAACTCCTTGTTGATCTTGGTGCGATTGAAAAAGAAGCGCTAGACATCAATGCTGATATCAGCCACATGCCAATTCATATGGCTGATGTAGGAAGTGATGCATATGATCAAGATCTAAAACTAGGGATGGCTGCTAGTGAACGTGAACGAATTCGACAAATCGAAGATGCTCTAGTAAGAATTAAAAAGAAAACATACGGTGTGTGTCACCTTACAGGCGCGACGATTCCTGAATCACGTCTTCGTGTAAAACCATGGGCAAAATATACCAAGGAATCGGCTGAAAAAATGGAGCGCCGTACGAGGAAGAAATGACTCGTTTTGCGTGGCGATCACCACGAGCTTGGATTATCCTTGTTCTCGTAACAACAATCGGTTTCACAATTGATCTTGTCACAAAATCGTGGGCTTTTCAAGAAGTTGCTGGTGAACCTGTATTGCTTGAGCGCGAACTACTTCTTTTGAATTCTCAGTGGACCCCTATCCCAATCCACGAAGGTGTTGTTGCAATACCGGGAAGAATCCTTCATTTTAGGCTTGTTCTCAACGATGGCGCAGTGTTTGGAATAGGCTCTAGGCAAAGAGTGTTTTTTATCCTCTTTACGTTCGTCGCGTTATTGATTGCTGGGTGGATTTTTGCAAAACACACTACCGGCAAAAGTACTGTTGCTCACGTTGCACTTGGACTTATTTTAGGTGGCGGATTAGGGAATTTGTTTGACCGAATTTATATTGGAAGAGTTAGGGATTTCATGCATTTGTTTCCTGACCGGCACTTGCCTTTTGACGTTTCGTGGCCAGGTGGTCACACTGAATTGTTCCCTTGGATTTTTAACACCGGTGATGTGTTATTGCTTACAGGTATGGGCTTACTTATGATTTTCTTTTGGCGACAACCTACTCCAACAACTCCAAAACCTGATCAGGCGGAATCAGATCCTCCCGAGTGAGAAACTCAGGCAAATCTTCAAGTTGTTTCGATATGCCCAACGTAAATCGGCCGACTTCAGTTCTGCGAATCTCTTTGCAGTACCCACCAGTCCCAAGTTTTTTGCCTAAATCGCGTGCAAGTGAACGGACATAAAACCCCTTTGCACAAGAGAGGTCGATGGTGACAAGCGGCCAATTGAATTCGACAATTTCAATTGAATGCACCGTCACTTTACGAGGTTCGAGTTTGACTTCTTTACCTTTTCTGGCGACTGCATATGCGCGGTGCCCATCGACTTTCACTGCACTAAATATCGGAGGTGCTTGCATGATTTCACCTGAAAAGGTCTGCACTGCTGTTTCTACATCGTTTGGAGACGGAATATGCTCAACTTCGACTTCGATTCGTTCAGTTTCAGCATCATGCCCAATTGTGGTTGCAGATAAATCAATGGTCGTTGTGTACCTTTTGTCGGTATCCATCATCTGCCCTAACTTTTTTGTCATTGATCCAACGCCAAGAACAAGCACACCTGTTGCAAGTGGATCGAGCGTGCCAGCGTGCCCAGTTTTTCTCTTATGGCACTTGCGGCGGATCAAATTCACCATGGACATTGATGTAGGACCTCTGGGCTTATCGATGACAATGACGCCGTTGAGTTCTGGTTTGCTTGGTTCGTCCATATCGGTACAATACCTCTCTTCGTAGGACAGGTGACCGAGCGGCTGATGGTGCAGCACTGGAAATGCTGTGTGCGCCTTGTGCGTACCGAGGGTTCGAATCCCTCCCTGTCCGTTTGCGGGCTGTAGCGCAGCTTGGTTAGCGCGCCTGACTGGGGGTCAGGAGGTCGGAGGTTCAAATCCTCTCAGCCCGACTACGTAGAGTGACTGTCACACAGAGCGAGTCGTGACTGTCACACAGAGCGAGTCCTCGAGCGACAGTGACAGTCACACCTGCCACAGTCACACCTGCTACAGTCACCTTCGGTGACAGCCACACAGTTTACGTCTAAACAGCAGACCAATATCTAAAAATTCGCAAAGGGGACACGCATTGAAAATATCGCTTTGCGATATTTTTGTATGCATGTCCCCACAACAAGGTTGTCTCACATGCCCCTGCTCAAATACAAACTGTGTCATCATGTGTGTCGAATACCCGTAAACGTATCCCCCCCCTGCAACATTGCTAATCTCTTCATCGCAGAGATCAATCGCCTCGCTGAATTCGAATTTCACTCGCAGGGATGAGTTTTCCTGTGTCCATTCCCAAGCAAGGTGTTTCGCGTTTGGCTCTGAGCCAACTCGCTTCAGAACGAAGATTTTCTGGCCAAAAAGGCCATGTGCGGCATTGGGAAGGTCTCGCTTCATATAACGTGCAACTTGGTTTTTCAGTCCCTCGATCAAGAAAAACGCAATCGTATTTTCCGTCAATGACATGTTCAGTCAATGACCATCGAGCTCCAATCTTCCGTGCATATCGTTTGTAAAAGTGATCAATCGCGATATCGAGTTTCTTCGCCATTGCGATTCCCTCGTCTTGGGTAAACCAGACCGCTCCTGGCAACCCAGTACAACAATTCCCGCATTGCGAGCAAGAAAAGCGAAGTCCGTCCTCAAACCAATCACGCATTATTGCATCCTATAGCAACTTTAATCTCAACACAGCATTGATTGTGGCATGTATCATCGACGAGAAGGAGTACGTATATATGTCTCAAGAACGAGGTCATTGGGCATCTAGGTTTGGATTTATCCTAGCAGCAGCTGGCTCTGCAGTTGGTTTAGGGAACATCTGGAAGTTTCCATACATCACCGGCGAGAATGGTGGTGGATGGTTTGTGCTCATATACCTTGTGTGTATCGCTCTTGTTGGGTTACCAATCATGATGGCGGAAGTGCTCCTTGGTAGGTCATCTCAACTCTCACCAGTTGGAGCATTCCGAAAATATTCAAAACCTGCGAGCCCTTGGATGGGAATTGGATGGATTGGTGTTCTGGTTGCATTTGTCATTCTCAGTTACTACAGCATCGTCGCTGGATGGGCAATGCATTACACATGGGAATCAATCATCACTGGATTTTCAAACATGAGTGCTCAAGAAATTGGAGACTCGTTCGGTGAAGTGTATGCAAACTCATGGCTAAACTTAGGATGGCACGCACTCTTCATGGTCATCACTGTAGCAATCGTTGCAAAAGGTGTCAGTAGCGGAATCGAAATTGCAAGTCGGATCCTGATGCCTTTGTTGTTTCTGATTTTGACTGTCCTTCTTGTGTTCGCAGCAACACGCGAAGGGTTCACAGAAGCATTTAATTTTATTTTCATGCCTGATGCATCAAAGTTAACAGGTGCTTCCGTTCTTGAAGCACTTGGGCATAGTTTCTTCTCGCTCTCCCTAGGTATGGGTGCGATG
Source organism: uncultured Isosphaeraceae bacterium (assembly GCA_964630505.1). Lineage (GTDB taxonomy): Bacteria > Planctomycetota > Phycisphaerae > Phycisphaerales > SM1A02. The sequence goes on along the minus strand of CAZVVI010000011.1, from coordinate 14,806 downwards.
ATTACGTATGGAAGTTACTTACAGAAACGTGACAACCTCGTCTCAACTTCCATCGTGATTGCAATTCTCGACACAACGGTGGCTTTAATGTCATGCCTCATCCTCTTCCCGATTATTTTCACAGTCGGCATGGATCCGGACGCTGGACCGGGACTTGTGTTCGTGAGTATCCCGATTGCATTTAGCCAAATGCCCGGCGGAGCCGTTCTTGCTCCAATGTTTTTCTTACTTCTTACCTTTGCAGCACTCACAAGTGCTATTTCACTTCTAGAAGTTGCAGCAACATACTTCATCGACGAGCAAAAGGTTGGAAGAGTTATAGCGGCAATCTGTACGGGATTTGCGATCTTCCTTTTTGGTATTCCTTCTGCGCTCAGCGGTGGCACCGAAATTTTTGGAAGTGGATTTTCCGAAATGACTCAAAACATTTTTGGGGAAGAAGGTGGAAAGAACTGGTTTGACTTGTTCGACTATATCGCAAGCAATTGGTTACTCCCGCTCGGTGGATTAGGAATAGCATTGTTTGTTGCGTGGAGGATGGGTTCAGCAGCAAGAATTGAAGGGTACACAACAAGTAACCCCATCGGAAAAGCGTATTGGACTTGGATTTTTTTGCTGAAATACCTTGTTCCAATTGCAGTCACAGCAGTATTTTTACACGCAATCGGTATTTTGTAAGACTTTGATAACAAGGAAAACAACATGGACTCTGTGATGAAATTCATCGAACAAATAAATGGAATTCTTTGGGACGATACCGTTCTGTACATCGTCCTTGGTGTTGGTGTTCTTTTTACAATCTGGACAGTCTTCGGCCAATACAAAGCATTAACGCATGGAGTCGCTGTTGTTCGCGGAGTCTATGACCGAAAAGATGATCCGGGAGCAATCAATCACTTTCAAGCACTTTCTGCCGCTCTATCGGCAACTGTTGGCTTAGGGAATATCGGTGGTGTAGCAATCGCAATTGCTCTTGGTGGTCCTGGCGCTGTCTTCTGGATGTGGGTTGTAGGGTTCTTCGGTATGGCAATCAAAATGACTGAAGTAACGCAATCGATGCTCTTTAGAAATACTGATGATCCAGAAAACCCACATGGGGGTCCAATGTGGGTTGCTTCGGTTGGGCTTGCAAAGTTCAGCCCGTCGTTAAAACCAGTTGGTGTGTTGCTTGGTGGAATCTTCTGTGTCACGCTACTCATCTCCACAATCACAGGTGGGAACATGTTCCAATCTTGGAATGTCGCTGAAGTGACCGAAATGAATTTTGGTGTTCCAAGCGCAGTGACAGGTGTCATTCTTGCTGTACTTGTTGGGTTGGTCATTGTTGGAGGGATTAAAAGAATTGGTGCTGTTGCCGGACGACTTGTCCCATTTATGTGTGCTATTTATTTGCTTATGGGGTTCGTTGTCATCTTGATGACGATTGATAAACTACCAAGTGCATTTGGTGCCATTTTCAAGGGTGCGTTTAGCCCAACTGAGGGTCAAAATGCATTTATAGGTGGCACTGCTGGGTATGCATTTTTGTGGGGGATGAAACGTGCACTGTTTTCAAATGAAGCAGGTCAGGGATCTGCCCCAATTGCACACTCTGCTGCAAAAACAGATGAACCTGCACGAGAGGGAGTTGTTGCAGGGCTTGGACCGTTTATCGATACGATTGTCGTTTGTACGATGACGGCGCTCGTCATCATCATGAGCGGTGCTTGGAATCGAGCACCAGACATGATGCATCCCACCAACACCATCTCCTATACTCAAGAAGATGAAGGGTGGACTTTACACACCCCACCACTCTCAAGCGAACAAGAATGGAGAGATGGTGACGAAGCGGTCTTTTGTGTCCTCGAGGCCTCTGACGGTTCAAAAAGGGATCGGGTGACTGGAAATGTATCCAAGGAAGGTGACGTGTATGTTGTTGATTGGAACACAAGTAGTGAATTTGAAAACACTCCATCAATGCTAGATGGCGGTGTCTATACGAACTTACCGGGTGCGTCCTTAACAAGCCATGCGTTTGACAGAATCATTCCAGAAAGCGGACGGTGGCTTGTCACACTTGCCGCATGGCTCTTTGCAATTTCCACCATGATTTCTTGGAGCTACTATGGAGAACAAGGTGTCGTCTATTTACTCGGGAACTGGGCCGTTGTGCCATACAAGTTAATTTACTGTTTACTCGCTGTTGTCGCGACAGTTGGAATTATTTCAACTGACGCAGCATTAGACGCCCTCACAGGTCTTGGAACCGGAGTCATGCTTTTCGCAAATATCCCGATTATGCTCATTTTTGGATATGCATCGATGAAGGTGTACCATAACTACATGGCGAAACTAAAAGCAGGAAAATTCCCCAAACATGACGCGCCGTCGATTGAAGATGTTGTTTCTGGACAGGACGTTGAATAACTGAACTATTACTTTTTCTTTGAACATGACTACAGAGTAAACGACAGAATTATTTCTGCCGCTTCTTTACTAGGGTTGTGCTTCGCGTACACCGAAGCTTCTTCTTGAAGGTTCGACTGCATTTCAGTTAATGCTTCTTCATCGTCAAGCAAATCAATCGCTAACTCTGCAATTTTTCCTGAGATATTTCCGCAAGGAATTTGTTCTGGAACAATTTGTTTTCCTGCAATCAAGTTGGGTAGCAATCTATGAGGTGTTGTGAGCAGAAGTTTCGACCCTAGCATCGAAAGTGGGTTCACTTTGTACATCCCAATCATTGGAGTTCCGCTCTTCATTACGTGCAAAGAGACTGTGCCCGAAACGTTTAATGCAAGATCAGCCCAGTCCAAAACACTTGGCAATTCATCCGCAATGATTCGCAAGTTTCCTGATATCGGCTGTACTCTTTCTACATCTTCTGCACGACATGCAATGACCGCTTCTGTCCGATGGTGTTCGGAGCATATACGACTCAAAATATTCATTTGCATTGGAAGATTTTTGTGAATTTCACGTTTGCGAGAACCGGGAAGGAGCACAATGTTTGGAGAACCATCTGGCAAATGTAAATCGTGAATTAGTTGATCAGTCATTGCTGGGTGCCCAATAAAAGTTGCTGGCATGCCACGAGACTCAAACCACTTGGGCTCAAAAGGTAAAAGGCAAAGGACATGATTACTCAGACGCTTCATTTTCTTAATTCGCCATGGCGCCCATGCCCATAACTGAGGTGCAGCAAGATGGACAACTGGACAACCATGTTTTTTTGCAACCTTACAAACTGACCAATTAGCAGCTGGTGAATCGACCGCAACAACCACATCAGGATGATGTGTGTCAATCCACTCATCGACAAGTTTGACAATCCGTGAAATTCGTCGAACCTCAGAAACTGCTCCAACACCCATCGTTGCTTCGTCAGCAGTATGTTCAAGAATTTCCACGCCTTCTGATTCCATCGCGGTACCCCCCACTCCGAATAGCCGAATCTCTGGAACAATTTCCTTGAGACCAGAAGCAGCCATTGCACCAAGGGCGTCGCCACTGGGTTCAAAGGCTGTCATGAGAATCAATTTTGATTTGTCAGAATCCATATGTATCAATCGAGGCTATGTGGAGGTCTGGTACAATAACAAAATGCTGAAAAGAACATGTACATGTGGTGACCCTCGAAAAGAGAATAACGGGGAAGCGATGACGCTTAGTGGCTGGGTCAATACCTACCGAGATCAAGGGAAAGGGCTTGTTTTTATCGATTTACGTGATCGATACGGTTTAACTCAAGTCGTTTTCGACGCTGAAGATTCACCCAAGGAAGTGATGGAAATTGGGACAACCTTGCGAAGAGAAGATGTCATCGCAGTTCAAGGCACAATTCGCGTTCGAGACGGTAAACCAAACGAGAAACTCCCCACTGGAGAGATTGAACTTGTTGCGAAGGAAATAGAGGTGATTAATCGCACTGCAAAATTACCAATTCTGCCTGATGATCACGAGGCAGACAGTATCGGTGAAGAACACCGCCTTAAATATCGGTACATTGATTTACGACGGCCAAACATGCAGAAAATTCTGAAGTTGCGTCATCAAATTACACAATTCACAAGAAACTTTTTCGCAGATCGTGATTTTCTTGAAATAGAAACACCCCTGCTGATTACACCAACGCCTGAGGGAGCAAGAGACTTTATCGTTCCTTCAAGGCACCAAGAAGGTGCCTGGTACGCGCTTCCGCAAAGCCCACAGATTTTCAAACAAATCTTGATGGTTGCCGGTTGCGATAAGTATTTGCAAATCTGTAAATGTTTACGAGATGAAGACCCACGTGCTGATCGGCAAGCTGAATTTACACAAATTGACCTTGAGATGAGTTTTGTCGACCAAGATGATGTGTTAGAGATTATGAGTGAGTTTGCTTCTTCTTTGTATAAAGAAGTTGGCGGAGTTGACCTTGGTGATCTCCCACGAATGTCTTGGAAAGATGCGATGGACAATTACGGTTCTGATCGACCAGACATTCGTTTCGATTTGAATTTGCAAGATGTCACCGAACTCGCATCGAAAACTGATTTCAAGGTGTTTAACGAAGCGTGTGATTCCGGTGGTGCAGTTAAGGCAATGCGAGTACCTAATGGGGCAGAACAACTCTCAAGGAAAAAGACCGATGCACTCGCTGAAGTTGCAAAAACGTATGGTGCTGGTGGACTTCCTGTTGTGAAATACCAAGGAGGAGAGTTCGTCACCGGTGTTGCGAAATTCGTTGAACCAATCAAAGATGAACTCGTGTCACAACTCGGACTTGAAGATGGCGATATCGTGATGTTTGGCGTTGGGACATATCGAGTTGCGTGTACAGCTCTTGGTGAAGTGCGATTGGCTGTTGCGAAAGAACTAGGGCTTATTCCTGAAGGAGCATTCAAAGGGCTTTGGGTTGTTGACTTCCCGATGTTTGATTGGAATGAAGATGCCCAGCGCTGGGTAAGTGAACACCATCCTTTTACAGCACCACTTGAATCTCAACTTGATATTCTTGAAAGCGATCCAGGCAATTGTGTTTCCGCTGGCTATGACCTTGTCATCAATGGTGCTGATGTTGGGGGAGGTTCTATTAGAATTCATAATCCGCAAGTGCAAGCCAAAGTGTTTGGACTGTTAGGATTAAGCAAAGACGAAACTGAAGAAAAATTTGGGTTCCTTCTTAATGCGTTACGGTTTGGTGCTCCGCCACACGGCGGTGTTGCCTTTGGGCTCGACCGACTTGTCATGATGATGATTGGCACTGATAATATTCGCGATGTGATTGCGTTCCCGAAAACCCAAACTGGTGCTGACCTCATGTGCGAAGCCCCTGGAGTTGCTGACCCAAATCAGTTAGAGGAACTTGGCATCGTCATACGCGAACCAGTTGATGCCACAGGACAAGAGTAAGTAACGAAAAAAGCAACTCAGAGTAATCGCTTCGTTGAGTTCGATGGTTTTCAAGCATTTCCAGTACTTGCGAGTGGTCGATCGGTAATCCTTCAAAATTGTCGGCCAATGACAAGGTGTCACCTGCAAGTTGACCGAGTGAACTCTGAGAGTTTCTTAGCCATGAAGAGAGTGGGATCTCAATTGGCAAGATACTCGGGCGTTCCTCAGTAATTTCTATTTCTACTCCAACATAATTTGCAATGGTCCCAAGTTCGATTCTCTTTGCTTCGTTGAAATGTACATGGTGAAGTTGTTCTACTTCGTTAATAGGTAAAAATCGCTTGAGAAAATGCGATGCTTTTAATTTTTCCGATAATGTCTTCTGGTTTTGTTCACAATCCTTCAACCCGTCCAATACTGCAACGCCTTCGTTTTTTGCTGCTCGGTACTGCCATAGTTTTGAGAGTAAGTTGATATCACCAAATGGCTTGCCTAAAATTTGAACAAGTGAAATGACGTCTTCTGCGATGGTTGAAGACAGATCACACTGAATGGAATGCACGCCTGCTATTTTTTCGATGGGCGTTGGTTTCAGCGGAATTGAACAGAGAGGTGAAAAAAGAGGTCCGCCTTCAGTGACAAACCCAAGTTGAAGAAATTCATGCACGCCTTGAGGAAATTCCTCGTTTTGAAGTTCGCATTCATGACATATTTGAAACAAAGGTAGTGGATTTGAGCAGAATACGAATCCATCCCCAACTTCACTTAGATCAAACCAATACAGTGACTTAAGCCCTGAACCTTGCCTACTTAAACTCAATGTACGTGCTTCTTGATCCCAAGAAGCGATTGCACATTCACCAGAGGCATCTCCATCAACAACACCCGTTTTAGGGTCATGTCGAGGGGGGGACCCGCGGCCAGGACCCAAAAAAAAAAACAAAGGTAGTTTATAAT
>CAZVVI010000011.1:0-8481 GCA_964630505.1 uncultured Isosphaeraceae bacterium | reverse complement strand
GTGCGAATGCTTCCCCGAACATCTTCGGATAACCCCCAGGTCTCTGCTTTGAATGGGCCCAACCCCCTTTTTCGGGTCTTGTCGTGGGTCTCACCCTCGACATGACCCTAAAAGAATAAGCATTGATTCTTCATATCGAGTAGGAATATCGCCACAGAGAAGAAGAGACTGTTCAAGCACATCGACCCATTTTTTGGGAACTTCTCTGCCGTCGCGCCTTAAGATGCCTGCAATGCCGCTCATTTCGGATAGGGTACATCGCATGACACATCGAAGCACGAACGTTTTAACGATTCTTATCCTAATCGGGCTCGTTGCTGGAGCACTAGTTGGTGAATATGGGATTCATGCAATGGGGACAGTTGTAGATGGTGATCATTGGCTGAAAGCCACTGGGGACCTCGTTTTGATTCGTCCTCTAAAACTATTGATTATTCCCTTAATATTCTTCAGTGTAATTTCAGGCATTACCCGAATTGGTGACCCATCCAAACTCGGAATAGTTGGAGGTGCGACATTAGTCTATTACCTTGCAACGATGTTTATTGCCGTCTCGCTTGGCACAGTACTTGTTACTTGGATTGCTCCTGGAACACTCCCACCAGAAGTTCAAGCAACACTTGTACAAACGAGCCCTGCGTTTGCAGAAGGTGCATCGGCAACTCAATCCCTTGGCTCTGCTTGGATGAATATTTTGTATCAACTCATCCCTGTCAACATATTTGAAGATATGGTCAATGTCAGACCGCTTGGCATTATCGTTTTTGCGATCGCATTTGGACTCGCTCTAGCTGCTGGTGGAGATAAAACGAAAGCCGCTCGAGATATTTGTAACGCTGCTTTTGAAGGATTAATGATTCTTGTTCGCTGGGTAATTTGGCTCACTCCAATTGGAGTATTTTTTCTTGTTGCATGGACAGTTGGAAAAATTGGCTTCGGTTCAATAAAGGGACCACTCGGATGGTATATGGCGACAGTACTCATCGGGTTAGCAATTCATGGCTTCATGGTGTTGCCCTTCGTACTATGGCTTTTTGCAAAAGGAAACCCCTTTCAATATATGTGGAGAATGAAACGGGCATTAATGACAGCCATTGGAACAGACTCTAGTTCAGCAACACTGCCCGTCACAATTGACAATGCTGAAAATGAAGGTGAGTGCTCAAAGAGAGCTGCGAATTTCGTCTTGCCACTTGGCGCAACAATTAACATGGATGGAACCGCGCTATACGAAGCAGTTGCTGTCGTGTTTTTATTTCAACTCTTTGGAATCGAACTCGAGATTGGTCAGTTACTCATCGTTGTTATTACAGCAACACTTGCTGCCATCGGAGCAGCTGGGATACCGTCTGCAGGACTCGTCACGATGGTCATCGTAATCTCAGCAGTCAATATGAATCTTACTGGCTCCTCAGATGGTCCATTACCAATTGCTGCAATTGGTATCATCATTGGCGTTGACCGAATCTTAGATATGTGCCGCACTGCTGTGAATGTTTGGGGCGATGCAGTCGGTGCTAAGATAATTTCCAAGATTGCCCCCGACGATTAATTAACCCGCGGTTAATTAATTCATGCTGAAACATGCTTTAGCCCGCGGTTAATTAATTTTGGAAAGCGAAGTGCCAGTCACGTTTGGTCGCTTAAATAATGCTCAGCATCAAGTGCGGCTTGGCATCCCATCCCAGCAGCGGTGATTGCTTGGCGGTAGTTTGAATCTGCAACATCTCCTGCTGCGAATACGCCATCGATGTTCGTCTTGCTGCTACGAGTATTCAATTGCACATATTTTGCATCGTCAAGTTCAACTCCACTTCCTTCTAAGAACTGAGTTGTTGGAGTATGTCCAATGGCGACGAATAACCCGCGAACGTCAAGAGTCGATTCCTCACCTGTCACGGTATCCTGCAACAGAACACCTGTGATTGAATCATCACCAAGCACGTCGATGACTACCTTATTCCAAACTGGTTCTGCATTCTGTGAATCAAAGATTCGTTTCTGCATTGCCTTTGATGCACGAAATTCATCTCTCCTATGAATAATGTATACCTTTGAAGCGAATTTTGTCAGGTAACTTGCTTCCTCCAATGCACTGTCACCACCACCGACAACGGCGAGTGGTTGATCTTTGAACGCGGGCAATGCACCGTCGCAGACAGCACAAGCACTCACTCCTCCTCCGCTTCTAGCAAGCCGCATTTCATTATCTAATCCAAGCCAGTTCGCAGTCGCTCCGGTTGCAATGATTACCGAATGACTTTGTATTGTTTCGCCTTTACTCGTTTCAAGTTGAAATGGTCGGCTAGAAAAGTCACAAGAAACAATATCTTCAGACAAAACTCTGGTCCCGAACCGTTCTGCTTGCTTTTGGAAGGCTTGCATCATCTCTGGACCTGTAATCCCTTCAGGAAATCCTGGATAATTTTCAACTTCGGTTGTGAGCATGAGTTGTCCTCCCGGCAACACAATCGATGGTGAAGTTTTAGGAACTCCGATACACACAAGCGGATTCAAATCTGCTCTCGCTGCATATATTGCTGCTGTCCAACCCGCAGGCCCGCTGCCAATGATGACGATATTCTCTATATCAGACATAAGTTAGTCTAAAAGTCCTGCTTGTCTTTGCAATGATTTTAATGGTGGCCAAAGAATAGTATCCACACCACTGTTTAACCCTCGGTCATCTTCATTGTTTCTTGACACGCTGTACAAAAGACTCTGTCCTACCCGCGCAACAACCTCTCCAACAAGGGTAAAGATTTTCGTGTTGCTCTCAATTTTCCTGTAATGAAATGGGCCTACTGGATAGGTGTAGAGCGCTCTCTCTGCCCTGCTATCCATTCGAAGTGGCAGTGGCTGAAATTGATCAAGATTACTCGAACGCTGTAGAAGTTGGGCGTACATCATCTTTAAACTCTTCGGATAGACACCAAAATGATTTTTGTACCCACAAAGCGCTGCAGAAACTGCTGTTCCATTGATTTGAGTTGCTAAGAAGTCTCGTTCATAAAAGAGTTCTTGAATATCTCGAATAATTAGATTCACCGCTGCGTACTTCACTGGGTTTGATTTCTTTAACTCTGTATCTGCTTCGAGTTGTGGGTGAAACGAGCGCATTTTCCACCGTCTCCACCAATCATCATAAATTTTGTTTAAGCGAGCCAACGAGTCATCTCGCCCACGATGGATACTCGAAATCGCTTGCCAATATTTTGCTGCACCAAACCGCGTAAAGGGCTCCTGACTCGCTTGGACGTCTGTCAGAATTTCCTTGAATTTAGCTGGATCTGGCTCTCCAGTTGCTGTAAAGAGTTCAGTCACAATGGCTTCACCAACTACGTGATCACCATCTGGCATCAGTAATCGAGTCGGGTCGACGCGTAGATATGAAATGCCATCTCGTGCGAATGTGCGAAACTGAGAAGATGAAATTGATTCTCGATATGAGTAAAACATATCTCTGGTGTTCGAGAGTGCGTCGCTTAACATTGGCATGAACGTTAACTGTTCTTTTAAGAACTCTCTGTCACAGAATTTTCTCAAGACAATAAGTTCAGACATCAACAAATGAATTGCTCGATCGGTCTCTCCAAGTTCAAATAATCGATACAACTCAGCAGTTGACCAAAGGCATGCAAGTTGAACCGAATCAACATATCCAAAGTGAAAACTATGCAGTGAACCATCAACACCAATTTCAGCAACGATGTCTTTTTCAAGATAGATGTCAGGTACATTTTCACTACCGTATGGCAAGCCAACAAGTGCTCGTTTCGCTGATTCTAAAAACGCTCCAGCCATGTGTTCATTTTGTTGAGCCCATGTGACTAGACTTGACCAATTTTTCATGCCTGGCCAAACTGTATTCATATTAAACTCATCGCTGAGTGGTTGAGGAGGAGGAGTCATCTCAACACATGCACCAAAAAAGATTGTCCAAGATTTCACATCTTCACTTCCTAGCGTTGACGCTGAGTTATTCAATTTCTCTAAGACATCACCCCTGCTTCCTGCAAGTGCAGGAGCCTGCATCGGAATCAGCATGCTGAGCAGTATTAAAACTCGTAAAATCGTCATTATTTGTCCTCTCTTGGTATTCAATATGATTACGGAAGTGCGAGTGTACCAGATGGGTATTCTACTGGTCTTTCTTTGATTCTGGCGATATCATGCCCAATTCCCCTCGAGTCATAAGGAGCTCAAAATGACAACAGTTGGTGTCCCTACAGAAATAAAAACCGATGAATACCGAGTTGGTATGCGGCCAGTTGGCGCTGAAATTCTAACGAAGGATGGGCATACCGTCTTCATTCAAGCAGGAGCTGGAGAGGGTAGCGGATATGAGGATGCAATGTATGAGGCAGCTGGGGCGACCATTTTGCATACTGCAGATGAAATTTGGGCTTCTTCTGACATGATTGTCAAAGTCAAAGAACCCCAATCACAAGAGGTTGCTCACATCAAAGAAGGTCAAACCGTTTTCACATATTTTCATTTCGCGGCAGATAAAGAGTTGACGTTAGGTTGTTTAGACCGAGGATGCATCTCGGTCGCCTACGAAACATTGACTGACGATTATGGACATCTTCCTCTACTGACGCCCATGAGTGAGATTGCAGGAAAATTATCAGTTCAAGAGGGTGCAAAATATTTAGAGAGACCTCAAGGGGGTAGAGGAATTCTTTTAGGTGGAGTGCCTGGGGTTGATGTCGGAAAAGTCCTTGTCCTTGGGGGTGGAATCGTTGGAACTTGTGCTGCACAGGTCGCTGCAGGGATGGGTGCAGATGTCGTCATCATGGATATTAACATTGACAGAATGCGCCAACTTGGTGAGTTTATGCCAGTTAATTGTCGAACAATTTATTCTGACCCAGAAGCGATTCGAGCACATCTTGCATGGGCTGATCTTGTCGTTGGGGCAGTATTGATTCCCGGAGCAAAAGCACCCAGTCTCATCAGCAAAGATGACCTTTCCCATATGAAATCCGGTTCTGTTATTGTTGATGTTGCGATTGATCAGGGCGGGTGTGTCGAAACAGCAAAAGTCACAACACATAGTAACCCTGTGTACACCGTTTCAGATGTCGTGCATTATTGTGTGGGGAACATGCCTGGAGCAGTTGCAAGAACCGCAACGCAAGCGTTGACAAATGCCACAATGCCTTGGGTATGTAAACTTGCTTCATCAACAGCAGATAAACTTGCAAAGGCAGATTGCCACTTCGCTAATGCAATTAATACAAATCGAGGGTCGCTTACTAATCAGCCAGTTGCAGAAGCACACGATTTGCCATTCGAACCACTGGCAGTGTAATCTTCTTATGCAAACGTATTTTGACAATGCTGCAACTTCACATCCAAAACCAACGATGGTCTTCGATGCCATGCACTCGTATCAACACGATTGTGGTGCTAGCCCCGGTCGAGGTTCATACAGCCGCGCTGAAGAGGCGACTCAAATTCTTGAACAATGCAGGATGCTTCTCTGTGAACTTGTCAACGCACCTGAGCCAGATCATTGCATTTTTACGCTCAATTGCAGTGATGCGCTGAATCTCGCAATCATCGGAATAGCAAATCATTTCTTAGGTTGCCGTGAGCCTGTCCACATCATTACAACCGCAATGGCTCATAATTCGGTTCTTCGCCCCCTTAAAGCACTTGAATCACATGGTGTAACTCATACTGTGGTTCGTGTCGATTCAATAACTGGTCTTGTTGACCCAAACGATATTGCAAAGGCAATCACACCTCAAACCCGTCTGATTGCAGTTGCACATGGTTCAAATGTGACTGGAACACTTCAAGACATCAAAGCAATTGGTGAACTGTGTGGGGATATCCCATTTCTTGTAGATGCAGCCCAAACGATGGGTCACGTTCCAATCGATGTCCAATCAATGCATATCAACTTACTTGCATTCCCTGGGCACAAAGGATTACTTGGACCTTTAGGTACAGGCGGACTCATCATCGATTCAGGAGTTAAAGAAATTCTTTCACCAGTTCGTTTTGGTGGAACGGGGAGTAAAAGTGAATCTCCTGTGCAACCAGAAGATGTTCCTGATAAATATGAATCTGGTTCACACAATATGATTGGGGTTGCAGGACTCGCTGCAGGAGTAGAGTGGATTCTTCAACAAGATGTAAGCGTTCTACACGCTCACGAACAAACACTCTGCAAACATTTTATCGAAGAAATCACCCAACTCCCATCGGTCTCGATAGTCGGTCCTCAAACGAGTGACAACCGGTGCGGTGTATTTTCCCTTGATTTCGGCGAAGATCCACACACAATTGCCAAACGCTTAGAAGAATGCTCTGGAATTCAATCAAGAGCAGGACTCCATTGTGCCCCATTTGCTCATCAGTCATTGGGCACAACAGATCGTGGTGGAACGGTACGTGTTTCATTCGGTCCATTCCACACATTGGAAGATGTCAAGTATCTTGTCCAATCAATTCACAACGTTTCAGAAAGGGTGCTTTTATGAACACGCTCATCACTCAACGAATAGATGACGCCGCATTAGTGATCGATAAAATCCGAGATGCGACAAATGAAATTGCAACCATTGCATCAATCATCATCGATCGAATTAGTTGCGGGGGTACTGTCATGGCAGCAGGAAATGGCGGTTCAGCAGCTCAAGCAATTCACTTCTGTGAAGAACTCACGGGAAGATATCGTGAAACAAGACCTGCCCTGCCAGCGATTTGTTTATGCAGTGATGCAGCAGCATTAACGTGTATTGCAAATGACTTTGGTTGGGCAAATGTTTTTAAAAGACAAATTGAAGCTCACGCGTCATTCATCGTTGAAGAAGATGAAAGCGTGTTGTGCAATGATATTCTTCTCGTGTTCTCCACGTCTGGCAATAGTGAAAATGTAAACGTTGCTCTTGAGTGTGCAAACGAATTAGGGATTGCAACGATTGGGTTACTTGGAAAGGATGGTGGCGAATCGGCCGATCTGTGCGATCACTCCATTTGTATTGATGCTCCCGATAGTGCTGCGATTCAGGATGGTCACCAAGTTATCTTGCACGCAATATGTGAAGTCATTGAAGCGTGGGTTGCCCAAGAAATGGCTGAAGAAGTTGCAGAGTAACCGCCTACCCTTCTCCTCCCCCACCTTCTTCACCACCGCCTGTACCACCATCTCTAGCACCTGTAAATTTATATGGTGGAGGTAAGTGTTGCCGCCAATCATCATCCGCTGTAAATTCTTCAACGATATCTCGACCATCATCCTCTGCAGATTCCATCCAACCTTCAGGTCGTAGGGCTGAAATCTTTTTGGGAAGATGTTCCCAATTCTCTTCGTTGCGAAAATAAACTGTCCTCGTTGGAAAGGCAAACTCAATTTCTAACTCGCCAGCAAGCCGAATGATGTCAAGCATAAATCGGTGCCGTTCACGCAATTCTGTTTGCCAATCAGGTGCTTTCCAGAAGACGTAGACCAAGATGTCCAAACTTGAACCCGAAAATTCATTGAGCCAAACTTGGTAATAATCTTTTCTTGTATACGGATGGATTCGTAGCAGTTCTCGGATGCCTTCACAAAATGCTGAGATTTTTTCTGGTGAAGTCGAATACCCAATACTCACCATTTGCTTCCACCTTCTGTATCTTCGCCTTGAGTAGTTGTTACATTTTGTTGTGACCAGAACCGAGTTTGGAATTGTGACTATAGAATCGTAGAACGTACGAACTCTAGTAGAACGGATCCCAACTGAATCTACAGTTCCTTCAACACCATCAACAATCACCCAATCACCTATTTGAAATGGCTTGTCGAGAATGACTGTAATTGAACCGAAGAAGTTTTTAATCGTATCAGTTGCTGCAAACGCAACACCCAAACTGCCTACCGACAGCACTGCCACAATCGGCGCGAGAGGTATTTGCATACTGTCTGCAAGGTACACAAACCCAAACACAAAGACCGCTGCTTTAAGTGATTTACGAACGAGGGGAACTAGGAGGTCATCGAGTTTATTGTTTGTTTCATTTGCTTTCCGTTCTGCAATCCAAGCAATAAGATCGGTCGCTCTGAACCCAAACCAAATCACTGCAACGGTGATGTAAATATGCACTGCTGGCTCGATGATGGCATGCGCTGATTGGGGTAAACTCAGGATAGGTAAAAGCGAAAGCCACACTGCACCACCCGCAGCTAGACCTGCGGGGCGTGGTACTTTTTTCAAAATTTTAACGAGCGCTGGTTCGTTATTCTCACCATGGGTTATTGAGCGTAATACTCTCCGCAAAATGAATCGACAGATTAAATCTACAATGACGCCCGAAAGAACTGCTACGCCAACTGCAAACCATCTCCAAATTTCCATCCCTATAAAGGGCTCAAGCATCCATGGTGAAAGGTATTGCTCTATCCATGGTGTGGCTGGCTTGGCTGTAGAAGAAGTTGTGGTGAACAGATATGCAAACAAAATCGTATCTTCCATGTTGTTCATG
>CAZVVI010000010.1:0-72439 GCA_964630505.1 uncultured Isosphaeraceae bacterium | reverse complement strand
TAGCAAAAAGGTATTCAATTCGGACACGCGTAAACGTGGCTCACCCCGTCGGTCTACATCTTCACCTTGTAGACTTTTGACCGCCCCCCCTTGTTCTAGTGCGTGCAACAACGCGTTGCGTGCCTCTGGTGTCAATGCTTGGAATGCTTGCAACAACTGCGCGAACTGTTCGCTTTCGTCCGCCACTGGTGCGCATTCTGTGCCACCCTTTGTGGTTTTCTTGGTTTCTACTTCACCAGTGGGGTTTGTTCGAGTCCACTCTGGCCCATACCAAAGAATCCAAACGAAGCGTTTGGATTCTTTTTTGTATGGACCAGTAAGCATGGCAAAGCCATGCTTGCTCACGCTTCGCGTGAGTGTCCTTCGCAGTTTTCCAAAAACTAAGTTTTTGGAAAAGTGTCGAGTCCACTCTGGCCCATTTGTAGGGGTCTGACCCGTCACATCTTCACATCTTCTTATACAAAATAAACGGAATCCCGATAACGCCTGCGAAGGCGAGCAAAATAATCGGTGTAAACCACGTTGTATTGATCGCAACATCCTTCATTTCAGGCGGCACGAACATAAAACAAATCCCAAGAACGCATGCAAGCAGGCCAGTTCCAGCAACAATCCAAAGCCCAGCGGTTCCACAAGGGATTTTAAATGACCGTTTAATGTCCGGTTTTGTAAACCGAAGCACAATCACCGAGATAAACATCAATGCATACATCACTAAATATATTTGCGCAGAAATAATCGTCAACACATAAAAGATACTATTCAAATTAATCAACATGCCAAGGAAACAAATAATGGACACAATTACCGCTTGCAAAAGCATGACATTTTTTGGTGCACCACCCTTCGTCATCTTCTGAAAGGTTTCTGGAATAAGACCATCTTTTGCAGCAACTCGCAAAGACTCGGTCGGTCCAATCACCCAAATCATAATATGACCGACCATACCCAGAAGTGCGCAACCGGCAATCACGGGAAGAAGCCAGCTAACACCCAATTCCGTAAACACTTTTTCAAAAACTTGCAGGGTGCCTGCCGCAAGGTTGATTGATTCAACGGGAACAAGAACAGCGACACTTAATGCGCCAAGGATTGAAACCAGAAGCACTAATACACCTGAAATCAAAAGAGAGCGTGGAATATCGCGCTGTGGATTTTTCGTGTTTCGAAAGTGGACTGAGTTTACTTCCAATCCTGACAAAAATGAAAAAATGGCAAGCACACCGACAAATTGGCCAACAGAAGAAATGTCTGGAACAATTGCTGAGGCTTCAAGTGGAATCGCGGAATCTCGACCACTCAATAACCACCAAGCGGCGAATCCAATCGCTGCAAGAACTGGAATGAGTGTGCCCACAATTAATAGGAACGAGGTCATCCAGCCGCTTTCGTGAATTCCCTTGAAATTAATAATGGTTGCGAACCAGAACACCACTAAACTTACGATGAGGACAAACCATGCTTTCTCACCAAATGTTGGGTCGAACATGTACGCAGCCGAAACTGCGCAAACTGCGAGCACTGTCGGATACCAAACTAAAATTTGTAACCACTGGCACCATACGGCAAGAAACGCCATGCGTTCACCAATTGCTTCTTTGACCCACCGATAGACCCCACCTTCCCCGGGCCAGCCTACACCGAGTTCCGCTGCAACTAAACCAATTGGCAAGAAATACACCAAGGTAAAAATTGCGTAGTAAAAGATCAATGACATTCCAAAGGAGCCAACTTCGGGCAACCCTTCCAAGCCAACCACTACAGCAGTGTTCATCATCGCAAGCATGAAAAGTGAAATTGTTCTCTTCGATTGTGGCACGCCAGAGGTGGGGGCAATGAGATTGTGTTGTTCTTGGTTTGTTCTCATTGCAATCGTTTCAGTGCTTCTTCATGAGCCTTTGCGTTTTCGTAATACATCATCGCCTTTGGCATCCACCCCCGAAGTTTTGAAATTCGGCTCGATGAACTTGGGTGCGTAGATAAAAACTCAGCAGGTGCCTGTTTGCCCGCCTTGCCCATGCGTTCCCACAGTGGAATCGCTTCTCGTGGGTCATACCCAGCATCAGCAGCGATGTATAACCCAAGTTGATCTGCCTCGGTTTCTTGTGTTCGCGAAAATGGCAATGCAACACCTAATCCATATGTTGCAAGCAAAATTGTTCGGTCTCTCGTGTTCATTTCACTCATCGCTACTCCAGCAACAATTGCACTGACCATCGAGTGGCTTGCGCGTTCTGCACCATGCCTTGAAATGACATGTGCAACTTCGTGTGCCATCACAATTGCAAGTGCATTCTCGTTCTCGGTGACAGGAAGCAACCCTGTGTACACGGCACATTTCCCGCCGGGAAGTGCCCATGCATTCACCATCTCCTTATCCTTAATTAATGCAAATTTCCACTTGTATCCCTTGACTGCATCTGGATAGAGCCGGTTCGCTGCAACTGCAACTTTTTCACCAACTCTTTGCACCATCTCATAGTCAGCACCTGAAGTGATTGTATCTTCTTCTTTCAGAATTTCTGAATACGCGTCATTCCCCAGTTTCACTTCTTGCGAAGTAGACATCGCGATAAATTGTGACCGACCGGTTTCAGGTGCATGCGAACAACCCACAAAACATAGACATGCAAAGGGAAGGAAAAATTTACGCATCGTTTTATGGTCGAACAATAGCACCCAACACGAGCCCAGCGATGAGCCAAGAAGCCGTCAAATCAAGTCCTACTCCAACCGTCCAACTCACTGGCATATCGTGGAATACTCCATTCACAAGATGTACTGACATCACTGCAAATACACCAAGTGCCATCACATAGAAAACTCTTCCCCAATAACTTGGCAAGTTCGGCAGTGCCATGATTAACAGAATAGTTGCCATCATGGAAGCGATAATATCTGTCAAGAATCCGCGCAAAAGTCGTGACGGTGGCATGGGTTCACCAGGAGTTGCGTTATAGAAAATCATGCCGTGCGGTTCGGTTCTGTGAAGTTCCATCCATGCTTCCATTGCCTCGCCGTCATCTTTTTCAAACGTCATTGGAGGAAAGTAATACACACCCGTTTCTGGAAGATGTTCATCAATGTTTTCAACGACAGCTTCTATTCCCTCATGAGACCGCACCGTATTGTGATGCCAGTCCATCGCAGCCCAAGAAACGAAACCCCAAGCAAAGAGGGCGATCCCTCCAACAATGCCACCAACAATGATTTGTTTTAACATGTCGGTAGCATACCTACAAGGCGGGGATTGAATCGTGTAGAATGCTTGGTTTCCCCCCGGAATTTCCCCGCAATTCCCCCGAAAATCCACCGAAATAGCCTTAAACATGTAGAAAGAAGCAAAGGTAGAAGTATGCGACGAGCAAAAATTAGCATTGTTGGAGCAGGAAACGTAGGTGCATCATGTGCAGTATGGGCAGCTTCAAAAGAATTAGGCGATGTAGTACTTGTTGAAACAGAACATTCAGTTGGTGTTGCTCAAGGCAAAGCCTTAGACCTGTTTTGTGCAGGACCGATGGAGCGCTTTGATGCCAACATCATTGGCACGTGCGATTACAAAGATGTTGAAGGAAGTGATGTCGTCATTGTGACTGCTGGAATTCCTCGCAAACCCGGAATGAGTCGTGATGACTTAATCGCCACCAATGTGAAGATTGTGAAATCAGTTGCTGAACAAGTTGCCAATGCAGCACCAGATGCTGTCATGATTCTTGTTTCCAACCCACTTGATGCAATGGTCTACACGGCTTGGAAAGCGTCTGGCTTTCCTACGAATCGAATTGTTGGCCAGGCGGGTTGCCTTGATGTTGCAAGGTTTAGGGCGTTCATTGCAATGGAACTCGGTGTATCGGTTGAAGATATTCAAGCGCTACTGTTAGGTGGACATGGGGATGACATGGTTCCACTTCCAAGGTACACCTCTGTGCATGGCATTCCAGTTTCTCAACTTCTCAGTGAAGATAAAATTACTGCGTGCGTCGATCGTGCAAAGGTTGGGGGTGGTGAAATTGTCAAATTGATGGGAACTAGTGCGTATTACGCACCAGCCAGTGGCTCAGTCCAAATGGCAGAAGCAATTATCAAAGATAAGAAACGCATCTTGCCTTGTGCTGCGTTTTGTGAGGGTGAGTACGGCATTGATGGCATGTTTGTCGGAGTGCCTGCAGTTCTTGGTAAAGACGGTGTTGAAAAGGTTATCCAAATTGACCTTGATTCAAGTGAACAGGCACTCATGGATGAGTCCGCATCTCATGTTGCCGATCTAGTTGGCACAGTAAAAACCACATTCCCAGAACTCGCTTAAAACGGTGTGGCTGTCACCACACAAGCAGTGTGACAGTCACTGGTCGTTGTTTGACATCATCTTCATCATGTCTACACAGCGGTTTGCATAGCCAGCTTCGTTGTCATACCAACTGACAACCTTGAAGAACTTGTCGCTTAATTCAATACCAGCCCCAGCATCAAAAATGCTACTTCGAGGGTCTCCAATAAAGTCAGCACTAACTAATGGTTCTTCGGTGTACCCAAGGACACCTTTCATTGTGTCTTCTGAAGCGGTTCTCATTGATTCGCAAATAACATCGTAACTTGTTGCTTCTTTGGTTTTCACTGTCAAATCAACCACGGAAACATCTGCAGTTGGAACACGCATCGCCATTCCAGTCAGTTTTCCTTGGAGTTGTGGAAGGCAAAGTCCTACGGCCTTCGCGGCACCTGTACTTGCTGGAATAATATTCATGTATGCATTTCGGCCACCGCGAAAATCTTTCTTGGTTGGTCCGTCCTGAGTTGGTTGCGTCGCAGTTGCTGCGTGAATCGTAGTCATGAGACCTTCGTCAATTCCAAATGAATCGTCAATGACTTTTGCAATCGGTGCTAAACAGTTTGTGGTACACGATGCGTTTGAAATAATTTTATGATTATCTGGATCATACGAGTCGCTGTTTACTTTGTACACAAATGTTGGGATTTCATCTGGTGTTTTCGTGGGTGCAGAAATGAGGACCCGTTTTGCACCTGCTTCAATGTGTTTGTGAGCACCCGCATAGTCTGTGAAGAAACCGGTTGATTCAAGAACATAGTCAACACCAAGATCGCCCCACGGTAGCTCCTTGGGATTTCGTTCGCTCAAGCACTTTGTTTGCATGCCATCAACATCAAACCCTTCGTCAGTTATTGTAACTTTCTTTGAAAACGTTCCATGCATCGTGTCATACTGAAGCAAATAACCAAGGTTGTCTTGTGAAACCAAATCGTTAATTGCAACAATTTCAAAATCACCAGCAAGTGTTGCCGCTCGGTAGACTAGCCGTCCAATTCTTCCAAAGCCGTTGATGCCAATTCGAATAGTCATGTTGGTTCCTTTTATCTTGGCGTCCAAGGTATGTCTTGAACACCTTCTTGTTTGTTTGATAGTCTTGCCAATGCAAAAAGCAGGTCGCTGATTCTATTCAGGAGAATCGCTGCCAAGTTGGAGCAGCCCTCGCTTCGCTGCAACGCAATAACGCTTCTTTCTGCACGCCTGCAAACTGTCCTTGCAAGATGTAGGCGTGCTGCGATTTCGCTTCCGCCTGGAAGGACGAACGATTTTAATGATTCATTGTCTTGTTCCACCCGATCAATCCATTGTTCAATATTCTGAATGTCCGATTGAGTAATTCTTGATTGCTCGCCTTCACTGGCAACATCTGCACCAAGTTCAAAGAGAATTGATTGTAGGGGTTGAAGAGCGTCGTCGCCCACAATACCAAGCGAAGCATTCAGTTCGTCAATGTCGCCAACTGCGTACATGCGAATACTGTCTTTGTTCACACGTCCACCCCCAGTTAACCCCGTTGTTCCGTCGTCGCCTGTCCTCGTATAGAGTGGCATCGAAGATTACTCCAGTGCTGCTGCTCCCGAGATAATCTCGGTAAGTTCAGTGGTAATTTGTGCTTGGCGTGCACGATTGTAATCACGCCGTAAATCTTTACCTAGTTCGTTTGCATTTTCAGTTGCCGCTTTCATCGCGACCATTCTCATGATGTTTTCACTGACAACCGAATCATTGAATGCTTGAAAGAGCGTTGTTTTAATGCTTCTTGGTAAAAGGTCGTCAAGAATCTCACCAGCAGAAGGTGAAAAGTCATAGTTTGCAACGCCCTTGGATTCTTCAACTTCTTCTTCTACGTTATCTGCTGCAAGCGGAAGGAGTTGAATGATTTCAGGAATTTGGCGGGCATTTGATTCAAACCGCATATATGCAACCGAAACCTTTTCCCACTTTCCTTCGGCAAAACCATCCATGTAGTGGTCGGCCATTCTTGCAACATCTTCAAAGTTTGGCTTGTCGCCAATGACGTGTTGTTTTTCTGGCACTAATTTTTGAAATTTAAAAAATGAAACTGCTTTTTTGCCTGATGTCTCGATTTCAACTTCTTTGCCAGCTGCTTTAAGTGACCGAATGTGTTGAATTGCTCGTTTGAATACGTTGCCGTTATATGCTCCACAAAGCCCTCGGTCAGAAGCGATAACGAGTAGAAGTTCTTTGTTTTCGGTTGAATTGGACGCAAAAAGTGGAGAGGTGTAGTCTCCTGCTGCTCCTGAAACCTCGCCTACAAGGTTTCGAATTGCGTCTGTATAGGGGCGACTATCTTTCGCTCGGGCAAGAGCCGCGGTAAATTTAGCTGTTGCAATCATCTGCATCGTCTTGGTGATGCGAGCGATTGTCCCAACTGCTGTCATTCGTTTTCGGATTGCGCGAATTTGTGCCATGAGGAGGGGAATTGTAGCAGAATTGGGGGGTGGTGATGATGGTCTTAAACGAGTGTTAGGTAGGAAAAAGCAGGGTGAATCCTGCTCGAAAACCTAGTCCCTCTGGACCACTTTCTGGGCTTTCTGCCCAATACTTTAATCCAGTAAAAAAGTTGATTCGCTCAGAGCCGATCATGGTTACTTTTGCAACAACAACCTCAAGTGGAATTGACCATTCATTCGATTCCCAGTTGTACGTTGTTTCGGTCTGAAAAGAAAATGTCCAAGCATCTGGGGTTGTGTAGCTGACAAAGGGTTGAAGGAACGTTGCGCTTATGTCAGCACGATTTGCACTTCCTTCAATTGACCAGATGTGGTTTGCGAGCATGCCGTATGTCCAAGATCCATCCTGTTTCAATCCAACAGCGGTGGGACCAACCCCCCATTTTTCTCCACCTAATAACTCATCACTTGCTGTTGGAAACAAAAACACTGGACCCGCACCTAAAATCCAACCACTCTTGGTTTCTTTTCTCGGAGAAAAAAAGAAACTTTGAAGGATATCTCCAACACCAGTTTGGCTGCCAGAGCCAGCAAATATATCGTTCTGGTGAATGAGGGGGACTATTGTTCTGCTGATGACATTCCAATCATCATTAAGCTCTATTGGAATGACTGGCTGGATGTTCATTTGAAATCTTTTTCCATCGTCATTCCCGCCAATTTTTCGATCAAAGTTCCATTGGAACGGAACGCTAATCATTGCAGCAACAGGATTCGCCAGTTTCTTGGCGAGTTCATCGTTTGATAATTTGGGTGCAGGCGTGTCTACACCTCTTAACAAGTTGCGAACTAACTCCCTTTCGCTTTCGAATCTATACTCTTCTACAGTCGCCCCTTGTAATGGTTGAATCAGAACGCAAATCGCCAAGGATATGGAGAATATTCTCATATAATTAGTATAATGTTATCTTAATAACTTGTCGCTGTATGTTTACAGTTCTTGAAAGGAAAAACAATGGTTAATAAATCAATGTTCTCAACGATGTTTCTCTTCACACTATTGATGGGTTCTGCCACAATTGCGTGTACTCAGATTCTGTTAACGGCAAAGGACGGGAGCGTCATTATTGGGCGGACGATGGAGTTTGGCGCTGAATTGGGTTCTCACATCATTACGTCTCCCGTGGGAAGAGTCATTGAGTCGCCAACACCGAGTGGAAAGAATGGTGGGCTCACTTGGACTTCAAAATATGGGTATGTCATGATGGACTTCTTTGGTTCAAAACATCCTGTTGATGGAATGAACGAACGAGGGCTCTCTGTTGGTCTTCTTTATCTGCCTGGCTACACAGAATATCAAACGGTCCCAGCTGGCTCCGATAAAGATGCTCTCTTTTATCTATACGTTGGAGATTGGGTACTTGGAAATTTTGCAACTGTAGAGGAGGTCAAAGAGCACATTCATGATATCTATGTATTCAGCAAGCCGGTAACGTATGGAGTGCTAAAAGATGTTGTGTTCCCAGTACACATGGTCGTTGCTGATTCCTCTGGAAAAAGTGTGGTGGTGGAGTGGGTGAACGGTAACACGAATGTGTATGACAATCCACTTGGTGTCCTTACAAACTCGCCCGAGTTCCCTTGGCAACTTGATAACTTAAAAAACTATGTCAACATGTCTGCCCACTCGCCCAAGCCAATTACCGTAGGCGGTGTTGAATATTATGGTACAGGGCAGGGATCTGGTGCTGTTGGGTTGCCAGGCGATCACACGCCGCCATCTCGGTTTGTCAAAATGGCGTTTCTTGTTGAGAACTCCTTTCAAGTTAACACTGCTGAGGACACAATAAATCTAGGGGAGCATATTTTAAACAATGTTGATATTCCAATTGGTGCTGTACAGGGCGAAGAGGGTGATAAGAACGACTTACCCGACAAAACTGAATGGACTGTTTTTAAAGACCTCACCAACAACAAGTTGTATTTCAAGTCTTATACCAACACGGCGTTGCAGGTCATCGACCTAAACAAAATCGACTTTATAAAAAACGCCAAAGTCTTAGATATACCCGTTCACTCAAAACAGATTTTTGTCGATGCGACGAATCAGTTTATGGAAAGTTCTAAGTAGCAACTAAATACACAGCCCATCGTATGCTAGGTGCATCGTCTCTGGCAATTCTGCGTCGGTGATGTCGTGTGAAACACAGTGCGTCATGTGCGTAAAATATGTCTGTTTTGCTCCGACCTCCTGTGCAATTTGAATCGCTTGATCCAAGTTCAGGTGGGTTGGATGTGGTTTGAACCGAAGCATGTCGAGCACCAACACATCGAGGTCCTCAAGCAGTGGCCACGCTTCTAGGGGGATTGATGAAACATCTGTGCAATACGCAATTTTGGTGTCTGTTTTGGTGTCTGACACCAAGATTCTGAAGCCAACAATTGGTAGATTCCCGTGAAGGAGGCGAATGGGGGTAAAAATGACGCCAAACAGGTGAATTGGCTTTTCGGGGAAAAGTTCGTGGGGAATCAGGTTCGCCACAAAAGAGTCGTTGATGTTGTTGTGCGACTCAAATACGTGTTGATAGACGCGGTGCAGATGGTCAAGGGTGTGCCTCTCTGCATAAATATCAATCGACTGCTGCATTGAAACATTAAACAACCGAACTTCATCGAGACCAAAGGTGTGATCAACATGATTGTGAGTAAACAAAATTGCATCGCACCTGAGAATCCCCTCTTTCAACACTTGTTGGCGAAGGTCGGGGGATGTATCAATCAGAACAACTCGTTCTTGTTCACCTTCATCAACCCAACGGACACACGCACTGCACCTTAGCCGTTTGTCTTTAGGATTCCTGCTTTGGCAAACTTCACAATCACACGCAATAACTGGGATACCCGCTGATGTGCCAGTACCAAGAAACGTGAACGAAAAATCCCTAATGGGCATCTGCGACATCCGTTTTTCGAATGAGTGGTCCAACAGTTAGGCCCTGTAGCAACAAACTGGTGAGAACCACACCAAAGGCGATAGGTACTAATGTTTCTTTGAGTTCGCCACTTGGCAGTCCTAATACGAGTGCAAGTGGAATCGACCCCTTCAGTCCAGACCAAAAGACAACATGTTTCCAGCCCTTTGGCCAGTTTTTACCAATTGTGAACGCGGTTGGGTACACCATGAGCGCCCGAGCAACCATAATTGCGAGCCATGTCACGCCTACTGCAAGTAGAACGTTCGTTTGAAGTAGTGCGGGCAATCCACCGATGTCTTGCAATTCAAAACCGATAAGCAAGAACACGATTGAGTTGATCAAGAAATCAATAGATTCCCAGAACGTGTTGATTGTTTGCACAGTTTGATCGCTCATCGCAAGTTTTGTGCCGTAATTTCCAATAATTAATCCGGCTACAACAACTGCGATTACACCAGATGCTCCACTCTGTTCGGCAACGATGAAAGACCCCCAAGCAAGAACAATCGTGATTGCGTTTTCCAAGACATGATCGTTTAGGCGGCGCAAAATCCAAAATGCAATAAGACCAAACCCTAGCCCAAACACAACTCCAAGACCTGCAACTTGTATAAATTGCATTACACCTTCAACAACAGAGAGCGTTGATTCGTTGGAGCCAGTTGTAATTACCGCTGCAAGTAAAATCAAAAAGAGGACGACACCCGTTCCATCATTAAACAAACTTTCGCCTTCGATTAGTGTTTTTAGTCTGTTGGGTGCTTTTGCGGTTTTAAGTGTTGCAAGAACTGAAATCGGGTCTGTCGGAGCGAGCATGGCACCAAAAAGAAGTGCGGGAAGCCAAGCGTTATCACCCAAAAATGGACGAACGGCCAGTGCAACAAGCACCATGGAAACAAGGACACCTGGAATTGCCAAAATAACAACAGGTACGGCTTTTTTTTGTAATAGCTCTAGATCGAGATGAAGCCCGGCTTGAAACAAAAGGGGTGGAAGAAGTAAAACAAGAATCAATTCTTGTGTAATCACCACGCCTCCGGGTGCCGCACCAAGAATCGCAACGACTAGACCAGCAAGAACAAGCGCGATTGTGTATGGCACCCTAACAAATTTTGCGCAAACGCCAACAACGGTTGCAAATGCGAGCAGTGATACAAAGGTGGTGAGTGTAGTTGACACAACACCGTGGTGTTCTGCGGTTGCAAGCATCATGCGGGTTGTGCCTTTGGTTGTAAGAGTGTTTCGACAACGAGTCCTGGTGTTGTTGAGTTTGCAATTACAGAACTCACTGCGACCCCTTGGCAACCCCTGTTGTGTAACAGGTGGACATTGTCGGGAGTAATACCACCAACTGCGAGGTGGTGAACGCTTGTCGCCGCTTCGAGTAAACCTGTTTCTGCAGGAGCAACATTGGGTTTGGTGGGTGATGGAAACATCGCTCCAACCCCGACATAATCTACTCCTAGATTAATTGCATTATTCAATTCTGCTATTGAGTGGGCAGTTGCACCAATGATTTTTTCCTTCCCACAAATTCTTCTCGCCTCTGAAAGTGGCAAATCATCTGCACCTAAGTGAACTCCACCAGCATTTGTTGCAAGCATCACATCAACTCGGTCATTGATAATAATCGGAACACCGTAGGCGTTCGTAATCTTCTGTACTTCGCGAACATGTTCAACACAATCGTATGTGGACATCGTTTTTTCACGAATTTGTACACAGTCGCAACCGGCATCAAGAGCAATTGAAAGTGTCTCTTTCCATGGCATTACACAATCATCTTTTGCCATAATAAAACAAAGTTTCCATTGGTGTTTGTTCGTGGATCCAAGTTGCTTAATGATTTCTGCAGAGAGGTCATACATCCTGTATCGAATAGACTCAACAGTGTTTTCTGCGTTGTGCAGTTTTAAAAACTCTTCTACAACTCTAAGCGCCTCGCTACATCTATTACTTGCTGCAAGTGCGATGTCATGAATTGAACCACGGTTTCCCTCTTGAACTGTTGAAATACCAGTGCCAACATCTTCTGCGGTGCTCCTTGAGTATAGAGTTGGAGTTTGTTCTCTTAATTCATGACGACAAGACTTTACTTCACTGCACAGGCGCTTGTCTTCAAGCACAAATCGTGCAATGTCTTCAAGCACACGCATGCCTTCTGCTGCCCGGTTGATATTCGCATCGAGGACTCGTATCACTGGCATAATTGCTCATGTTATGCGGTAATTAATTAACCCGCGGTTAATTAATTGCCCGAAATAAGTTAATTAGCCCGCGGTTAATTATTAGCGCATTAAATCTACACGGCGTTGGTGTCGCCCACCCTCAAAATCAGTCGTAAGCCACTTGTCGATGATTGTGTTGTAATCACTCTCAAGTGGACCATTGGCTGCTAAACATAAAACATTTGCATCATTGTGCCTTCTGCTCATTTCTGCGGCTACTGGTTCGTGAACGAGCGCTGCCCGAATCCCATCGGTTTTATTTGCTGCCATCGACATGCCGATGCCTGATCCACAAATAAGAATCCCACAAACCGCAACGCCAGAAGTAATCTCTTTTGTCACTTCATCCGCAATGCATGGATAATCAACAGACTCTTCATCACAGCCATAATGTGTATGTACTTCCCATCCTTGAGATTCAAGGTGGGTGGCGATGTTATTCACAATATCTCTTGCTCGGTGGTCAGAACCAACTGCAATTGTTCCGGGTTGAAATGGCATTTATTCTCCTTGCCCTATCAGTGAACGTAGTCTATGTTCAATAAGTTTTTCCATTTGACTTGCAAGTACATCGTACACCGATTGCCCTCTGCCAATTGGATCGGCAATGTCTCCGTTTGGATCGAGTAGTTCTGCATGATCTGTAAATTCTTTGGCAACCGCCAAGTGACTTTCTGACATACAAAGCACAACAGTCGCTGCTTTTGCCATTTCTTCAGTCAACAGCGTACTTGTTCCATCGTAGGAAATGCCTCGACTTTCAAGTGCTTGCATTGTTTCACTGCTTGTAGACATACCGTCAATTGCGTATATCCCCGCTGAAACGGCTAGCCAGCCCTCGTGGTTGTGTTCTTTGAGCCATTTTTGCGCTATACCTTCTGCCATTGGACTACGGCAGGTGTTTCCAGTACAAACAAAAAGTATGGTAGAAATGGTCATCGCTTGCAATACTCACTACTATCGTATTGAATACCCATACAACCTACACGAAAAGAATGGAATTGATTTTTGGATTTTCTCCCTGAACAAGAAATAGATAGCCTCTTATTAGAACTTGGTGTACTCCAAGACCCTGTGGATGAGAACTGCGTCTTCATGCGTATGGATGAAGAACACACCTCTGCAAAACACTGCCTTTGCAATGACGGCTCTCCCTGCGAGAGTGATGCTGCAACGCATTGCTTTGATATGAATACCTACAAAATGGTCCAATCGCTTGTTGCAGCAATTCACAAGACACACGGCGGACGAACTTTGATGATTCCAGTTGCGAAATGGCGATCTGTCTTCGATGCGGTGGCTTTCAGTATGGCGGGGGATGAATCGTGGCAAGAATTTGATGCCTCGGCAACAATTAAGCTCAACACAAGAGACCCGCTTCTGTTTGAATCGGGCGATGAACATACGCTAATCGGATTAACCACTTCTCTCATGAATGATGGAGAATCTGAAGAGCAGGGAGTGTTTATTATTCCGGTAGGTGTTCCGATGCTTGTTCATCTTCAACCCAGTGGACCTGTAAAATTTTGGTTCGGTACAAGCGCCTTGGCTGACGAGGTTCGGGAGTCATACGTTCTTTAATCCTTTGGATTGACCCCTATCACGTATTGTTCATGCCACGTAAAAAAATACAACACTGGTTTAAAAGCGAGGCGAATGCAGTCATTGCAATTGATGCAACTCGTGCCTCAAAAAACTGGAGCGCTCTCGCTGAAGAAATACAAAATTTATCTGCCGCAAGAATCGAAAAAGTGAAACAAGCACACAATGGAAAAAGTGTGCAAATTATCGACAACGCCGAGGATTTGGACACTGTAAAAGAAGATGGTCGATATTTAGTCCAACCCCCACTCGTTGCAAGAGACGCAGCACTTCTTGAAGGTTCACTGCGATCACGAGGGTATTCTAGCGTCGTTGGTTGCAGAGAACCTGTCACAGGGTTGGGGTGTTGTCCAATCGTAGCACTTGGCTCAGGTGTTACGGTTAGAGTGCAGGTTGAAGAACCAAAAAACCCTAAGAAACCAACGTGCGCTTGGTTTGACCACGCCCTTGAGGAACTTGGCCACCATGTAATTGAATCAATGAATCTTGAGTCTCCCACGTTGAGACAACTTGATTATCTGATTGCACATTTTTCAGCAATCCCAACATACACCCATGCATATCGCCTTGCTATTGAGATATGTAGCACACTTGAAAGCGAGAACGTGTAGGATGACACCTACGTAGGATTCCACAGTGGCACTTCACACAACACTAGCAACTCGTTATTGGTTAAAAACCATCATCATGGCAATTGTTTGTGTTGTGCTAGGGGTTTGGGGGATTTGGGATTACGTTGTGGCGATTCCAGAGGCTGAAATGGGAGCAACAAGGGCTGCACTTTTGACTGATGTTGTTCAGCCAGCAATGGAAACTGAACTTGGTTCAGATGAGCGTACTGCAGCAATAGTGTTACTCGATGTCAACATTGAACATCTTGAATTCGATTCAAACACAGAGTGGATCGCTTCAGTAGATGTGTTTAAAAACGCACTGGCGAACAGTGCTATTTCTGACCCTGTCTACGAAGAAACTCTGCAACGAGAGCTAAACTTGTATGGAGACATTACACCCCCAAGTAAATATGACCGACCAATGCAGTGGTTGTTCATTCTTTGTTTGCCTTTTGGCGTCTACTACTTTAGGGCATATCTCATCATGAAGAATAAGGCGGGAATATATTCTCTTGATGATGACGGTACACTAACTACCCCAGAAGGCGTGTGGAAATCAGATGAAATAACTGACATTGACATGAGTAGATGGATTGCAAAAACGGGAAATGCTCGTTCAACTTGGATTGCAAAAGCAATTGTTGCTGACGCTGAACCGATTGTCCTCGATGACTATATCTATAACGACATGCACATGATTATTGGTGGTCTTGCGCATCGTTTCTACCCTGATCAGTGGACACCCCGAGCGCGACGTGTCAAAGTAGAAGAAGTTGAATCAGTCAACGTAGATGAAGACGAGTAGCCATGGCACTCTTAACTGCAACGAATCTTGTTAAAAGTTATGGTGGCCGCAAAGTCGTCGACGAAGTTTGCCTTGACGTTGAGGCAGGCGAGATTGTCGGATTGCTTGGTCCAAACGGGGCTGGGAAAACAACATCGTTCCGAATGATGATCGGAATGATTAGCCCAGAAAATGGAAGAGTGTTGTTTGATGGAGAGGATGTCACGTATCTGCCAATGTATCAACACGCACGCAGGGGGATGGGGTACCTTGCACAAGAGCCAAGTGTGTTTCGTGGGATGACTTGTGAAGACAACTTACTGACTATCCTTGAAACACTTCCAATTCCAAAGCCGATACAGCAGCAACGGTGTGAAGAGTTACTTGCCCAATTTCATCTTGAGCATAAGCGGAACCAACTTGCAAGAACATGCAGTGGTGGTGAGCGAAGGCGTTTAGAAATTGCTCGCTCATTGATTACTCGCCCAAAACTCATTTTGTTAGACGAACCGTTTGCAGCAGTTGATCCACACACTGTTGAAGACGTGCAAACAGAGGTAAGAAAGCTTGCCGATTCTGGAATTGCCATTCTTGTCACAGACCATGCTGTCCACCAAACACTCCACATTTGCGATCGGGCATATATCATCGACAGTGGTAAAAATCTTCGAGAGGGTGATCCAAAAACGATTATCAACGATGAACTCGTCAAAAAACATTACTTAGCATCCACATTCAAAGGAGATGAGTTCGATTAACTCAAATACAGGGACTTTCTCGCGGTATACTCATCGATTCATGCGCTACTTCTATTCAATCTTGCTCATTTCCCTGTGTATGTTTGGGTGTGTGAAAAGAACCATTTCGATTACCTCTACACCAGAGGGAGCGCTTGTTTGGGTCAATGACAGGGAAGTCGGCCGTACTCCAGTCAACTTCGAGTTTCTGTATTACGGGGAATACGATGTGCGAGTTGAAAAAGATGGGCAAGAACCAATCATGACAACTCGCTGGGCAAAATCTGCTTCTATTGATATCCCCGTCATTGATGTTATTGCTGAGGCCTCTTCTGAAGATGACACTGTCGTGAGATGGCATTTTGATTTAGAAGAACGGAACGATGATCCAGAATTGCTCATCCAGCGCGCGAGAACAATAAGAAAAGTAACGGATCGTGACGATGTTCAATAACATGAGACGGTATATTTTTCTTGCCATCATTCTTGCGGTTGCGGGGTGTATTTCTTGGTGGTCGGCAAGAAGCGAATCAAAGGTCACCCAACATATTCAGTTGGAAGTCTCAAAACTTGTGCCAAGATTCGTCTCTGACCCAGCATCAATTCAACGATTTGTTGTTGATCCAATTCTTGAACCAATTCTCGCTTCAACCCTTCAAAGTGTTGTTCTAGAATCGAAAAAATTAAACCAATCGCTGGTTGTTGTTGTGACGAATGGCGACGATGTTTCATTTGGTGATGGCACCGCCACACATGTCGCACTTCTTGAAGTTGACCACCACCCCATTGCAGGGTTGAGGATTATTTGTGAATCTGAAACAGACCCACTTTTGATTGCTGGCGTGTTTTCAGAACTACAACAAGGGGCAAACGCACAGTGACGGTCTGGATTAACGGTTCATTTTTCGAAGATAAAGATGCAAAAGTCGGTGTATTTGATGCGGGTTTTCAACATGGGGTCGGTCTCTTTGAAACCATGCTTGCAAAAAATGGCGCTCTATTTCGTCCAAGACAACACATGGAGCGATTGGCAGACTCGGCAGCTGCACTGCGGCTTACCGAAAAGTTGCAAATCGAACCCCTCGTTGAAGCGTTACAAAAAACTCTGGAAGAAAACAAGCAGACTGAAGCAAGAGTAAGACTCACCATCACTGGTGGTGATCTCAACATGTTGCAACGAACAGGTAGTAGTGAGGGCGGAGACCCCACGATTGTGATTCAATCTCAGCCGCCCACCGAATACCCTCCTGCTTTTTATGAACAGGGCGTCATGGTAACACTCGCAAGTGGGCGGGCAAATCCGTACGAGTTTGGGGCGGGACATAAAACTTTGAACTATTGGCCGAAGTTGTTAAACCTTCAACTTGCTGCGATGCAGCAGTGTGGCGAAGCGTTATGGCTTACGCCAAGTGCTCACGTCACTGGTGGAAGCGTAAGTAATGTGTTTACGTGCAAGGGTGGAACACTCTTTACACCGATTGCTCAAGGTGAAGAGGATATTAATGACGAGCCATCTGCGACGTTACCCGGAATAACCCGACAGGCAATTATGAACATCGCTGATGATCTTGGGGTGGGCACAAGTAAAGCAATACTCACGATTGATGACATCCTTTCTGCTGATGAAGTTTTTCTTACAAACTCCAGTTGGGGAGTGTTGCCTGTTGTTGGTCTAAAGGTCACGGTTCAAAATGATGGGGGCGGGGGTGTTCAGGAGCAACACATTGCTGATGGAAACGTGGGGAAGTTAACGAGCCAACTCCATAAGGATTATCAAGAAACCGTGGACAGAGAGACTTCTGGATCGGTGTGACAGTCACCTTCGGTGACAGTCACCGGAGTTTCGGCATTGCACGGAGGTTTGGCAGAGTGACAGTCACCTTCGGTGACAGTCACGAAAGAATCACCTGCTATCATAGACATCCGCATGGATGCAAGAGAGAAAGTCGCGAAAACCGAAGGTGCCTTTGTCCACCTTCACCTTCATAGTGAGTACTCACTCCTTGATGGCGGTAATAAAATTGACGCGCTCCTGAAGCGAGTGAAAGAATTGGGGATGGATGCTGTTGCTGTTACTGATCACGGGAATTTGTTTGGGGCGTACGAGTTTTATTCGAAAGCAAAAACCGCAAAAGTAAAACCGATCCTTGGCATCGAGGCCTACGTTGCAATTGGAGATCGAAAAGAACGCAAACCAACTGGCATCAGAGATGGTGGGTTCCACCTTGTTCTTCTTGCTGAGAATAATATTGGTTGGGAGAACTTAGTCAAACTCAGTAGCGATTCATACCTTGAAGGTTTTTATTACAAACCAAGGATGGACCAAGAGACCTTAGAGCAGTGGTCTGGTGGTCTCATTGCAATCAATGGTCATCTTGGAAGTTCTATTGCGTACCACCTTTGCCAGTTTGTTGAAAGCGGAGACGAAGAGCACTGGAACAATGCTGTACAAGAAGCAAAATGGCATGCTGAAACTTTTTCGCCAAACGACAACGGAGAACCAAGGTTCTTTATTGAGTTGCAACGACATGATGTGCAAGAACAACTCGCAATTAATCCGTATTTGATAAAACTTGCTTCTGAACTTGATTTGCCCCTTGTGTGTGATAATGATGCACACTTTTTAGGTGAAGATGATTGGGATGCACACGACACACTCTGTTGCATTTCGATGCAAAAGCAAAAAGACGAGGAGGGACGCCTGCATTACTCAAAAGATTTGTATGTCAAATCCCCAGAACAAATGCAAGAGTTGTTTGCAGATTTACCAGAACCTATTGAAAATAGTGTAAAAATTGCACAACGGTGCGATGTAAAACTTGATTCCACCCAAAACCACACGCCTGTTGTTCGGGTCACTGGCCCAGATTCAATAGAGCCATATGTTGACGGTGATATTACCGAGTGGTTCAAAGAGCAATGCCAACGATTCACACTCCACCCATATGATTCTCACATTCATACTGACGTCTCAAAGGACGATTTAAAAAGAGATTGTGACAACGCACTCCAGTCACTTTGCGAAGCAGGGCTCGTATGGAGATATGGCGCAGGCGGCATTACTGACGAAATACGAATGCGACTTGAACGTGAACTTCAAATTCTTTCTGACAAAAATATTAGTGCGTACTTTTTAATCGTGTGGGACTTTGTTGATTGGGCAAGGCAACATGACATTCCTGCAAACGCACGGGGTTCGGGTGTGGGCACAATGGTTGGGTACGTCCTTGGGCTCTCAAACGCTTGTCCTGTTAAGTATGGTCTACTTTTTGAACGATTTACTGATCCGAATCGTTCTGAATATCCTGACATTGATATTGACATCTGCCAAGACGGTAGAGCAAAAGTTATCGATTTTGTCCGTAAGAAATATGGACATGTCGCCCAAATTATTACATTTGGAAGATTAAAAGCCAGAGCAGCGATTAAAGACGTTTCTCGGGTTCATGGATTAACTCCAAACGAAGGGCAACGGCTCGCAAACTACATTCCGCCAGAACTCAACATTAGTATTGACGACTCGCTGAAGAAGAACAACGATTTTAAGAGTGCATATAACGATTCCAAAGAGATAAGAGATGTTGTAGACACAGCAAAACAACTTGAGCACCACGCAAGGCACGTGGGTGTTCATGCTGCAGGAGTCGTCATTGCAACGGAACCGCTTGAAAACATTATTCCTTTGTGCAGAGCAACGGGCACTTCTGAAATTGTTACGCAGTGGGATGGCCCAACGTGCGAACGAGTTGGGTTACTTAAAATGGACTTCTTGGGGTTGCGGACACTTTCAACTATCGAGCTGTGCAAGAAACTAGTCACGGAAAGTTTGGAAGAAGAAAAAATTTGGTCCGCTGTTGGCAGAAACGAAGGGGATGGAGAGCATCCACTTGACCTTGAGCGAATCAATTTTGAAGATAAGAAAGTGTTAGATTTATTCAAAAGGGGAGATACCGCAGGTGTATTTCAGTTTGAATCTGGCGGGATGAGAAGACTTCTTAAAAAGATGAAGCCCTCCAAACTTGAAGATTTAATTGCAGCAAACGCACTTTTTAGACCGGGACCAATGGACCTCATCGAAACATTCTGTATGCGGAAAAATGGCGAAGAATCAGTGCCGAAGGTTCACGAGATTGTCGATCGTTTTACGGCACCAACCTATGGCATTATGGTGTATCAAGAACAGGTGATGCAAATTGTACATACGCTTGGTGACATTCCTTTGCGAGATGCGTACACATTGATTAAAGCAATCGGGAAAAAGAAACACCGAGTCATCAATGCCAATCGACCAAAATTTATTGATGGTGCAGTCGAGAAGGGGTTGGATAAAGAGTTCGCTGACGACTTGTTTGATTTAATATTGAAGTTCGCTGGATATGGTTTTAACAAAAGCCACTCAACTGGATATTCAATTATTGCATTCCAAACTGCATATCTAAAAACATATTTCCCCGTGCAATATATGGCTGCTGTTTTAACATATGAAAGTGCCGCCAAGAAAACTGAAGACTGGGCGCCATATATTGAAGATTGCAAGAAAACCGTTTTTCCAGACAGCGCAGAATCAAAACCTCATGTTGGTTTTGAGGTGGGTTCTCCAGATATCAACCATTCAGACACATTGTTTTCGGTTGTGTTTGAAGAAGATGAAGAACATTCAAACATCTGCGGACATGTTCGTTTTGGACTGAGCGCTGTTAAAGGTGCTGGCAATTCTGCTGTCTCTGCAATTGTCAAAGAACGAGATTCGGGCGGTCCATTCACATCCATTTTTGATTTTTGTTCGCGACTAAGTACTCACTCTGTGAACAGGGCGACGATTGAGGCGCTACTTAAAGGTGGAGCGTTTGATTCAATTCATGGTGTCGATCAAAGAGCATCGCTTGTTGCTGTGTTGGACAAAGCTATTTCGATTGGTGCTTCTGCAGCAAAAGATAAAGAGAGCGGTCAGGGTGGACTGTTTGGTGGAGCAGAAGATGAGAGCAGCCCTTTTAAAGAACTTGAATATACTCTTCCAACTGTCGTGCCTTGGACAAAACCAGAAACACTGAATTACGAAAAAGAGGTTCTAGGAATACATGTTTCAGGGCATCCACTCGATGAACATGGTGATTGCCTTGATTCTTGGTGTACAGACACTGTATTGAGTTTGCGCGAGGGTCGGATGGGCAGAAATGTTGTCGTGGGAGGTCTACTTGCGAATGTTCGAATTGTTGTCATCAGAAACGGGCGAAGTGCGGGTCAAAAAATGGCCATCATTTCGTTGCAGGATAAATCTGGAATCATAGAGTGCGTTGCTTTTTCAGAGTGTTATCAACGATTTGCACATTTGCTCCAGCAAGATACTGTCGTTCTCGTCGTCGGAAAAACAGACAACTCAAGAGGGGAGCTACAAATCATTATCGACCGAGTCAGTAATTTACAAGACTGCTCACTCTATCTTGCAAAAAGAATTGAACTAACGTTCCATGAAGAGAAGTCAAATGGAGCAATGAAGGGGCAGATGGAGTTGGTTTCAGGATTGCTTAAACAAGCCGGAAGTGCAAAAAGTGTTGCAGGAGCATCTCTTGCAGATGTAATTGTTCATATTAATTCTGGCAAACACGTAACCACGCTCCAAAGCCAACAACGGATTGTCGTAGAACCGAAACTTGTTCAGCAAATATGCGAAGTCATCGGGCAGGACAACATTCGGCTTATCTCTGGGTCGGGATGAATCAACTACGCAGCTTTATCAATTGACCAGTCGTCGTCATCAAACGACTCGCTTGGCCACTTTGTACTCGCTCGGCGGTGGATTTTTAAGATTGTGCTGAGTTGTTGACCAAAGATAGATCTCAAGGTGTCAACCGTATCAAGGGATTCGGTTGTAAATGGTCGTGAACTATCTCTGAACAAAACGACAACTGCCATGCATCGGTCTTCTGCATAACAACCATAGGCAACTACCTCGCTACCTGCAAAATCCTCTACATCCAAATCCATAACTTCAGCAAATGTTTCACCGTTCGTAAAGTGTTTGATTTCTTCCTCTGCACCTATCATCGAGCAGCATGAAGAGCCCATTGTGTCAATCAAGGATTGGAATTGTTCTGATTGTCTGTCATAGTTGATATATGCGCCAACACCCCAGTCAATTTCACCTTCACTAAGATATACAGCTGCATTCATCGCCCCAACTCTTGTAAGCATGTAACCAAGTGCTGTTCGTAACATTGACTCTACGTCGAGCTCTTGGCTCACGAGTGTTTGAAACTCTGCACCGATTGCAACTTGTTGCATTTTTTTCTTCGTGTCGCAGTACGCGTTCGCAAGTTGGTGGTTAAGGGTATCGTTTTCTTCTTCAACCTTCTTGCGGTCTTCGTTTAACTTCTCACACAGTTGCAACGCGTTGTTTGCCTGCTCTTGAGCCTGTTCGACTTCTCGTTGGGTTTGCAAAAGGGCGGCTACACGATCGCCAACGTTGTTTAAATCCGCTGGGACGTTGAGGTAGTCTTTTCCACCGTCGCGAATAAATTGAATGATATTATTCGGGGCAGGGTCTTCACAATATCCAACCACAATTGCGCTTGGGTTTAAAAGTGAAACAAGTTCAAAAAACTCGTTGTTTTCAATAGTTCCATCGTCAGTTGCAATGAATATTACTTCGAACAACTCTTTACACGCAACTTTTTCATATAGAGAAAGTGAAGAAGCTTGCGAAACAGTGTGCCCGTGAACTTCTAATGAAGCTCGGATTGCATCAACAGTGCTCATTGTTGAACCAAGAAGTAAGATACTCGCTGGTTCTACAGCAGGATTAGACTCTGTTGTGTTTTCAAATGCGTTGTCAAACTGTTTCATAATTACCTTTCAGTTCCCCCCGCTTATCTGATTGCCTTGTCACGCTGAAAGCAGTTGTAAAACTGCTTTTTTGATGACATCCTTTGGTTCGTCATTTTGAACGTGCGTATTCAGTCCGTTTTGTGAATTCGCACGAACCAGAACAATCATTGGCTCACTTCCATGGTGATCAGAGATTGATTTTCGTATTGAATGTTCTTGTAATCCTGTTACGTTTGCGTTTAGTAACACAAGCTCTGGGTTACACTTATGTGCAAAGAAACCCGCTTCCCATGCATCGTCTGCGTGCTGTATTTGAATATTGTGACCCACTGACTGGTCACGAATAATCGCGTCTGTCTCAGCAACACTTAATCCGATAACAAGCACTTGAATCGGTCCTGAACCCATTCGGCTGAGGTCCATGTTGTTTTGTTGCATGAAACGAATCAGTTCTAGTCGTGGGATTCGACGAAACCGCGAACCAGGGACCTTGAACCCGTGAAGGCGACCACTATCAAAACATCGAATGATGGTTTGCTGAGAAACATTACAAATCTTTGCTGCTTCACCAGTCGTAAACACTTGCTTGTCAGATGCAGGATTGCTTTTATCGTTTTTCATCATGTCAATCAACCTAAATAAGAGGGTGTCTGTTTGTTCAATCGGGAATGTTTTCCCAAACTGCCAAAACCACCCTTCGTCACCAAAACTACGCAACTTCACACTCTTGGTAAAACAGGGGAGTATTTACAGCACCACACTCGTTCTAGAGCGTAAAAACGCCTACCCAAGTTCGTTTTATCGGACTACTTGGTTGAGTCTTTTGCTTTCCACTTGCGAACTGCCTCTGGTTCTCTGGGATATGTCGGCAGAAGTTGTGATGGGTGAACGCTGCTTCCTGCGTGAAAAAAACTCACCCCAACCCGTAACAAAGCCGTAGCACTTAAGGCAATTGGATGAATTGCGACTGCGTGTTGTTCAATGATTCGTTGTGCCTCTTGAGGAATAAACTCATCTGCAAACACACCTTGAATGCCATCAAGTTTCGTGCCAACATCGCTCGCCGTACTGTTTGCTGATTCACACTCCCACCCGTTTGATGTTTGCTGAACCGTTGAAAGCCAAAATTGTTCTCCCTTTACGCTAGAGATGTAGAGAAACGGTCCTGCCCCAAGACTTGATTGTTCAGCACAAACAATTGGTGATTCAACAGGAACAATTGTTGCTTGGTTTGCAAGAGAAATCATTTTCGCAATTGATACTGCTGTTCTTAAACCAGTAAAACCACCCGGACCTGTATTGACAATAACAAGTTCGATATCGCTTCCCAACAGTCCCAACCTATCTCTGATTTCATCGATTGCTGGAAAAATGTCGTCTTCTTCTCTTTTGTTACAACAAACATGTAAACTTTCAACGTTTCCATCTTGATTCATCATTGCAACACTTCCGTTACGCCTTGAAAGTTCGAGTGCTAAAGTGTTTGGATTTTGGGGCATCATTAACAATCACTCTGATCAATTAACACTGATTGTAACTCAACCGCTGACCGCATCATTGCACGTGCATTTTGAATGTTGTCAAGTTGAATGGGCAACACAACTCCATTTGCATGGTCACTGTTCAGTAACAGCACATTAGGCATCGAGATGTCTATTCCAAAAGGAACCCACGCGTGCCCTAAACAAAATAATTTTACTCCCCAGTATTCCGCCAATGCGTTTACTTGAGATTCTGAGTGCTGCCGTCCCCACACTGCAAGATACGCAGAGCCGTTATTGCCCGCCAAATCAGAATATTGTAATTTTCGGTTTAGAATGTCCCGATCAAAGTCGTCCATCAACAACTCGTTCGGAAGACTGTGCATGCACATCAACCCAGACGATGACTGTACAGCCAGCGGCATCGAAAGAATAAAGGTGTCTAGTGCTTCAAGAACTTTTCTTGTGTTCTTCCCAAAAACTTGTTTCACGCCTTGGTTAAATTTATCAACAAGTTCTCCTCCGCCCTTCGTAATCGCCCGTCCGGTCGCTTGAGATAGTTCGTGATTCGCAAGGATTGGGTGCACCTGAGATGGAAATGCAGCAACAAGTGAAGCAACCCTTACTAACATTCTGTAACTTAAATCCAATGCATTCGTGTCGCCAGAAGAGTGAATGAGCTCCTGAAGGACGACATGGTTTGTTGGGATATGTAAATTGGCAAGTTTTATTATTTTGGATAAGTGAAACGGGTTGTCGTGTAAATCGCCGGTGACAAGAAGTTGCCCTGTAGATGGAAGATGGTGCGTACAACCCTCCCTACCGGAAAATTCAAGTAAACATTCCGTTGCTGTTTGCAATACTGCGCAAACATCCTGAGCGCTGGATAAATTGATTGAGGGTTGGTCCATCGGTTATCGCTTGTTAAAAATGGCGGAGCTTTGTCCTCTTGAACAATTTTTTCGAATCATCCCAATTTTTGATATTCGCTCCCATGCGCTTTCTGCGTTGACTAGAGAGTGTTCTATGCCGATTGACTTTCGGTTGTGTTCACGAGCGACGGTGTTTGTTGTGCCGCTTCCTGCAAACGGATCAAGCACGATGTCGCCCTCATTTGAACACGAAAGAATGATTCGCTCGAGATATACCTCTGGGTTTTGGTTGTGGTGACCGTGCCTTCGCTCTTTGTTGTTCCCTTGAATTCTTCCCCAATATTTTCCATACCAAACATCCATTGGAACCCTCATGCCTTTATTTTTGTCTTTGATGTGAGTTCGTTTATCGTTATAAATTGCTGCACGATCACTTTGTTCCATGACCTCTTTTGGATTCCATGTGCGGTTCATGGGGTCTTTCACAAAATACAGCGCGTGTACCTTGCTCATAATAAAAGTGCCTTCTCGGTGTTGGCCGAATCGGAAGTGCCACACACACCAATTCATCATCGTCAGTCCCCTTCGTTTACAGTGCACAACGACTTCGGCTGCTGTGTCGTCTGGAATGCTGACCCACATTGCTCCATTCGGTGCCAAAACATCGATACACGCATCAATCCAATCAAATGTAAATCGTTCATACTCAGCGCGTGGCATGCTGTCTTCCCAGCCGTCATAGGGAACATCCCAGTTAAATGGGGGGTCGGCAAAGATCAAATTCACTTGGCCTTTACTGGGAAGCAAAGGAAGAATGTCTCTGCAATCTCCGACATATAACTGAGTATCTGGGGCACACTCTTCAAAAACTGGGGTGGTGCTTGTTTCGGCAGAAGGCTGATGAGGAGCAATTGTGTCACCTACTAATTGCACTTTTGAACAATCAACTTCTTCTCGTTGAGACGCAATTGAACCACTTGGAGTGGTGTACCCACCCGGTCGTGAAAAAGGTGTGTCAATTTGTTTCGTCATAATTCATCTATGCGCTTTTACAGTGTTCCAAAAATACGATCCCCAGCATCTCCAAGTCCAGGACAGATATATCCGCGCTTGTCTAAGCAGCGGTCAAGTGCTGCTGTATACACAAGTAAGTCGGGGTGGTCTTCTTGTATTTTTTCGACTCCCTCAGGCGCCGCAACAAGACAAACCATTTGCAAGTCGTTGCAGTTGTATTCTTCTCGTAAAACTTTTGCGGCGTACGATGCAGATCCGCCTGTTGCAAGCATTGGATCAATTAACAATACAGGCCCATCTGAAATGTCGCTTGGTAATTTGCAATAGTAAGGAACGGGTTGCTTCGTTTCTTCATCTCTATACACACCGATGTGCCCAACTCTAGCGTCTGGAATCATCGCTAATATTCCGTCTGTCATCCCAACACCTGCTCGTAAAATAGGAACAAGTGTAATTGGATGCGCAAGCTGGCAACCTTCAGTGCTCTCGACTGGGGTTTCTACTTCAATATTCTTTGTTTGATAATGCCTAGAAAGTTGAAAAAACATCAAACCCGCTATTTCATTGAGCAATCGTCGAAATTGAGCGTGTAGGGTTTCGCGGTTTCGAATGCGTGTTAATTTGTCCTGAATAACAGGATGTTCAAAAATCCACAGGTTTGGATGTTCTTTACTTTGAATTGGCATTGTGGTCTTGGTCATCATATCAGGGTACAGGGGTGTTAGAATCTACATCTCTATGAAACGGTTTCTCATCCTTACCTGCCTCCTGCTTTGCGCATGCGACAACGGTTTTCAACAAATCGACAGGCGAGTTGATCAAATGATGGCTGAGAAAAGCCATTCGTTTGGGGCGCAAGGTCCAGGTGTCGTCTTGCAAACAGAAGACACCTTTCATGAATCGATTGATAACCCCAACCCAAGCACTCTAAACCCTTCAAGCGAAGACCTTGTGTATATCGAAGCCGCTGATATCGATGCTGAGGAAATTGCCGAGTCTCTTGACAATGCAGAGAGGGACCTAGTCTTGATTAGCGAGCCCCTTTCTCTTGCTAGAGCACTACAGTGGGCAAACGAGCATTCGTCATCCGTTGAATTCGCTGAGTATGATTATTTGTCGACCTCGTTGTCACTCTTGGGTGAACTTCATCTCTGGGGACCAAGGTTCTCAAACGAAATTACCTCGACGTTAAACGCAGATTCAACTGGTGGTTTATATGACACCTCTCTTGATGTTGTGAATGACTTCAACATCTCTCAGAAATTGCATAATGGCGGCACGATTACAGCTTCAGCATTGAGTACCTTTGCAAGAGTGCTTCACGAACAGGCAACTTCAAATACTGCAAATGATTCAAATTCTGTACTTGGGTTGGCAATTGATATCCCCTTGCTTCAGGGGTCAGGCGCGGTTGCAAGAGAGGATCTTATTCAGGCAAGGAGGGATTTGGTTTATGCGGCTCGTACATTCGAACGATTCAGGCGGACTTTTTATCGAGACATTGTGAGTGACTACTTGTCTCTTGTTGTACAAAAACAATCACTCAAAAATGCACAGATGGGTGTGGATTCACTCAAACAACTCGCGAAACGTCAAGCCGCACTTTATGAGTCTGGGCGTGCCCGCCTGTATGATTCTGCTGACGCAGAAAACCAAGCTCTTGGTGCTATTGCCAATCTCAGTCAATCGTGGGAGCGATATCGGCTTGCATTAGACCGATTCAAAATTCGCATCGGTTGGGAAATCGACTCACAAATTGACATCATTCCAACCTCACTAGGTGTTGTCCCACCTTCTGTAGATGGTGTGACCGCGGTCATGGGGGCGTTGAGATATCGATTAGATTTACAAAACGAATTTAATCAACTAGATGACACGAAAAGAAATGTAGCCAACGCAATCAATGACTTGTTGCCCGAGTTAAACTTTACTGCAAGCGCATCAACAGCGAGCGATGACAACAAACCAGCTAAATTCTCTGGTGAGGACGTCGATTATGTTGCGGGGTTTTCTTTCAGTGTTCCACTGGATAAGGAGACCGAACGAATTACGGTTCGGCAACAACAGATTGCACTAGAACGAGCAAGGCGAACATATCGGGAATCAAGAGACACAATCGCTGTAGAGGTACGCTCTGCACTTCGCAATATAGGTGTTTACCAATTCACGCTTGATTTACAAGAGCAAAACGTCCAAATTGCACAACTCGGACTCGATTCAATTAATGCTGACCCAGACAGGGTTTCGGTGCTTGATCAAACAAGGGCTATTTCTGATTTACAAAATGCAAAAGATGCTCGAGATAGCGCAAGAAGGGACCTTGAACTCTCGATTGTTGATTATTTACTCCAAGCAGGGCAACTGAGAATCTCTGCAGATGGAACATTGATTTTGCCTACAGATAAACAAAGTGAAGCAAAGGGTTTACAATTAGAAGAATGACGCGTAGAGGATTGTCAACAACTGGAATTGTCGTCGCAACAATTGTTGTGATTGGAGCAGGATTGTGGTTACTGTTTGTCGGTACTTCAAACGGGGGGGACGCTCGCATCCTCGCTGGCGAATTGTATGAGGTCACCGAAGGTTCTTTTGAAATCTCTGTGCCCACCTCTGGTGAATTGACTGCAGAAAAACAAATCAACGTCCACAATCACCTCGAGTCTGGTGCAACGATTATTGAACTTGTGGATGAAGGAACCCATGTGAAAGAGGGCGACGTACTTCTTCGGCTAAACGATGAAAAAATTAAAGAAGACATCAGAAACTCCGAGTTAAACATTACCTCTGCAACAAATGATTTACAAATCGCAACTTCTTCATATTCAATTGCTGAGAAGAAACGTGATTCAGAACTTGCTGTAAAACAACTCGCAATCGACTTGGCGGTTCTTGCTTTGCAGTCGTGGCAGGAAGGCGAAGTCGTTGCCAAAAGACAAGATCTCGATCTTGCTGTTCAGACTGCGGATAAAAATTACCAGCGATTGCTAAAAAAATACGAGTCATCAGTTGAACTCTATGAGCAAAAGTTTTTAAGCAAAGACGAACTTGATCAAGATGAAATTGCGGTGCTCAATGCCGAAGCAACGCTAAAAAAAGCAAAACTTGATGTTGTTGTGTATGAGAATTACACACATTTTCAAGATAAACAAAAAAAGGAATCTGATTTACAACAAGCCCGTGATGAGCATGAGCGTGCTGTTGACAGACTTGCATCAGAACTAAAT
This sequence comes from uncultured Isosphaeraceae bacterium, assembly GCA_964630505.1. Classification (GTDB taxonomy): domain Bacteria; phylum Planctomycetota; class Phycisphaerae; order Phycisphaerales; family SM1A02. The sequence goes on along the minus strand of CAZVVI010000010.1, from coordinate 43,342 downwards.
AGCTCGCTGTCAAACATTGATGCGAAAAAGAATCGACTGGAATCTCATCAAGAAAAACTTGAAAAACAACAGGACCAATTAGAAAAGTGTGTCGTCATCTCTCCTGCAAGTGGCATGGTGGTGTACGCGACAAGTATGGGAAGAGACCGAGAAGACTCACAACCCCTTGATGTAGGACAAACGTTGTATCGAAACCAACTGCTCATGACCATCCCTGACACATCGAACATGATTGCCCGTGTGAAAGTCAACGAAGCGCTCAGTGGATTAGTGACAAAAGGTCAACGCGCGACTGTAGTGTGCGATGCAATTCCAGATGAGATGTTTCGGGGAGAGGTGTTGTCTGTGGGCGTTTTGGCAGAGGGTGGGGGCTGGCGAGACCCAAACAGGCGGGACTATACGGTAGAAATAAAGTTAGAAAACATCGGGGATGCTCCACTAAAACCCTCAATGAGATGTTCTGCGGAAATTTTTGTTGATAAGGTTCAAGATGTTCTGTTTATTCCTGTTCATGCTGTTCATCGAGACGGTGGCATTGTTTGGGTTTGGCAACAGCGAGACGGGGGGTTTGCACAACAACCCATCGAACTTGGGCAGTTTAGTGAATCGTACGCTTCTGTTCTGTCTGGATTATCCCAAGGAGATGTTGTGTTGTTACGTGAACCGTCGACAAGCACAGTTGTCTATCGGTTGCCAAGAGAGGTCGAAGAATGAATCCAAAACAAATTGTTCTTGGCGTAACTGGGGCATCTGGTGCGCCGTACCTACTTGGATTGCTTCGAGTTCTGGCAGATGCTGGGGTCGGAATCCATCTCACGGTTTCTTCGCTCGGAAAAAGACTACTTGTTGAAGAATTGCAAATAAAATCGATTACTGCGGAAAGTTTAGGGATTCCAGATTGCTCAAACCAACTATTTGTGTACAACGATAAAGATCTTGGAGCAAAGATTGCATCAGGTACTTTTTTACATGATGGAATGATTGTGTTGCCTTGCTCAAGCAACACCCTTGGTGCGATTGCTTCTGGTGTAACGAACACTCTTGTTCAACGAGCTGCTGCTGTTACGCTTAAAGAAAAAAGACCGCTGGTTCTTGCACATCGAGAATCACCAGTTAGTCTTATTGATTTACGAAACATGTGTTCAGTTTCAGAAGCGGGTGCAACGATAGCCCCGCTCTCTCCTGGTTTTTATATGATGCCTGACTCGATTCAAGATATTGTCGATTTTATGGTTGGAAAACTCGCAGACCTGCTTAGAATCGAGCATGATTTACCAATTCGTTGGAATCCCACAAGCCAAGCAAACGCTCACGTTCTTCCGTGATACACTTTTCACATGCGAAACACAATTCTTCTCACGATTCTGGTTTTAGTTGGTTGCACTCCCGTTGCAACATACCCACCTGTTGAAACAGATGCGGCACTGTCATTTGCAAATTCATCAAATGAACCTGTCCCTACTATTCTTGCTGATGTTATTCAATATGCACATGAGCATTATGGTGGCATGGAGGTTGTCGTGTTTAATTTACCAGAAGGTGTAAACAATGAAACCTATCACCTCGTGTCAGAAAAGTTAAACGGTGCCGTACCGATGACATCGAGTAATCAGATTGCATATCACGTCATTGAACTTCGCGTTCGAGGATTTGATGCAGACGCAGATATTATCTTCCCATCAGCGAGTGGTGGCTACGAACTTGCAACAATACATCTTGATTCTTCATTGTTTGATTCGTGGGCTGTCACAAGAGACCGAGTGTGGTTAATCCCAACAAACAACCCACCACCACCTACATATGTGTTTGAAGAAATTGATGAAACGATTGAGCCATGACTGACTGTCATGTTGATTCTTCTTGGATTGAAGAAGCAATCACACAAGCAGAAAAGTCGTGGGAAGAGGGTGGAATTCCAATTGGTGCCGTTCTTGTCAACAAGGTGGGTGCAATTGTTTCAAGAGGTCATAATGAGAGAGTACAGCGTGGTGATCCTACCGCACATGCAGAGGTTGTCTGTTTTCGGAACGCAGGAAGGCGGCGTGATTGGAAGGAACTCACGCTTGTTTCCACACTAAGCCCGTGCATTATGTGTACTGGCGCAACCTTGTTATTTGGCTTAAAACGCGTTATTGTCGGAGAAAACAAAAGTTTTCTTGGCGCAGAGGACTTAATGTGCTCGAATAGTGTGCAGGTCACCGTGCTTCAAGACAATCGTTGTATAGAATTAATGCAACGAATGCAACAAGAGAAGCCCGACCTTTGGTCAGAAGACATTGGCCAATAACTCAATGGAGGTTTGTTATGAAGCGACCAGTTACACCCAAGAGATTGCAGTCATGCCGTCCGAAACTAACGACACGTACGAGTGTGCGAGTACGAAGACCATCTAGCAACCACGCGAAAACGATTCGTCCAAGTACGATTTCAAAATAAATTCAATACAAGCAGATACGCCAGTGTTCTTACACCCGTTCAACGAGCATTGAAACGGCGTTACCCCCACCCAAGCACAAACTCGCTACCCCAAGCGTGCCGTCTGTTCTTTGAAGATGGTGAAGCAGTGAAACTAAAACTCGAGTCCCAGAAGCGCCAATTGGATGTCCTAGCGCTACCCCTCCACCTCCAACATTTACGTTTGATGCATCAAGTTGAAGGTGGTTCATGTTTTGGATCACTTGGACTGCGAACGCTTCGTTAATTTCAAACAAATCAACATCTCCAACTTCTAAGTTGTTCCGTTTCAAGAGTTGTTCGATACCGAGTCCCGGAGCTGTAAAAATTTTCTTGGGTTCTACACCGATTGTGTTGTAATCAACGATTTTTGCAAGCGGTTGGTTGGAGTTTGATTGTGCGCTTTCACTTGTAGTGACAATCACTGCTGCACCACCATCAGAAATTTGTGAGGCGTTTCCAGCAGTTACGCTGCCTTCTTTTGAAAATGCCGGCCGTAACTTTGAAAGTGATTCTGCTGTAGAGTCTCCTCGTACGCCTTCGTCTTGGGTGACATCGTGTTTTTGTTTAATGTTTTCGCTCTTTAGAGGAACTGTTTCTGAATCAAACCACCCCTCCCCGATTGCTGCTGCAGCTCGTTGGTGTGAAGATGCTGAGTATTCATCTTGGGCTTCTCTTGAGATATCAAACTCGGTTGCAACCCATTCTGCCGCGTTCCCCATGCCCCATCCCTCAAATGGACACGTTAATCCATCGTGTTGCATGTGGTCTATGAGTTCACCCGCACCAAATTTGATTCCGTTACGAAGATGTGCAAGATGGGGTGAGTTTGACATGTTTTCCATGCCGCCCGCCACTACAGTCGTGCAGTCACCCGCTTTAATTGATTGTGCCGCTTGCATCACAGATTGAAGCCCACTCCCACATACCTTGTTCACTGTGACTGCAGACAGCGTGTCTGGTAGCCCGGCAAGAAGCCCTGACTGCCGTGCTGGATTCTGGCCAACGCCTGCTTGTAAGACGCAGCCCATGACGCAATCGTCAACCCTATCTGGGTCCATAGATGCCTCATTCATTGCCGCTTCAATTGCCCATGCCCCCAATTGTGGGGAGGGAACCCTTGAAAGACCGCCTAAAAAGCGACCAACGGGTGTTCTTCGTGCTGCGATAATGACTGGTTGAATGTCTTGGTTTGTCATAGTGGAATCTCTTCTTCTTAGGAAAGGGTAGAATGCTCTATTATTTTATCCTATTGAGCACGTCTCATCGTAACGAAAATATGTGCTGAAGGGACGCGACCTATGGAAAAACAGTGGACACAAGATAACTTAACAAGCCTTCAAAGCAACATACTTGCTGAGGAGCAAAAGTATCCTGGTGCAACTGGTGAATTCAGTTGGATTCTTTCAGCAATTGCACTTGCAACAAAGGCAATTGGGAACAAAATTCGATGCGCTCGCATCCAAGATGTCATTGGAGATGTTGAAAGCACCAACACGCACGGTGAAATGCAACAAAAACTTGATGTCATCGCAAACGAGATTATTTTGCGTTGTCTTGGTGATCGTGAAAATATTGGTGTGCTTGCGAGTGAAGAAAATGAAACTCCATTTTTACTTCGAAAACGCGCAGAGGGTGGACGGTACGCAGTGTTGTTTGACCCCCTTGATGGCTCATCTAACATTGATTCGTCTGTTGGAGTAGGAACTATCTTTAGTGTTATCCGTTTGTGTGATGAGGGGTCAAGAGAAGAGGCAATGCTCCATCAAGGCAACGAGCAAGTGGCGGCAGGTTATGTGTTGTATGGTTCTTCGACTGTACTTGTATTAACAACCGGAAACGGTGTTGACATGTTTGTTCTTGATCAGGCAATTGGTTCATTTGTACTGGTCGCTAAAAATCTACAAATTCCTGAAGGCAACAGGACGTATTCGATTAACGAGGCGTACACCGCAAGGTTTGGTGATGAGATCCAACAATATCTAGTGTGGGCACATGAAAACGAGTACTCAAGCAGGTACATCGGTTCAATGGTTGCTGATGTGCATCGGGTGTTGTTAAAGGGTGGCGTCTTTTTGTATCCACCAACAACAGATAAACCAGAGGGAAAACTTCGCTTGATGTATGAAGCAAATCCAATGGCAATGATTATCCAACAAGCTGGCGGGAAAGCGGTTGCCAAAGGGGCACCAATTTTAGATATTCAGCCCACTGGGCTTCACCAAAGGACAAGCGTCATCCTTGGTTCTACCGATCAAGTTGACGCGGTATTGGCACATTTTTCATGACGACAAGTACAGAATCTTCGACAACACTTTTAAATAACACAAACCAAGCACTCGGAATCGGTCAATTTGCGGTTGAGTTCATGGGGGGAATGGGTGAGCCATCAAAAGAGGTATGTGACAAAACAACTCTCTTCTTTACTGATGCAGTGTTGTGTGGCCTTTCAGCTGTCGCTGTAAAGACTAATGCTCCGACCGTGTTGAGAAACGAAGCGCTTGCATTCCCAGTTGAAGATGGAGCGACAGTGTTTGGTTCAACCGAACAAATCGTTACTGAAAAAGCAATTCTTGCAAACTGCTCTGCGGTTCGTGAGTGGGATTCAAATGGAACTAACTTTGGATATAACCCAGAACTTGGACATACAGCCGGCGAGTTTGGACACAATGACTTTTACGCGGTGCCAGTTGCTGCAGCCCAAGCCATGGGGCAAGACGGCGCTACCGCTCTTTTGGGAATGGTTTTGCTTGACGAAATTCGGGGGCGGCTTGCTGAGGTTTTTAGTTTAAAAACGTATAAAATTGATCATGTTGTACATGGTGCAATTGCATCTGCAGCAGTCTATGGTGCAATGTGTGGAGCAACCCCAGAACAGATTGAATCTGCGATTGGCATGTGCGTTGCGCACTTTGTCCCTTGGAGGGCGATACGTGCTGGCAAACAACTATCTGATTCGAAGGGTTCTTCTGCTGCAATTAGCACAGAGGTTGCCATTGTTTCAATGAAACGGTCAATGAATGGGTTCATGGGACCACGTGACATTTTTCGAAACCCAGAATCGATGTTCCGTCAATTTGAACAGACGAGTGGAGACTCGCCGTTTAACCTAGTGTTATCACATTCTGGTTCTGATTTTGCCGTCATGGGAATGCATTTTAAAATTGGTTTGTATGAGCACCAATCTGCAGGCGCTCTACAGGGGCTATTGCAACTTATTGCCGAGCATCCAGAAATTGTGTTGAACCCTAGCGATATTGATGCCATCAAGATTACTGCGTATGAACCAGCGTTCGGCATCATTGGGGACCCAGCAAAACGTGATCCGAAAACGCGTCAATCTGCTGACCACTCAATGGTGTATATCGTTGCAACGATGCTGAGAAAAGCAGAAGAAATTGCAAGTAACGAGGGGGTAGATTTATTTTCACAATCAAACGACGAGGTGTGGAAGCGGTTAATGCTCACACCATACGACTTTGACCTTGATGCCATCACAAATGAGATGACGCGGTCAATTATGGAAACCATTTTCTTTGAGCATGGTGGGCCAGAATATGATGAAAAGTATCCAGATGGCATTCCAACTTCAGTTCGAGTCACGATGAAAAATGGGGAAGTGTTCGATAGTGGGCTCATCATGTATCCAAGTGGGCATGCACGAAACAATACGTGTGATCTTGTTGATATTCTTCATGCAAAATTTTTGATGCTTGGACAAATTGCCATGGATCACCCATCTCAAATTATTGAACGGTGTAACAATGTTGCAATGCTAAGCAAGGACGAGTTGCAGTCTATTTGGGACGTTGAACTTGCAGACCGCCCTGTGTATAAAGATTAAGTGACAGGCACACAAAAGCGAATCGAGACAGGCACCACACATGCAGTGTGACAGTCACCTTCGGTGAGAGCCGCTTAGTGTGGTGACAGTCACACCTGATTAGGGTCAGACCCAGTGACAGTCACGCCGGCAACAGGCGTCCCAACAATTCAACGACACCCTTGCCTTGAGTTGCAACGGTTTCAATGATTTCGCGACCTGATGCAATGTCAAGTAACTCTCTTACCAAAGCACTCTCGCCATCATAGTCCGCCTTGTTCACCACAAACGTATCTGCAATTTCCAAAATGCCTGCTTTGTCCATCTGTACTGCATCCCCCATTCCAGGTACCAAGACAAGTGCGGTTTGGTCAACAAACTCTCGAATCGCAACATCATTTTGTCCCGCACCAACAGTTTCAACAAATACATGGTCAAAACCCGCCCCGCCTATCAATTCAAGAATGTCGGGCAAGGTTGCGTAGTCTTCGCCGACTCTTGCCAAACTTCGATAAAACACGCCCTCGTCAACAGTATTAAAATCAACTCGGAGTCGATCTCCAAGAAGTGCTCCTGAACTAATTGGGCTCATCGGGTCATAGGCAACGATTGCGAGTTTGCCTCCACGACGGATGACCTCGGTTGCCATCGATGCCGTTAACGTTGATTTCCCCGCACCGGGTGAACCAGTAAATCCAACAACGACCTCGGGTCGCTTTTTTGGTGCAGAAACAGGAAGACCCTCTTCGGTCATACTGATATTGCGGGCAAGAATTGCCGTCTCTGATGAAGACTCTCCATCAAGAGGTGTATACGGGAGTGTAGCTGAGCGAACTGCTTCAACAATGTCAAGCATGCTCGTGCCTGTGTGATATACCCCACGTACTCCACAATCAAGAAGGGGTTGTATGTCCTCTTGGGGAATAATTCCACCGACATCAACTGCAAGGTTGGGGCGACCCACATTTGAGAGTTCATCCATGAGTCGTGGCACAAGAGTCAGGTGAGAGTTACTCATCATTGAACATGCAATCATGTCAACATCTTCGTCTCTAGCTGATATCGCCAAACTCCTTGGAGTTTGCCAGAGCCCAGAATAAATGACGTGGATTCCGCTGTCCCGTAACGCTCGTGCAATCAGTTTTACCCCTCGATCATGACCATCGAGTCCCATTTTGCCCAAAAGCACACGTGGGCGATGTGGTAAATCACCACAACGGTCCTTTTTTTCAAGTTGGGTTGTCGGCTCTGTCGTTGGGGAGGTCATTATTGGTACATGATATCAGGAGTCAATCGGTCGTCATTGAGAGTATTCTACGCGTCTGTATGCCAATGAATCTCCAACAATCAATGATGGAATCCCTCAAGAGGGGGTTCGGTGAGGTGCTCGGCGTTGAAGCAAGCAAAGTTGACCCTGTGCTTCGCAAATCGCAAAATCCTGAACATGGAGATTTTCAGGCAAACGGTGCGATGGCACTTGGGAAACGTCATGGTCAAGACCCACGGGAACTAGCTTCAAGGGTCGTGGAATGTGCCGATTTTGGAGATATAGTTGAATCAGCTTTGGTTGCAGGACCTGGTTTTATCAACATTCGGGTTTCAAATCATGCCATTGTTTCAATGCTTGAACAAATCAACGAGTGTGATTTGGGGGTTGAGCCAGACCAAGATTCTCATCCAGTTGCCATTGATTTGTGTGGTGTAAACGTTGCAAAGCAGCTTCATGTTGGACATTTGCGGGCTACAATTATTGGAGATACGCTTGCTCGTTTGTACGAACGGTTGGGAAGAACTGTGTATCGCGAAAATCACCTTGGAGATTGGGGGCTCCCAATCGCAATGGTGCTCGAGCGGTTGTTGGTGAGTAAGGTAGATCTTGATTCACTTACACTTGATGAACTCAACGTGGCATACAAAGATTCTCAGCTTGGGGCAAAAGACGATGTGCGAGGGCTTCTCGCAGCCGAACAATTCATGGCGGGACCTCACCGGTTTGTTGAACTTGAAGAACAAAACAAGAGTGCGCTTGAGCAGCAAACTGCCGCCAAGGCGATTTTGAATGCGCTACAGGGTGGAGACGAACGGCTACTTCAAGACTGGCAAAAACTAATCGATTGCACAATGAGGTCAGTATTTAAATCTCTTGATTTATTGAATGTGAAGATAGGGCCAGAACACAGTCGCGGTGAATCTTTTTACAGAGATCGACTTTCTAGAATCGTAGCAACGTTTGTAGAAAAAGGTCTTGCTGAAGAAGACGACGGCGCAATCGTTGTCAAATTTCATAATAGAAAAAGACCTATGTTAATACGAAAATCTGATGGTGGTTTTTTATACGCGACCACAGACTTGGCTGCAATCGAATATCGCACACAAGAACTAGGTGCCGACCGTGTGATTTACGTCGTCGATGCTCGACAGAGAGATCATTTTAGAGATTTGTTTGATGCGGCAGCACTTATTGGCTGGGACAAAACGCCAGATGGTGCTGACATTGAGTTTGTGCACATTCCGTTTGGATCTGTACTAGGTGAAGATAAGAAACCACTAAAGACCAGAAGTGGTTCAAATGTCACTCTAGATTCGTTACTACAAGATGCGGTAGAAAGAGGAACTGCAGAAGTAATGAAAAGGTCTCAAGACCCAAACTCTCCAACACACAATTTATCTGAAGAAGAACTTTGCACAATCGGACGACAAATTGGAATTGGCGCGATTAAATATGCCGACTTGTCAAACGACCTTGTCCGCGATTATGTTTTTGATATGGACAGGATGATTGCGTTTGAAGGGAACACTGGACCTTACATCCAATATGCTGCTGCTAGAATTACCTCGTTGTTGATGAAGGCTGGTGAATTTGACAGAAGTGAGCCCATTAAGCTTGGGGAGCCACAGGAGCGGTTGCTCGCATTGCAATTATTGCAATACAACAACGTTTTGCGTGATACTGTGACTCATTTAGAACCCCATCGGCTTTGCACATGGCTGTTTGAATTAACAGAATCGTTCAACTCGTTCTATCAATCGTGCCCTGTTCTAAAAACGGAAGAAGAGGCCGTAAGAAACTCTAGATTAAATCTTGTTGAACTCACAAGGCGAATTGTTGTGGATGGTCTTCATGTGCTTGGCATAGATGCTCCGAAGCAAATGTAAATATACGTTTAGATAAAAAAAACACAAAAATCAGATAACTTAAGAAAACAAGAAACTTATGAACACAAACTTAAAACAAACAGATCAAACAGGCAGGGCTCAGAGTTCTTTTTTGTATTATTTTGGAGCACTTTTACTTCTTGGTGCTTTGGTCGCGTCTCTTGTTCTTGCAGGAACAAAACTTGGTTTCATTGAGAACATGCCTGGGTGTGGGTTGGGAAGTGGTTGTGATGCTGTAACAAGTGGACCGTGGGGCCGTATTCCAGTGTTGCTGTGGCCCGTTTCTTTTGTGGGTGTTGCGTGGTTCTTTTCATTATTCGTTGGATGGTTAAGGGGTGGCTTTCATCACAGTAGTTTCTTGTGGATCATCAGAATAGGTGTTCTTGGGTCGGTTGGTTTTTTCATCATCATGTTTAGTATTGGTCATTTTTGTAAGTGGTGCGCACTTGCGCATGTGTGCAACATTTTGTTTTGGATCATTTCGGAAATTGAACTTCGTTCAAGAAAGGTTCCCCGTTTATCATCAAGTCCACTGTTGTCAACTCTTTTGGTTTTTGCTTATACATCAATTGTGTTGGGGCTTGTGTGGTTGCTTGCATCAATCATCCAGCAAAAACAAGATGAAGTTGCAAGTGAAGGAAACGCTCAAGAAATTATTACTGGCACTAGGGATGAGGCAACATTACAACTCTTAGATGCAACGCATAGAATTGGTCCAGAAAATGCAGCTGTACAAGTTGTGATTTTTACGGATTACCAGTGCCCTGACTGTAAACGAATTGAAAGTCAGCTTGAAAAAGTTGTTGAGGATAGAGATGATGTTTCGGTTTCGGTAAAACACTTTCCATTAAATTTTGAGTGTAACGATAATATTGGCACATTTAAACTACATTCAAACGCGTGTTGGGCAGCAAGGGCTGCGGAGGCTGCTGCGATTGTTGGGGGCGAAGAGGGGTGGCAGCGTATGCACACCTGGTTGTTTGCAGAGAGTGGTCGATTTACTGATCAAACATTTGAACAAAGTTTGTTTGAACTTGGTTTTGACCCTTCAGAATTTATCTCTGTCATGATGAGTGATGAAACTATAGAGGTGGTGAAAGCAAATGCAGATGATGGTGCTGCTCTTGGAATCTATTTCACCCCGATGGTGTTTATCAATGGCGTGGAGTATTTGTGGTATTACGGCGGGGAGGACACTCTTGTCAATGTCATCAACCTTGTTGCTGAAAATGTTGAAAGCGGTGAAGACGCGATTAAGCCGCCGCCAAACGCCGCAGACAAACTCGTTGAAGATTGGAAGGTCGGTAGGGTCTTTAATCTTCCTGGGCATGAAGATTTATCATGGCTAGGCGATGGTGATATTGAGTTTGTGGTTTGGGGAGATTATCAAGCAGAACTCTCTGCCCAGCTCGATCAAGAAATCAAAAACTTACTTGCTGAAGATGGTACAAACATTCGGTACGCCTTCAGAAATTTCCCTGTTGACGAGTTGTGCAATGGAGGCATTTCAAGGATGCCAACAAAATATGACGGGTCTTGTTATCTATCTAAACTTGTTGAAGCGGTGGACATTCTTGCGGGCGATGAGCAACAGTGGGCAATGCACGATTGGATTCTCTCTAAGTCGTTTCCTGTAGATCTCGATGAGGCGAAGGCAACAGCACTGCTTCTCAGTGGGTCAGACGAGAGTACGCTTCAAGCCGTAGTAGATGGAATTGAGGTCGGGAATCGGATGCGAGAAGACATCGTGACGAAAAACACCGTGTGGAGAAAGGCGATTCCTGTACTCACTGTGAATGGTCGATTTGTTCCTAGGTGGCGCAGCAAAACAGTTCCTGCTTCGGAAGTGTTTCACCAAATATTAGAGGTGATGAAGTCTGAAAATTAGGGTGACTCGCTAGGTTCTCTTGGATTAGAAGGAAACAATTGATAAATTTTTCCTTTTGATGCATATGGATTAGGAAACCCACACGCTAGGATTTCACCCGTTGGTGTTTCTCCGAATGAAGCAATCGCTATTGGGGTTTGTTTTGCGATTCTGGTTGAGTTGTAAGACGAGTCGTTCTCTTCGCTTGGTTGTAAAGCCCAGATCTTGCGGCTGATGTAATCAGAAAAAACGTAAGAACCATTCAACGCTGGAATGTTCGCACCTCTGTAAACATGCCCACCCGTAATCGAGCCGCCATCTCTTCGCCCATATTCGTGTACTGGGTTGATGAAGTGCGGTGGGTTCTCTTTTGCCTTCTTGAACGCGTGTTTGCCCTCTCTAAGGCTCCAACCATAATTGCCACCCTTTTTAATGATGTCTATTTCTTCCCATTTGTTTTGTCCAACGTCACCTGTCCAGAGCATGCCTGTTTTTGGATCAAAACTCATTCTCCATGGATTGCGTAATCCCCAAGCCCACAACTCGGGTCGAAACGAATCTTGTCCTACGAGTGGGTTATCTTCTGGAATTGAATATGGTTCCATTGCAGAGGATTCGCTAACATCGATGCGAATAATGCTTCCAAGAAGAGTGTTTTTGTTTTGACCATTTTTGTACGGATCGTTTGCCGCACCACCATCCCCTATGCCTAGATACAAATATCCATCTGGTCCAAACACGACCGTACCGCCATTGTGGTTCCCCCATGGTTGTCTTACTTCAAGAATGACCTGTTCGCCGTCTTTGTTTGGAATAGTCTCGTCCTTGCTTTTTATAAAGCGTGAAAGTACACCGCGTTTGTGTGGTGACTGTGAGCTATACCACACGTAAAGTTCACCGTTCTCCTTGTAGTTCGGATGGAATGCGAGGGAGAGTAGCCCTTCTTCATCATTTGTTACACCAACTCGATCTGTAATGTCTAAGAAAATGGGTTTCTCGGTTTCTTCCTTGTTGGTGGTCACCGTTCGAATGATGCCCTTCTTTTCGACAACATACATCAAGTCGTCTCGTTGTCCATCAAACAAAACTTGGACAGGTTCGTCGAATATGAGGTTTGAGTGAACCGGCTCGAAATGAACATTCGGTAGGGCGAGGGTGGAAAACGAAACGCTTATATTTATTGTGAGGGAAAATAGCATGGCTCCATGGTAGCAGGGTCACTAGAGCAGGTTGTTGTAAGATTGCCGTTTGTGTCAATGACAGTGGTTAGGTCGCCATCAATCGCTGTCACAAAGCGGGTGGTTTTGTGTGGGATTTCCCATTGGTCATTTGAGTGTCTTGCTCTGTTTGTTGACTGGATGACTATTGCTGGTTGTTTTTCGTTTACAAATTGTTGCGACTCTTCGCTCCACTGTCCGTGATGTGGAAGTTCAAGAACATCGATTTTTCCGATGTTCGCAAGCAGAAGTTCTTTGATTCTTTTTTCATGAATGTCTCCAGTAAATAATATTGTTCTTCCGTGCGTGTTCAAGAGAAACACGATAGAGGTCGCATTTGGTGACAAGTATTCATCTTCTTTGTGTGGGAAAATAATTGTTCCGTTGCAGTTGCCGTGTTGTTCTTTCCAGCCGGAATATCCTTGTACGATGTTGATGTTTCGTACTTTTGCTTCTTCTAAAACCATTTTTAATGGTGCTGTTGCGTGTTGAAGTGCTTGTGGAGCGATAACTATTTTTCCAATCGGATAGTGTTGAAGGATGTCAAATATTCCCGCAACATGGTCGAGATCAGAGTGGGTGATAATGAGTGAGCGAATTGAAGTCACCTGCAACTCTCTTAACTTTGGGAGGATGACCGTTGAACCAATGTCTAGATTTTGCCTAGACCCTGCATCAATCACGACTGTTTGGTTGCTGTGCTGAATAATATGACATGTTCCGTGCCCAACACGAAGTGTGGTGATTTTTGTGGTTGAACTATCCCTGTTATTGAACACAAGAGAAAACACAAGGATGCAGAAAGATAGCCAAACGAACGCGCGTTTTTTATAACAAACTGCCCAAACTATGCACCAAAGTAAGAACAAGAGCGCTTGTGTCCAAGTAACGCTAACTGGGCTTATGTGAGAGAGTGGGAGTGTCCCGCATTCGTGGGCGAGTTGTTGGAGGGAGTTCAATGAAAATACAAGCGGTTCATTGATGGTGGACTCGAAAATGTCGCTGATACTCATGACAATAGTTTTGGTAATGCCACACACGATCGTTGCTGCAAGCAAGAGTATTGATGGGACGTTTGAAACAAGACCACTGGGAGCCAAGATGCCAAAAACATGCGCAATAATTGGGGAGCAGATTACCCAAGCGCACAGCCCTGTTAGCCACATCGACATAACAAATCGAATTGTTAGGGTTTTTATTTTGTCGTTTGGATTGTGTGGGCCCAACACTCTCCATTGAATCTGTGGCAACAGCACACAGAGCGAAGACACAACAATAAACGAAAGTTGGAATGACAGTGTTCCTGCAATCTTTGGGTCAAACACAAGGAACACAATCGCGGTCATGCCAAGAAGGCTGATTGTTTTACATCGTACACCAAACAGTTTGATTATTGAAAATGTCACCATCATGAAAACTGCGCGAAGAATGGGTGTTCTTAATTCAACAATCAACAAAATAAACAGGGCAATGATCATGATGATTGCTGTCTTCCAGAATTGTCTTGAGCCTGTTCTTGTACACACCATCAGCACAATGAGTAGAACGAGTCCTACATGTAGTCCGCTGATTGCAAGAATGTGCGACATCCCTGCTTGTTGAAACACTGTTGAGAGTTGCGTCCATCCCTGATCTCGAACTCCAAAAAAAAGAGCGTTCGCAAGCCGCTTTTGGGGTACGGATAATGAGGTAAGGAGGTTGTGTTGAGTTGAATTTTGTATTTTGTTTTTGAGTTTGAAGAGGCCGTTGCTGGTTTGGTGATCCAATACGCTCAAAACATAAAACGTATATTTTCCGCTCAGTGTTGTAGATTCCTGTAACCAGCCCACACATCTAAGGGTGTCGCCTTTGTGTAGTGTATATGGTTCTAGAAATGCAACGCCAATCGTTGTCGGTTGAACGTGGGGGGTCGGGTTCTCTATTTTGGGGGTTGCATTTGCATAACACCACGTTGTCCATTCTCGATAATCAAACTTGGACATCACCCCGCGCGTTCTTGGAGAAACGGTTGGATTATTTTTAACGACTAGTGATAGTTCACAAACATCGTTTTTTGCTTCGAGCACCCACGCATTTGGTGGTTTTATAAAATCCGATGCCGCATAAAACATTGGAATCATTCCAATTGAAAGCAGTTTGGTTTTGAGTTGTATTGAACCCGAGCAGATTGCAACAAGAAAAATTATTGTTGAAATGGTTGTTGCAAAAATGAGTGCAGTAGAAGTTGCCACTTGAGAATCTATTGTTCCTAAATAGGCACCAATCGATGCCGTAAGCCCACAACCCGCAACTGGCGACCATTGGATTGGGGGCGGTTTTATTTTTAATTTTAAAAGTGGTTGCAAGGTGCAAAATATTATTCTGAGTATGGTGGTTTCTAGAATATTCTGCTTAATTTCGTGCCCAAGAAATTCCTCCTTGGCACGATTGGGGTGGGGTGGGGTACACTCTCTGTGTGGAAAACATTTTTGGCCAATCCAAGCCTATCCAAACCCTTTTGCAGTCCTCAGAATGCAAGCCATCCCATGCGTGGATTTTCTCTGGGCCAAAGGGTGTTGGCAAATGCACAACGGCTTTGACCTATGCTCGAAAGTTGCTAAAAAGTTTAAAAACATTAAAAACTGAAACTAATCAACATCCTGATTTGCATTATGTTTGCAAGGAGGATGTGGTTTGGTCTCAAAATCCGTCATTACAGCGAAGGAAACAGACAAACATTCCCCTTGATTTACTTCGCGAACGAATAATTGGGGGTAAAACCTCTGACGGAAAACAGCACGATTCTGTTGCTTTTAAAACCCCCGTGCTTGCGAAACATAAAGTTTTTGTCATCGATGAAGCTGAGTTACTCACAGAAGATGGTCAAAACGCCCTGTTGAAAACTGTTGAGGAACCACCACCGAACACAACAATAATTTTTGTCTCTTCAAGAGAAGATTTGTTGTTGCCAACAATCCGAAGTCGTTGTCAGTTGTTGCCGTTCTCGCCGTTAGACTCGTCTGCGATGCGTTCTTGGGCAGAGACGCGTGAATTCGAAGTATCACCCGAAGACCTCTCTTGGGCTATCCATTTTTCTTGTGGCTCACCAGGTTTGGTGTGTGAGGCAGTTGACTCTGGGTTGCCAGAACTCGCGTTATCACTCAATTCTTTTTTGTCTTTGCAACGAGATGGAAGTTATTTGTCTGCTTATGAAAAAATGTACTCGTTCGTTGACTCAAACGTCTCAAGATGGATAAAAGAGAACCCAAACACAAGTAAAGAGGCTGCGAACCGCAGGGCGATGATGTTGTTGTTAAAAATGTTTGGTGGGCATGCCAGAGAACAGTTGCGTTCGGGTGATGTTGAGTTGGGGTCCAATCTTGCTGGAATTCTTGTTGATGTTGAAAAACAACTTTCGACAAACATTTCTATAAAGGTGTTGTTAGAGTCACTTGCCGCAAGGTGGGTGAGTGGTAGTGTTGGCGATGCCCTGTTTATGTCGCCGTAGTTTTCTGATTTATTTTGTTTTTTTGATTCATTGTTTGTCCAAAACCGCCATATTTATTCGTGGTTGTTTTTGAAACAAATATAAACATTAGAATTCCAGCGATGATCATTCCTACGCTTAACAATTGTCCTCGGGAAAGGCCTGCGATGAGTGCCACATTCTCGTCAGGCTGTCTAAACAGTTCTGTCACTATTCTCGCCGCGCCGTAAAGAACCAAAAATGTGCTTGCAAGAATTCCTGATTTTTTCGGTTTCCACCAAATTACTACAAAAACAAACAAGAGGAGTGGTCCTTCTGCGATGGCTTGAAAGAGTTGTGAGGGATACCACGCAGTAAGAAGAGGTTGCACTGATTCGATGACTGTTTGGTTGCCAGCATACATCTCGTTAACGAGTGATTGATAAAAAGAGTCACCGCCGACAACTGTTGTTCGAAGCGGTTCTAGTTGATCGAGTTTCTGACTATGTTGTTCTGGGGATTGGAGCCAAACTGCAGTGATTTCGTTTGGATATTTTACTGACCAGCTCGGCGGGTTTGTTTGTAGTGTGTGTGGCAGTGGTTTTCCCCACAATTCTCCGTTGATAAAGTTGGCAATTCGACCAAAAAACAGCCCCGGTGTTACGCAGAGTACGCCCATATCAAACAGGTGGAGAACTGGTATTTTCTTTCTTCTGCCCCAGATAATAAATGCGACTGCAACCCCAATCATTCCACCGTGGCTTGCCATGCCTCCATCTTGAATTGCCAACAAACCCCAGAACGGGAATTCTGAAGAAAACGTGTAGAGTAGTGATGGGGAATAGAACAAGCAGTAACCTAGCCGGCCACCAATGAGAACACCAAGGATTGCTACAAATATAAAATCGCCAACTTGGTCGGGGCAAATCGCGGTTATTTTCTTCTTCCCCATCCACCGAATTGCAATCCAAGCAACTAAAAATCCTGCAATATAAGCGAGCCCGTACCACCTCAACCCAAAAGAGTCGGTCAATTGAAGTGCAAAGGGGTCTAGTTGGTGGAGGTAAGCGTTGTCGGTCATTTCGGCAATGGTACTCGTGCTTGAGTTTCTTTGGATGGTTGCTACGGTATCATTCTGTTTCCATGACGAATGACAATCCATTATTGGCTGCTATCTGTATTTTAAAGGGCGGGGGCTCTTTGGAGGAACAGGAAATTTCCTCCGCCTTTAGGGTGATTATGAGTGGCAAAGCGCACGATGGGTTAATTGGTGCTTTTTTAGGTCTACTCGCATCGAGGGTTCCTACTGGGAAGGAGTTGGCGGGTGCATCGGTTGTGATGAAGGAGTGTGTGGATTCTGTTTCTTTGCCTGAACCATCAACCCTATTAGATACATGTGGAACTGGTGGGGCTCCAAAAACATTCAATGTGTCAACTGCTGCTGGAATTGTTGCTGCATCGTGTGGGGTTCGAGTTGCAAAACATGGAAATCGTTCAAGAACCGGCCGAGGGTCTGCTGAGGTTTTAGAACAACTTGGTATTAATCTAGATGCAACTAAAGAACAACAAGTGGCCTGTTTAGATGGTGCTGGAATTTGTTTTTGTTTTGCTCCAAAACACCACAAGGCGGTTGCACATGTGATGCCAGTTAGAAAAGAGTTGGGGTTCCCAACCATTTTTAATCTCCTTGGTCCTCTTACAAACCCTTGCTCGGCTGGTAGGCAACTCCTTGGGGTGTGGGATAATTCTTTTGTTGAGCCTATGGCAGAAGCCCTTCGCTCAAGTGGAACAATCAAGTCTGTTGTTGTTCACTCACATGATGGGTTGGATGAAATTTCAATATCTGCACCAACACGGTTGTGTTATGTTCAGAACGATGCGATTGTGGAAGACGTTGTAGATCCAGAATCAGTTGGTCTTCAGTGTTGGGACAGAAAAGATGTTGTCGCAACAGATTTACAAGATGCAGTTGAAACATTAACAAGTGTTCTTGTGAAGGGGCAGGGTGGGGCTCCTCGCGACATGGTCTTACTAAACAGTGCTGTTGCTCTTTACCTTGCTCAGCGGGTAGAGCGGGTGGACGAGGGGGTTTCAATGGCTGCTGCTGCGATTGATTCTGGTCAAACCAAAGAAACTCTTGAGCTATGGTCGGAGTTAAGCCACACCAACACACCATCCACAGATGAATAGAAACAACAATACTTAATATATATTCGTCTTCGTAGTAGTAGTGCCTGTCAAAATGTGGAAAACCCCATCATTTCAACACAATATAGGCAATACAAACAGTTTACGCACCAGCTAGTGTGGGCATAACCTGTCAATACCTGTGTTGGTTTTAGTCACCAATCTCTATTAATAGTGAGTTACACGCCAACGATGGCTTGGCTTAGTGTGGCTTGGGCGCCGTGGCACAAACGGTCGTCCACGACTTATCCACAATCCTGTGCTTTCAAGAACGAAGAAGTTTGTCCGATAATTGGTCCTCTAATCGGCTTGTTTCTCGAAGAAAAACGGTGTCATCATTTCGTTTTTGATCAATAGATTTAATCGCGTGCATCACAGTGGTGTGATCACGACCCCCAAAATACCCACCAATTTCTTCGAGACTAAAGCGAGTGTGTTTTCTTGACAACCACATTCCAACCTGTCTTGGAACAGTGACTGATTTGTGCCGCCGCTTAGATAACAGATCGGTCAACTTAATATCGTAAAACAGGGTGATTGAATCAAGAATATCTTGAATAGAAAGATTTTTTGGAAGTTCTGTTCTTGTCACTCCGCCAACAGCCTGCTTAGCCAAATCAAGCGAAATGTTTACATTGTCTAACAAAGACATACTTTGCAGCGTTGTAATCGCACCCTCAAGTTGTCGAATGTTTGAATCTAGGTGCGTTGCAACAAACGACGCAACATCATCTGGAATTTCAATTTGTCTGATAGAAGCCTTTTTCTTAATAATTGCAACTCTTGTTTCAAACCCCGGCGGATCAACACAAGCAACCAACCCGCAACTAAACCGACTAATGAGCCGTTCTTCTAAATGTGGTATCTCACTAGGTGGGGCATCTGAACTCAACACTATTTGTTTTCCAGACTGAAACAAGGTGTTAAACGTGTGAAAAAACTCCTCTTGTGTCTGGTCACGTTTTGATAAATCGTGGATATCATCGATGACAAGCATGTCAAACGCCCTAAACTTGTGTCGAAAAGTGGACATCTCCCCAGCCTGTACTGCTTCTAAAAACTGGGTCATAAACCCGTTGCAAGAAACATAATAAATCCTCATCGATTGATGTTGTCTCATGGCGGTTTGGCAAATCGATTGCAACAAGTGCGTTTTTCCAAGACCAACACCACCGTGAATAAAAAGTGGGTTGTACGCTTGGCCGGGTTTACTTGAAACCGCTGTTGCTGCTGCGTGCGCTAGCCTGTTTCCTGGACCAATGACAAAGTTATCAAAGTTGTAGTCAGGACTAATCAACATATCTTCTTGAAGATCGGACGAAGACAACACGGAGCCGTTTTGAACACCGTCACCCGAAACAACAACAGACCGAGTTGAATCAAGTTCTTCTTCATCCCCAATAAAACGAACACCAAGCAAGTGTCCAGTAATAGATTGTGCTGCCTCAGCGAACTGTTGTGTGCAGCACCGCTGCAAATATTTTAGTTGCACTGGTTCTTGAATTTGAATCAACACGGTTCCGTCAACGATACCAGCGACTTGAACATTCTCAAACCAACGACGACACATTGTTGGGTGGTCCTGTTTTAGTTTTGCTAACAGGTCTGTTTTTAACTGATGTCTATCTATTTGCTCATTGCTCATTTTGTGTTGCGCACCATTTCGCTGCATTCTTAATGGGTTAAAAAGTAAACTGCGTCCGTGCGGTCTTTAGGGATTGTTGAATCTACGTCTTTTCTGCTCGCCCGTCAACCATTATCAACAAGATCTTCTAATTCTGAAAGTTGTTTTTCGTATCGAAGCCTGTTTGAACGATGGTCCATTAACAAATGAATACGGTGAGCGTCGTCACACCCCACCCTTTCTTCGATGGCCTCATAAATAATTTCTAGGCTAGTTCTTCGGCTCGTGTGAACAACGACAACATGTTCTGCCTTCCATATTTGTAACAAATCAGCAAGATCATCGATGTGAAGATGTTTACCAATCTTAGCTCTTTTTTTATGGTCGGTTTCAAAAAAGGTACACTCGGTAATAACTATTGGGGAGTTTACAAACTCAGGTCGCAACAAGTGATTGCCCATCTTGGTATCACCAGTACATGCAACAAGAGGTAGTTTTAAGGTTTGTGTTATCTCTGTGCCCCCCAACTTGAGAGACCGCAGTTCATCCTGCGGAACACCGTGATATTTTTCTAGTAATTTTTTTCGGTGCTCCATGACAACATAAGAAAGGGCGGGGACAGTGTGACTAGCTTCAATACCCTTAAGAACAATGTTTGGTTTTATCTGTAATTCACCCTCTGGCTCCATGGGAATAATTTTATGTGGAGTGTGCTGTTGTTCAAGATCAACCCACCCACCCATCATTGTCTGTACAGCACCAGCGATTTCGCTGTGGCAAATACACGTACCAACACCCATTTTCTGAAACATGCGCTGACTAAAATAATATGGCAACCCCGCAACGTGATCCATGTGGCCATGGGTGAGGGCAATATACGGCGCGGACAAAATAGGACGGGGGCAAAGACCCACATCAAAAGCAACATCTAATTCTGGGATATGTACAGCGGTTTGTTCTCCTGCGATACTAATCCCCTGAACGCGATATGGAGGCAGATACAAAAAGCCTATCTGTCCAGATCGGGGGGGTCTACGAGGCAACATGAAATAAATACTCCAAGCAGTGCTTCATGAAAAGCACCGAACCTAAAACTTCCCATAGGGGATTCGAACCCCTGTTCCAGATAGACAAAATAGTCTACTGGCGTCTTTGGCCGCTAGACGAACAGGACAAAAAAGCAGCGTGTTGTTCTTGTAAACACCGTGTTTACCGCTGCAACCTACACCCATGATACCAACAATTTGTTTCATTACCCTAAATAGGTGTTTTTAAGTGTTGTGCAAGGGCACACAGTTGAGTAGCCGCCTCGTTTGATAAAACACTATTCACCGATGCCGTCGCAGTGTCTACTAATTCATGCACAGACCTAAACGCCGCTTCAATAGAATGGGTTGACTCAAGCATGTCTCTCAGTGAATCTCGGTCGTTCGCATTCATCACATCTTGTAATTTGGGCCTTAACTCAACATGTTCATGCAACATTAAAATGACAGGTAGCGTGAGTTTGCCCTTCTCAAGATCGCGACCAACGGGCTTTCCAATGCTTGATTTTTCAGCAAGTAAATCTAGTAAATCATCTTTGATTTGAAACGCTGTGCCTATTGAGCTTCCAAATTCTTTTAATACAAAAACACTCTCGTCATCACCATCACCAAGTACAGCACCCATCTCACAAGAACAAGAAATCAAAGAGGCGGTTTTGTCATGGATAATCTGATAATACTCGTCTAGAGTTAAGTCAATATTGTTTCGATGCACCAATTGCACCACCTCTCCCGCACACATTGTGTTCGTAACATCACCTAACAAGAGGTTGAGTTCAGGGTTTTTAATTGTTGAGCACAAATGAAATGCGCTTGAAAGTAAATAATCCCCAAGCATCACCGCTAACTCATTCCCGCGCAAACTATTCATTGTGCGCGCTCCGCGGCGAAGATCGGCATCATCAAGCACATCATCATGAACAAGTGTTGCCAAATGAATAAGTTCTACCACCGCTGCAGCAGTGTGAACATGTGCAGGAACATCCTCGCTGTTTGATATGGCCCTCCACGACAAAAGCACAAGTGAAGGACGAAGCATCTTTCCTTGATATGTTGCGAGTTCATCGCATAGTGTATTCACTGCATCATGCTTGTTGTGTAAATGTGCGGTCATCACCAAAGAAACAGACTCAAGTTCTTCAGATAACCATTGCCCAATCCCAGTTGTCATATCCATCAGCACTTTCATTTGACAGCCACAATGTACGCAACCCAGCCAGCACAAGGCTCGCCACGAGTGTCTATTTTCCACTCGCCATTCCCGCCCCCATCTTCGTCTGTGCCTTCCCAATACACCTCAACCCGCGAAAAACCGGCCTCTTGCAGAATATCATTTATCTCTGGAATCGTCCAAAATCGCCATTCATACGTAAACGCCCGCTTAATTTTTGAACCATCGGGGAATTCAAAATGAATGTAGTTCACAACATCTCCGGTGATTGGATTGACATGGTGTTGATCCCACACATACGTGAATCCATCAAGGTCACGTTCTTCATCCATTTCTAAAAACGAATCGCTGCCACCATAAGCATCCAACAAAAACAAACCATCTTCAACAAGGTGGCTATACACAGATGCGAAGTATCGTTTCAGTTGTTCCCGCTTCTTGAACCCGTAATAACTAAAGTTCATTGCCAAGATGCAATCAACAGGGTCTGTTTTGGTTGAAATTACATCTTCTTTAATGAGCGTTACTCTGTTTTGTTGGTCGAGTGTTAACTCTTTTTCAATTCGTTCTTTTGCCCACCCCAACACAGACTCGTCCAAATCAATACCAATAACAGTGCATTGATCGTTTTGCTGAACCCATTCTCTTGCAACAGCAGAAGTCCCACAAAAATCTTCGCGAAGAGAAACCGGCTCTCTTCCCCTTAATTCTTTCCATGCCTGAATTATTAATTCTACTTCTGATTCTGGGCACTGAACAGAGCGTTCGTAAAGCTCATTGATATCAGCAGTTTTTGCTGTAATCCATCCTGGTTTTGTTGGTCGTGCCATGGTATGCCGTGTTAATGTTTTGGATTACTCCAACACCTCTAAGGTTAAAGGGTCACGAAGCGGAAGTTCAACAATTTCCCCGCCAACAACAGATTGAACATCCTCCATCGTAGCCCGACCATCAATATCTCCCGATTGAATTTCTTCCCAATTGCCAACGATTACAACAACCATTTCTTCGGGAAGCAGAATTCTATTCGCAACCCGCCTTATGTCCTCTGCAGTCACTGCAGAAACCTTGTCCCTGTAAGTATCCCAGTACCCCTCTTCTTGGTTTGTAATACGGTCGTTGACAAAAACACCAAGTGTAGAGGCGGTTGATTGAAACACCGTGGGAAATTGTTCTATCAACGCATTTTTTGCGAGATTCAGTTCTTCTTCTGAAACAAGCTCTGTTTTGATTCTCTCAATCTCTTCAAAAATGAGCATTGCAGCGAGCGCAACGGTAGAATTTTTCGATTCGTACCCAGCAGCCCATGTTCCTTCACTCCAAGGTCCTGCAGAAAATCGAGAGCCCGCACTATACGCCAGCCCCTCATCGCTTCGAACGCGCTGAGTTATTCGACTACTAAATCCGCCACCACCGAGAATTTGATTCATCACAGTCATCGCATGGACATCGGGGTCATCTCGCTTTACTGTTCGTGTTCCAATTCGTACGCCACCCTGTGGAACATCTTGTTGAACATAATAAATTCCAGGGGTATACGTTGATTGAACGTCTGGGGGAATTGGAATTGCAGAATCTCCCACCCACGAACCAAACGATTCATTTAACGCGGCGAGCATTTCGGATTTAACAAAATCACCTGTAACCGAGAGTATTAGATTTGAAGGTTGAACAATTTCAACATATCGTTCAAGAAGATCATCTGCTGTTATCGAAAGAACACCAGCCTCAACCATGTTGCGTCCAAGATATGAGTCGCCGAACATTTTTGAAGAATATTCTCTTCTTAACAGAGTACTAGGATGATCGTTTCTTTGTTTCATGCCCTCAACCATGTCATCTATTTCTAGTTTGAATCTTGATTCTTGAAATCTGGGGCGTTGAATGACGTCAAGGAACAATTCTAACGACCGGTCAAAGTTGTAGGACAAGCAATCAAGTCCTGCAGTAATAGTCGTTCGTCCACCCCTAACCCCAACACTTGTTGCAAGAAACGCCAGCTCTTCATCTAACTCCTTAGCAGTAATCAACTCCGTGCCTCCGCTGCGCATCAGTGTGGCCATTAATCCTGTTAACCCAACCTGTTCAGAACTATCTACATAATCGCCACCGCGAAAAGTTGCGACAATCTGAACAAGCGGCAGTTCTCTGTCCTCTGCAATATAGACGGGGATACCGTTGTCTAAGACTTCGAAGTACGCCTCTGAAGACGGAGGTGTAAACACATATTCTGGAAACACAATGTCTTTGGGGTGTTCAGGAGCGAGTAAACAAATTGACAATAAGATGGTTGATAGTGACATAAAAATCTCTTCTATAAAATGGATTAATCTTGTTGCTGTTGAACCTCTGCAATGTAGACCTCAAGGTGTTGAAGAACATATTCCAAAATAATTTTTTCGTCCTCAGGCACCGCGTTCATGGCGCCTTCAAGGGCTGCTTGAATTTGAATCAAGTCACCCAAGCCCTTTCCTTCAAAATTAGCAAGAAACTCGTTTGCTGTTGCGAGTTGCTGTGGGTTTAGTTCAAGGCCATCCGATGTAGGTTCTTCGATGACGACCTCTTCAACAACCTCAACTACCTCAACGGTTTCGGAGGAAAGCTCTTGAATACGCTCATCAAGTTTTCGAAGTAAATATTCAAACATGGGTTTCATTTGTTCTGGAACTTGGCTTGACTGCATTGTCATTCGACTTTTGGCTTCTAGCAACTCTTCATAAGGCAAACTCCCAAGTTCAGCCATTGCCTGTTTAATCATTGCTTGCTCCTGAGGACCAAACCCGGCCAATTCTTCATCGATTGGCTGGGCGTCTTTTGCACGGTTGTAAATGGCGACAGAACTATTATTTGTTGTTAAATATTTTGAAGCAACGCGTTGTACATCTTCGGCGGTTACAGCAAGCAGTCTCTCCCCAGAAAAATTGATGTATTCCCAGTCACCAAGCGCTTCCATATATCCTAGTTGAATCATGAGAAAGAAATTACTTTGAAGTCCCCTGTATTGATCTGCAATGACATTGTTCTTTACTTTTTCTAATTCTCGATCTGAAACTGGTTCGCTTTGGAGCAATTCCACCTGTTCATACCAACCATTTTCAAGGTCTTCAGGAACAGCATCGCCCTTGACGGAACCAGAAAAAGAAAGCATGCCAGCAAATTTTTTCCCATCAGCAGTAAAAGAAACACCTGAGGCTATCTCATCACCCTCAACCATCGATTTATACAAGCGTCCAGTTTTTCCGTTCAAGACTGCAGCCATAATTTCAAGAGCGTATCCATCGTTGTGTCCGAAAGGAACGCCGTGATACCGAACCTCTACTTCAGACTGTGAATCGACCTGGGCAACCATCCTCGCAGGCGCTTTTTGAGATGGCTCTATTGTAGGCACAGGTGGGGCTGGTGTAGAGCCAGCTTCAAGTTGCCCAAAATACTCTCGTATAAGTTCTTTCGTTGGCTCAAGTTCAAAATCACCCACAAGCACACCAACCAAGTTACTTGGTTGGTAATAAATATCAAAGTAGCGGTTTGCTTCTTCAAGGGTGTAACTATTTAGATCACTTGGCCACCCAATGACGGGCCAAGAATAGGGCGACGCCTGCCAGAACATTGAATTAAATTGCTCTTGAAACTCACCTGTTGGCGAAGATTCAGTTCTCATTCGTCTCTCTTCATGAACAACGTCTCGTTCAGAGAAAAATTCACGGAAAACACTGTTTGCAAGTCGGTCAGATTCAATCCAACACCAGAGTTCTAGTTTATTTGCAGGAAGTTGATTGATATAAAACGTTACATCTTCACTTGTAAACGCATTAAGACCGACCGCGCCCTCGCCCTGATAAAGAGAAGCAAGTTCATCTTTTACAATGACCTCCCTGTGTTCTTCCATGGTGTTTTGTAACGATTGCCTTAACTTTGCTAACTCTGGTGTGTCGTATGATGGATCCCAAGGGTCATCAATTTCTCCACTTTTAAACCGGTCATATTGATCGGTCCAGATAATTTCAAGCATTTTATTCCTAATCACACGCTCGGCATCAGTGTAAGCAGCGTCACGAACAGCATCATTTGTTCCAACGGTATCTGTTCCTTTGAACATTAAGTGCTCAAAAAAGTGGCTAATGCCTGTGATGCCTGGTCGCTCATTGACAGAGCCAACCTTCGCGACCCAACCCGCAGCAACGTTGTTGGGCTCTTGAGTTCTTGGAAGAAGGATAAACTTCATCCCGTTGTCGAGCGTAAACACGTCCGGCTGAACCTGTCCTAGACAGATCGAGGAGAACGCAAACACGGTAAACACAAAAAACAAAGAAAACAACTTAAGAACGAAACGGCTCATTGTGTAGAACTCCTCATTTGTGGAAACAGTTTCATACGAAATCCACAAGACAACAAACATGTTCTGTGGGCAAAGGTATAAAAAAGACTTTCGGTTGTAAAATACATGGCAATATGACCTTCTCAAAAACTAGACGGGACAGTGTACCGTACCCAGTGGGTGTTGAGGTCATTGTAGAGACACAAGATGCTCGCCTTCTAGAAGAGTCGAGCCGTTTGTGCACCCTCTTTGAGGAATCTGTAATCAACAGTGAATACCTGCTTTATTTTGGAGAAGATGGGATTGAGCTTCGCCAAACTTCTCAACGGGGTCACAAAGGGCAGCGCGTTGACTTTACAAACATTGATCGACGGGTTGGAGCAGGAAATTTATCAAGAAAACAACCACTTCCAAAAGCGATTGGAGAGCACAAGATAGTGTTAGACGCAACTGCTGGATTTGGAACGGACGCAGCAATGCTCGCTCTGATGGGATATCACGTTATTGCAGTTGAACAATCCCCGATTATTTCTGCAATGATTAGAGACGGCATTTGGAGGGCAGAACAAGATGTTGGGCTTCGTGATGATCTTGGGGGTAGGCTTCAATTTGTGGAAGGGAATTCACTCCAGACTTTGCCCACAATTCAAAATATCGAGGTTGTGTACATAGACCCCATGTTCCCGCCCAAGCGAAAAAAAAGCGCTCTACCTCCTGGGCATATTCAAGCCCTTCAATCGATTGTTGGATATGACAACCCAGAAGACACAATGGACCTATTCAACACCGCCCTTCAAACGGCAACAGAACGGGTCGTCGTAAAACGGCCAACCCATGGTCCAAATATGTCTAGTCATCCTGTTGCCATACACAAGGGCAAGTTGGTTCGATATGAAGTGTACCGAGCAACAAGAAAGACTATAAACAAGTAGTCAACAGAGTGATAAACAATAAAAAAAACCACAAGCATTCGCTTGTGGTTTTTAATGGAGCATATCGGGCTCGAACCGATAACCTCTGCCTTGCAAAGGCAGCGCTCTCCCAATTGAGCTAATGCCCCGATTGCTCCCGCACACAACGTGGTGTAGGGAGAAAAATTCTTTCCATTTGCAACAAGCCGATTGGGAGTCTGATAGTGGTCATTGCAATTGGAAGGGGGACTATTGTATATCAGTCGTGACGGTTGCGGTAGTAGGAGACAAAATATCAAAGCGGCTCGCTTCTACGACATTCACCCTCCAATTTGGGTCCCACTTTCGTTTCCCAACAACACCGATGGTTTGCCCTACAAGTCCTGAGAGTTCCCAATCCTCATTTGCAGGCAAATATCCTAATGTTCGACCCGATTTCGGATCTTGAATTCGATACATAAACGGCCGAAGTCGACCATCGAACGTGTTGGAAAGGGCGAGACGCCCAGCGATAGCATATTCATTAAACAGCGCCATTACAGACTGATAATCTGTGACCTTGTCACTTTGTTCTGCTAAGTTTGACCGGAGGGACTCAATTCGGACACGTTGGTTTTGGAGCCCTGCCCACACATCAAGTTGTTTGATTCTGCCGTTTGCAACTTGTTCAACCACAAGGTCATCACCACTGTCAGACAAAAGTTCTTTATACATGTCCTTTAAGGGAGAGACTTCTGCACCCATTACAGGTTCAGTAGCCATTTTTTTCCAAGCGTGTTCAAGTTCCGCAAGGCTTAATGGCTCAAGTTTTGTTGTGGTTGAGGTTTCAGTTGCAACTTCTGCAACAACTTCTTCACCCGATGTCGGGGCAGGCATTTCAGTTTCGGCAACTTCGGCACCGACTTCTGTTATCTCAATTGTTTCTGGGGAAACAACAAATTCAGTTCCATAGAATGCCGCAGTTTGTTCTGGGGTTGCTTGAGTAATACAAGAGCCATTCACCCAACCAGTTGCACTTTGTGGCATTTTTATCGTGTGTACAACATACGCATCTCGGTGCAATGTTCCAGGTTCTGTAATGATTGAATTAATAATTTGAACTTGATCCCCATTTTGCAATCGAAGCACTGGTCGCCATGAGCGGTATAACTCTTCTGCATCAGTATTCTTTGCGAGAACCTCAAGATCATTCTTCACAGTTCCAACACCCTCACTTACCTCAAACCAAGAGAGTTCATCTGCTGGATATTTTATATATCCAACAGTGTCTTTAAAAACATTGCCGGATGTATCAATCTTCATCCAATCTTGTCGTTTGCCATGAACCCGAACAAGATCATTACCATTTGCTGTTGCAATCGTGTAATAGCTTTCGTTTGCTCCACACCTCACAATTGAGCCATCGGTTGTGATGACCCCAATCCACGTGGTATCTTCTTTTGGGGCGGCTTCATCTTCCTTTTCGGCTAAAGTGATAGTAGTTGGCACCACTAGTGCTAGGGTCATTGTGAGTCGTACTAATTGTTTTGTTGGCATAATCGGCCTCCTCGACTTCCGTGTTTCGCAGGACGTGAATTAATATGTGGTGAGAGTATCCTTCTTCACCTTTTCTAGCAACCTCTCCGATAATGGTATTCTTCATACATGTGTAAAAAAATCACTCAACAATTCATCTTGACGGCGGTGGTCTTGATTATTGGGTGTTCTACACCATTAAAGGAGCACACTACGACCATCGACCCTAAGAGCCAAACAGCTGCAATTGTCGAAGAACAGAGCGGCACAGTTGACCTAGATACCCAGATTCAACTTCCCCTTACTCAAACAACATCGGTTGAGCAAGAATTGGAACACAGAATGGAGGAACTTGAAGAACTTGCACCCGCCAATAAGGGTGACGACTGGGAGGCTGTAATCGGCTTTAACCTACACAGAGAAACTGCGCAGGCATCCTCACTCTCATTAGATGGTGCAATTCTGTATGCAATCGAGCATAACCTTGATATACGCATTGCGTCATTACAACCATTTATATCTGAACAAGAAGTCATCGCGGCGGAAGCTGCTTTTGATTTTCTGTTTGGTGCGGGTGGCTCAACTCGTCGGTCTAAAATTCCACAACAACAAGCGTTTATTGGAGGAAATCCTGTCAATTCAGAAGTATCAACAACAGACACGTTTGTTGGCAACGCGTCACTTGTAAAACAACTATATGGTGGAGGTTCGCTCACACTCTCAACCGAGATGACCCGAACAAACAACAGTACAAGCGGATCAGCATTCTTGCCTGACCCTGCTTGGCAAACAGTTGGCACAATTGACTTCACTCAACCCCTTCTTCGAAATTTTGGTGAAAAAGTCACTCTTGCTGGAGTTCATCTTTCTGAAATTGCAGAAAACCAATCAAAAGAAGACTTGAGAGAAACTTTAAATTCAGTGGTTACATCTACCGAACACGCATATCTCGATCTTTCAATGCAATGGAAAATTTTACAAGTAAAGACATGGCTTCTTGAGCAAGGTGAACAGGTTGTCGAGATTTTGGATTTGCGTCGAGAGTATGACACAGGCGAGGTGGACTATGCTCAAGCGGTTGCAACTGTTCAACAACGAAATGCAGATGTGATTTCGCAACAATCCATTGTCCAAAAGGCGTCGGACACACTAAAAAAAATCATCAATACAGATGACTACCCACTTCATTCCGAAACTGTTATTCAACCAGCAGGAATTCTGGAAGCGAATCCAGTCTCTATTTCGTTACGACAAGCAATGATGACTGCATTTGAGAACCGCCCAGATCTTCGAAAACTATCTTTGACAATCAACTCAGAATCAATCAATGTTCAAGTTGCCGACAATGCAAGAATGCCACAACTCGACATGCAGGCGCAGATGTCATTCTTTGGCTTAGGGGAATCTGCTAGCGATGGGTATAAGGAAGTGTTTGACACTGATTTTATTAACTACCTTGCGGGCTTGTCGTTTGAGGTTCCGCTAGGGAACAGGGCGGCGGAAGCAAACTATACCTCTGCTCGTTTACAAAAAATGAGCGCAATGGCAGCCCACAAACAAGGGATTCAACAAGCCGTTGTTGATGTCAAGGCCGCTCTTCGAGACATCGTGACTAGCGCCGAATTAATGCAAGCAAACAGGGCATATCGAATTGCACAAACAGAAAATTTAAGGGCACTTCTTGTAGAGGAAGAAACTATGGCTGGCCTGAGCCCAACATTCTTGAACCTAAAACTTCAAACTCAATCTGGTCTTGCAACAGCAAGAATTGCTGAATACGACTCGATGATTAGTTACAACAAGTCAATCGCTTCACTCTACAAAGCAATGGGCACAACGCTCAACATGCATCAAATTGATGTTGAATCAACAACGATTCATCCAGAATGACAATCGTCCAGCCAACAACCTCTTCCTTTCAAAAAGCAACCCAGACACTACAAGCGGGTGGAATAGTCGCCTTCGCTACCGAGACAGTGTATGGGCTTGGGTGTGATACCTTTAATCGAAACGCAATTGAATTGGTGTATCAAACAAAGGGTCGACCCGCACACAATCCAATGATTGCTCATATTCTCGATGTGTCTTGGGTGACAACATTGACTGGTGGTTGGGATGATGATTGCGAAAAACTCGCCAAGTCATTTTGGCCCGGACCATTCACCATTGTGCTTCCCAAGGATGAGAACGTTCCAAAAGAGGCGTGCGGGGGAAGGGACACAATTGCCATCCGCTGCCCCCAGCATCAAGTTGCCCAACAATTGCTCGAGTGTTTTGGCCAGCCAATTTCCGCACCATCCGCAAACAAATCTGGGTACATCTCGCCAACGACAGCGGCCCATGTAGACGAGGAATATCATCACGATATCCTTATCCTAGATGGAGGACCCTGCGAAAAAGGGATAGAGTCAACGGTCATATCACTAGTTGATAAACCAGTCATACTTCGACTCGGTTCTGTAACACAATCCGAAATTGAGGATTGCATCGGTTCGGTTATTTATAAACGAGAACTTTCTCAATCAGATTCTCCAGGAACGTCACTTCGGCACTACTCACCACACGCAACTGCAAATTTGATGCAGACGGATGACATCAATAAAATCGATGATGGAAACTGTGTAGCACTTGTTCTTCAAGGGGAACCCCAATGTGTGCAACAGTGTATACAGATGCCCCAAAACCCAAACGAATATGGAGTCAAGTTGTACAGCGCATTGCGAGAGGCTGACCGGCACGGTGTGTCGTGTATTGCAATTGAACAACCACCCAACACTACCAAGTGGGATGCGATCCAAGACAGACTTCTAAGGTGTTCTTCTACACAAACTGAGTCATGAATCAACGAGTGTCGTCTTCAACAATCATGAAATCTGCAATCGCAGGATCATCTTTCCATTCTTCTTCAGGAATTACTCGCTGAATTGAAATTACAGACACAATCAGTTGAGGTGCTCTATTTCGTAACTCTTGGACAATGCCACCGTCGTATTCAACATGAAATTGGCCCACAAGAAGAATAACCTTTCGTTTCAAGGAAGGATTCGCGTTCACGATTGATTGAGCCATGGTGGCATCCCACGCTTGCTGACTTCTGAAGACGGGCAACATTGGGTCGTCCGAGTCGATTTCTTCAACGTCAATTTCCTCGGCGGAATCTTCTTCATCATTATGAGATGTGAATTCCCAAAAACGTTGTCTGTAACGACCACTAGACAACTCTTCTGGATAGTCAACGAGCATCCGTCGTTCTGTAGACAATTCATCTAGGCGTTCATATCCATCAGTACGAGCTAGCCGCACATATCGCCTAGGAGCGTTTGCTGCAATCACAACCCCACCTTTTCTCTTGACGATTTCAATGATGGGCTGGTACCACGCTCCCCATCCATTTTTTGCACCCCAATTTGTAGAGTGAGTTAATTTTTCAAATGTACGTTCATCGATGACATCTTCCATGAAATCATCAACAAGTCCTTGTTCATCTCGTTCAAGCATTTCAAGCGCGAGCACACTCTTTGGATATTGATCCATCACATCTTCAACAACCGCCAATTGCACAGCATGACCTACAGCGTGGTCGTGTTGCTCGCCGAGCAAAATGACATCAACACCATCAAGTTGATCAAGTAATTGAGACCACGAGAGTTGATTTGTAGAGGCGGGGTCAATAATTGTGACATCTTTTCTTACCTGCAGCTCGATATCGTTCAGATGTAGAGGCGCTTGTGGGATGGCCGTGCATCCAACAAAGAACAGGGTAGAGCATAAAATAATGGGTAATAACTTCATCTTGTCTAACATCCTACCCCACAGAATACCCACTAAACGCTAATTTCATAAGAAACTGCTCGCCTTTTGTGAACGAATACTCATAATAGTAATGATAGAGAAAACCATGATGAAAATACCAATAATCCTTTTGCTTGCGAGTTCACTTTCTTTTGCAGACCAATATGACGGTCTTTCGATTGTCAGTGCTCGGATTGAAAACCCAAAACAACTTCAGATTCTCCGTGATGCTGGGGCTCGTTCGCTTGCATGTTTCGACCACACCGGTTCAACCCCGATGATTTTGACAGAGGCTCAATCTAAACTCGCCTCAAAACTGGGAATTAATCTTGAAGTCCTTGAAGAAGATATTGATGCATATCTTGCTGCATTCGAACAATTAAGGGAAATGTCTCGGCTCAGGGGGATTGGTGGTTGGTATAGCGATTTTAGAACCTGGAGCGAAGTGAACACTCGGCTTAGCCAGATTGAACAAGACAACCCAACAATTGCGACAGTGTTCACCGTTGGCTCAACCCACGAGGACAGATCAATTCAAGGCATCCGAATTACCGCTCCAGGTGACGCGTCCAACCGAAACCAGATTTTGTGGAATGGTTGCCAGCACGCAAGAGAATGGGTTGCGGTAATGGTGCCAATGTTTATCGTCGACGAGTTGGTTGATGGCTGGAACGACGACGATGAGATTCATGCTCTTCTTGAAACAACAGAAATTATTATTGTTCCAATCGTGAACCCAGACGGATATGAATACACATATGCTGCAGGCGGCGACCGGTTCTGGAGAAAAAACAGAAGAAACAATTCTGGGTCGTGTGAGGGTGTAGATTTGAATCGGAATTGGGGGTACGAGTGGAATGGTGGAGACAGCACAAGCACGAATACATGTAGTGACGTGTATGTTGGACCCAGCGCATTTTCAGAACCAGAAGCGCAACACATGCGAGATTTGGTGAACTCACTGCCAAACCTTGTTGCACACATTGATTTTCATAGTTACTCACAATTGGTTTTAGAACCTTGGGCAAGTTCAAATACACCACCACCACGAGTCAATATTGTGAAATCTCTTTCAGGACAAATGAGTGATGCAATTGCAAGTGTTCACGGCGAAATCTATGTCGCAGGAACAGGCGGAGACTTGTTGTACTTGGCTGACGGAGTTTTTCCAGACTGGACAACTGACAGCGGAGTTCTTGCATACACAATTGAACTTAGACCTACGGGCTCTCCGGGATTCGATCTTCCGCCAGATGAAATCTTGCCGACGTGTGAAGAAAGTTTCGAAGGCGCAATGGCAATGCTGCGATTTGTAAACCAGCCACTTTCGTTTTCATTTCCAAGTGGACTTCCAGATTTTACAGGGGCAGGAGAATTTAGCACGTTTCCCATGACGATTGAGTCCGTATTCGATGAACCAATCAACGAAAACTCCGTCACACTTCATGTGCGATATGGAAACGGTGCATACGTCTCTAGACCCATCCAACATCTCGCTGGCACAAGTTTTGAGGTTGCAGTCCCCGTTTCAATGTGTGGATTGCAAAGTGAGTACTGGATTTCTGCTGAAACTGAGAATGGTGTTTCGCAACGGTATCCAGCGAACGAAGATGTTTTACACATTGGTGTGGCAACAGAACTGCACTCTTGGAACATGGACACAAACCCGAATTGGTCAACCGAGGGTCAATGGGATTGGGGCGTTCCAACGGGTGGCGGGGGTTCGTATGGCAATCCAGATCCAACGAGTGGAGCAACCGGCAACAATGTGGTTGGATACAACCTCCAAGGAGACTACCCAAACAATCTTGATGAAATGCATCTGACCACGAACTCGATTGATGTCTCGGGCTATGACAACATCCAACTTCAATTCAGTCGTTACCTTAATGTCGAACAACCCGTGTACGACCACGCATCGATTTCGGTAAGGAGTGGGTTTGGTGGTGAATGGGAACAAGTGTGGGCAAATCAATCAACAATAGAAGACGATCAGTGGCAAACAGTTTCTTATGACATTTCAAATGAAGTTGGAGGTGCTCCCTACATTGAAATTCGATGGACAATGGGTGAAACTGATGGCGGCTGGACATATTCGGGCTGGAACATCGACGATGTTCAACTGATGGCTTCTTCTAGTGATGGAGTTGATGGAGATGTGAACTGCGATGGTGTCGTGAACGTGACCGATGTGTTAGACGTCGTTTCAAATTGGGGTCCATGTGCAGGTGTCTGTGCAGAAGACATTGTTCCAGATGGCACAATCAATGTGTCTGACCTCCTTCAAGTCATCGGAAACTGGTAATCTGCTCATTGTCAACGAAGGAGAGTTCACATGTTTTCAATTTGTATACCCGCTATCGCATTGTTCATCACAAGCCAAACACCAACCCAGTGGCAAGACCAAGGGCTAGATTCAACAGACAGAAGTGCGCTTGAGGAACTTGTTTCCTTTTCTCCACCACAAATTCCAGAAGACGCCACATGGCTTCTTCCAGATGGTTCATCACCATCAGAATGGTCAGATTTTTTAGGGAAGGTTGTTGTTGTTCAGTCATGGACGAACACAAACCCAACAGCAAGGCAAATCATTGGGGTAACCGGCAAGTTAATCAAACTAACGAACTCACCAGAGGACGTTGTCTATCTCACAATTCATACACCAGAGGATTTGGAATCTCTTCAAAAATTTCAATCCAAACAAAATATTCCAGCCCCCACAATTGTTGACACCACTGGTGAGTTTTGTAACCAGCTCGGCTTTTATACAGACCCCACAAATTTTGTAATCGATAGGGATGGCGCAGTCCGCTATGTTGGCCTTGGAACAAAAGGTCTCGTGAGCGCGGTGAATTCACTCCTCGTGAAACCAAGAAACCCAGATCTCGAAGTGGAAGTGTTTTCACCAGAGGCAACAACGACTGAGGTGGCGGTTGAAAATCCAGAGTACAGCACAAATTTTGGACGAGCGAAAAACTGGCAAGGCAAACAAGCGCCCGAGTTTTTTGTTGAAAAGTGGCTTTCCAAACCAACGTCTGTTGATGGAAAAGTAAGAGTGGTCGAGTTTTGGGCGACTTGGTGCCCTCCTTGCAGAAAGTCTATCCCGCATTTGAATGAATATGCAAAACATTTTGAAGACGACGTTGTATTCGTAGGCGTATCAAACGAGGAAACAACCAAAGTTCAAGAGTTCATGAAAAAAACACCAATGAACTATGGAGTTGCAGTTGATACTAGTGAAAAAATGAAAAAAACAATTGCCTGTACAGCCATTCCACTTGCACTTGTGATTAGCAGTGACGGTGTTGTTCGGTGGCAGGGAAATCCATTGAGACTAAATCAAGATATTATTCAACAGGTCCTCAGCGCAGATCGAGGCGAAACCACTTCCTTGCGGCGTGGTCGCTGGGAGGTCAAAGAGAAAAATGACCAACGAACCCTCATTGAATAAACCTACAACTCAGCCCACGCCCAGCCCACACACACCACTTCTCCATGCAGTTAAAGAAGTGTGGGCACTTGCGTGGCCAACAATTATCACGATGACAAGCTTCACGATTATGCAATTCGTGGACAAGCTTATGGTGAGCCAGGTTGGTCCAACAGAAGTTGCTGCCCAAGGAAACGCGGGGACATGGTCGTTTGCAATCATTGCAACCATTATGGGTGTGGTCACGGTTGTGAATACTTACGTTAGCCAACACCTAGGCGCAGGAAACCCAGAGAACGGTCCTCGATATCCATGGGCGGCTGGGTGGATAGCAATTGTGTCTTGGATTTGCATCATCGTGCCATTCATTTTTATTATGCCGCACATATTCCAACTTATTCACTCTTCTCCTGAAGAAGTGCGACTTGTTACGCTTGAAACACAATACGCCACATACACCCTGATTGGCAGTGTGTTTTTATTAGTTGGGAGGGGGGTCGCCCAATTTTTCTTTGGTATGCATATGCCTAAGGTAATTACGGTTACGACAATAATTGCAAATGTTGTGAATGTAGTTGCGAATTACATTCTTATTTTTGGAGAAGAAGGAATCCCCGGATTGTTACAAGGCATACCGGGAACACCAGCACTAGGTTTACAAGGCGCAGCAATTGCAACCGTGATTGGCATGTTTATGGAAACGCTCATTCCACTTGCAATCTTTTTGGGACCAAAGTTTAATTCGCTATATTCAACAAGAGCACCATGGAAGCCGTGCTTTAAAACAATGCGAGATATTTTTAGGATTGGATGGCCCGGAGCAATTCAATGGGGTAACGAAATTGTTTGCTGGGCACTGTTCATGACAGTTTTTGTTGGAAAATATGGAACGAACGCGATGGCAGCAGGGTGGATAGCGCTTGGATTTTTACACCTCAGTTTCATGCCAGCACTTGGAATTAATGTTGCTATTAATTCGATTGTTGGAAAGTTTATTGGGGCAGGACAACCAGAGGTTGCGGTTTCAAGAGCAAGGGTAGGTGCAGGGCTTGCACTTGTGTATATGACATTTTGTGCAATTATTTTTGTTGTGTTTCGAAACGAACTCATGTCATGGTTTGTCAATGGAACAAGTTACACAGTTCAAGAACAAGAAGAGATAATTAGTCTCGGAGCAAACATGCTGATTCTTGTCGCACTGTTTCAGACCATCGATGCTCTTGGCATTGTCTATACAGGCGCACTTCGAGGCGCAGGTGATACAGTTTGGCCCGGAATGGTGACAGCGATTTATAGTTGGGTGTTTATTGTTGGTGGTGGCTGGATTGCAGTGACGTATTTCCCAGAATCCGGCTCAATTGGGCCTTGGATTGCTGCAGCGACATACGTTATCTTGATTGGAATAACGATGGTTGTCCGTTTTGAACGGGGCGGATGGCGCTCAATTGACCTGTTAGGCAACAAAGAACGCATTGAAGCCGGAAGAGCAGCACCACTCACCATAGGTCCCCCTTCTCAAGAAGCTGACGGGGCAATCGCCGATTTTGTTGATCCTCCCACCCCAGATTCATAAGGGTTTTGCAACAAAGGGCGAGTTTTAGTACAATCTAGGGTCACGTAATTTTGAATGAGATGGAGATTAAATAAGTGAACTCACAAATAGAACAAGAAACCGGACTAGAAACAGTCATTGGCGGCGGTAATCCCGCCGAAGCAGAACGACATTTCAATGCAGCAACCGAGCACGAACGAAACGGCGACAGAATTGGCGCAATTGACGAGTTGCGTCTAGCAGTCGCAAACGGGACGAATCCAGAATACAAATTCCGGCTTGCATATTTACTTGATCTTGTTGGCGAAGAGTCTGAAGCAATTTCGTTATACGAAGAACTCGCAAGTGATGAACGCCCTCACATTAACTCCCTCTTAAACCTATCTGTTATTTATGAAGACCGAGGAAATTTGAACGCCGCAGAAAAATGCCTCCGTCAAATTTTAGACACAGACCCAAATCACAAACGTGCTCGACTTTACATCGTCGATGTGCAATCATCAACAGATATGTATTACGATGAAGAAGTTGCTCGCGATGCAGCGAAAAACGCAGCGATGATGAACACTCCAGTTACTGATTTTGAGCTCTCTGTCCGTGCAAGAAACTGTCTGAAGAAAATGGAAATTCGAACTCTTGGTGACCTGCTTAAGGTTTCTGAAAACGAACTACTCAGTTACAAAAATTTCGGCGAAACATCGCTTGTTGAAATTAAACACATGTTGACAGCACGCGGGCTTCGCCTCGGCCAAGGTGCCGAGGGTGGACACATCAGTAAGGTTCATCAAGACCGTTATGAAGAACTATTGAACCATGCTCCTGAGCAAATCTTAAAACAGCCAGTTTCTGCATTGAACCTGACAGTTAGAGCCCGAAAAGCACTGCAAGCACTCAATATCCAAACACTTGGTGAACTAGCGATTCGGACTGAAGCAGAGTTGATGGGAATTAAGAATTTTGGCACAACAAGTCTTGTCGAGATAAATGAAAAGCTCAGGGAACATGGTCTTGAGCTTCGCAACATCGACTAATCCAAAAATTAGCTAGCGCTATTCAAACATTGGTATTGGGCAATCAAGTAAATCCCCGATTGCTCGAAGTGTTTCTGCTTCAGCGATTGTGACGACTCCGTCATGGGTGACACATGCCTCGCACGCTTCAATACACAGTTGCTTGTCTACAAACCGAAGAAGGCGAAGATTTTTTAACGCTCCATTAATCTTCGGCATCGTGCAGTTGACCGCTTCCTGCATAGAAATTTCTTGCCCCAACTTTTTGGTCGCTTTGGAAAACGCCTGTTTCGCCCCTTCAAGATTATTGGTTCCACAATACGCAATCGCACTCAACACGACTGAGATATCATCAGAATAATGTTGTACA
This sequence comes from uncultured Isosphaeraceae bacterium, assembly GCA_964630505.1. GTDB lineage: Bacteria > Planctomycetota > Phycisphaerae > Phycisphaerales > SM1A02. Next base: position 4,457 of record CAZVVI010000010.1, on the reverse strand, counting down.
GGGAACCGTTTCGTTTTCACCTTAATGTTCTCAAAATTGTTTGAGGTGTGTTTTTGCAACAGTGAAACTAACACCCACTCAAAACGATCGATGACCCCATCACTTTTAACCGTTGAAACAATGTTTTTATGGAATGTTTGCAACTGTTCTTCGCTGAGAGAGCGAATGGCAGGGGCAGCAAGGTCAATGATAGGGACTCGTGTGATTGGGTTTGAACGCCCCACAATTGAAAGCAACTTCTGAAACTCTGCAAACTCATCAACAGAAAGAATGCCCGCTAATTTTTGTTGTGATTGTTTGTTTTGATCTGTTACAAGTGCAAACAAAACCAGCCTTGCACTCCAGCCACTTTCCAATGCGTTTTTTAATACCGGATCAATCTCAGCTAGAGCAATCCGAGCTTGTTGCACATGCTCTTCACCAACGCAAAACCCATCCTGTATCGTTGCGTTTACTGAAGCAGAAGCAAAACCCATTGTGCTTGCTTGAAGCGTGCCGCTATGTTGTACCGCGATTTCACCGAGTGTTTCAGCATCTATTCCCTCTACCCTTGCAATCCTCTCTTGAATCGGCGGATGACTTGAGAACATCGCATTCATTGCTTGAGAAAAAAACATGTGGTTGCACTGGCCAACCTCTGAAGATATATTTTTAAGTGGAGTCATCTTCCCTATTTTTCTTAGCGCACCTCCGATGCCACTTGGATTGCGGGTGTATTGCACAGCAGACGCATCAGCCAAGAATTCACGCTGCCTTGAAACTGCTGCTTGGATAAGACGACCAAAGAATGTTCCGATGACACCACAGAGTGCCAAAAATAACCCGAAGACAATAATCGCAAGCCCTATTCCAGCCCCACCAGCACCCTCTTTTGATCTTGACCGAGAAGAAGTCCGAAGGACTGCAGGACCGACATATCGAACAAGCACCCACCCTGTAATTCCTAGCGCCATAATGCCAAAAATCATTCCTATCAGTCGAATGTTAATCCGCATATCCCCGTGAGAGATGTGGCTGAACTCATGTGCAACGACTCCTTGCAGTTCATCACGGCTCAGTTGCTCAATACACCCCCGAGTGACCCCAATCACCGCATCATCGGTTGACCAACCTGCAGCAAACGCATTGATTTGCTGATCCTCGATGATGAACACTGGCGGTACTGGCATTCCGCTTGCAATCGCCATTTCCTCTACGATATTTTGAACACGGCGCTCAGCTTGGTCAGAGCCATCCCTTTGCAACTCCTTTCCATCAAGCATTTCTGCAACACCTCGTCCACCTCCTCGAAGCTGAGAAAGTTTCACGAGGGTTGCGATGCCCACAATCAACACACTGATTAAAGCAGCCGAACCAACCGCGCCAAAATTCCACTGAGATGCGAAACCAATCGGAACACTTACAAGCGTAACGATGCAAATGACCGCGAGAATAAACAAGAAGACAATGAGTTTGGTTCGTCGTTGAGCCCGGTCTTGGTGTTCATAAAAATTCATACATCAATACGACAAAAAGAAGACCGGTTACTCAAAAGTCAACTTTTGGAGCATCACGGGCGGCTTCATCATCAAGTTCCCAACTCTGCGCGAAGCGAAAACCGAACATACCCGCAACAATATTTGATGGGAACATTTCTCGTTTGTTGTTGTATCCCATCACAGCGTCGTTGTATGCTTGGCGTGAAAACGCAACCTTGTTTTCAGTGCTTGTGAGTTCTTCTTGCACTTGCATCATGTTTTCGTTTGCCTTGAGATCTGGATATGCTTCCATCACAACCATGAGCCGACCAAGCGCACCGGTTAGTGCACCGTCTGCTCCTGCAAGTTCTTGAATTGCTCCTGCTGCTGTTGGGTCTTTTGAAGCAGCGGATGCAGCCGAAACCGCTTGATTTCGAGCTTGAATCACTGCCTCAAGCGTTTCACTTTCGTGTTTCATGTAGCCCTTTGCAGTTTCAACTAAATTTGGAATAAGGTCATAGCGACGCTTCAACTGGACATCAATTTGTGCATACGCATTCTTCACCCTGTTTCTTAGTCCAACAAGCCCGTTATAAATGCCAATTACAAAAATGACAACCAGAAGTGCAAACCCCACGACTACAACCAACGTAACCCCAATGAATGAAATGACAGAAATCCAACCAGGTTCGTAATTCATACAAAATCCTCCTTACAACTAATGTACCACCGATACACTACCATATGAGATGACCCTGAAATTTTTTCAATCTAAAGACTGCAACAGAAGAGATTTTCTTCTTGCATCAGGTATTGTTGTGGTGGGAGGATTGGTTTCTTGTGAACAAACAGGGGGTTCACCAAAACAGCAGGCACCCAAAAAACCGAAGGCGCTGCAAGTAAAAAACACCACTATTCGTGTACGGATTGGGAAAAATATTCGTCGTGCAACGATTGGTGGCAAAGAGTTGACAACAAAAAACATCAACGGTGGCTCAAAGACAATCGAAGTGTCTTCACCATCAGAAATTGAAACAGGTCACACAACGAAAAAAATAGTCGGAAGTGTTGTGCTACACAAAAGGAAAGATCAAACGAACACGTTTGACCTCATTGCTCACGTGCCTGTTGAGCAATATCTACCTGGAGTACTTGCTGGCGAGTTGTTTGCACATTGGCACCCAACGACTTTTATTGCGCAAGCAGTTGCTGCAAGAAGTTATGCGATTGCTCAACACCTTTCCCGAAAAGACACCAGCCATTTTGATGTAGAGGATGGGCCATCTTCTCAAATGTTTTTAGGCGAAGTATCATTGGACGTTGCCCATAGAGCCGTGAAAGACTCAAGAGGAATCGTCTTGGCTTGGAATGGGGAGGTGATACCTGCATACTATTGCGCATGTTGTGGAGGTGTTGCAGCAACAGCAACCGATGCCATCAGTGGTGCTGCAATCCACAACATCCCACCACTGCAGGGCCAAAGTGAAGTGGACGTGTGTACCAAACTTGATATTCACCGATGGTCAGTGCTTCGTTCTTCAAGGGCAGTTCGCAAAAGGTTAAACGCTTGCGCAAGTAAAATGAGTGTTCCTGAATTTTCAGGTGTTCGCACAATTCGTTCAGTCAAACCGTCTTCGATAAATGAGCACGGAAGACCAACATCCCTTGCAATTTATGATCGCACAAACAATCCGACCGAAGTTAGAGCAAGGGATTTTATTCGAGCGGTGAACGCAAACATCCCGACTCTTCCAAAACCCACACCTACCATTTGGTCATCAAATCTTGTCGCGAACAAACAGGGAGCCAACATACAATTTGAAGGCACAGGAATGGGGCATGGCGTTGGTCTATGTCAATATGGAGCCCAAGAACGTGCAGGGAGAGGTGAATCTTGGGAAGAAATCTTAGCTTGGTATTACCCGCAAGCGGCCATTTCGTCACTGTGAGACAACCTTGCTGTGCGTGTCCCCTTTGCGAACTGGGTCTGACCCTAATCAGGCGTGACTGTCACGAAAAAGCGGCGACCAACATGTTGATCGCCGCTCGTGCTAAACGCCTTGTTACGAACAAGGAGAGTTTATTCGTTGTTTGATTCAAGTAGTGCATAAGGACCGACGTACGGTTCTTCTTTTTCAACAACGGCTTGTTCAAACGGATTCTCAAACATTTGATCAGAGGTATCGAATCGTGCACGTGTTTCATAATCAGAACCTGTGCCCATATCAGTCAAAGCAAGAATTGTACTTTCTTGAACGGTTCGAATTTCAGCAAGTCTTGCGCGGACCTGATCTAAATTTCCAGCACTTCCAATTCGATCAAAACCCGTGAGCGTTTCTTGTTGCTGCTCAACCATTGCAATAATGTGGTCGTTACGTTCGATGGCATCTATTTCTCTGTCAAGTTGCCAAAGTTGGGCTTGATACGTTTCGTATTCCTGCTCGATGTTTTCAAGAACATCTTCCAACCGCGTTTGCTGTTCTTGCAGCAACACCATCTGTCTTCGATCCGATGCTAGACGATCTTCGTAGTTTGCTCGAACTGTTCTAATCCGACGTCCTTCTGTATATGCAGATTCAAGGTCGTACCGCACACCCTCAAAACGGATTGAAACGGGGCTGTCGTCCATTGCAACCATAGATTCCGCTTCGTCTACGAGTCCGCGAAGAACATCTAAATCTATCGTTGTGAGCTCAACAACTCGGGTTGAAATTTTTTCATCCCGTTGAAAATGTTCAACTTGTTGTTTTAGTAAAGCAATTTCACCCCGAACCTCAGCAATCCTCGATGGGTATTGCTTCGCAAGATCATCTAGTTGCCTTCGAAGTGCAACCGGATCTTCAACAAGATTTTCAACGACTGAGTTTGCTTCTTGACGAAGTTGGTCAAGGCAAGCCATAACTCGCTGTGGTCCTACAAGAAGGGTGATTCCCCCAACCGCAAGACCCCCAATAATTCCCCAACGAACAATAAAACGTGATGTGGCGCCCATGGCAACCT
>CAZVVI010000009.1:0-73452 GCA_964630505.1 uncultured Isosphaeraceae bacterium | reverse complement strand
GGCATTAATCAACCGCGGGCTCATGAAGCATTTTTTCATGATTAATTAACCGCGGGTTAATTAATCCTAGAAGTGCCTAACAAAAACCTATCAAATGGGTGACATGATGTCGTCAGTGGGGTACCCGATACTACTCATGTGCCAGAGGAACCCCTTGGTGGGGTGGTCTTAAAGGCGGTTTTTACCCAAAAAAGGAGAATTGAAATGGTCATGAAGATGCAAGGAACAGATGACAGGCATCAGTTAGATATTTGTATTCATCGAGATGAGCGACGTTCACATACAGGTCAGGATCCGCTGCAAGTGCGTGAAGTGGTACATGAAGGGGTACATGAAGAGGTGCATGGTCGGCTGGGAAGCCAATGTGGTGTTCCGAGAATGTCGAACCGTACGAGTCTCGTGATTGAGGCAGAAGGATTAGACACTCTTTTTATCGATAGTTTCATCGATGAGCGTTTGCTCACAGGTGATTTAGAAGAGGATATTTCAATCCTCAACATTGTTGCATAGGTCTACTTCGCTCTACACTAACGGTGCAATGGAGCAAGAGCAAACGGACACCAACGAGAGCATCGCCCAAATCGAAGCAGAGTTACCAGCACTCTTTCTACAACGATTGGGTGAATTACTTTCTGTTGATGAGTACAACGTTTCGTTGAAGAGTTTTAATCAACCAAAGCCTCTTACATTTCGAGCAAATTCCCTTCGCACAACTGAGCAAGAGGTTCTTGCTGAAGTTTCGGATGCTGGAATTCTCACCGCGCCAATCGAATGGTGCCCAAATTGTCATCTTGTCAAAGAGGGGACAATTCGTGAACTACAGGAACTGCCTTCTTGGGATAAGGGTGAACTCTATATTCAAGCAGCGTCAAGTATGCTGGCCGCTCATGCGCTACAAGTGGAACCGGAGATGCGAGTATTAGATATGTGCGCTGCACCCGGAAGTAAAACCTCGCAACTTTCAGCGCTTATGCAAAATAAAGGAATGCTTATCGCAAATGATCGTTCAAGAAAACGGTTGTATCGACTGCGTGAAATATTACAACGCCAAGGAGCAACAAATGTAGAAGTCCTTTGTGGTCCTGGTGAGCGATTGGGGCAAACACATGCGGATTGTTTCGATCGGGTCCTTGTTGACGCTCCCTGTAGTGGAGAGGGTCGATTCAGAACAGACAGACCAATTCGATTGTCTCGTTGGAGCTTACAAGAGATACGAACGCTCGCAAAGTTGCAAGAGCAGTTGCTTGTGGCTGCGTTGCGATGCGTGTGTGTTGGTGGCATGGTGGTCTATTCCACGTGTACCTTTGCACCTGAAGAAAACGAACTTCTACTTGACAAGGTGTTATCAAGGAATGGAATTGATGCAGAACTGGTGCCGATACCCAATCATCTCCATCCACCAACAATAAAAGAACCAACGGTATCTTGGGATGGGAAAACGTTAACGAACGAACTTCAACATGCAATCAGGATTATTCCAGATTCCACAACAACTGGTTTTTTTATTGCTTGCTTGAAACGATGCTCTTAAACAGTAGTCGGTTCATATAACATAGCGGTCTCTTGGGCGAGTGTTGAAACACGCTTGGCAAGTTCATCTGGTTTGATAACTTTACAGTGCGGTCCCATCGACAGAATCCACCAAACGATTTCTTCTAAACCAGAAACTGTGCAAGTGAACGTGCAAGAATCATCATCATTCCAAGCAATCTCCTGTGTTGAGTGCCACCTAGTGTCGCTCACAGTTTGTGAAAAGGGTGATTCAAACCGTAATTCGATATCGTAGTCCTTTTCACCGGGGATCATATTCCACGCATTGCCTAGATGAGTATCAAGCTTAAATGAGTTTGGTATCTCATAGGTTGAGGTGGTTTGTTCAATTGCGATGAACCGACTTAACTTAAGGGTACGAATCGCATCTCGTTTTTCGTGAAAACCAACAACATACCAAGCACGTGTTCCAAAGAAGAGAGCGTACGGTTGGAACATAAATGTTTCATCATTGTCAGGATCGGAGGTGCTTTCATATTTGCATTTCAATACAGTGTGATGAAGAAGAGCATTCTGCACTTTATCATAGACATCTTCATAGCCCTCTTCGTCCATTGTTGCAGTGGTTCGAAGCTCCATTGTTCGTAATCTTGAATTCAACTCTTCTCGGACATCGAATGGGAGTTGTGCAAGAATTTTGTTCATCGCCATCGAAGCGGGGCGAACAAATGGAATCGCACCCTTGTCAGCCATTGCTTCGCAAAGTGCTGAGACAGCAAGGGCTTCCTCAAACGTCAAACGAACTGGTGGCATGAAGAATGAACCATTAATCTGGTATCCAACTTCTTTGTCATTGACAATTGGAATACCCGCTTCTTTAATCTGATTGATATCTCTATAAATATTTCGTTCTGTTGTTTCGCATCGCTCAGCAAGCGTTTTTGCGTTCCACCCACGTTGGCTTTGAACGAGAGAAATGATTTCAAGTAGGCGGTGCACCCGTGTGTATTTCATTGGCATGGATGTAGCCTACTCTCCATTAGGGCAAAATGCTACAGGGTATTCGTATTTCACGAATACCCTGCGCACCTTGTGTCAGTTCCTACGCCTTGAAGAAGCCGCGATTCCTGCTAAGAAGAGTAAAAATGCAGGAGGCGATGGCAGAGTTGAACTACTTACGTTTGAAACCAGACTTGTTTCCGACATTGTTCTTTGTTGATGGGGAGTAGTTTTTAACTGATGAGTTTGAACAACTACGCCAGCCCAATCAAAGGTATCTGAATTCTCATGCAGATGAGTTTTATCAAATGGATCTCCTGATATGGCTTTCACATATGGAGAATTGATATTTAAATCTACAACACCACCTTTGTTGTTTTGAAAAGAACGATACACAGGGTCTTGCCCTGTATGAGCAATGATGTTGTATCGTTTGGGTAGCAGAATCGGGTCATCTCTAACCATTTCAGCATCTGCGATTCCTATTGGTAACATTAACGCAAGGAGTGTAAATGTAGTTTTCTTAATATGTATCATCATGATCCTCCTCATGTGTCTTGAATGATGTTTCCACAATTTAGAATTGACCAACCTGTATTGCGAAATTGTGGAAAACGCCCCATCGTTCCTGTAATGAGACGAACGTCTTCGCTGTCGATCACAATCGGGATGTTTTGTCCAGTCCAACCGACAAGACGTTGCCTTCCTTCGAACTGCATCGCAAAGACTCGCTCCCGCATTGCCCAATGATTGAGTCTATCTGCGATTTCATCAGCTTTATTTGTCAGCATCGCCATAAATCGTTGCATGTCACGTTCATCTGCGATGTGGCGAAGTGTGATATTGCAACCTATGATTGACCACCACCCGTAACTTTCAAGCCAATCACCTTTTTCAAACTCTGATGGATTGACAACAGAGTTGATGACATCAAGTACTCTTGCTAACCCTTCTCGAGCGTCTATCAAACCTAAATATACATCCGCTTCAAGAATACCCGCTCTGCAAGTATTGGCGATTCCGCCAAATGAAGAGTGTATTTTTTGGGCGAGTTCTTCATAGATAGTCATTGCTTCAAATAATGATTTTTTCGTCGCATTTGCATATTGAGTAGATAAATCTGGTTCAACATCAAGCAGCCGTCTTTGTGTATGTCCAAGAACATACCACGCATGTGCTTGTGCAACTTTTGCTCGATCTGTTTTTGGTGGGTGTTCTTTGTAATAATCAACCACACGCTGAGACATCCCTTGGGATTCATCGAGTTGCCAGAGGGTGTAATGTGCATTTGCAGCAGTAGTTTGTAGAAGCAATCGCAAATCTGTATGAATTGGGTGTTCGCGAAGCCCTGCTTGTGAAGCTTTTAATACTCGACTAAACCTTCCCATCCCATCCCATCCACCAGCAGCACGGTTATACGCTCTTGCCCTCTCTTCAGCAGAATTTGCAACGTCGAGTTGATCGTGGGCGAGTGAAATCAATTTCTTGTATTCGCCATTTCGATGTGCTGCTTGAGCTTTCAAATCAAGCTGCTCAAATGTGGAGTGGCATTCGTTCTTTGCAGTTTTATCTTTTTGTACATCACGAATTTCATGATCAAAACGGAGCCATTCCGCGACTTCATCAAGAGTCCAATCTATGATCTCTGCCATCTGGAGAATGAGATCAAATTTTGGATTCCCACTTTCTGGTGCTAGTTTCGTTGGATCTCTACCTAATTCTTGAGCCAACTCACGACGAGTCCAACCGCGGTACGCTTGGGCCAATTCGAAAAGATGCTCTAGCCGCTCCTTTCTATTGACATTCACTGTTTGTGCCATACTGTTCTCCTATTCTTCCGAGAATATTTTCCTTGCAACTCTCGAGTTCCTATCCGTGATAGTGAGACCACCATCGAGGGTGCGACTACACCCTACGCGACATATTTATAAACCCAAGAATTAATTGCCTTTTTTCTGCAACTTTTTTTTCTCCATTTTTTGCCAAATTTCATTTTAAAAAATTTGGGCGACTTCATCGTGAAATCTAATTTTTATCGATTACAACTCGCTATGTACAAGAAAAGTCAAATTTAACTAGTTGCGGAAATCGTTTGTCCGCAACAACTTACGAGATTATTTTTTTCAGAAAGGACAAAATTATGAAAGCATGGATGCGTAATTCGCGATGTGTGTTAGGAGCTAGCGCAGTACTTGGAAGTGGAACATTATTTTTTGGGTGCTCTGGGTCCTACACCACAAGGGTGCAAGTTTCACCATTCGGTGTGTACATCGAAGCAACCTACACACCACTTGACTCAAGGTCTCATTACGATTTGGATGGATTGCGGTCGATACCCTTCGGTTCTGGTGGAGATAACTATCTGTTTTACCCATCGAAGGGCTGGGTTTACGACCATGACACAGGACGGTTAGTGCAACTGGATGATGCAAGTTGGCATCAACTTCTTAAAGTGCTTGGATTACGAGAATCAATAGAAATTCTACAACCAGATGTCCGAGTTTATGAAGAGGTTCAACGAGAACATTTTGGCATTGTGTCGCCAAATATCAATTCTGGAGTTGGGCTATTCGATGAGCGAGTGCAAATTGAATTAAATGTTAGCGGTGATATGCCCGTTCCAGAAATAGATGAACGACGGTGGCCATCATTGAAGAAAAATTTATTTGTCTTTCCTGATGGTATCGAAGGGTCTCCTGATCCAATGCGATTGGAATTAGAAGGTAATTCGTGTGATGTATTTGGTTACGTGGCTGCTATCGGAACAAAAGATGTATTCGCTTCTATAGATGGGAACGATTGGTCTGCTGTTTTTAATGATGAACAATGGGTTGATGTATTTGTCAATGACACCTTGTTTACTTCCATCCCTCTTCATTAATTGAAAGGTGCACTCCAATAATGGAACACTCATTTATCCTCCTCCTCTTGGGTTTAGCATTTTTGCTAGCCACCAGTTCCTCCCTTCTCGCAACCTCTGGTTCGGGAAGGGGGGACAACGGTGATGAAAACTCCCTATTGTTTCCAACATGCAACAATCTTGGTGAGGTTTCAGGATCAGCATCGGTCACATCCTCTGGTGAGTTGTGGCTTACAGTCTATATCGACGAGATCTCAATTCTTGCGAAAATAGAAGTTGTTGATGGTAACAATGACTCTCTACGCTACAAATTTACTGTCGTGAGCATTGCTATTCCTACAGAATCACAACTTGTAAAAGAGTCGAATGAAGTGCCGAAGGGTCCGCTTGAAGTGCAGTTCGATTCGCCAGATGATGCTGTATCTTCGCTGTTTGCGATGTTTCAGAAAATCGGAATCGAGTTTTCAAATGCTTCGAAACAATCAATCAATCATGCAGCACATTGTGGATGGCGAACACCCAAGGAATGCAAGGAGTTCATTCAAAACCAAGTAGAAAAATATAAAACAACATAACGTTTTTCGTTGTTCTGCACAATTATCAGAGAATTGTGTATCGTAGAGGTGTTGTGAATGAACGCTCACCAGAATCCTTTGCTTTAAGCAAATTGTCAACAGGTATCCATTGCTTGGAATTCCAAGAAGATTGGATGACAACTTTTATGAGCGATAATGGTTCGTCTATTCTTGGGATGGCTACACAAAACCTACTCGAATCACCAGAACTCTGGGTTGGTCGAATTCACCCCTCAGATGTTGATGCTGTGCGAGGGGCGTTACGATCAACTACGGATACAACCGAAAAACATATCTCATATCGGTTCAGAGATGTGAATGAGAAATATCGTTGGATAGGGTTACGATGTACGCGACAAGATTCAAACACAGTCGTGGGTGTATTCCAAGACATCACACGAAATCGTCTTCTTGAGTACGCAGATAGAATTCACTTTGCAGGTCGAAATTCACTTCGAGCGCTCCTGGATTCAAATGATTTAAGTTATTCGATTAACAGTTTCTTGTCATTTTTGGGAAAAGCGATGCTCGTTGACAGGGCGAGATTGACACGATTTAGAAAAGATGGGAATACGTTCATTACGCATGAATGGCTTCGCAATGAATCCGAACAGGCAACAGAATTGCCAATCGAAGTTCAGCTAGATGTTGCGAATTGGTGGCGAGACCAGTTTATCTCAGTTGGTGTTGTTTCAATTCATGATACAAACGACTCAACATTGCCAAAAGAAGTTCTCAAAAATATTGTCGAACAAGGGACTGGAGCAATAATGGCAGCCCCAGCAATCATCAATGGAGTTTTCGAAGGCTTTATTTCATTTGAAACATTTAAAGATCGAATCTGGCTCCCACTTGAGATAGAAGAGTCAACACACATCATCGAAGGGTACGCAAGGTCAGTTGAACGAAGGATCGAAGACAGAAAACAAATCGCTGAGGAATTTAACATTCGAAGATCTGAAGAGCAATATCGATTGCTTACCTCTCATTCACCAGTCATCTTGTTCGGTATTGATTCGAGTGGGATTTTTACACTAAGTGAAGGATTAGGATTGGAAAGTATGGGAGCGGGAGCTGGAGAAGTCGTTGGCTCAAGCGTGTACCAAGTGTACCGAAATTATCCCGACATTCTTGAACAAGTGAATACTGCTCTTTCTGGGGTTGAAAGCCATGGTCTGACGAACATTGGTGATAACTACTTTGAGGTTTGGTTTACGCCTGTGTATGACAACGACAAAGTGGTCATTGGTATATCTGGGGTTGCTGTTGACATCACTCGTCGATACAAACTTGAACAACAACAAACAATCATGATGAGCGAACTTGATCATCGAGTTAAAAACAACATTGCAGCTGTCATGTCACTTGTTGGATTATCAAAAGGAAGTTCAGATTCAATTGATGAGTTTACGAAAACTCTCGACGGACGGCTCCACGCGCTCTCAGTGGCACATTCAACACTCTCAAAATCTCATTGGAACGGCGCTTCAATGAGAGATATTCTTCAACTCACCCTCGAACCATATATTTCGGGTGGTATCGAGAGAATTCAATTTAAGGGTCCTGATGTGGAACTTCCTGGCTTGCTTGCACGGCCGATGTGTATGGTCATTCATGAACTGGCAACAAATGCCGCGAAATACGGGGCACTATCCACAACAGAGGGGTCGATTCTCGTCTCAACAGATTTACCCGCTCAATGTAACACTGTGAAACTTACCTGGTCAGAGAGTGGCGGTCCTCAAATTTCATCGCCTATCAAAGCCGGTGTAGGAACTTCATTGCTTGAAGGGCTAATTGATCATGAGATGAATGGAAGTATCTTGTTGGACTATTTACCCGAAGGACTTGTTTGTCAAATCGAAGTCCCTCTCGATGTTAATTCGTAACAAGCTCCGTTACAATATAGCGATGACGAACACGAAGCCATGCCCTGAACTATGTAACGTGCTTCTCATTGGCGGTGGAGGTAGAGAGCATGCTCTAGCGTGGAAGATATCCAAATCAGAAAAGCTAGGAAAACTTTATGCTACCGACTGCAACAACGGAGGGATCGCTTCGCTCGCTCTTCCATGTGATCAACCATGGGATCCTGCTCGAGTATTTTTCTTAAACCGTTGGTGTGAGCAACACGATATTCATTTGGTTGTGGTTGGTCCAGAAGTGCCGTTATCTCAAGGGATTGCAGATGAATTGGCTACAGATAGCAGAGTAGTTTTTGGGCCTTCAAAAGAAGCTGCAAAAATAGAATCAGATAAATCATATGCCAAGGAACTAATGAGACAGGCCTCAATTCCTACAGCAGATTCACGATCGTTTTCAGACATCAATGCTGCAAAAAGTTATTTATTGCGCGGGCTTGAACGAGAACTAGAAACCGAAAACAAGAAACAGTTATCTGAAGAAGTAATCGCGTTCACAGAGTGGTGTGCAGAGAGAGAAAAAGGGACTGAGTTTCGATTCTCTGATGAATTGCAAGCGTACTTGAATACTCGAGAAGAACCATGTGTTGTGAAAGCAAGCGGACTCGCAGCAGGCAAAGGTGTAATCGTTTGCGAAACCGTTGGAGAAGCACTTTCTGCAATTCAAATCATCATGGAAGACCTTGCGTTTGGAGATGCAGGAGGAACAATTCTAATTGAAGAGTTTATGACTGGAACTGAGGTTAGTGTTCTTGCACTTGTGGATGGAAGCACGATTTGGATTTTAGATCTTTGCCAAGACCATAAACAGGTTGGTGAAGGTGATGTAGGACCCAATACAGGTGGGATGGGAGCATACTGCCCTGCACCCTTACTCGATGAAGAGATGATGGAGTTTGTAGAAAGAGAGATTCTTGTTCCCGCAGTAGATGCAATGCGAAGGGACGGCATTGAATATCGTGGAGTTCTTTACGCAGGTCTGATGCTTACCACCGCAGGTCCAAAAGTTTTAGAGTTTAATTGCCGATTTGGCGACCCTGAAACTCAACCACTAATGATTCGCTTCAATGGCGATCTTTTAGATGCCCTTTGGCGAACTGCAACCGGCACACTGGACGGCGCATCTATCGAATTTGATGATGATGTCGCGTGTTGTGTAGTGATGTGTAGTGAGGGATATCCAAATTCATATGCGAAGGGGCAAGTGATTACAGGGATTGAAACTGCAGAGGCAGATAACAGTGTTGTTGTTTTTCAAGCAGGTACAGATTGTAGTGACGGTGAATTGAAGACTTCTGGTGGTCGAGTTCTTGGCGTAACTGCAACGGCAGATTCACTAGAAGAGTCTCGTACAATTGCAAACAAGGCGTGTGGAGAAATTCACTTTAACGGTGCGTTTTGGCGAAGTGATATCGGGTGTAGAGAAGCCAATTGCCCTTCAGTTCGTTAATGTTTAGACTGAGTGCCTCGAAGCGACTCAATCTCGTCACGTAGCGTCGCCGCTAGTTCAAATTGAAGTTCATCTGCAGCAAGTAACATCCTGTTTTCTAATTCTTCGATTCGTTCGTCAATATCAAAATCTTCATTCGTCCCATCTGCATGGAATGCTTCTCTTGCAATTTTCCTTGCAGATAACTCACTTTCAATTCCTTTTCGAATCGCTTTTTTAATCGTTTCGGGTGTAATTTTGTGCTCTTTGTTGTACTCAAGTTGCAACGATCTTCTTCTTTCAGTTTCATCAATCGCGCTCTGCATTTGAGAAGTTACAGAATCACCATACAAAATGACTTTCGCATCAACATTCCGAGCAGCACGTCCGATTGTCTGAATAAGGCTGGTCTCGCTGCGCAAGAACCCAGCCTTATCAGCATCGAGGATACAAACGAGTGAGACTTCTGGTAAGTCCAACCCTTCTCTTAAGAGATTCACTCCAATGAGAACATCAACTTTGCCTTCTCGAAGCTCTCGCAAGATGACAAGACGTTCTAAAGTCTCAATATCACTATGGAGATATCTAGTTTTAAGTGTTGTTTTTGACAAATACTCAGATAAATCTTCAGCCATTCTTTTTGTGAGGACTGTCACGAGCACCCGTTGACCTTGTTCAACCCGTACTTTAGCTTCCTCAACTAAATCAGGGACTTGGGTTGCAGCTGGGCGTACTTCAATAACTGGATCGAGGAGCCCAGTGGGACGAATAATTTGTTCTGCGACAACCCCTTCAGATTTTTCAAGCTCGTACGGACTAGGAGTTGCTGAAACGTAAATAGTTTGAGGAATCAACTCTTCAAACTCCTCAAATGTTAAAGGTCGGTTATCAAGAGCGCTTGGCAACCTAAAGCCATGTTCAATCAGTGTTCGTTTTCGAGCTTGATCACCATTAAACATTGCCCGAACTTGGGGAATTGTGACATGTGACTCATCGATAAAAAGTAACCAGTCATTCAGATTACGGTTGGGGATGTGTTGAAAATAGTCGAGCAAGCAGTAGGGGCGGCTACCTTGAGGACGATTTTCCAAATGCCTTGCATAATTTTCAATCCCACTGCAGTACCCTACCTCTTCAATCATCTCTAAGTCGTAATTTGTTCTGGCGAGTATTCTTTGTGCTTCGAGAAGTTTGCCTTCATTTTTTAAAGAGATAACATGCCCCTGTAACTCTTTTCGAATTGCTGCAGATGCTCTTCTTAATCCTTCTTGGGGCATGACATAGTGAACAGCTGGAAATATAAATGCGTCTGTTTCAGTTGCAAGAGTTTCACCAGACGTAGGATGAATGAGTTCGATTCGTTCGATGACATCTCCGAAGAACTCAACCCGAATTCCATACTGCTCATACGCAGGGAAAATTTCCATGACATCTCCTCTCACTCTGAATGTGCCTCGTGAAAATTCAAGGTCATTGCGTTTGTACTGCATCTCAGTGAGTTCTAACAGGAGTTCTCTGCGGTTAATCGATTGCCCCATTGAAAGAGAAACAATCCGATTTTGGTATGAATCTGGAGACCCCAAACCATAAATGCAGCTGACTGAAGAAACGATGATGACATCATCTCTTGAGATTAAACTGCTTGTTGCTTTTAGCCGGAGTCGATCAAGGTCATCGTTTCTTGATGCGTCCTTCTCAATGTAGATATCTCTTTGAGGGATGTATGCCTCTGGTTGGTAATAGTCATAATAACTAACAAAGTAAGAAACAGCATTATCAGGAAACAACGCCTTCATTTCCTCAAATAGTTGGGCTGCTAAAGTTTTATTGTGACTTAGGATGAGGGTAGGCTTATTTGTTTTTGCAATCACATTCGCCATCGTGAATGTTTTGCCTGTGCCTGTTGCTCCAAGTAAAGTCTTGAATTTCTCGCCACCATCAATCCAAGAGACGAGTTGATCGATCGTTTGTGGTTGATCTCCCTTGGGATCGAATTCGCTAACAAGATTGAACATTTTTTTAAATGGGGTATTTCCCATCATATTCAGATTGATTCATCAGACTTTCACAATCGACAGGTTCTTCGATGCGAATCTTGACCAACCAACCATCACCAAATGGGTCGCTGTTCAACAAAGAAGGGTCATCTGATACAGCCTCGTTCACTTCAGTGATTTCGCCGGCAAATGCACTCATGACATCGCTTGTCGTTTTAACAGATTCCACTTCTCCTATAGATTCATTTTCTGCGATAGCAGTACTTGTGGGCTGCATTTCCACATATGTGATATCAGTGAGTTCATTTGCTGCAAACTGGGTAATCCCTATGGTGACAACATCGCCTTCAACTCGAAACCACTCATGAGAATCAGAAAAACAGCAATCAGATGGGGTAGACATTCGATAGACCTCCTTTGGGGTTGATATGGGGTGGTATAGTACCGCTTCGTACAACAAAGCAAATCCAAAAAATGTGATTTGATACGAATCTTTTTTATGACCTTATTACTGACCTTAGCAATCCAATCGTTAAACCCAACCATAGATGATGGCTCCCAAGAAATATTGGATGTGCCTAGATTGACCTCTGATACATTAAACCTTCGCGGAGTCATGATTGACGCACGTCATCTCTCGGGCTGGACGATGGAATCGTACGACACCTTCAGAAACAACGCCGACAAGGCGAAATCACCATGCCTTCTTGTTCGCGACAATACTCCAATGGATTTACTTGGCAGTGTCGAGACATCACTAGAGCGGATTAAACGGCTTTCAGTTGCAGCGAACCGACTTGGTTGCAATGCAATCGCCATTACACCCACGTTTCCAGATGACCAACATAAAGTTGATGCAATTGTTGAGCAAATTAGAATCGCGATGCAAGATGTTGAACGATTAGAACTCAACTTATTGCTTCAGCCATGTGAAGGCAAATCGAGCGATCCAGATCAACATATCGAAATCATCAAACAGATTGGCGGTTTCAGAATTGGCGCTCTTCCAACATTTGAGTTTGCAAGTGCGACTGGCGACGGTATAGAAGCCCTTAGAAAACTAGCTCCATACGCAGGTGGAATCGTTGCAGATTTTCCATGCGGTCGAGGAAAAAAGAAAATAGATCCAGTTGAAGGGTTAGAAGCAGTGTTGGAAGTGGGATACTCAAACACAATTGCTTTGAATTACGTTGGCAAGGGTAATGCAATCAAAGAGACTGGAAAGGTATCTGCAAAAATGTTAGCGCATCTTGAGGCGCCGAAGTAAAAATGTCGCAAACACGTCGATTAGTTGTGACAATCGATGGAGCAGCAGGCACGGGTAAATCTAGTGTTGCTCAAGAACTTGCACGGCGTCTTGGAATAGATTGTCTAGACACAGGTGCAATGTATAGAGCTGTTGCCGTACTTTCAGTAGAAAATGAAATTGAACCCACCGATGGTCCTCAACTAGCAAGAGCAATTCAAGAATTGCAAATCGATTTTGATTGGAATCAATCGCCTCCTACAATTTTACTAGGTGGTAAAGATGTTTCAGAAAGAATCAGAGAATTGGATATCAGCGGTGTAGTTTCAATTGTGGCAAAACAAGCTGAAGTCCGTGATGTATTGGTAGCACAGCAACAGCACATTGGTGCTGTGCACCCACTCCTAGTAACAGAGGGACGTGATCAGGGCTCGGTCGTCTTTCCAGATGCACAAGTGCAATTCTTTTTGACTGCATCTGTTGATGAAAGGACGAGGCGACGTGTGAAGCAACTTCGAGAAGCAGGTGCGACTGTGAATAGCATCGTCGTCCAACAAGATATTGAAGACCGAGATCAACTCGATTCAACAAGGGCTGATGGCCCTTTAATTTGTCCAGATGGTGCAACGATCATTGATACATCATCGATGTCGATGGAAGAAGTTGTAGATGTGATGGAAAATGAAGTCACGTCGATGTTGAGTGATTGATGTATTCATGGTTCCAATTCAAAAGACGCGCTCCTAGTTTAAGCGCTTGGACAATATTTTTTTGGTGGGGATGTGTACTTTGGATTCTTAGATTCTTGCTATTCTTTTTGTATAGAATGCGAAAGCATGGTATGGAAAATATTCCCAAAACGGGTTCTATTATTTTCGTTGCAAACCATCAATCGAATATTGATCCAGCAATTGCGGGGGCGGTAGCGGTAGATCGCCCCTTCAAAGGGATTGCAAGGGATACGCTTTTTCAATCTAAATTATTATCAGCATTTATGCGTGGATTCGGTGTGATTTCAATTAAACGAGGTGAAAGTGATATGACTGCAATAAAGGCAGCAATTGCTGAACTTGCCTCAGGTCGCTGTGTTCTACTTTTTCCTGAAGGAACCCGAACACCCGATGGAGACCTCAAAGAGTTTCAGCGAGGGATTTGGTTACTCATTAAGAAGAGCAAAGCGACTGTCTTACCCATTGGATTTGATGGTGCATTTGATGCATATCCGATTGGTTCAAAGCCGAAATTTCGTGGATGTATAGAAGTCATTGCAGGTAAGCCAATTCAAAACTCAGATTTATTGGAGATGGGAGAAGAGAAGGGAACCGCTTTTCTTCGTTCTGAGGTTGAATTTCTCATGTTGCAGTGCCGTGAAAATATCAAACTTCGTTTAAAATAAAATTGGTATCGAACTAGTAAATAGTTTGTAACAAGCGAGCACTACTAGGACACCAAAGACGCTTCTAATCGTTTTGCTGGGAAGAACATGGGTAAGTTTTGCGCCTATCCAGCCACCAATTAACGCTCCTGGAATAATTTGAGCAGCTTGTACAAGGGCGCTAAGTCCGCTTTCGCCAGAATATTGTAAAGAGACGTCTTTTACAGTTGCACCAATCAGTGCAGTCATAAACATAATTGCAGAAGAAGTGCCGATTGCTCTCTTGATAGGTAATCTACAGAGTCTGTTTAACAACGGCACTTGAATGAGTCCTCCACCAATTCCCAGCAACCCTGAAATTGTGCCTGTAATTCCACCTGTTAGACCATACCGAGCACCATTTGTTTCAGTAGATTCTTCTTCCAATGGTGATTTTCCAATTAAGCATCTGATTTGATCCCAAAACACCCAAATCAGGAATAGGGCAAACGCGAATTCTAACCATGCACCATCCATCGAATTACTAAACCACGCAGCAATGCTGATACAGATGACAGATAGTGGTAACACTCTTAAGACAGCATGCCATGAAATGTTGTTGTTTCGGTGATGCTTTGCAGAAGATGAAATTGCAACTGCGGGGTTGACTGTCATAGCGATGGCTTGAGCTAGATGAATCGTCATCTCTGGCACGAAATAAAGAAGTGTTGGAATCATGATGACTGAACCACCAATTCCAAGCAAACCCCCAAGAGTGCCAGCAACAAGACCAAGCCCTACAAGTAAGAGAAATTCCATCCTACATATCGTACACTATGAGAAGTGGGAATCAATGTATTGCATAAATCTGTACGTCCCCAATTGAACTTGCATCCTTGGGGTGGGTGATGCCAGTTACAATACCGAATATGGATTTTTGGCATATTGTTGGTGACATCACAATATTACTGAGCGTTGCAGTCGTTCTTGGTATCGTTGCAGAAAAGTTAGGGTTTAGCGGTGTTGTGGGCTATTTACTCGCAGGCACGATTGTTGGACCTGGAGTCTTAAATTTGATTGCTTCAGGTGAAGAATCAATTCACTCAATTGCAGAGATTGGCGTCTCGCTTCTTCTATTTTCAATAGGTTTAGAAGTGAATGGGCAACGGTTGAAGGAGTTGTTAGGGAAGGGGGTGGCTGTTGGCACATCACAAATTCTTCTTACAGGTGCGATTGGTTTTGCAATTGCGATTTCATTTGGAGCACCAGTGAAAGCTTCAATTATTGTTGGAGCGATGGTCGCGTTAAGTTCAACAGCAGTTGTTTCAAGGGTACTTCAAGATCGAAGTGAATTGGATGCTGCTCATGGTCGACTTTCATTTAGCATTTTACTTGTACAAGATCTTGCCATAGTCCCGTTGATGTTACTAGTTGCTTTTCTAAAGGAACCAACCCACTCATCGGAAGTTGTTTCTCAGATTGGTGTTGCAAGTACTCAACTCATCTCTCTTATCGTGATAGTTTTTCTAGCTGGCGTACTGATTCTGCCTAGATTGTTTGGCGCTGCAATGATTCGGCGCTCTACAGAATTTCCAGTCATTCTTGGAATTGTGACGTGTTTATCTGCAATGTGGCTTGCGAACAAACTTAGTTTATCACCTGCTTTAGGAGCGTTTATCGCAGGGTTGATTTTAGCTGGCTCCCCATTTGCAGCTCAAGTACGTGGAGATATGGCGCCACTGAAATATATTTTTCTCACGCTTTTCTTTGCAGCAACTGGGATGCTTGCAAATTTGCCTTGGCTTATAGAATCGTATCATTGGCTTTGGACGATTGGCGTAGTAGTCTGCATTATTATCGGGAAGGCAGGAGTTATTTGGTTGGTTGCAGTACTCTGGAAACAACCCAGAAGAGTGTCGATTGCTGCGGGGCTTTGTCTAGCTCAGATTGGTGAGTTTAGTTTTGTTATTGGTGCGGAGGCAATGGAAGCAAATTTAATGAATGACAATTTGTTTCAGCTCATGATGAGTTCTTCATTGATTACATTGTTGTTCTCTCCATTATTGATTGGAAAATCAAGACCAATTGCGAAACGGATTGACACCGTTTTAGGTGGATATCAACATCGATTTTCAGAAGAAGCAAATGTGACGTTACAAGACCATGTTGTCGTGATTGGATATGGTGTATCTGGTCGGAATGTTGTCAAAGACCTCCTTGAATCTGGACAACGAGTGTTGGTGATTGACATGAGCCCAATAGGAGTGAAAGAAGCGAGGGAGGCGGGAGCAAGTTCGGTATTAGGGAATGTACATCGCAGAGATGTTCTAGAACATGCAGGTGTTCGCAGGGCAAAACTAGTTGTCACAACGTTACCTGACCATCGTGCTGCAACTCAAGCGATTCACCAAATTAAATCAATTTCAGATTCTGTCCCAATCGTTGCTCGAGTGCGATATTCAATCCATGGAAATCAACTTTCTTCAGCTGGAGCAGATTTTGTCGTTGATGAAGAAGAATGCGTCGGACATACTCTCGCACGAGTGACCCTGCAGCAATTGGGAATGTAATTTACAGACCGGGGGCAAACCCGCGTCGCATCGTGTTTTCACAAATTGCACGGGGTTCAACAAATTGCAATAAATAATCACAGCCACCTGCTTTTGAACCCACACCAGACATCCCAAAACCGCCGAATGGTTGGCGACCTACAAGTGCACCTGTACTTCCTCGATTTAAATACAGATTGCCAACCCGAAATTGTTTTCGTGCCTTCTCAAGGTTCTCGGGCTTCCTGCTGTATACAGCTCCTGTTAACTTGTATTCGGTTGAGTTTGCAACCTCAAGTGCCTCATCAAAATCTTTCACTTTAATGACTGCGAGCACAGGACCAAATATTTCTTCTTGAGCAATAACATCATCGCTCTTGATACCAGAAAAAATATGGGGCGCGATATATTCTCGACCTGTCCGTTCTTCTAGTCCTTCAGGAATTGGCTGTGCGAGTTCTAGGGTTCCTTCTGTTTTGCCGATTTCGATATACCGTTTAATTTCATCTGCGGCATTCTTATCAATCACTGGACCAACATCTGTGCTTGGATCTAATACATCTCCGATGACGAGGGTTCTTGATGATTCAATAAGACGATTCAAAAACGTGTCATGAGCAGAATCAACCACGATTGCTCTGCTGCAAGCAGAACACTTTTGACCTTGATATCCAAAAGCACTTTGGCGTACGCCTAGCACAGCTTCATCAAGGTCTGCAGATGCATCGATGATGATGGCGTTCTTGCCACCCATTTCGCACACAACTTTTTTCACAAAAGGCTGGTTCTCTGGTACTCGACCAGCAGCTTCTAAGATATCTAACCCAACGCCTTTGGAACCAGTAAACGCAATGATGGCCACTCGAGGATCTCGAACCAACGCAGAGCCGATGATTGAGCCTGGGCCGGGCACAAATTGCAACACGTCTTTTGGTGCGCCGGCTTCCCAAAGCAATTGACAGATTAGTTTTGCAATTCCAGTCGTTTGACCTGCAGGTTTAACAAGAACTGTATTGCCAGTCACGAGTGCTGCTACGGTCATCCCGCAACATATTGCCATTGGAAAATTCCAAGGACTGATGATAGCCGCAACGCCTCTTGGCTGATAAAACTGTTGGTCAAGTTCACCGATGAATTCTCCCAACCGGTCGTATTCGAAGAGTTGAGGAGCCATCCGAGCGTAATATTCGCAAAAATCAATAGATTCACAAACGTCACCATCTGCTTCTCGCCATGTTTTTCCAGATTCACGCATCACAACGCCACAAAGTTCGTCGCGTCTTTGCCTCATGAGTTCCGCAGCGCGGACTAAAACCGAAGAACGAGTAATCGGATTTTCATCACGCCAAGAGGAAAATGCTGTGTGTGCGTTGCCAATCAACGAAGTAATTTCTTCTTTAGTCGAAATTTTCTCTACTTTGGGTACTGTAGAAGCAGAAATTGCTTCTTCAAAATGATCTCGGTTCTCTTGAATAGAGAAATCTCGATAGGGCTCTGTGAAAAATGGTCTGCCATCGCCAACTCCCTCAATTGCAGGAGAAAGTTTGTGCCTTTGGGGAGCTTGTTGAATTCGTTCAATTCCCGGATCTACATCGGTATGCTCTATGTGTGGAGAAGCAAGAAGCACTGAAGCATCAGCGTCATCCATAAAACTACTTCGTAGCCAAGATTCATTCGAAGTATTTTCAAGCAACCTTCTAACGAGGTACGCCATTCCAGGAATCATTTCACCAACAGGGACATACTCCCGTAGCCGCAATCCATCTGCCAACACTCCAGATTTCAATTGATCTGCCATCCCTCGTAACATCTGCAACTCTAATGCAGCGGTTGGAAGTCCTCTTTTTTCGATGAGTGCCAGCGCAGTGGCAATCGAACGGATATTGTGTGAGCCAAGAGCTAGTTTTATACCACCCTCATTTGCTTGAGTTGGCGTGGATTCTATGAATAGCGCTGCCATTCTTTCAAAACAAGCATCTGTGTCTATTTTTCTACTCCACACAGGCACAGGCCATCCCATTTCCTCGGCATGAATTGTTTCGTAGTCCCAATATGCACCTTTGACCAGTCTTACAGTCACGCTTCGACCAGTGCGAGTAGACCATTCAATAATTTTTTTTGCGTCTTCGTCTCCGCTTCGCAAATACGCTTGCATTGCAATGCTTGCAGGGAAATTAATTTCGTCGCAACACTTCATAAACAGATTGAGTGTCAAATCTTTATACTCAAACTGCTCCATATCAAAATTGATAAGTGTTCCATTCTTTTCTGCTTCTTCTAAAATCGGTCGAAGTGCTTCAAATAGTCCCTCGATGGAAACATCATGAGCAATGGGATCAGTATTTGCAAAGAGCGAACTAATTTTGATAGAAATATTTGTTCTTGGAATCGGACCAAGATGATCATTTTCCAACACTGGGTTTGTTTTCCAAGATTTGACCGCATCTGGTAAATTTGTCAAAAGATCTAAATATCGCTGGCGGTATTCTTCTGCTTCAACATCACTCACGCACGCTTCTCCGAGTAAATCAACCGAAAATGCAACACCCTCATTCCAAATAGTTTCAAGTTCAGGCAGAGCAGAGATTGCATCCGTTCCTGCTATAAATCTCTTTGCCATTTTTGTAATTTGACTTGTGACAGTTTTTGTCATCGTGCCTTGGGCAAGCCCTCCGGCTTTCAACCCTAGTCCAAGACCAGGAGGGAGTTTTACGCCGGGCTGCGTAAGGTAATCGACAAGGTGCTCATGAACTTGTTTGGGCGTGACAAGTGTGGGAAAGGTGTCAACGAATCTAAAAAGTTGAATTTTAAAATCCTCATCCTCCATCGCCCAGTCCATGAGTTTGTCAGACCAAAACGCTGTCGAAAACCAAGATTGTTTTTGTGAACGGGAATGATTGAGTAATCGTGTGCCAATTGCCTGAATTCGTTGTTCTGTTGAAGCATCGAAGATACTTGCTGAATTCGAAAGCGATTCCGTTGTGGGGGCTGTCGACGTGGTGGAGCGTTTGAAGAATGCCATAAGTTGAGCATTCTAACTAACACGAGACGCTATGGGTTATACCCTGAAGGCTTTCAAAAACCGTTGGTCACCATAGCGGTCTTGAAGGATGGTGGCATCCCGCAAATCTGGGTTGGCTTGAGCGAGATTGAGGACCAGATCTTTTGTACTCGATGCAATTTCGATAAGCAGCATGCCATTTGGAGTAAGGAACTGATGTGATTGTTCGATAAGTGGATGAACCATGGATATGCCGTTTTTTCCCCCGTGTAAGGCAAGTTTTGGCTCCCAGTTCTTTACATTTGGCTGCAACCCAGCCATTTCTGCTTCCGGAATGTACGGTGGATTAGAGCAAATGATGTCAAAGGGACTTAGATTTTGAATTGGATTGAGACCATCACCGAGTACAAACGAAACAAGGGCTGAGACATCATGCGTCTGAGCATTTTTTTCAGCAAGTTTCAGAGCCTCTTCTGAGATGTCAGTTGCAACGATCTCACAGGCAGTTGTATTCTTGGCAATCGAGATTGCGATGCACCCAGAACCCGTACCAATATCGACAATTCTAGGAGCAGACTCAAATGAATTGTTGTGACAGAAATGAATACACTCTTCTACAATCACTTCAGTACATGATCGAGGAATCAATGTTGATGAGTCAACACTAAACTCCAAGCCATTAAACCATGTTTTTCCAACAATATATTGAACAGGTTCATGTTCAAGAGTTCGTTTTACATACGAACGGAGCTCCTCCCGTTCTTGATTGGTTGCTTCTCGATCAACATTTGCATACAAATCAATTCGTTCGCCACCAAGTACGTGTTGTAACAATAACTCCGAGATCAGACGAGGGGATTCGATATCTTTCTCTTCAAATGTAGTGGTCATCCACTCAAGAAGTGTTCTGGTCGTCCATTGAGATGTAAGCGAATCTGCCACGAATGGAGATTGTACGTTCAAAAACCCTCAATTCGTTAACAACCAGCGGTTTTTCGGCAAGCTTTTTGAACCGTTTCGACAAGTTGATCGGTTCTAAAAGGTTTGAATAATATTGTGTGCATTCCTTCTTGGCTTGCTCGCATGATTGAATGGTGAGGGTCATACCCAAAACCTGTCATGAGAACCACGGCTTGATTTGGCCACAATTCAGTCGCTGCGGTAAACACCTCATATCCATTACATCCTGGCATACGGATATCAGAAATCACCAAGTCAAATTTTTCATCTTTATTCTTTGCTTCTCGAAGTGCTTCAAGGGTTTGATTGCCATCTTCGCAGACTTTGACTTTGCAGCCAAGTTTTTGAAGCACAGCCTCTACGCCTTCTCTCACAACTTCTTCATCATCTGCAACAAGAACGGTACGGCCTTTCAGGTTCGGATCAGGTTGAATGAAATTTGCTTTGTCTGCATCGATAATTGTTTGGGGACCGGAAGTACATGCCTCAAGTCGGACATGCAGAGCTTTTGCGGCATCTAGAAGTTGTTGACCTAGTGGATGGTCTGATGACAGAAGGTCAGCAGCTAGAGAATCGATTGATTGCAGCGGAAGTGCAAGTTCATTTAAAATTGTTTTTGAAATTTGCTCGTTCGTTGTATATCTCTCAATGACAAGGAGATCTAGCGTATGCATTGCACTTGCGATGTACCTCCCGAATATCTCAGCTAATCGTCTGTCATTGTCGTCGAACGCATCAAGTGTATTTGACTCTGCATTAAAGACACCAATAATATTATCATTTAACCAAAGTGGAACGGTGAGTGAAGATGCTGCAGAATCAAGACCAGTTCGATAGAGAGGTTCAAGGGAAACATCTGGGCAAATATAAGATTTACCAGTTGCTGCCACATTACCACAGATTCCATTTTCGCTTTCTTCAGCCCGAATCACCTCGCCTATTTTTAAGGGCGATAGGTTTTCTGCAATGACTAATTCTAAGTTGCCGGATCGTCTGTCGAGAAGTCGGATTTCAAAATTATCCATATCAAGCAATTCGTGAACATAACGAACGACTTTTTCTTCCATCAACCGTAATCTCTGTGCAACATTCAGCGATTGAACAGTGCTTGCATCAATTTGGGTGAGTTCAATCCCAGCATCACAAATCGCATTGATTTTGTTATGCATCTCGCCTCCACCAGTCAAAATGAAGTCGCAGTTGCTCTCAGAAGAGACAATCTCAAAGTGCTTCGATAGTTCTGCTTCAATTTCTGGGGAGATCGAAGCATCAAAGGAGATATGAAGACGCTGGCGTTTATCTGCCATAATGGTTCCTATACTTCAAGCGTACCCCCAATTTGACGAGATGCAATCCCGATTGCATCGGAGAAATGACCTTTTTGGCTTGACAAAGAGGGTAGTTTGGTAAAAATTACCCCCACCGAAGACCCTTTTTGTGAGAACCTACTCCATTCATGCTGCAAGTACATCAAATAAGTAAGGAGTTTGGACGAACTCTGGCTGTTGACAACCTCAATTTCTCGGTAGAGAAGGGGCAAATTTGTGGATTGCTTGGACCCAATGGTGCAGGCAAAACGACCGCGATTCGGATGATTTGTGGAGTCCTCATCCCTTCTTCTGGTCACATTGAAATTGATGGTTTGAATTTAGGAAAACAACCAAGAGAAGCGAAGAAGAAGGTGGGGTATGTCCCTGAGGGTGCACCGTTACCGCTAGAGTTGCTTCCAATCGAATACCTTTCTCATGTTGCTTCACTGTATGGAGTTCCATCGAGTGTGAAAGGCGAAGTTATTTCCGCTTGGGCACGAAGATGTGATATCACAAGTGTTCTTAAAAAACCTATCGGTTCACTATCGAGGGGATTCCGCCAACGGGTCGCGTTGGTTGCTGCCTTGCTTCACCAACCGATGGTGTTGATCTTAGACGAACCATCCACAGGGCTAGACCCTGAACAACGAAGTACATTTTATGATCTTTTAAAAGACGTTTCCAATGATGCTGCGATTTTGTATTCATCTCATCATCTCGATGAAGTTGAGCAAACATGTGATGATGTAATCATCATTAATCACGGTAGACTGATTGACACCCATTCATTTGAAAATTCTACTAAGACTGATATACAAACTGTGGAAGTCTCTTCTCTTCAAGTTGCGCAATCATTAAATGGCGAAAACATTGTTGAACTTGAGAATGGGTGGGTTCGTTGCGAAGTAAAATTAGAAAGAGAAAATGTTGTAGAAGCAGTAAAACAATTTGAAGGAAATGTAAGGCTCATTCAACCACTGTCACGAACTCTCGAATCTAAGTACTTGTCTCTAATTAAAGCATCTAACATTATTCATAATTCAGGGGGCGAAGAGTGAAAAACATTTGCCGAATTTGTTTACATGATGTTCGAACTTTACTTGTAGTCCCAACTGGTGCAATTATTGCTGCACTATTCACATTCACTTGTGGAATTGTTTTTGTTGCTCAAATTCTAGAACCAAATGGAATTGCAACAATGCAACCGATGTTCTCATTTGGTGCATGGATTCTCTTGCTTCTTTGCCCTGCAATTACAATGAGATTGGTTGCAGAAGAAAGACGAGTAGGAACTTGGGAAGGATTACTTGCCTCTCCTGTGACTTCATTTGAGTTGTGTAAAGGCAAATTTCTATCAGCATTACTCTTTCTTGTCTTGGTGTTACTTTCCACCGTTCCTCTCATCCTTATCTTAGAAATATATGCAAGTGTAGATTATGGTGCAGTTGCGAGTGGTTATCTAGGGTTGCTATTGCTCGGCAGTGCTGTTATCGCAACAGGTCTTGTTGTTTCTGCATTGACGACTTCTCAAACAGTGGCGTACGTTGTGACAGCATTCGTTTGGCTTACATTTTCACTTTCGATGAAGGTGATACCATCATATGTACCAACAAGGTTTGCTGACTTCTTTTTTGCGATGGATCCGGATTTTCGAACAGCAGCGTTCTCAATTGGACTCATCGATACAGCGAATATTGTGTATTTCCTGACAATATCAATTGCGTTAGGATGGATTGCTTGTGTTGCTATTCAACGAACGAGGCATGTCCGTTCCTCATTTTGGAAAGTGTTCGTGTGTGGTCTACTTTTGATTTGTTCAATTTTTTCCATAAATTATATGTCTGTACAGCCGGTTCTTCGTGCACGGATTGATGCTACAGGATCAAGAGCGTATTCCCTGAGCGATCAAACGACTCAACTGATAGAAAACCTCGAAGGAAATTGGGGTGTAACTGTCTTACTTGATGACTCAAGAGTAGAGAAGCCAATTGTGCAACAAGTGGATGAAGTCCTTCGAAGGTACCAAGAGCAATCTGAATCTATTCAAGTACAACGGATAAATCCTACGGATCCATTTGCTATGGAGCAGTATGAAGCACTACTTCATCAACTTATTCAATTGTATGAAGAGGAACTTGTTGAGGCAAAGAGTGCGATTGCCGAGGGTATCGACCAGTTCTCCGCTCTCATGACATTTGCATCGAGCACCTCTGTTTGGGCAGAAGATTTATCTGCGATGCAATCTACGCAAGAGGAGCAGGAAACTCTACAGACAATTTCAAGTGTACTTGCATTGCTTGGAACCGAAGGGAATTTAGTTCTAGATGAAGTACAGAAGGCAATGCAAATTGATGTAAGCCAACCTCTCCCTAGAGTTTCTTTTGCAAGAGACATTTTGGTTGCTGCAACAGGACAGTGGTCACGTGAACTCGCTGAAGTTTCTTGGTGGCTTACGCAAGGAAGAAGTAATTCGATTAAGCAGTTTTGTCTTGAAACTGCGCCATTGTTTGATGGAATGGCAACAGACCTTGCAGTGATTGATGACAGACTTCGCCGTTTAGGAGAGTTAGAAGTTGGCTCATTGGCTTCTCAGTTAGCATTAGGAGAAGGTGCGATTATTATCTCACCCAAGAGGGCAACAATGATTCCTGCTGCGATGTTGTTTCCTAAAAGTGTAGGTGGGTCTAACACAATTGCAGTTGATCAACGTTTTCGTGGTGAACAAATCATCTCATCTGCAATTCGTTCTTTGCAATCTAGAGTTTTACCCACAGTTGTATTTGTTCATGCTGAGGAAAACTCACTACTGAATCAACAACCAAATAATATTGACATTCGTGCTGTTAGAGGATTGCTTGAAACTAGTCGGTTTGAAGTACGTGAATGGATGCCAGTTGAAGAATCAAAACCATCAATAGAAAGTGGACCTGTTGTTTGGGTTGTGATTCCTCCATCAAATAGAGCAGGGCTCGAGCCCTCACAAAGTGAACTGACATTGCTTAACGCTGTCCAAGGGTTGTTTCAAGATGGAGAATCAGTCCTTTTGAACATTCAGCCCAGTTTATTGCCAAGATATGGACAACAAGATCCATGGGTCAAAATTGTGGAACCTCTTGGTATTTCAATTGATACTGAAAACGTTCTTGTTGAGCGAGTTGCCGTTGGGCCGAATTCCATCGAAGTGCATCGTGGGCAATTGATTCATGAAACAAATAGTGAACACTTAATAGCAAGAGCGGTGAATGGAAGACAAGCATACTTTCCACTTCCCTTAGCAATTTCAGGAGGTGAGCAATTGCTCTGTGTACACCCATCAGAAGATCGGTGGTTTGACCAGAATTGGGAGCGAGAAATTACAGACATGAATAACTATGACCCCATCACCGAAACCGTTACTATTGCATCGGCCATTGAATATCTGCCAAATGCAAGGGCTGTCGTCGTTGGTTCAGGGGGCTGGTTGTTCACTTGGGCTGCAGATCGCGCTGTTTCTCTAGGAGGGAATCAAATTGCGATGGTGAATCCTGGAAACAGTGAGTTGCTTCTTGCTTCAGTAGAGTGGTTAGCGGGTCTTGATGATTGGATTGCTACAGGTCCAATCGGTCAACAGTCGAGCAGGGTGCAAGGACTTTCACAAACAATGTACCTCGTTTGGACAGGAATTGTTGTGTTGGGCATACCTTGTGTGCTTCTGGGATTTGCAGTTGGTACTTACATTGTGAGGCACAGGTGATGATTTCAAATCGTGATACATACATCCTGCTTATGATCACAGTCATCTCTTCATTGATTGCGTTGAGTTTATATAGTGGTGGGGATATTGTATCGGTGGAACAAACTCAGCCGTTTGTATCGGAGTCAACGATTCAGTTCGCTGACATTCAAGCTATTTCTATACAAAAAGATGAATCGGTATTAGAATTTGAGAAACATAGAGATGTCTGGTATCAACAATCCCCATTCCCATATCGAATGGATGCGGCATCGATGATGTCAGTAATCAGAGCAATCCAAGGTGCTAAAAGTCTTGGGGAAGTTGATTCATCAATTGAGTTATCAACCGTTGGACTTGGTGATGATTCAGATTCGATTTCAATTTCCGATGGAAACCAAGAACTTACAATATTCTTAGGTCGAAAAACTCTAGGAGGTCGCGCATACGCCCGGTTGGGTGATGCTCCTCCAGTCTTTATAGATCAATCAATTCATCGAACTGTTCTTGATAACGACAGTAAACGATGGAGAGATGCTCGGTTATTCCCAGAATTTTCGGTTGATGGAGTTCGAATTGACAGAAAGATGAAAGGGAATCGACTTCTTCTTGATCGTACAGACGGTCGTTGGCAAATGATAGAACCAGTTTCGGTAGAAGTGAATGAAGAATTACTTTTAGAGTGGATAGGTAGGATTGCAGTTGCCAGAGTTAAATCTTTTGTTTTAGACATGCCAACAGATCTTGCTCTGTTTGATTTGCTTGACCCAGTTGCTTCATTTACTGTGCAAAATCAACAAGGCGAAATCAACACCCTCTTGGTTGGAGGGCGTGTAACAGCGGGGTCTCAAGATCGATATGTCATGTTTGAAGGTGTGCCAGTCATTAGCAAAGTTTCTTGGGAGATTCTCTCTCCGTTATTTCCTGCTCCAGAAATTTTTGTTGATGCCACAGGCAGTTCTGTTTCTCGTTTTGATATCAAACAAATAACGATTCGTTTTGGAGATCAAGAAGTGGCTATTCATCGCAACTTAGACCGTTGGTTAGATTCTAACGATAGTCTTATGAATAACGAATCGGTGGAGAGTTTGCTGACTTGGCTTTTGGATACGAAATCTCCGACTGTCTCGATTGGACAGTTTCCAAAAGAACATGAGATAGCAACAGTAGTATTAAGTGGATATGATTTGATGCCACTTGATGCAGTACGGATTGCTCGATTAGACGATGGGCGTTTGATTTTAGAAAACGGAGACAATGTGCTGAGATTACACGCTTCGGATGCTGGGGAGTCGTTATCGTTTTTTACCAAATAACTCTTACTTTTGAAACAGTATCTACCCCACACTGTTCCGTTTGAATTGTATTTGTCTGTAATTGCTGGACCACTTCATTCATGTTTACTTTTGGATTTATAGAAGATTCATGAGGAGAAGTAAAAATCCAAAGATTGTTTACGAGTTGTTGATTAATGAGGTGTTGAATTAACGTACCTCCGCCTTCAACCATCACATGAGTCGCATCAAAAGTATTCACTAGATGCTGGAACAAAGGAGCTAAATTCATCACTCCATCTTGTGCAGGTAGAGCAATCAGATTGTTTGGGGAATGAAGAGATTTCTTGGCATCTTCTGAGCACACAATCAATGAAGGGGCATTTTGATTAAGAATATTTGCATCAAGCGGAGTGCGGAGATTAGGGTCGATGACAACTCTAAGCGGAGTTCGATGCTCGGTTGCCCCTCGCACAGTCAATGAGGGATTGTCAGTAAGAACAGTTCCAATACCAACAATTATCGCATCGACACGCCCACGCTCATTGTGTACACATTGCTGGCTCTCCTTGCAACTAATCCACGGAGATTCATCTGGTGGAGTTTCAGTGCAACCATCAATTGTTTGTGCCCATTTGCAAGTAATCCAAGGCAAACCCGTACTCAGACGATGGGTAAATGGCGCGATAAGTTCTTTGCATAGCTCATCATCTATGATGTCAACTTCTACCCCATGGTCTCGTAGATAACTTGCACCACCACTTGCCTGTTGATGTGGATCTTGAGCGCCTATTACAACTCGTGATACACCACTATCAACCAAAGCATGTGAGCAGGGAGGTGTTTTTCCATGATGATTGCATGGCTCAAGAGTGATGTACGCAGTTCCGTTTTTAGCCCTTTCACCCGCCATATTCAGCGCGTTGATTTCAGCATGTGCTTCACCGAATGTTTCGTGAAATCCTTCTCCGACTATGACACCATTTTGATTTGTAATGATGCAACCGACAAGAGGATTTGGTTCTGCTTGTCCATGACCATTTACAGCAAGTTGTGCTGCTTGATGAAGTAAAGTCTTGTCGCTGCACGAATTCATCTGTGTACTGTAGCAGGCACTTTGCCCTGCGCTCGTGGACTCGCTTGGTGTGACTGTCACTGTCGCTCGCGGACTCGCTTGGTGTGACAGTCACTGTCGCTCGCGGACTCGCTTGGTGTGACAGTCACTGTCGCTCGCGGACTCGCTTGGTGTGACAGTCACGCCCGTTACGCTTTCAGTACTTCTTTCTTGAGATTCTCTGGCATCAAACGATATTCAGCTGGTTCCATTGTGCTTGAAGCTCGTCCTTGAGTCATTCCACGCAAGACAGTTGTATAACCGAACATTTCAGAAAGTGGAACCTCTGCGTTGATAATTCGAACGACACCTCGTAGTTCGGAATCGTTGATTTGTCCTCGACGACTAGAGAGATCACCACTTACAGAACCAAAGAATTCATCAGGCGTAGTGATAATGACTTTCATAATCGGTTCTAGTAATGCAAGTCCAGCTTTCGTACATGCCTCTCGGAATCCTAACGCGCCAGCTTGTTCGAAGGCCACTTGACTTGAATCGACTTCGTGATACGAGCCGTCAACAAGTTCGATACAAACATTAACCATTGGGTAACCACCAAGAATTCCAGAAGCAGCAGCATTCCGAGCTCCATGTTGTACTGAAGGAACGTACTCCCTTGGAATCGAACCATGACTAATCTTGTCGACAAAGACAACGCCGTTTTTCATAACTAGTTCTTGTTCTTCTGCTTCTGCTTGCGTCATCGGTCGAACGTTCATAACGACATCACCGAACTGACCGCGGCCACCAGATTGTTTTACAAACTTGCCGCGAACATTTTCTGCAACTCCAGTGATCGTTTCTCGGTAAGACACCCTTGGTGTGCCAACATTAACACCGATTTTTAGGTCACGAGTCAATTTGTTTTTGACAATTTCCAGATGGAGTTCACCCATTCCAGAGATAATTGTTTCACCAGTCTCGTCGTTGTAATTCGCATGAAATGAAGGGTCTTCTCGTCGAATTGTTGTGAGTGCTTCACCAAGTTTTTTCTTATCATCATTCGTAAGTGGCTCAATTGACATTGAAATCACTGGGTCTGGGAAGTGCATTCGTTCCAAGATGATGGGATCATTCGTATCGCACAACGTGTCACCAGTAACTGAATTTTTCAATCCAATGACCGCAACAATTGAACCAGCACCTGCGAAATCGAGGGCTTGGCGATCTTTGGCGTGCATTTCATAAATACGAGACACATTTTCTTTCCGCCCATTACCAGGATTTAATACTCGGCTCCCTTTTTCAAGACGTCCTGAGTAAACACGAACATACGTTAAGTCTCCGTGAGAGTCACTGACAACCTTAAACACTAAGCCAGAAAAAGGAGCGTCTTCGCTATTTGGACGACTTAATTTTTCGCTTTCATCTTTTGGGTTTGTCCCTTGAACTTCCGGAACTTCAGTAGGATTAGGAAGATATTCAATGACACCATTTAGAACTCGTTGAACTCCGATATTTTTGAGTGCAGATCCGCAGTACGTTGGAAACGCTCTCATTTCAATCGTTGCACGCCGAAGTGCTGCCTTGAGTTGTTCTTCGGTAATAGCAGACTCGTCTTCAAGATACAGTTCAGTAAGTTCGTCGTCTAGTTCAGCAATTCGTTCAACAATATCGTGTCGCCAGATTTCAGCCATTTCTTGCATGTCTTCTGGAATATCTCTTTGCTCAACGACTGCACCCATTTCGCTGCTATCAAAGTAATACGCTTTCATTTCGATAAGATCGACAATCCCCTCAAACGAATCGCCTGCGCCGATTGGAAGTTGAACCGCAACAGCATTCGCTCCAAGTCGATCTCTCAGAGTGCCAAAACTAAATTCAAAATCTGCACCAATTTTATCCATCTTGTTGATAAGACAAAGTCGTGGAACTTGGTAGCGATCTGCTTGCCGCCAAACTGTTTCTGATTGAGCCTCAACACCTTCCTTGCCATCGAAGACAGCGACAGCACCATCGAGAACCCGCATTGACCGTTCTACTTCAATCGTGAAGTCAACGTGTCCGGGTGTATCGATGAGATTGATTGTATATTCTTCACCGTGGTAATCCCATGGACAAGTTGTAGCTGCTGATTGAATGGTAATACCACGCTCTTGTTCTTCCTCAAGGAAGTCCATCGTTGCGGTGCCTTCATGCACCTCACCGATTTTGTAACTCTTCCCTGTGTAGTACAACACCCGCTCAGTCACGGTTGTTTTTCCTGCGTCGATGTGAGCGCAGATACCAATATTTCGTACGTAATCTAAATTTGTTGCAGCCATAGTTCTAAACCATTCGGACAAAATGTCCTATCTTCGATATTCCAATACCCCCCAAACGTATAGAGGGTAATACAAGTAATTTGTTGTTCCTAGCACTATTTCGGAATGTTACTTCCGCTGGAGCCCAGTCCTGACTGAGCTACTATTGAAGTAATCAGTGCAGCTGGGCCTCTTCTTCATCTTCTTGCAACGGTAATCTCCTTCCGCTGCGTCGTGAAAACACGACTGAGGCCTCATGACGTCCAAAACACATTTTGCACCAATTGCAAAAGGCAGGACAAGCCCCGTATTTTATACGAAGAAACGGTCAGGTCAATCAATTTTTATGAAGAACGGACAAGGAGTTCACGTTTTAGACCATTTTTCTCCAAAATAGGTTCAATTTCCTTCAGAAAACGACGCCCATCCTTCACATATCCAGCGGTAGGTTTTAATTCTTGTAATTGCGTTTGGAAATACCGATTGAATCTCAACATATAGAGTTCTCTGGTGTATTTAGCAATCATCGAAGCCAATGCTGTAGGAAAGTGATGTTCGTCACTTTTTGAAGCGAATGTAATCGTTGCATATTTGCCATCAATTTTCAGCCGGTACCTGCTCATTCGATTGTCTTCGTTGAGAACCTGAATTTTAGATTCGGGCCAGAATAATTGAAGGTCGTTTCGGTACCGTATTTTTCCACCATGTCGGTCGACCATAATTCTGGGGTGATCGTTTAGAAACGTATTGACAATTCTTCCCACATGATGCATCGCAATCGAGAAATTTAATGCGGACTTTGTTGCTTGTGAGGTTCTCTCGTTGTATGTACCGACATCTACCGCACTGCACGCCATGAGGGCACATTGAATATTTTTTTCTTCCAGTGATCGTTGCAATCGCGCACTGTCAATTTTCAAAATGTTGAGATCATTACTCACAGGCAGTGCAGTTTGTGTTTCGTACCAAGGTGCGCTAGAGTGTTTAATCTGCATTGCCTGAAAAAAAGTGTCATCATGAGTTGGAAAATCTATTCCGCAAGCATGCAAAAAGGTTAACACGCCTCTTTCAAGATGAGTTAAAGAGCCAGATTTTGTATTTGATTTTAACAATTTTGAATCGTTTACCGCAATCTTATGTTTTGCGTCCTTGCGCTTCTTGCAAACGATATTCCTAAGCAATGCCCACATGTCTGGTGGTCCATTTACAGGCATTGAATCTTGTAAGATGAACGCAGTCGAAGCAACGCAAAGGGGTCCGAACAATGGTCCATAACCTGCCTCATCAATTCCTGCGTATACAAGCATGCTTGAATAGTACTTGATTAATTAACCCGCGGTTAATTAATCCTCAATGAATTCATCTACACTATTGAATTATGGCAAAGGTACTCATGGCAATGTCTGGTGGGGTGGATTCATCAGTTGCAGCTGCGTTACTGGTTAAGGAAGGACATGAAGTCGTTGGATGTTTTATGCGACTTGGTAATGTTGGCGACCAGTTAGAACAAGATATTTCAATTGGACATAAGGGTTGTTGTTCAATCAGCGATGCTAATGACGCAAGGCACGTCAGTTCAAAACTTGGGATGTCGTTTTATGCGTTGGATTTTAAGGATGATTTTGGTCGAATCATCGAGTACTTTGTTGACGAATACAACTCTGGTAGAACTCCAAATCCATGTATCAGATGCAACGATTGGCTTAAATTTGGCAAGTTGCATGACTACGCACATTCGATTGATGCTCAATTCGTCGCGTCGGGGCATCATGCACAAATCAAGAATGGAAAGGAGTTACATATGGGGGCAGATATGACAAAAGATCAGAGTTATGTTCTCTTTGGAGCAAGTCGGGATCGTGTGGGTGAAATGATGTTACCAATCGGACATTTACAAAAAAGTGAAGTTCGAGAATTGGCAAAAGAATTTGATTTGCCTGTGTTTAATAAACCAGATTCGCAGGAAATTTGTTTCGTGCCTGATGATAACTACGCAAATCTGATTGCAAAAAAATCCCCCGGAAGTCTGCAAGAAGGAAATGTTCTTGATGTACAAGGGAATGTCATTGGAACACACCAAGGTCAACAAAAATTTACAATTGGTCAACGTCGTGGACTTGGAATTGCCTTGCAAGAGCCAGCATACGTTGTTGCAAAAGACCCTGTTCTCAATACCGTGACGGTTGGTGGAGAAGAGTTATTAAATACGCATACCGTCATTGCAAAAGACACAAATTGGTTGATTGATGCCAAGGAGTCTTGGTTACCTTGTACTGCTAAAATTAGATATAACACTCCTGCGGCATCTGCGAAGGTTCGCCAAGTCGGCAGCGCAATTGAAGTGCAGTTTGATGATCCCCAGCGTGGTGGCGCTCCCGGACAAGCCGCCGTGTGTTACCAAGAAACAAGAGTAATTTGTGGTGGTTGGATTGAGCAAGTGTCATGATTGATTGGTCACTTCCATACCCTTCGAATCGGGAAGTTGTCCTTGGGAAAAATGTCGTTGCGGCATCACAGCCACTCGCCGCTCAAGCGGGGCTTGAAATGATAAGGCAGGGTGGGAACGCTGTTGATGCAGCACTCGCAGTTGCAATTGCAAGCACAGTCGTTGAACCGTGTGCAAATGGAATCGGAGGGGATGCCTTTGCGATTGTGCATGATGGTAAGAACATCCACGGGCTAAATGCTTCTGGAAAATCACCTTCACTGATGCCAACTTCAATAGAAGGCGAAATCCCTTCAGTCGGGTGGTTGCCAGTGACAGTTCCTGGACAGATTTCAGGGTGGGTGATGCTTCACGAACGATTTTGTGCATTACCCTTCGCAAAGTTGTTTGAACCAGCAATAACTTATGCAACAGATGGATTCCTTGTTTCACCTCAAACTGCAACTCGATGGAAGCATGGCACAGATCGATTCAGAAATGAGAAATCATGGTGCGATACATTCCTTTTTGATGGAAAACCACCAAATGTTGGACAACGAATTACATTGCCAGACCACGCCGCCACTCTGCAAGAAATTGCTGATACGAATGGTGAATCGTTCTATACAGGAAATCTCGCTCAACAAATGGATTGTGCATCAAAAGCTGGAGGAGGGTTTTTACGTAAAGAAGATTTACAAGCACATGCAGGAGAATGGGTAGATCCTCTTTCTATTGATCTTGGTACCTCTCAATTTTATGAACTACCACCGAACGGTCAGGGCATCGCAGCACTGATTGCTATGAAAATCATTGAGAAAACTGAAGTTGATATGACTAACTGTGATTCTCCCAAGGTCATACATATTCAAATTGAAGCAATGAAACGAGCGTTTGCAGATGCCCACGCCTTTGTCGCAGATCCTGAACTTTCAGGCAATTGTGTAGATTTGCTCAACGATGACAGGATTCGGCAGCACGCTATATCGATGACAAATGAAGCAACTGGGATTGATGCAAGTGCAATTCCAAGATATGCCTCAACGGTGTATCTCGCAACTGGCGATGCAAATGGAATGCAGTGTTCATTCATTCAAAGCAACTTTGAAGGATTCGGTTCTGGACAAGTTGTTCCGAACACAGGCATCGCATTGCAAAATCGTGGGCGAGGCTTTTCACTTGATCCAACGCATCCAAACTGCATTGGTCCCAATAAACGACCATTTCACACGATTATTCCGGGATTCCTCGTGCAAGGCAATCTACGGACACCATTTGGAGTCATGGGTGGGCCAATGCAACCCCAAGGTCACGTTCAAGTGGTTTGTCGGATGGTCTTCTCAAATCAGAATCCTCAGGCAGCGCTTGACGCTCCACGCTGGAAACTGACTGGCGGCAAAAAAGTTGCCATCGAACCCGGATTCAAACAAGATGTTTACTCTACACTTAGGGGATTAGGCCACGAACTTGAAGTTGCAGAACAAAGGAGTGTAACGTTTGGAGGAGGTCAAATAGTCCAAGGCGTTGAAGATGGCTATGCAGGGGCGAGCGATTCAAGAAGAGATGGGCAGGCTGTCGCCCTTTAACCTCTCTGACTCTCATAGACCCCAATGGTATAATGCAGCTACTAAAGGAGTAAAGCCATGACTACGGCAACCACTGAATATCTAGGCACTGAAACTGACGATTTACTAGGTTACGAGGCGAAGATCTCTTCAGATTTACTTCATCTTCCTGGACCAAATTTTATTGATCGAACATGGAAAAACAGCGATCGGAACCCTCAAGTTCTAAGAAACTTAGCTGCCATTTATGGGCATGGTCGATTGGGAAAAACTGGATATCTTTCCATTCTTCCTGTAGACCAAGGAATTGAACATTCTGCTGGTGCTTCATTTACTCCGAATCCACTGTATTTCGATCCATCAAATATTCTTGAACTTGCAGTTGAAGGTGGATGCAATGCGGTTGCATCTACGTTTGGAGTGTTCGGGACTGTTGCACGAGATTATGCTCACAAAATCCCTTTTATTGTGAAAATTAATCATAACGAATTACTTACAAGTCCTAACTCTTTTGACCAAGTCATGTTTGGTTCTGTCGAAGAAGCGTGGAATTTAGGCGCAGCTGCAGTTGGCGCAACAATTTATTATGGTTCTGAAGAATCTAGCCGCCAAATTCAAGAAGTTGCACAAGCGTTTGAATTAGCACATCAACTTGGAATGGCAACGGTGCTCTGGTGTTACTTACGCAATAGTGATTTTAAAGTTAGTGGAACTGATTATCATGCATCAGCAGATTTAACAGGGCAAGCGAATCATTTAGGTGTCACGATTCAAGCTGACATTATTAAACAAAAGCAAGCAACGAACAATGGCGGTTACATTGCGATGAATGAAACTGGTACTTCGTACGGTAAATTCCACAAGGGGATGTACGAAGACTTATGCACAGACCACCCGATTGACCTCTGTCGATATCAGGTCCTAAATTGTTACAGTGGTCGATGTGGTTTAATTAATTCAGGAGGAGCATCAGGTGATGATGACTTTGGGCAAGCCGTTCGTACTGCTGTCATCAACAAGCGAGCTGGTGGTTGTGGGTTAATCAGTGGCCGGAAATCGTTCCAGCGTCCAATGAAAGATGGTGTTCAGTTACTGAATGCAATTCAAGACGTCTTTCTTGATGAATCAATTACAATCGCTTGATGCGTTAACTTGTAGCAATTTGTCGTACTGGTTTTGCAACGCGAGATTCTTCCATCCTGCGTTGAGATTCCACGACTGAAGTAAATTCTTCACCGAAGCGGATGAGCCGTAAACTATTTGCAATGACTACGACATAACCAAGTGCGTAATAAAAAGGCGTAATCCAAATATTAATATTCCCTGTCGCTGCGAGTGCTAACCCCAGAACAGCAAGGACGAGTGATGCTCCGATGTTTTGAGCAATCACACTTTTCGTTTTACGTGCCAAGGAAATGAGGAAAGGGATGTTCCGCAAATCGTCATTCATTAGAGCAACACCTGCGCTGTTTGTCGCGATATCTGATCCACTTAAACCCATTGCAACACCCACATCAGCTGTGGCAAGAATAGGTCCATCGTTAATGCCATCGCCAACAACGAGCGTGTTATGTCCACGGCTCATCAAATATTTGAGTTCTTCATGCTTTTCTTCAGGTAAGCATTCTGCTTCAATCGAGTCAACGCCAACGGATTGTGCAACCCGTTTTGCAACATCAAGTCTGTCACCAGTAAAAATGGAAACTCTTCGTACGCCATTTCTTCGCATGTTTTCTACTGCTTCAGCTGCATGAGGTCGTAGTTTATCTTCAAGTCCAACAGCTCCCAAATACTCTGTGCCTCGCATGATATGAACACTAGACATTCCTTCAATTTTCTCAGAGACTGTAGAAACAAGGTTCGTAATAGAATCATTTAAACTTTCAAGCCAAGCACCACGACCAGCAAATATATCAGCACTGCTCGTATGCGCGATGACACCACGCCCGTGAACCTCTTCATAATTATCTACAGCACAAGGTGTGATGTTTGCTTGTTTTGCTGTATCAATGATTGATTTTGCGAGTGGGTGATTTGAGTGTTGTTCTGCATCGGCGGCTGCTTGCAAAAGCGCAGCGCCATCAACTCCCTCAGCGGGCGCTAGACGGCTCACAGCAAAATTGCCAGTTGTTAATGTGCCCGTCTTATCCATGATTACTGTGTCAACTCCAGCTGCAGCCTCTAGCGTTTGGGTGTGCTTAATCATGATTCCAAGGCGAGCTGCTGCTGCGAATGCTGCGACCATCGCAGTGGGGTGAGCAATCAATAATCCACCTGGGCAAGTGACAACAAGTACAGTAATAGCCCGAACTGCAGCATCTGCGCGGATTACTTCGTCAGCACTACGACTCGTAAAGAACCAGACGACTGCTGCGACCATCACAACGATTGAGAAGTAATAAGAAGCAAGTTGTTCAATCAATTCTTGTTTTTGTGTACGTGTTGATTCTGCTTCTCGGATAAGAGATTCAACTTTGCCGATTGTCGTTTCAGCAGCAACGGCGGTAACTTTTACATCAATTTGACCAGTGAGGTTTGTTGTACCTGCATACACTTCTGTTCCGCTTTGAGCTTCAACTGGAACTGCTTCTCCAGTTAGGGATGCTTGGTTAATGTCAGAATTGCCATCAATGATGATTCCGTCAGCGGGAAGATTTTCGCCTGGTCGAACGCGGATGACCATTCCGATCGTGACTTCTTTGAGGGGAACTTCTCGTTGAGAATCACCATCAATAATTCTTGCACTTCCAGGAGTTAAGTCAACGAGATCTCGAATTGCTCTTTGTGCACCCCAAGCAGTTCGGCTGAGAATAAGATTAGCCATCCACAAAAACAATGCAAGGAAGCCAGCGGCTAGATACATGCCAGCAGAAAGAGCGGCAACAACAGCAAGTGAAGCG
Organism: uncultured Isosphaeraceae bacterium; assembly: GCA_964630505.1. GTDB lineage: Bacteria > Planctomycetota > Phycisphaerae > Phycisphaerales > SM1A02. The sequence goes on along the minus strand of CAZVVI010000009.1, from coordinate 36,526 downwards.
AGTGCATCGCTTGAGGGTTTGCCCTTTTTGATTTCAGTCCATGCACCTGCAAGGAGTGGTACAACGAGAATAATTGCCCCAATAGAGGCAGGTATTTCAGAAACAAGGGTGTGTGCTCCAAGAAGGTGCCCAATCCACGAAACAGCAAGTAGTACACCGCCACTGAGTGCAACGAGCAACCTGCGTTCAAGACGCCTAGCGCCTTCCATCGCTCCCGATTGGTCTGTTGGTTTAATATTCTCTGTTTCTGCCATCATGAAAGGGGGGGGTATATTGGGTATTCTACGTAAATGGGGTTCCTCTGCGATTCTTTACTACTATAGCCCTATTTAGAGGTGATTGTTCGGTTAGGATTCCTGTAATCTTATGAGATATTTGGTTCAAATGAAAGCAGGTTCAGCATGACAGCAGTCGCAGTTATAGGGGATGGACAAATGGGACTCGTGCTTGCAGACGCCTTACAGAGCAGGGGACTTGATGTACGGTTGTGGGGACCATTTCAAGAAGGTGTAGATCAACTTCGAATTGATCGAACATCTCCCCGTTTACCTGATTTTACATTAGACCAATCAGTCAAGGTGACAGCCGATGGTGAAGAAGCGTTGGAAGGAATTGACGTTGCGATCAATGCAATTCCGACGCAATTTATCAGAGCGGTTTGGTCTGGACTTGAGCGTCATTTGCCAGATGGAGTTTCTGTGGGTTGTGTTGCGAAGGGAATCGAATTGGAAACACATTTGTTACCAACACAAATTATTGAAGAAGCAATAGGGAACAACCACGCAACGTGCGTACTTTCGGGACCTACAATCGCTACCGAGTTAGTTCGAAGACAACCTGCAGTTCTTGTATCAAGTTCAATCAATCAAAATGTTGCAACTCAAATGCAAGAGTTATTCGATGTTCCTTGGTTACGAATCTATACACACTGCGATCCATTAGGCGTGGAACTTGCTGGTGCACTTAAGAATGTAATTGCAATTGCTGCTGGTATATGTGACGGCATGCAACTCGGAGACAACGCAAAATCAGCTATGCTTGCTCGTGGGCTTGCAGAAATTTCTCGACTTGGAGTTGCAATGGGCGCAACGCTTGAAACATTTTTCGGAATCGCAGGAGTCGGTGATTTGGCAACGACATGTTTTAGCCCGCATGGTCGGAACCGAACATGTGGCGAGCGATTGGGGATGGGTGAAGATTTAAATACAATCACTGAAACGATGGGATCAGTTGTAGAAGGTGTACCAACGACAAGAGCAGTGCAAGCTCTTTCGAAGAAGTATGGCGTTGAGATGCCAATTTCTGCTGCAATGTACAGTGTGTTGTTTGAAAATCTTTCGATAGAAGATGCGATTGGAACTTTGATGACCCGAGATGTACGTGCAGAAGAGTTGCGACGCTGAGTGACTGTCTCACCAAGCGATGTGATTCTTTCGTGACACTAACACATCTGTGGTACAGTAGATTCAGGTGACAGCAGTTTCTGGAATTCATTTCTGAGTTTGGATTCTTCCCTGTGGGATGTCAGGAGCATGGAAGGAGGCGTTTCATGCAAAATGTACAAAAGATTACAGAGATGATTTTTGGCGGGTTTTGTCTACTTTATTCTGGCGTAGTGTTTGCAGACGAAACAATGTACCGAACATTCTTAGGAGATGCCCAGTGGTCGTGTGTGACAATTGTGCCGTATGGTAGGTATCGTGTTGTACCTGTATTTGACGGTGAAGGTGTGCTGATAGATATAGAAGAAATTACTCCTGATTCTTGTAGAATTATTCCGTGTAATATCGGTTCATGTTTTCAAGACATTCATTATTGTTTCCATAATTCTCAACTGTTCTATGATGCATTTGTAAAGGCAATTGAGGATTGTGGCACTGGACAATTTGGCTTCAGCATTACAATTAATTGTGAAAATCAGGGTGAGAATGACCGGCCTGGTGAAACAAATGTGATTTGCAGGGGAACTGTAAGATCCCTTGAAATAACAATCAACTTAGATGAATTAGGCGATTTAGATATATGCCAAGTTCTTGCGCACGAGTTCACTCATGTTTCCCAATTCTGTAATGACGGACTTTTTACTAACTTTGAAGATGGTTTTTGTGGACCGTTCCTTAAGCATATTAACAACGACGATGAAAGGCTGTGCCGAGAGCTTAGAGCATACCAATCAGCAGGGCTGAACCCATCAGACCTATGCGAACAAGTTTGCTACAGTGTGCGCCAAGGAGAAAAATGGTACAAGTGCAAGATGGATATGTGTAGGCAGTGTTGTGTTCTTGGCTTGACAACATGTTGTAATGATTATGTATGGGAAGGATGTGGTGCATGTGTGACGCTAGATATGCCATGAATTATCTGATTTGGTTGACTTTAGTTTCACTACTTTTTTTAGGAGTTGGGTGTAGTACAGAAAATTTATCTAAGCAAACAAATATGCAAGATAATGTTGGTCTTATTGAAGGTGTACAAAATCAAGTAGGTCAATTATTGACAAATCCACATGCTGATTTAGATAGAGGGTTGCTTGTAGAAGTGTAGACAATTCTAGGACCTAGAGAAATCAAGTGTGAAAATGAGAAAATTATTTCTCTTGAGATTGTGTCGCTCTTGATTCTAGTGACAGGCGCTGGTCGCTCGCAGACTCGCTCTGTGTGCCAGTCACGTCGAATCGGCAGGTGTGACGGTCACCTTCTGTGACAGCCACTTAGTGTGGTGACAGTCACGAGCCGGCTGCGTTGTTATTCATTAAAGCCAGATGAGACCAAGGCAGACAATTCTGCAATGGCATCATCAGCATCATCACCGTCAGCATGAATTGTGAGTTTTGTTCCTTCTGTTGCAGCAAGCATCATGAGTTGCATGATTGACTTTGCATCAACAGCATCACTCTCATCATGCCCAACTGTAATCGTGGCATCAAATTTTCCTGCAACTTCAGCAAACAACATCGCCGGTCTTGCATGCATGCCAAGGCGGTTTTTTATTGTGATTGTTGTAGAGGAAGTAGGCATATATAGAGTGGGGTTTACAGGATTGGCAACTCACTAAAGTTGCATTAATGTGTTTGTTCATATTTGAACGAGTTAACGAACTGCGTTGTCTGTTTCTGAGAGAAGCGTGAGAACTTCATCAGCAGAACATGCTTGTCGCAAGAACCGCCTGAACGTATCTTGACTTAAGCTGCTGAAAATCGCTTCCATAGCATCAAGGTGATTTTCTGGTTGGTCCTCTGGACTTAACAGCAACACAACTGAGTAGACAGGTTCTCGATCAAGTGCTTTGAAATCTACACCTTCTGGGCTATTGCCGATTGCAATCCTCATCGTTTCAATATCAGGATGCTTTACGTGAGGTACAGCAACTCCGTGACCGAACCCTGTCGAACCTTTATTTTCACGTCGAATGATTGCTTTTGTGAATTCATCTCTCTGGTCTTCATTCACACAATTTGCATTCACGAGTGCATCAATCAATTCCGATATGACACCATCTCGATTTGTGGCTTTAAGTTCAGGAATGATTGCGTCTGTAACAACAATATCCATCAGTTTCATCTGTCTTGCCCTCCAGTAGGGGTGTTGTGCTTGTGGTCACGGATTTTACTTTTCAAATCGCTTAGTTGCCTCACACTTCGATCTACACAACTATCAAAAGCGGCGTACATGTCAATGTCTTCACTTGTTGCGATAATATTATCATGGTGTTCTACATCTGTAATTATTTCTGCAGTGAAACCATGGGTTGTTTTCTCAATTTTCACATCAATTTGTTCGATTCGATCATAGAATCTAGTCAACTTTGATGCTTTTGAATGAATATATTCTTCATTGCTTGATGTCAATTCAAGGTGTTTACTACTTATATTAATTTGCATGAACTCTTCTCTTCTTATTCAGATTTTTCATCGTAGGAGTCTTGTTGAGGCTCTATTTTAGCAGGTTTTGAACTCTCGCCACTTGTCGGCAATCCTTGATGGTCTGGTACTAATACGCCGCCACTTACCGCAAATCGTATCGCTTCCTCTACTGTAAGTGGCAGATCTATGATGTCCTTCTTGGGTACGGTAATCGTGTACCCCGTGAAAGGAGTTGGCGAACTGGGGATAAAGATTGTGACGGAATCAGGAATTTTCTCTTGGATTGCTTTGAGAGATTCACCTGTCATAAAGCCAACAGACCAAATGCCTTTGCGAGGATACTCTACAGCAACGACGCCACTGAATTTCGGTGTGTCGCTTTCACTAAACAGGAAGTCTACAAGTTGTTTGATGTAAGGATATACCTTCCGAATGATAGGAACAGCCACCATTAAATTTTCGATGCGTCTATAGATTGACCTACCTAGAAATCCGCCAACGAGCCGTCCGCAAATGTACACCACGATGGCTGCGACAAACAAACCAAGAAGATTCATCCAATGGTGATCTGCCCACCATGTATTGACAGATTCAGCGAACAACTCATTTGACAATTCTTGCATTGCAACAAGATCACCTTTTGCAATGTGCCGTGAAGCTGCTTCAGTCGCGAGCAATTCTTTATCTGGATGCATCGAAAGAGAATTGGCGAGGTCTGGAAAATGTTTAGGAATTTGGATGAATGCGCTGCGAATACCAGTGTTAATTGGTTCTGCAATCTTGGAGTCGATAAACTGATAGGCAGCAACTAGTAACCATAAGGTCAGTACCGATGGGAGTAGTACAGCAAGTCCACGCAGAAATGGTCTTGATTTTTTCGTTTCTTTTGAATCGCTCATTGAAATATCTTTCTCATCATACCTTGAGTTGCTCTTCTACCATTTGAATTGCCGTTGGGTATGCCTCACATTCAAGGTCGAACACTCGATCAGCTAGTGTTTGTGCGTTGTCGCTAGGTTCCACTGAGCAGATTCTTTGGAGAATCGTTGGACCATGGTCGTACTCCTTGTCAACATAATGAACAGTGCACCCTGTTTTTGTTTCTTCTTGCTCGATGACACATTCGTGGACTTTCATTCCGTACATCCCTTTACCACCAAATTTTGGAAGTAAGGAGGGGTGGATATTGATGACTCTGCCTTCCATCCACGGTTCAATAGGGAGATAACGAAGATATCCACAGAGGCAAATGAGATCAGGTCGCATTTCGTTCAACCAAGTTTGCACTCTTGCATCACCCTCGGAAGTAGGTTCATCTTTAGTTCGCGCAACCGCAATGTCCAAGCCTCTTTCTGCGATGCGGTCAATCCCATCGATCCCGGATCTTGATGCGATTGCCAATGTGATGGTTGCATCTAGGATTCCATCATCGATTTTATCTAAAAGGTTGAGAACAGTCCTGCCACCACCGCTGAATAAGACAGCAATCCGAGTAGTCATTCAGAACCCCTCATCGGAATTGTAGGAGGTGAATCAAATGGAATTGAATTCCCATTTTCGTCAACGCTCACCATCGTCAAGACTGCTTCTGTGACATCGATTCTTAACGCGGTATCAAATCGCTCTGCTTCGACTGTAATCTGAACAACAACTGACGATCTGCCAGTTTTCTTCGTTGTTGTATAAAATCGAACAATGTCACCAACATACACAGGTTTTTCAAATTCGACTTTATCGATGGTTGCAGTCACCCATCGATGGTTGCCGTGTTTACGAGCTTCTACGAAACCAGCTTGATCAATATAGGAAAGGATGATTCCTCCAAAAATTGTCCCGTAGACATTCGCATCTCGAGGCATCATGATGACACATAGCGCAACTGAATCATGCATACTGGATATTATCTTTCTTCTTTCAGCAACCCGCAAGCGAAGAGAGCCCACCATTTTTGCCTAGCGTGAGAATTATTAAGTAGATTGGTCGGAATTGTGTTGGTGATTTCAGGAAAATAGGTATCCATAATCATTACTGGGTGTTCTGGATGAACCCAATGACCGCTTCGCACTCCATCAATGACGATTGGAGTAAAAAAACTTCGATCTGCAATCATGCCTGCAAGTGCGATATCTGGAATGATGGTGCCATCAGGTCGATGAAGAGTTCTCCATGCGAGTTTCGCATTGTTTTCTGAGATGATTGTTTGGATAGTGTTTAACAACTCATTCTGGGTTGATACTTGGGGTGGTGATAAGTTTCTCATCGCAGCAAGAAGAACTGCAGCAGTCTGTCGATCAATATCGTAATCCAACGACAATGTTTCTACGAGTAGTCCTAATTCTTGAGGACCAACTTGTTCGATTGCCAAGACGTAGAGCAAAACACTCCCATCTCTATCTCTTGGGGGAAGTTCTACTAAATCTGAGAACGAGATATCTTGATGGTCAGCATCATATTGTGCGATGAGTTTCAACATCCAGTGCGAAGGGTTAATCGTTGTAGAAGTTTTCGAAATAGATTGACCAATTGGTTTCCTGCTCTCGTGATGCTCGTTCCACCAAAGGGCTGCATCATAAAGTTCTTTGTCAATCTGGTTCTCGTTCAAATCTTGTACGCGATCTTCTTCGAATGCTTTTTTAACAAGTAAACTCTGAGCAGCAACGGAGGATTCAGAGTTGTGAGCAAGTATTGAGGGCAACTTTTCTTGGAGCGTGTTCAAAGATGAATTTTGAAGTAGTGAGATTCCACGCAATTGATCTGTGACGGATGGGGAATCAAGTAAAGAATCGATGAGTGACTGTTTTTGATTTGTTGCAAGAACAAATCCTGCAAAAACAGCAATAATGATTGTCAGTAAAAGTGGCGTGAGCCGCTTCATGCTCATAGTGTAAACGAAGGGAGTTAATTGCATAACACATACTGCAATAATCCTTTTGCCGCTTGAGTAGAATAGCCATGGATTCCCCACGAACTCCGTCCAATTAATGCGTTTCGTATATCACAATCAATAAAAATAACTGAGCCAGTGCCAATCTTAGCAACTTGAGGAACAGGGATTTTTTTTCGGTGGTAAATTGACCAACCTCTCCGTTCATTGAATTGTTGAAGTTCAGCAAATGCTTTTACGGGTGTGGAAGATTGTTCTGTGAATTGTTGTTGCACTGTTGAAGCAAAGTGCCCATGCCCTCCAATAGATTCGACAAATATCGTTGTTCCTGTCTTGGCAATCTCAACGATCGTTTTTACTAATCTCGGTTCTACTTCAGAAGAGTGAATCCCTCCAACCCAGACAAAGCGTTTTTTTGAAGATTTCTCAAGTGGCATGATTTTAATGTTCAACGAATCAAAGCCAGTAATCTCAGAATCCCAACACCCCTGATGTTGAGCGAGGATTAATTGACTCGAAGGGAAGGGGAGTTCTTTTCTTGGCAATCGAGTTTGCCAACGGTCGAGTTCGCCAGCGCCTAAACAAAGGTTTGTAAGGAGCATTGACAACTTAGATTTATCACTTCTGATTAATTTTTTGCCGTCCCCTTGAATCACAATGATCCGATCTCGGATTCCGTCATTCCAGACGGTAAGATTTATATTCCTTGCATCCTCAAACAAATTGTGTGCCCAATGATCTCGTTGAGTTGCGGATGGTTGAGTTGATGGAGAAAGTTTGGCTGCAAATTCCTTACATGACCGTAAAGTTTTTCCTGTAGCAAGCATAACAAGCAACCCACCACGATGGAGATATTCTTTTAACTTAATAGTCTCAGTTGGAATTGCTAGTTCGTCTTGAATAAGCATAAATGGTGCAGTAAGCCAAGTTTGAATATTTTCTTCATTAGAAACCAGTTGCCAAGCAAGAGGTCGTTCAATTTTTGTAGAAACTCGATTCGTAATAATTTCAGCAACTCTATGCGGGTCAACGGCCCCTTTATCTTTCACCAGTTCACAAAAAGCAATTGGTGCACGGCCACGAGTTAAAAAAAGAAGTGCGAAGGATAAATTTACTGTACTTCCTCGAGCTTTTCGCACGCCACAATGTGTTTTTAGAATTGCTTCTGCCCCATCAAGATACCAGTCCCTATTTCGAATGTCAGAAAGTCCGCAAGACATTGCGGCACGCTCTAGCGCGTACAAATAACTCATTAAGGAAGTGCCTCCATAGTTTTTCTTAGTTGTCGCATTATTGTCCAACCACAAAAGTGCTTCATTAATTGAAGATTGAAGTTTTGATGAATCATCTTCATGAAGTTCATCTCCAATCATCTCATCAACACCGAGTAAACAGTTCAATCCAGCTACGGTCATGTTTGCAGTTGGATCTCCGCTTGTAGAACTTTGTTCATATGACCATCCTCCACACGATTGTTGTGCTGTCAACGTCGCATTTGCAATTGCTGTCCAACACTTTTTTGGCACACGAATCCCTCGCCGGTGAGCTTCACGAAGAGCAATGATTCCGAACTCACGAGTGAGTGGTGAAGTGGATGCAACAGAAGTAGGGGGAGCGGCGTGTGTCCCCCAACCCCCGAATTTTAAACTGAGCGTATTGATTAACTTCTTCGTATCTTTCACAAGACGTTTTTTGTATGTGTCAGGTAATTGTGCCCAAATAGAAATTCGTAAAGTCAGTAAATAGGCGCTAGGTTCTTCTACTTCCCAAATGTAATCTAGTGCTCGTTGTATTGATGGAGAGTTTGATGATTGCCCAGAAGCGAGAAGCGCGAGCGTGGTTAATGCAGTTGTCCCACCTCTGTGTCTGGATAACCATCCATTTGAAGGATCGACAGAATCCCAGCACCGCACTTCGTCATGTCGATCATTGAGTTCTTCTGAAATCATTTCGATTGCATTTGAAACATCGCAATCATAAAGTTTTGGCGCACTAATCGCGCAGGTGGTTGCAACAACCACCGAAAGGAGAATTGACATGTGTGTATCCCTATTGTTGGTTATGGAGGAACATGAGTTTCGGCATCGAAAACTCGTGAATCATTGACCGTAATTCAGAAGCAGATATTCCAGATGATTGAGAACTGAACAGACCACCAAACATTGGTGCCTTTCGGTGAAGTCGAACAACAGTTGGTTCTTCATTGGTGAGGCCTGCACGTTGTTGAGCAATGACGATTGCATCATCAAGATAACCAATCCCATCAATCAATCCGTTCTTTAGTGCTTGTTGAGCGGTGTATGCAGAACCATTTGCAATTTCTTCAAGCGTATTAGCATCTGTAATGACATGTCCCCGTCCCTCTTTGACTCGACTATAAAAAACAGAGTACATGGCATCGAGAATGCTTCTGACTTTCTGCTTGTCTTTTACAGTCCAATTTCTATACACATCATTTGCAACTGATTTTTCAGGTGAGTCTTTGGCGATTAATGTAACTGGACTCACACCGATTTTTTCTAGTAACTCTTGGAATGTCATGATGTTTGCAATGACACCAATCGATCCTGTAATTGTGGTTTCTTGTGCAATGATGTGGTCAGCATTGCATGAAATGTAATATCCACCAGAGGCAGCAACCCCTCCATAACTCGCAACAAGTGGGATTTTTGCATCTTTGATTTTCTGTAAATAATGCCAAATTTCATCTGACGCAGTGACCCCACCCCCAGGTGAATTCACACGCAAGACTACGGCTTTGATATTTTTATTTTCTACAATTTCGTCGACGGCTTGCTTTGTATATGAGGCGTTTGATCCATCAATTACACCTGAGATATCAAGAATAGCAATAGTTGAAGAAGTTCCTTCTTGAGTAAATGAGGATTGGACAATTCCATTGTCATCACCAGAAGCAACGATTGCAGAAACTCCTGCAACGATTCCAACCAAAAAAACAATCAGAAAGATAAACATTGCTGACAAAAACGCCACAAATGTTCGGAAGCCGCCATTTGTTGCAACGACTTTGACAGTGGGGGTAGAACCAGCGGGGGTAGAACCAGTGGGGGTAGAACTAGTGGGGGCTGAGCCTTGGGGTGAATCTTCTGTCATCTCTTTCTCCTTCTGTGAATTGACGGCATTGTAGTATGGTTATTGTGAAAACCAAATATTACTGCGAAACTTCTTGCTTTCGAATAAGAATTGTTGCGTCGTGCCCCTCTAAATACGTCTGATTGAATGAAACAAGTGGGGTGAGTGAGAATGCAAAATGTAACAGTTCGATGGTATTAAACCGACTCGCAGGGGTAAGGTCCTCTGAATGAACATTTCGCCAGCACTGGTCGGAAAGAAAGTTAAATGCAACGCCAACAGTACTTGTTTCAAAAGAATTTCGGATAAGTTCAATGGCGTCCTCTTGTGACATCGCATTAAGTGTGCCTGAAAAAACGCTCCAATCAGTTTGTTGTAAACAAGATTTGCTTGCAAAGGCATCACCAACCTTGAACTCGCACAAGTGTAATTGTCTTTCTTTTGCAGTTTCAATCATTGCTTCCATCGCATCTATTCCCAAGTATGATTTGAAATCAACCTTTGATTCGATGAGAAAAGCGCCAAAATCACCAATTCCACATCCAACATCTAGAATTGACTTGCCTGTGAAATCAATTTCATTTGTAAAACAATTGAATCTCAATCGTTGACCTTCTTTGGAACGCCAAAGCATTGCTTCAAAAGTTCCACCATAAGAATCAACAGCATCTTGATATGGTTGTAAGTAAGTTGGAATGTGTTCCTTTGGTGACATTGTTAATGTCGTTGACGTTGAAGACGGGTATGCACTGGCATCAAAAGTTGAGAAACTGCATCAAAAAATCGATTTGTTAATCGTTCGTAATCTTCAAACAACTGGTCGCTTTTTGCTTCGATTGCACTTCCATCAATTCCCACTTCGGATAACGTTCTTGCATCATCTGTAATCCAAGCAGTAATTGTTTCCCTCGTGCACTCTGGGTGAAATTGAACACCGTAAGTATTGATTCCCCGCATCCATGCTTGAATGTTGCACTGGTCACTCGTTGCTAGAATTGTTGAGTCTTCTGGTAAAGAAGCAACCTCCCAGTGATGCCATTGCAATTGTGGTCCACACCAAGGTTGCCCAGAAAAGAGGACATCTTCACGCCCCTTTGCTGTTAATCGCAAGTCATACCAGCCCATTTCTGGTGTTGCACTTGGTGCAACATCTCCACCTAGAGCTCTTGCTAACAATTGACAACCTAGGCAAATTCCAAGGAGTGGAATTTGAAGTTGGTCTGCTTCTCGAAGCAAAGCAAGTTCTTGCTCAGTCCAAATTTTATTACAGTCAGGCGCTTGAGGACCGCCACATGTAATCACGCCGTCAATCTCACCGAGATTTTCAGGCAACGACTCGCCAAGGTGCACTCGAACAGTTCGTAATTTGTGCCCATCTTGAAGAAGGCGTTCGCCAAGTCGATCGGAGCCCGCTAAGTCACTGTGTTCGATAATGAGAATTGACATTGGTTATTTCGTTGCTTTATTTAGGAAGTGATTAATGCTGGAGATTCACTTGGTTGCTCTTTTAGGATTTTTGAAGCGACTGCTGCAATTGAAGTCGAATCAATTCCAGCATCTTGTAATTGTTCTTGTCGAGAACCGTGTGGAATAAATCGATCAGGTAATCCAAGTGTTGTAATTAGTGTTGTATCAAGTTTACGTTTTGCTGCTTCTTCAAGGACAGCGCTGCCAAACCCTCCGAGCAAACTATGATCTTCAACGGTGATTATCGGAATGGAAGCATTTAGCAATGATTCGATAAGATCGCCATCAACAGGTTTGGCAAATCGAGCGTCAAACACATCAATGGCATTTGAGTCTACTCGTTCAGCAGCATCGATAGCGTCAATTGCAGGAGTGCCATACGCAAGAATTGCGAGTTTTGGATTTTCAGTTTTTCGGAGTTGATGTGCTTTTCCAAGTTCAAACGGAGGGGACTCAATACCCTTTTCACTCACAACATCTCTTGGATACCGTATCGCACTTAATCCTTGGTCATATTCATACATAAACTGCATGCCATGCTGCAGTGTTTGTTCATCAATTGCAGCAAGGAGAACAGCATTGGGGAGCACTCGTAAAAGTGCGATGTCACAGAACCCATGGTGAACAGCACCATCTCCACCAACTACTCCAGCTCGATCAAGGCAAAGTCGTACGGGTAATCCTTGTAGAGCAACTTCTTGGAATGCTTGGTCAAACCCTCTTTGAAGGAAAGTTGAGTAGACAGCAAAGAATGGTTTGCATCCTGTTTTTGCCATTCCTGCAAGCATGTCTAGAGTATGAGATTCACAAATACCGGTATCCCATGCTCGATGTGGAAACTGTTTAATAGCTTTGTCAACGCCCGTTCCGTCTGGCATCGCGGCTGTTGCGACAACAACAGATTCATCTTGCTTCATTAAATGAATCATTGCATCTGAGAAACTTGCTGTAAATGATCGAGCAGAAGGCTGAACGTTTATCGATGTATCACAGACAGCAAATGGTTTTGGTGAGTGAAAAGCAGTTGCGTCATTTTCTGTATATTCAAATCCTTTCCCCTTCACGGTGTGAGCGTGAAGAAGAAGAGGTCGGTCAACATCTCGTACTTCAACCAACATATCGATGAGAGAAGGGAGATCGTGTCCATCAACTGGTCCTATGGAAAGAATGCCGAAGTGCTCAAACCACGAGTCTTCGAAAATTGCGTCCTTCAACATTTCAGTCATTCGATGAGACATCCCTTCGAGCATTAAACCGCCGGGCAATCCCTTCATTACATTTTTAGCGGCCCGCTTCATTGAGCGATATGTCGATCCAACTCGAAGATGGTCGAAGTAATCTGCAATGGCACCCTGTGGGTGGGCGATACTCATTCCATTATCGTTTAACACAATCAGCATTTGCCGTTTGAGTGTGCCAGCATTGTTTAAGCCTTCCATCGCGACACCATTGACAATGCTGCCATCTCCTACGAATGCGACAACTCGACGACCATCACGGTTAGATTCTGGATCGTATGCTTCTCCCTGAAGAGTGTCTCCTCTTGCCATTCCAACAGCAGTTGAAATTGCTGTTCCTGCATGCCCTACGGAAAACAAATCATATGGTGATTCGTCAGGCGAAGGAAATCCAGACATCCCGCCCCGCTGTCGTAATTTGCTAAAGAGATGTTGTCGACCAGTGAGTAATTTATGAGGGTAACATTGGTGACCCACATCAAACAACAAGCGGTCGTTTGAAAAATCAAACACGTAATGCAATGCGATCATCAACTCCACAACGCCAAGATTTGGTGCCAAGTGTCCACCCGATTGTTTAACTTGTTCGCAAATAACATGCCGCATTTCTGAGCATAACTGAGGTAACTCTGAAATAGGGATTTTTCGAAGATCCGCTGGGGTTTCAATCGTATTGAGAAGTTTTAATTGCATTGGGAAAGGGGTATTGTATGCTTAACGAGTACGTTGAGCCATCCAAAGATTGAAAGTTCGCAGGGTTTCTCCTTGTTTTCCAAGAGTACGTAAGGCACTATCAGCTTGTTCTTTGAGTGTTTCTATCTCCTCTATTGACCGTTCTACGCCAATTGTGCTTGGATAGGTAATTTTGCCTGCGGTTGCATCTTTCCCAGTTTGTTTTCCGATGTGTTCGGTTGTTCCGTGCATGTCAATCAAATCATCAACAATTTGGAACATGAGACCAGTAGCATCGCCGAATTTTTCGATTGCTTCTTGTTGTTCTGGAGTTGCATTCCCACAGATTCCTCCCATTACACATGCACATCGAATGAGCGAACCAGTTTTCTTCCTGTGTATTTCTTCAACACCACTTTCTGCACATAATTGCTCTGGAAGTTGACCAAGCGTGTCGTAGACCTGTCCAACAACCATGTTCTTTGTTGCCGTTGAGAGTGCTTCAATTAACAGGAGTTTTTGGTCTGTTTGATATTGAGCCTCAGAAAGTTGTAGAAAAGCAAGTGGGAGTAAGAAATCTCCTGAGAGAAGCGCCATCGCCTCACCTGCATGAATATGAAGAGTTGGCTTCCCTCGTCTTAAATCGTCATTGTCAATCGCGGGTAAATCATCATGAATTAAACTGAAACAATGAATATATTCAAGTGCAACCGCAGCAGGCATAGCATCTTCTTGTGTTCCACCAACTGCCTCTGCGCACAACAACGTAAGGGCAGGCCGAACACGCTTCCCGCCATTCACAACGGCATATCTCGTCGCTTCATATAGAGAATGGGGTAGGTCCGACGCTGACAAGCGACGGTCGAGTTCATTCTCGATATATGCTGCTGCTTCAATCAGTTCAGCAGGGGGTGCTTGGATTGGTTGTTCCATGACGCACAGATTGTACGCTCAAAACCTACAATCTACATATGCAAGAAGAAATCATGCAAGATCTTTCGTCGCTCATCGACAAAGGTGGGTACGTGATGGTGCCATTATTCATTCTGAGTGTTATCAGTGTGGCATTAATTTTGGAACGCTGTTGGTTCTGGTTGCTTGTTGGTGGTCGAGGGTCAATGAAGAGACTCGAAAAATTAAACTCTGTATTGCGACGTGGCGATTTTGTAAAAGCCAAAGAAATGGTCAAACGAGATTCTTCTCCGTACGGTCAAGTGGCTAAACAACTTTTAGAAGATGGTTCTAGCGATGCAGTTGCAATGGAAGCAGTTGAAATACAACGGCCGAGAATTGACCGGTTTATGGTTGCCCTCTCGACAATCATCACTGCAGCACCACTACTTGGGATTCTAGGTACAGTTTTTGGAATTATTCAATCATTTCGATTACTTGGCGAGCAAGCTGTTCTCACTGACCCATCAGATGTTGCAGGAGGAATTGCAGCAGCACTACTGACAACTGCCCTTGGGTTAATCGTCGCACTCGTTACACTTTTTCCATACATGCTTTTCAGAGGGTGGTCATCAAGAGCAATTGGCCGTCTCGAATCAGTTATTGCTGCTGCTCAACAAGGAGATGAATCGTGATAAGTATCTTGTGTTGCATGCTTGCTCTTCTGCAAGGAAGCGAACAAACCAGCCAATCAGATCAAGAGTGGACTCGCAAATCTACAGGTGAGAATGTTGTTTCCCTTGAAATTGTTTCCAGAAGATACGAAGCAGAACACAAACCAGATCTTTGGCTAGTTGGCGTGGCGCACATCGCGGATGAAACCTTCTATGCAGAGGTGGATTCGCTACTACGCGACATGGATATCGTCTTGTACGAATCTGTTCGTCCAACGGGCTCTAGACCCCCAAAGGGGGAGACAGATGAAGAGCGAGTTAAATCGACCTCGTTATCAATGGAGTTCGTTGCAGATGTTGCCAAGAGAAGCGCAGAGGAGCATGGAATCTTTCCTCATACAATGGAAGATGTCATTACATCTGCAGGATTGGTTGATCGCCGTTTAGCAGGTTGGATCGAAGATGCCTCAGTCGATCCATGGGGAAGGCCATTGGCTTTGCAAGTCGATACTGAAAATAGTACGGTGACATTTTGGTGTTTTGGCTCAGACGGAAAAGTTGGTGGTGAGGGAAGTGCTGCTGATTTAACTGTTCAGAGGACACTCGTCATCTCTGATGATCTAATTGAAGAGGAGAAAGAACAAGGCATGCAGGAAGATATGGCAGACGTGCTTGGTCTTGCATTTCAACTCGATTCTCTCTCCTACGAAAACCCGAATTGGTTTTGTAGTGATTTAACAATGGGAGAAGTAGAAGCAAAATTAGCCGAAAGGGGCGCTGATCCAGAAATTCTTAAAACGATTACTGGGGAAGCATTTGCTGCGAAAATTACGAGTGGCATTATGAAATTACTTCCATTGCTCGACATGCTCGCAGGCGGAGGAGTTCGTGAAACAGCCCGATTGCTGATGATTGAAATTCTGACAATGCCAGACGTTGACAAAATGATGGATGGTATTGAGCCAGAATTGATGAATGTCATCATTGTTGATCGAAACACAGAGGTACTTAGTGACATTGCAGCAACAATAAAAGTTGCAGATCAAGTCTCAACGATTGGGGTGTTGTACGGCGCAGGCCACATGGAAGATTTGGCAACTCGCCTGCATACATTGTTTGGATACACACCAGTTGAAGAAAGATGGATTGTTTCGATGAGCGTTAATCCAAACGATTCAATGCTTGATGAAAGTGACATGAAGCGAATGCGATTTATGTTGCGGTATCAAATGCATAAAGCGAATAAAAGCGACAATGCAAAGTGACTCGTGACTGTCACCACACAGGCAGTGTGACAGTCACACCTGATTAGGGTCAGACCCCCTTGGTAAGAAAGAACGTTGTTGCACTCAACAGAGAACAATTAGACGAAAGACGTTCCACTCAACAGTTGAGGGTCAGACCCCGTTCGCAAAGGGGACACGCATTGAAAATATCGCTTCGCGATATTTTTGTATGCATGTCCCCACAGCAAGGTTGTTTCGCCAAACATCAATTCAGCGTATGTGAAAATAGATCCGCCGGAACATCACCAATCGGCTGGGCTTTAGGAATCCACAATTGTTGATCTTGTAATTCGTGAAGTTCTACTGCCTTGGAAGAACCATCTGCAAAACAAACTGCAGGCATCCCGTTGTATCGACCTATTGGAACGTATGTGTCCGCCAACGCCTCGACTCGATTGCCAGAAACTGGAAGCCACTTCTGCACTCTTGCAAGAATGCTAGGGATCGCCATAAAGGTGCCGGCAGTTTGGTCATCAAGTTCAGCGTACATTCCTTCTGTAGCGTAAAAGGTGCTGCAAAAAGCGATTTGCGTCGATGGTTTTCTGATGCTCGAGGTTCGCTTTTCGACAACATTAACCCGGCGCCCATCAGTAAGTAACACAGAACCAAAAATTTCTGCTGGCTTACCACTGTGAGAATCTATCTCCCACCATCCTCCCAAATAAAATCCGTTATATCCAAAGGCGGGTTGCGCTGCGATGACGTCAGCATTTTCTCTTGCTTCTTCACTCGTCCACTCATCAGTATCACGATAAAACAATATAGATCGCCAATCATAATCAAGATAATCCAGTAATCTCCAAGTCCAAGGACCAGCATCGTTGGGCTCGCCTTCTTCGTATGTGGGAGCAGGAGGGACTAAAGTTGTGTCTTTAAATGCCCAAGCCATATCTTTGTATTCTTGGACTTGTGTACTTAAATACCCCTCTAGTAACTTGTCCTGATGGTCCGAGCTGTACATCATCCACGCCTTGCCGACGTGACTAATTACATTGAGTTCTTTGATTTTCTTTGATCGTCCACGAACTCCAAAGAGTGCAGGGATAAGAATTGCAACGAGTACACCAATAATTGCAATGACAACAATCATCTCGGTGATTGTGAACCCATTGCGATTTCGCAACTTCACTGGTGGTGTCCTTCAATCGTCACCACAGATTCAGGAGGCGCCACAATAGAGACCGCTTTTTCACCAAGTTTTGTTTCACCTTTTTGTACTCGTTCTTGCAATCCTTTGCATTCTAGAAGGAGCCGGTCAAGAATTTCTTCTTCAGATACATTCGCTACTCGTTCACCTTGTACGTAAATAATTCCTCGGCGGTCTCCCGCGAATACTGCAACATCAGCTCCTTCAGCTTCGCCGGGACCATTGACGACACATCCCATGACCGCAACTTTAATTGGAAGATCAATCTCATGTTGCAATTGGTTTCGGACATCATCAACTAAAGAGAACAAATCTACTTGAATTCGGCCGCAACTTGGGCATGCGATGAGTTCAGCACCTACACGTTCTCGAAGGTGTAAGCAGTTGAGTAATTCAACTCCATCTTCTACTTCAAACACAGGATCGCTCGCATAACTGATTCGAATTGTGTCTCCGATTCCTTGTGAAAGAAGTGAACCAAGTGCAGAAATTGATCGTATGGAACCAGTTTCTCTAGGACCAGCATGCGTTACTCCAAGGTGTAGTGGATAATCAAATCGTTTGGATAGTTCTTCGTAGATATCAATGACAAGTCTGGCATCCATTAACTTTGCACTGAGACAAATATCATGAAAATCTCTTGAATCAAAGATTTCGAGATATTCTTCAACCTTTGCAATCATCAACGCTAACAAATGTCCATGTTTTCGATCAGAGAAAAAAGAAGTTAACTCTTTTTGCCGTTTCTGTTTGTCTTTTCGTTCAACGATTGACCCTTCGTTGACGCCGATTCGTATTGGTATGTTCGCGTCTTTACACGCATCGATTACAAAATGAACTTGCTCAATATCTCCAATGTTTCCAGGATTCAATCTTATTTTATGGACGCCCGCTTCAATGGCCTCGAGTGCTCGCTTAAAATGAAAATGAACATCAGCAACGATTGGAACGTTGACTTGGGAAATGATTTCACCAAGAACTGCAGTATCTTTTTTTTCGGGAACAGCAACCCGAACTATGTCAGCACCAGCATCTGCGAGTTTGGTGATTTCAGCGATACATTCATCGACATGATGAGTGTATCCAGAAGTCATGGATTGAACAGAAATCGGAGCGTCGCCACCTATTGCAACATGCCCGACTTGAATTTTCCTTGTTTTCCTGCGCTCCATACATGTATTGTACCTAAGTAGATACCAGTAGCAAATCTCGTTCGAGATTTCCGGGAACCTTGCTGAGAAGATCAATAAACCTCGAGTTCGACCACTCCGCCTTCAATAAGCAAATCTTCGATGGGTGTTCCTTCAGGAATAACTTTTCCACTGAGTGTTTTTACAATCACCTGTGGATTTGCTTTTTCGTGTTCTTCGAGCGCTGATTCTAGTTCCTTCAGCACTTTTTCATCAAGGGTTTTCCAACCCATGCGGCCTTTACACTTCGGGAATGTTGAGCACCCAAGCCATGGACCACGTTTTCCGTTCCTCAAGTTCATTGGGCTCTCGCACTTTTCACAATGCAATGATTCAACAAGAAGTGGTGGAGGTGTTGGATATTTAACGCCACCTTTTTTATCTAGATTCACGACTGTCTTGATGTCTGGATAATTTACAGACGCTAAGAATGGACCAAAACGACCAATACGTTTCTCCATCGCAGATCCGTCTTCAGGACAAGCCACATCAACTCGTTCAGGCAAACGTGGTTGACCCTGCCGATCAATAGGAGAGGCGTATTTGCAGTCTGGGTAACTTGCGCATGTTAAGAACCTTCCATTTTTCCCAAAGCGATACGCAGTTTTACTACCGCACTCAGGGCATTTGTAAATTGCGGGTTGCATTTCCGCTTTTGCATGAGACATTTCTTCATACGCAGTTTCTAGTCTTTTACTAAAACGTCCATAGAAATCATGCAGCATTGTTGTCCAGACAACATCACCGATTGCCACGTTGTCGAGTCTGTCTTCAAGAGATCGGGTGTAATCAACACCCATTAAAATTGGAAATGCTTCGATTAGTTTTTCAGTGACGACTTCGCCTAAATCAGTGGGGCAAAAAGACCGTTCCAGTTTTTCTACGTAATTTCGGTTTTGGATGACATCAATAATGGAAGCGTACGTAGAGGGGCGCCCGATACCCTCGGATTCTAATTTCTTAATTAAAGATGCTTCGCTATACCGAGGGGGTGGTGACGAGAATGATTGTTTAGGTGAAAGATCAAATGGATACAAGTTGTCGCCTACAGCGAGTGTTGGAAGATTCTGTTCAGAATCAGAACTTGGTACTCCACTTACTTTGTAAAAACCATCAAATGAAAGTGTTCGACCTGAAACTTTGAAAATTGCCCCTGTCTGTTGATCACTGCGCTCAAAGAAAAACTCAGTGCGGTGCCACTTTGCAGCAGTCATTTGGCAAGCGACAAATCGTGACCAAATTAACTTGTACAGTTTTCGCTGATCTTCATCAAGAGAGGCAGGAAGGGTGTCGGGATGTCTGCCCGCATCAGTTGGCCGAACTGCTTCGTGCGCTTCTTGGGCGGATTCATTGGAGGATGTGTAGAATTTTGGTTTTTCTGGTAAGTAGTCATCACCAAATTTGTTGCCGATGTACGTCCGTACTTGATTGATTGCATCCATTGAAAGGTGAGTTGAATCAGTTCGCATATATGTAATCAAGCCAACTTGACCCTCGCCTTTAATGCGAACACCTTCATATAACGCTTGAGCTGCACGCATGGTTCGTTTTGCTCCGAAACCAAGAACAGTTGAAGCGGATGCTTGCAGCGAAGAAGTAATAAATGGTGCAGGCGGGCGAACTGTGCTATCTTTTTGTGCAATGTCTTTGATGTCGTAACAAACACCTTCAGCAAGAGTGCCAGTTAACGTGATGGGTTGTCTTGCTGGGCCTTTGGCGTTTTCGTTTTCTTCAACAAGTAATTCTGTAGATGTAAGACCAACGGCTTCACAAACATGGAGTAATTTTGTTGTATGTTCTTCAATGTTTTCAGAGCAATCTGAACTCCGAGTAATTTTGAAAGGTTCGCCATCCAATTCTACAAGCGAACCCTCGATGGAATTGTGCTCAGACAAAAAGGCGTTCATCATTTTTCGAGTTGGGCTTTTTCCATTTTCATCTTTTGATTGAATAAATGTTTCCCATGCCTGAGAAAGCAACGCTGTTTTATCACTTTCTAGAGTAAACCTGCCAACGACATTCCAACTTTCATCTGGAATATGTGCTTCAATTTCTTTTTCCCGTTCAACAATAATTCGAACGGCAACAGATTGCACTCGCCCAGCACTCAAACCACCTGCGACCCGCTTCCAAAGCAATGGCGAGACTTGATAACCAACAATTCGATCAAGAATTCGTCTTGCTTGTTGTGCATTGACGAAATCCATATTGATTGGATGGGGATGTTCAAACGCTTCCTTAATTTGCTTTTTTGTAATGGCGTTAAAAATAACTCGCTTGGCGTTTGCAGGTTCGATATCAAGAAGTTCTGCCAAGTGCCAAGCAATCGCCTCTCCTTCACGATCAAGGTCACTGGCAAACCAAACATCTTTGGCAACCTTTGCTGCTTTTTGTAACTCACAGACGAGGGTGCCTTTTCCTTTGAGGACGTCGTACGTTGGCTTAAAATCATGTTCCAAATCTACACCGGGAACGGGTTGTTTTACACCTTTTGGTGCCCTTGGCGGTAAATCTCGAACATGCCCAACAGAAGAGGTCACAGCATAATCATCACCTAAATATCGATTGATTGTCCTTGCCTTCGCTGGAGATTCAACGATGACAAGGTGCTTTCCAGTTGCATCAGGAACAGCATTCTTTTTCTTAGCAGTTTTTTTGACCGGCTTCTTCGATGTCTTTTTTGTGGTTTTCTTTTTCGCCAAAATAAGGGTCCAGTTATGGTGCTTCGCACCATGTACGCGGTTTCCATCGGCATAGCGAACGTCTCGCCATGTGGAATCGGAGAGCATTTGAACGACTTTTTTCGGTTTGTCAAGCCTAAAACATCTATATATAATATTTTACAGAGTGCTATTAGCGTGCTTAAGTGCTTGTGTGACAGCATGTTGCATGCCTTTATTCTCCATGTCAATAAAATGTGCAGATGGCATTGCTTTGAACCGACGAAGCCAAGTTCGTTGCTGTTTGGCATATCGTCTCGTTTGAATCTTGATTTGCTCTTTCGCTTCTTCAAGCGTGCTTTCCCCTCGCAAATGTGCAAGTAGTTGCTTATAGCCCAGCGCTTCTGAAGCTTGACGACCGAGTTGATTTTGGAGGTGCATCACCTCCTGCTCAAGCCCTTGCTCAAACATCTCCCTCACCCGTGCATTGATTCTTCGGTTGATTGTTTTTACAGGCCAATTTAACCCGACAATTCGAACATCACTTCTGGGCATTGGACCCTTCCATTGAGATTGAAGTGAAGACAGAGGCTCGCCAGTGGCCTGGCAAACTTCGATCGCACGGACCAACCGTCGTTTATCGTTGATATGAATTCTGCTTGCTGCCTCTGCATCGAGAACCTTGAGTTTCTCTTGAAGTTCTGAGTTTGATAGTGCGTTGAGTTCGTCTCGCTTTTCTTGATTGCAGTCTGGTCCTTCAAACAATCCAAACAGTAAGGACTGAATGTATAAATTTGTACCACCAACAACAATCGGCCATTTCCCTCTCCCACGGATTTCATCAATAGTACTATTTGCTAAGGTCAACCATTTCTCTACAGTAAACCCATCTTCTGCTGGATCAGCGATGTCAATGAGATGATGTGCTGCTTCGGATTGTTCATCGGTTGTAGGTTTTGCAGTTCCTACATTCATTTTTCGGTAGACTTGCATGGAATCTGCGATAATGCATTCTCCTCCTTCAGGGAGTTTGTTTGCCAACGAAATTGAGAGTGAGGTTTTCCCTCCAGCTGTTGGACCTAGAATGAGGATGATTGGTCGCATTTGGTTCATTGTAAGAACTTAAGAGAATATACATGAAACAATCTATCGAAGAAGTTGATGTTGCTGGAAAACGAGTATTGATGCGCGTTGACTTTAATGTGCCGATGAATGAAGGCGAAATTACAGATGATCGTCGGATTAAAGCCGCGTTACCAAGCATTCAAAGCGTCCTTAATCGAGGAGGCACTATTACTCTGATGAGCCATTTGGGACGACCTTCTGGGAACGGATTTGAAAAGAAATTCAGTTTAAAACCAGTTGCAGAACGACTTGCTGAACTCCTTGGCAAAGAGGTCGTGCTTTCTGATCAGGACGATGCTTCTCAGATTATTCTAAAAGAGAACCTTAGATTCAATGAAGGTGAAAAATCAGGCGATGAATCTTTTGCAAAAGAACTCGCAGAAGGTGCAGATATGTATTGCAACGATGCATTTGGAACTGCCCACAGAGAACATGCTTCGATGGTTGCAGTGCCAAATGCGATGGAGGGAAAACCACGTGTTGCAGGATTGCTTCTTGTCAAAGAATTGAAGTATCTAGATGATGCAATCAGAAATGCAAACCACCCGTTTGTTGCTGTACTTGGCGGGGCAAAAGTAACAGACAAGTTAGGTGCAATTCGATATTTGCTCAATCAGGTGGATACAATTCTTGTTGGAGGTGCAATGGCGTACACCTTTCTTCTTGCGTCAGGCAAAAGAGTAGGGAGCAGCCAAGTTGACAGAGCACGGCTTGACGATGCTAGGCAAATGCTTTCTGAAATAAAAGAGAGTTCAACCCAGGTCATGCTCCCAGTCGATCATGTCTGTGCCCAGCAACTCGTGCAAGGAACCTTTGTGCAAGAAGTCGTTGATATTCCTGCAGGTTGGATGGGCGTAGACATTGGTCTTCAAACCATTGAAAATTATACTCACGTGCTAAGACATGCAAAAACGATCGTCTGGAATGGTCCTATGGGAGTATTTGAAATTGAGCCATTTAACGTTGGAACAAGCCAAATCGCTAAAGCAATTGCCAGCGCGACTTCAAATGATGCTGTGACGATTGTTGGCGGTGGGGATACTGCAGCTGCGGTTTCAGTCCTTGGATTAGAAGATCAAATGACCCATATTTCCACAGGAGGCGGTGCAAGCATACAGATGCTTGAAGGAATACCATTTTCTAGTGTTATATTGCTCGATGATGAAGTATGATTGACAACAGTACAACTTCCCGAATCAAAGGAGAATTCACAATGCGTACACAAATTCTGATTATTACAGCACTCTTTTCACTTCTTTCATTGGACTGTTTTGCCCAACGAGGTCGTGGTTTAGAAGTAGGATCACAAGCACCCGGACTCAATGTTGAATGGGTGAAGGGTTCCTTTAATCCGGCTGATGCTGAGGTGTATGTAGTAGAGTTTTGGGCAACGTGGTGCCCACCATGTCGAAAGTCGATTCCTCACCTCACAAAGCTTCAAGAAGAATTCGGTGAAGATGGACTGACAATTGTAGGAATTTCAGTTGACCAAGACACTGACCTTGTTGCACCTTTTGTGAACAAACAAGGTCACAAAATGGACTACGTAGTAGGTATCGATAACCGACAAAGAACATCTAGGCAATGGATGGACGCCGCTGGAGTTAAAGGAATTCCAGCAGCCTTTATCGTTGATCGACAAGGCATTATTCAATTTATAGGGAATCCACTAGAAGAAAGTTTTGAAGACATTCTGGTGAAAGTAATGTCAGGTCGTTACAACTTGAAAAAACAACAAGAAGCTCAACCCTCAATCAACGCGGCAGTTTCATCTCGTGCAGGAAACAGTTGGGCAGAAGCAACAAAAGCATATGAAAATGCAATTGAAATCGACAAAATGGTTTTTGCTCATTTATATATCGAAAACTTTAATATGCTTTTGATTGATAAAAACGATCCAACTGCTGCATATGCGTACATCAACAACGTTATCCTTGAACGTGGCCCAGAAGATCCTGAATTGCTGACTTGGATTGCAGAAAATATTGCGAATAATGATGCAATTCCTAAAAGCAACAGGCGAATGGATGTTGCAATGAGTTCAGCCAAAACAGCTCTTTCATTTGCACGACGACAAACTGACCCAATGTATATCTCAATGATTGCATTTGTCCACTTTAAAAATGGAGATATCGATGAAGCAGTCCAGTGGCAGCGAAAAGCATACTTTGCAGCGAAAGAAAAAGATAAATCAGAATATAAATATGTTCTTGATAGTTATCGAAATCAACAACAGCATGTTGAAGTAGGGGGATAAACCCGCATGCAAACTCAAACTGCAATGAGCTTGATTACTTCACCGCCTTCTCTCCCGCTCGTCGCTCCATCGATTCTGTCAGCAGATTTTGCTAGCCTCGGTGTTGAGTGTAAGAGTGTATTGGACAGCGGTGCCGATTTGCTTCATCTTGATGTCATGGACGGTCACTTTGTTCCTAATCTCACAATGGGTCCAGCGTTGTGCCAGTCATTGAGAAAAATGTTCCCAGATGTATATCTCGATGTGCATTTGATGGTTGACACACCTTCAGCTTATATAGAATCATTCGCAAATGCTGGTGCTAGTTTATTCACAGGGCATGTCGAAGCAGATGATGATCCATTTGAATTAGCTCAGTCAATTCGAAATGCAGGGATGGATGCTGGTCTTGCAATTAACCCTCCTACAGATGTCAAAGAAATTCTTCCCTATCTTGAGGCGTTTGATTTAATTCTCGTGATGAGCGTGAATCCGGGATTTTCAGGTCAATCTTTTATTCCTGAAGTGTTGTCTAAAGTTGAAACTATTTCCCAGAGGTTGCGACCAACACAACGACTTCAAATGGACGGCGGAGTTGGTTTGCAAACCTGCCTTGATTGCAGAGAAGCTGGTTGTGATGTGCTCGTTGCGGCATCAGCAATTTTTGGTTCAGACGATTACGCACAAGCGATTGCTGTACTTCGAGGTCATTGACCGATACCTTCTATCAAGCGATTAAGAAACTTGACTCTATGAAGAACAAAGAACAAACTCAGCAGTGGGCAGATGAAGCAACCTCTCCCGCGAAAAGAAGATCAATTCCTGAAGGTCTCTGGATGCGATGCGATGCATGTAGTGCAATTTTGTTCAGAAGAAGTGTTGAAAATAATTTGTGGGTTTGTCCAGAATGTCAACGACATTTTAGAGTTGACGCAACACAACGAATTGAACAACTCGTAGATCCAGAAACATTTGAACCGTTTGATGTAAATCTTGCTCCTGAAGACCCACTTGAGTTTGTTGATTTGAAATCTTACAAAGACCGCATTGTGCAAGCTCAGAAGAAATCTAATTCAAAAGACGCAATCCAAACAGGATATGCATTCATCAAAGGACGAAAAGTTGTATTAGGCGCAATGGACTTCACGTTCCTTGGAGGATCAATGGGGAGCGTTGTGGGAGAAAAGATTGCCAGAGCAATTGAAAGAGCTGCTGATCAAGATTTGCCTTTAATCATTGTGTCGGCTTCGGGCGGTGCACGTATGATGGAATCTGGTTTGTCACTCATGCAAATGGCTAAAACCTCGGCGGCTCTTGCTCGGTTTGATGACATGGGTGGGTTGTTCATCTCAGTGTTAACTGATCCTACTACTGGTGGAGTTACCGCAAGTTTTGCAATGCTTGGCGATATCATTCTTGCAGAACCTAAAGCGCTTATTGGTTTTGCAGGACCAAGAGTAATCCAACAAACAATTAAACAGGAATTGCCAGAAGGATTCCAACGATCAGAATTTCTACTTGAATGTGGGTTTGTCGATTGTGTTGTTCCACGAGACGAACTCAGAAGTGAAATTTCTAGTTTGATTGACTACGCAGGGAAATAATGAAAACATCGGCGTTGGTTTTGATGGCAATTGCAGCAGCAGTTTGCATGCTGCTCTCAAGTGCACCGATTGGGTTAGGAATAGGGATGATATTCTCGATTCTGTTCCTTTTACTCATTGCCTTGCATGCAAAATCAACTCGTCGTGCTTGTGGCATCGTCTTTCTTGTACAAGTTCCACTATGGCTTTGGTTGCATTATTGGGTAAGAGATGTTGCTTGGTTCGGCTGGATTGCTATTGGACTTTATATGTCCATCTGGGCGCCTCTTTTTATATTTATAGTGCGAAAAGTAAAATCTTTACGCCGAATTTCACTGATTTTTTCAGTACCAATTCTCTGGGTAGGTCTTGAATGTTTGCGAGGGATAATTCTCTTCGATGGATATCCGTGGTATTTGGCAGGTACTGGTCTTCTTGGCTCACCCCTTGTTTCAATCGCATCAATAGGGAACGTTTGGCTTGCAAGTTTTCTAGTCGCCATGTATTCAGCCATACTTGCGACTGCGAAGGAGGTACGGTGGTGGACGTGGACGGGACTCATTCTTGTTTCTATGTGCTTCACTATCTATGGAATGCAAAAGACGAAGCATACAGGTTCGCGATTGAACGTTACTGTTGTTCAGACGAATGTGCCGCAAGACAATAAACTTGGGTGGACTTGGGAAGAACAACTTACGGATGTGACTCAAGCAATCGACCTTACGATTGAGGCCGTGCAACTTTCAAAGTCACCTCCATCACTTGTCATCTGGCCCGAAACGATGTTGCCGGGAAATGGATTTGAAATACATCGTCTTGATTATGGAGTTTGGGACGAAGCATTTACACCATTTTGGTTTTGGTCTGCAAAACTAAGAGAAGTCGCGAAGGATTTAAATACGCCGATTTTACTCGGTTCACAAACTTGGATCGATGTTGAGGTTGTTGCTACTGATTCGAATCACTTACGGGTTGAACCACAGATTCAATTTAACTCAGCTGTTCTGCTTCAGAGAGACGGAACAACCACACGATATGACAAATCATTTCTTACGCCATTCGGGGAACGAATTCCTTACATCGATTCCTTCCCGAATGTAAAAAATTGGATTCGTGAACTTGTTGGTGTGGAGATGTTGTTTGATTTAAATGCTGGTGGGGATCCAACTCGATTTTCCCTCTCGTCCAAGAACTTGTTGAATCAGGAATCCGAGTTCACTTTTGCAACCCCAATCTGTTTTGAAGATACTGTGCCAAGCGTCGTCCGCAATTTAGTCTGGGAGAATGGCAAGAGAAGAGCTGATGCCATTATTAATCTCAGTAACGATGGTTGGTTTGGAGATGATGATGGAGCGAGACTCCAACATGTGAGAGAAGCTCGAATGAGATGTGTGGAAAATATGACGCCAATGGTCCGAGCAGCAAATACTGGGAAGAGCTGCTTGATTGACCAACATGGCTATGTCATGGAGAACCATGTTGAGATTCGAGAAACTGGCTTACTACCTGTGAAGGTATTTGCAGGGAGTGGATTGCCAATCAGTCGATTTGTTGGTGACTGGGTCGCATGGGTTTGCTTCATTGGGAGTATCCTGCTCATTGTGAGTACTTGCATACAATTCGGTAAAGGACAAGACCATGAAGTTGCTGATTAATGTTGCGCTTGTAGTGATGTTGAGTTCGTGTGGTCCAGACCCAATAGAACGGGCAAGCGAATCTCCATGGAGTTCAAAAAACCAATCAGTAAAGAGCATGGATGAGATTACCTCTCCAACCCCAGCACCGATGCTGGTTGACGGGGAAACTGTTCAGGAAAGCGCTTTGTCAATTCTTGCACAAGCGACTGAATCAAAAAACCCTCGGCTAAGAGCGAATGCGATTGAAGCTCTTGAGTACGCACCCAAAATTGTTTTAGAACGAGCAGTACGAGTTGGACTCGGAGATGAAAATAGAGGAGTTCGATTTGTTGCAGCAATGATGATTGGCAAACAACAGCTTTGTAATATTTCGTTATTGCTAGAACCATTACTTATTGATGAATCTCAATCAGTTCAAGCAGCGGCGATGTATTCAAGGGTGAAGTGTGGTGGTGTGGTTGATTTGAATCCACTCGCTGAAATGCTCAATAGCGACAACCCTGAACTTAGGGGTAATGCCGCGATGATTTTAGGAAAACTTGGAAATACCTCTGCAGTGCAAATGATACGTAATGCGCTGAAATCAACGCCTTCTTCAATTTCGCCAATAAGAAGGAGGCTCATCAACTTACAAATGGCAGAAGCGCTTGTACTTTTAGGAGAGCGAGACGAACTTGAAGTTATTCGAGCGGCAATTTTCAGTTCTTCTCAAGAAGCAGAAGTGACAGCAATTGCTTGCCAGATTGCTGGCAGGTTACGTGATGTAGAAGTGACATCAACGCTTGAAAGTATTACCCTCACTCCTCAGCGATATCCTGATGAAATTCGTCTTGTGGCAGCAACTGCGCTTGCTGAAATTAATCCTACTCGTGTTCCGATGGAACCAGTCCTCAGGTTCACTTCAAGTGAGTCGGCGAATCTTCGTTCTCAGTGTGCCACGTGTTTAGGTGTACAAGGGAACCAACTGAATTTGGGACCACTCACGTTAATGATGGACGATTCCGACCCGATCGTACAAATTTCTGCCGCTGGAGCTGTTTTACGAGTCAATAAGCCCGATTCACTAGGTCTTAAGGATTGACATTTTGGCATGTAGGGGGTACAAATGCCGAATATATCAGTGGCTGTAGGGTTCAGTATGGTTTTTCGTTAACTATGCTTCATGTCTTTCCCCAATTCACTGTGTTTAATGAGGTTCACTCGTGCATATTTTGACTAAAATTTTTATCGTACTCGTTACACTCCTAGCCGTTGCGATGGTCCCACTTGTGGCGACTTACACAACAAATGAGAACAGTTATAGAGCGAAATTCCGTGCCGCAGATGATCAGCAAAGAGTTGCAATGATTCGGGCAGGCGATGCCGAAACCGCGCTGTTTGCTCAACGTGTTCAAATGCAAAACGAGATTGATTCTAGAGATGCAACAATCGGATCTCTTCGAAGCGATCAAGCAAGTGCACGAGCTTCAAGAGAGTCACTTCAAGCACAAATCGGGCGATTAGAATCTCAACTTGCTCAAAGCAACGCGAACCTTCAAGCACTCTCAAGTGCAAGTGAAGTCAACAGTGCGTTAAAGGAACGATTCGTAACGGAAAACTATACGCTACGAGACAATATTATTGATGCTGAACGCATGATTATGGAAATGGAAGACCTTCTTGAAGATACACGTTTAGAACAGCAGGGCGCGCTTCGGGCAGAACGAAAAGCTCAAGAAGAACGCCACGATATGGAAGAGCAACTAGATGCAATGCGTGCTAGGCTCCAAGCATACGTTTCAAAATATGGCGAATTGGAAACAGTTGTGACTGTAGACAATGGCATCGCACCCGATAAAACAGTGTCCTCAACTGTGCTTACGGTTTCTAGAACAAATGACGATGTGCTTGTTGAAATCAACGCAGGGTCACGCGATGGGGTTCAAAAGGGTTGGATTATGACCGTTGGTCAAGACGGAACATTCTTGGGTCGACTTCAAGTTGAGCAGGTTGATATCAATCGTTCTATCGGTCGAGTTACTTTAGAAGACCCATCAAGGGGTCTTGTCGTTCCCGGTTCCTCGGTCTATGCAGTGAAAGGTCGAAATTGAGCAATGATGACGCAGTTTGAGACTTCGACAGCAACAAGAAACGCGACTCCGGATGTCTTTACAGTCCTCCTTGTCGTGGCGACGCTACTACTCGCAGGAGGGGTGGCTTGGATGTTTTTGGTGAATTCAGAGCACTCAAAACTCACTGATCGCTCTGAGGGTGGTCCATTGGTTCTCATCGATCAACAATGACCATCAAATCCGTTTCTTCATTTTCCCGTATCATCCTAGAAATGAACCCTTCGAATAGTTCGAAGTTGGGTGCTGTGATGAGGAGCGTGTAAAAGTGTTTGACAAGTTGCTAAGCTGGTTTAGTGTTGATATGGGGATTGACCTTGGAACATGTAATACTCTTGTGTGTGTTCGAGGTGAAGGAATTGTGTTAAACGAGCCATCTGTCGTTGCAGTAAAACGAGGTACGAACCGTGTGCTGAACAATGGCAATGCTGTTGGGTATAGCGCAAAAGAAATGCTTGGCAAAACTCCAGGTTCAATTACTGCGATTCGTCCTTTAAAAGATGGGGTGATTAGTGATTTTCAAATCACTGAGGCAATGCTCAGTTATTTCATTCGAAAGGTGAGTGGAAGAGGAAGGGTCATCGGACCTAGAGTTGTCATCGCAGTGCCATCTGGTATTACAGCAGTTGAAAAACGTGCAGTGCTAGATTCTGCAGAACGTGCAGGTGCAAGACGAGTGTACCTTGTCGAAGAACCAATGGCTGCTGGTATTGGTGCAGGGTTACCAATTGTTGAACCAACAGCATCAATGATTGTTGATATTGGTGGAGGTACGACAGAGGTTGCAATTATGTCTCTTGGAGATATTGCAACGTGTGAATCGATTCGTGTTGCAGGAGATGACTTAGATGAAGCAATCATCGGGTACATGAAGAAGGAACACAACCTTACGATAGGTGAGCAAACTGCTGAACGAATAAAAATCGAAGTTGGTTCCGCGTCTCCGATGGAGAAAGAAACAACAGTCGACGTTCGAGGTCGAGACAACGTCACAGGCATGCCAGACAAGAAAACCGTAAAAAGTGAAGAAATTCGCGAAGCGATGTCTAAACCAATTAAAGATATTATCGAAGTCGTAAAACGAACTTTGGAACGAGCAGAACCAGAACTTTCAGCAGATCTTGTCGAAAACGGCATTTATATCGCAGGCGGTGGTGCTGAACTTCGTGGCATTGATACTGTACTCGCTGAGGCAACAGGTCTTGATGTTACGATTGCAGACGATCCCCTTACTTGTGTCGCTAAAGGTACGAGTATTTATCTTGATAATCTTGAACTTTGGAAAGCCGTCCTAGAATCAGATATGGATGATTAGTGGCTGATTCTGAACAGTTGTACTTTGAGCAGTTACGGAATAACTCGTAAACGTACTAATGTCTTACCAATCGCAATAGGCATCACTATATTTTTGTCAATGTCACCAGCAAGTTGGCTTGGTTGGACATCCGATCTTGCAGACCTTGTTCGTGTTCCAGTAACTCCATTTTCTCACGTGGGGATTCTGATTACGAACTGGGTTCGACCAGCCATTGACCCCTCTGATTTACCCACAGATGAGCAGGAACGAAACGAACTTGCAATTGCGGAGCGAGATCATTACAGGAAACTCTGGACTGCACAAATGTTACGAGCGACAGAACTCGCAGATCAACTTCGCGAACTACAAGCACTCCCCAGTTCAGCACTTCGTAATCCACAACCTCCGATGAATGTACAAATTGATATCACTGGCAGAAGATCAAGTGACATCGCAGGCTCACTTGAGTTGAAGTTGGCTCGCGGAACTTCTGAAAGAATCCTTGTAGGCGACATCGCAGTCATTGGGCAAGATATTGTTGGTAGAGTTTCTCGGGTCGGGTTAACCAGAGCAGAACTACACCCTACAAATCATAAAGACATCGGATTGACTCGGGCAGCGATTATCCCAGCCCATCCTGCAGCAGGACGATCTCCGCTTCTTGCTGAGATTATTATGCAAAGCACCGGTGAAGCGGCAATGATTGCAGAGGTTCCCGCGACAAGTGGTGTGCAGAAAGGCGATCTTGTCCAGTTAGATGATTCATCTTGGCCAAGAGTCGCAGCAGGCTTAACGCTTGGTGTTGTTTCAAAGGTCATACAACTTGATGAAGCACCTCTTAGGCAACGTGTACTCATCGTACCAAGGCGAAGAGCCCGCGATGTTTCTCGAGTGGTTGTGCTCGGTACAGGCGCGGAGAAAAACCAATGAGAGTGATTGTACTTATCGTTGCAACAATCTTCGCTTTGGCTTTTGATTCAAGTGTAGGTGGTATTTTTACACTTCGTTCGGTCGGTTCAATTACACCACTAGCTATGCCAGTGCTCATTGTCTTTATAGCGCTCTTTGCTCCAGAGACCGTTGCAATTATTGTTGCACTTTTACTTGGAGCGCTTGTAGATTTATCGCCAGGCTATGGAGAACTTGAGGGCGGAGCACATCTCATTGGTCCCCACGCGTTAGGATTTGTTGTGACAACTATTCTCGTCTTAAAGGTTCGCAATGTCGTCTTTCGACGACGAGTTTTCACAATTGCAGTGCTAACAGCAGGGGCAGTCATCACGACTGGAGCGACAGATGCGTTTGTTTTGCTCGCAAGAGGGCTTTTACCTTGGACGCCAGCCGTTTCTAGTGGCGGTTTTGGTGATTTATTAAAACTCATAGGTACAGCGATCTATTCAGGGTTGTTAGCCGTACCACTTGGATGGTGTCTATTGGCAACAATTGGGTTGTGGAAATTCCACTCCCCAACAGGGCGAAGAGCGACATGGAGATGAAACAAAAATGACAGAGTGGTTTATTGAAGATGGTTGTTCCACTGAGTTGGCTCCTTTATATGATCTTCGTGCAAGTTTTGAACAACGTACCGGTGGGTTAACAACTCTTGAACGATTAACAGTTCAAATGGGGTGTCCGCCATCGGGATTCCTATGCACAGATGATGTAAGGGCAAGGATGATTTCAGCTCGCACAGGTTTACTTCATGTTCAAGATAAAGAAGCAACAACTGTGGAACACCCAACTATTGCACGCCCATGGGAAATACTCGAATACCTGCCTACGCTTCTTGAACAAGATTTACAGAATGCGGAGCAATTTTCAAGCGAACATGAGTACAAAAGTTATGGAGACCATCGGATTGATATTCATCCAACGGCGACTCTTCTGCCGGGTGTAGTCCTTGATGCAAGCCAAGGTGCAATACGAATTGAAGACGGTGCAGTAATCCATTCCAATGCAGTGTTGGTCGGTCCATGTTGGGTTGGGAAAGAGAGCAGAATCTACGAGCACGCATTAATTAAAATGAACACTTCGGTGGGTCCAATGTGTAAAGTAAGCGGTGAAGTTGGAGGAACTATTTTCCAAGGGTACTCCAACAAATGTCATGCAGGTCACCTTGGTGATAGTGTCATTGGCGAATGGGTAAACTTCGGTGCAGGAACGACAAATTCAAATTTGTTAAACACATACGGAAATGTTATTCTTACTGATCTTGATGGAAAAAGACATAAAACCAACAGGCAATATGTTGGTTGTTTTGTTGGTGACCACGTCAAGTTTGCAATTCAAACTAGAATTATGACTGGTTCAATTCTGGGAACTGGGGCAATGATTGCAAGCTCTACACCCGCACCCTCTCCAACCCCACGATTTGCATGGGTGACTGATAAAGGGCAGCGGACTTATCAAGTTGATAAATTTCTTGATGTGGCAAGAACTGTGATGAGCCGACGGAATCAAGAACTTGATGAAGCAACTGAAGCCGTCATTCGAAATTTGGCAAGCGAGTAATGTCATCGCTATACATCATTGATGGGCACGCGCAATTCTTTCGGGCGTACTATGCAATTCGGACTCCAATGACGACACCTGTCACTGGTGATCCAACAAACATGGTGTATGGTTTTACCTCGATGTTGCTAAAACTGCTTCGTGAAGAAAATCCTGAAAACATCGTAGTTGTGATTGATGTTGCCAGTGATCAAGAAACCTTTCGAAGTGAAATAGACCCAGCATATAAAGCCAATCGAGAAGAAGCCCCAGATGATTTTGGTGGCCAAGTAGAAAAGTGTTTAGATGTACTAGAAGCGCTTCAAATTCCAATATTGGGCGAGCCAATTGTTGAAGCGGATGATGTGATTGCATCTCTAGTCAAGAGAATGCGAAAAGATCAGCCAGAACTAGACATGCGGATTATTTCACGTGATAAAGACTTGACGCAGTTAATAGATGAGCATGTTGAACTTTTCGATGCACATAAAGGTCAGGTTGTAGTACCAGACGATATTTTTAAAACTCCAGATATGGGTATAAAACCTTCGATGGTCGGAGACATTCTCGCATTGATGGGCGACTCAAGCGATAACATTCAGGGAGTTCCTGGGATTGGTCCTAAAACCGCAGCAAAACTCATCATGGAATTCGGTTCAATTGATGGTATCTATAAAAATATTGAGAGTATCAAAGGTAAGCGTAAGGAAAATTTACTAGCAAGCCGCGAGTTGTTAAAAACCAGCCGAGAACTTGTCACATTAAAAGAAGATGTGAAGTTTGATTTTGATTTGGGAGAAACTAAGTATGACCCTTCAGAGTGGGATGTCAAACAAATCAACTCGTTGTTTAAAGAGTTTGGATTTAACCGTTTTCCTGATGATATAAAACGTCTCACTCAAACTGAAGATCAAAATATAGCCACATCGAAACAGAAACCCTCTTCAACAATCACCGGCGGTCTATTTGATATGGGGCCAGATCGGACCCATCTAGCATATGAAGCGGGGTACGAGTTGATTGATACACCAAAAAAACTTGCCGACCTAGTTGAAAAATGTAAGAACGTAGACATCATCGCCATTGACACAGAGACAACAGGTCTAAATCCAATGACTGCGAAACTTTGTGGAATCTCAATTTCAGTCGGCGAAGGTGATGGTTCATACATCCCAACAATGTGTCCTGAGGATCATCTTTCAGAAGAAGTAGTCATCGATTCGTTTCGAGAGATTTTTGAAAACGAAAACATTGCGAAAATTGGCCACAATATAAAGTACGACCTTGTTGTACTTGAAAACGCGGGTGTTGTGGTGAAAGGCACTTTGCATGACACGCTCATTGCAGCATGGCTTCTTGACGCTTCTCGATCGGGATACTCTATGGACGCTGTTGCACTAGGCACCTTGGGTTATGAGTGTATCTCTATCAAAGAGTTGATTGGAATCGGAAAGTCTCAAATCACATTTGATAAAGTGACACTTGTAGATGCTTGTCCATATGCTGCTGAAGATGTTGATATTACATTCAGATTGTGGAATCAATTTGAACCTCAACTGCAAGATAAAAAGTTACGACAGTTGTATGAAGAAGTAGAGATGCCACTCGTACGAGTCCTTGCCGCGATGCGAATAGCCGGGATCAAAGTAGACCTTGAAGTACTAAACAGTCAGAAAGAATTTATTTCAACTCGTATTGATGAATTGCAAAATGAGATTGTTGCTGCAGCACCATATCCGTTTAATCCTGACTCGCCGAAGCAATTATCCGAAGTCTTGTTTAATGAACCACCAGGACTTGGAATCAAACCTGTTAAAAAAGGCAAATCATTCCACTCTACAAATGTAGAAGTTTTAGAAAAATTAGCAAGTGATCCCGATGTTGAATCAGAGTTGCCCACTCTGATATTGGAATATAGAAAATTAACGAAGTTAGTGAACACCTATTTGGTTTCTCTTGCGGAAGCAATCAATCCCGCTACTGGTCGTATCCACGCTTCATTTAATCAAACTGGAACTTCAACAGGTCGTTTGAGTAGTAGTGATCCAAATTTACAAAATATTCCGATTCGTTCAGAGATTGGTAGAGAAATCAGAAGAGCATTTGTTCCAGAACAAGACAATGTATTTGTGTCTGCTGATTATTCTCAAGTTGAGTTGAGGATGCTTGCTCATTTAAGTGGCGACGAAGCATTGCTACAAGCATTTCGTGATGGAAAAGATATTCATAAGGCAGTAGCGTCGGAGGTTTTTGGAACAGCAATCGAAGAAGTTTCCGATGAGCAACGGTCTGCAGCAAAAGCGGTGAATTTTGGAATAGTGTATGGAATTACAAGGTGGGGATTAGCAAGGCAGTTGAAATGTGATCCCCAGAGAGCATCACAAATCATCGATGACTATAAAGATAGATTTAAGGGAATCGATTCGTTTCTTGAAACTTGCGTTGAGCAGGCAAAAGAATTCGATTTTGTTGAGACAATTAAGCATCGAAGGCGTCCGATTCGCGGGATTCACGCAGCGAATCAACAACAACGGGCTTTAGCCGAGCGGGTTGCAATTAATAGTGTCGTGCAGGGAAGTGCTGCAGATTTGATTAAAGTTGCAATGAATGATGTACACCTTGTACTCGCAGATTCGTATCCGAACGCTCGGTTGCTCCTTCAAATTCATGACGAACTTGTCGTCGAAACTCCGAAGAGCGATGCTGAAGTTGTTCGGGATGTTCTTGTCAATGTGATGGAATCTGCAATGGCGCTTGACGTTCCAATCGTTGCTGACGCCTCAATCGGAACCAACTGGTACGAGTGCAAATAAGACCCTGTACATCTGGTGTCTGACACCAGATGTGGCACGAGTGGGTGTCCCCGTACGTGCAGTCCGCTGAGCCCATGAAAAAACACGCCTGCTTTGCAGCCGTGTTTTTTCTAGACGAGGCGGACGGGACAAGACCCCCCAACAACCGGCACGACCCGCCCGTACGCTAACCA
>CAZVVI010000008.1:43067-74965 GCA_964630505.1 uncultured Isosphaeraceae bacterium | reverse complement strand
GGTAAATTTACAGTCGTTCGACGTACACCAAGAATTTCAGCAGCAGTGGCTGCTTCACTCGACCTCATCTCTGGGGTTCCATGAGGCGTCGGCTCACCACTTGTCATATCAAGCAAGAGAACATCGTGCCCTTGGCTGACCAACTTCGCGATCGTTCCGCCCATTCCAAGCTCTTGATCATCTGGATGCGGTCCCGCTACAAGTATCTGTGCCATCGGCATATTGTAACTGTGTAACTGTCGAGGGTCTGACCCTCGACATGACCCTCTACAACATTGGTCGCATAGAATGCCACAATGCGTTACAAAATGATCGTGGCTTACGACGGAACTGACTTTCATGGATGGCAAACACAGAATCGTCCAGATAAACCCTCTCTCCGGACGGTGCAAGAAGTCATGGAGAAGGCAGTCACAACAGTCGTCCGCCAGCCAGTGAACATCATTGGCGCTTCAAGGACTGATTCTGGGGTACACGCACGTGGGCAGGTTGCGACGTTTGAAACGACGAATGAAATCCCACCAGAAAAACTCATCATGGGCATCAATTCCTGGCTTCCAGATGACATACAAGTTCGAAAAATCGAGCAAACACATGATTCCTTCAATCCTATTGATGATTGCACCTCAAAAGGATATCGCTATCAAATCGCTCATGGATGTAGTAATCCACTTCGAAAACCGATGTTCGATCGTCGATATGTCGCACATACTGCGTTTGAACTTGACGCTGAGCGCATGAATGAAGGCGCGAAACTATTTGAAGGGAAACATGATTTCGCCGGGTTTACTAAATTGAACCATGGTCGAGAGTCTACTGTTCGCAGAATTGATTCATGTCATGTACAACATGTCTCAGACGGTGAAATTCACATTGATGTCTCTGGTGCTGGGTTTCTCTGGAATATGGTCAGGATTATTGCTGGGACTTTACTTGAAGTCGGACGGGGAAAATTAACACCAGAGGATATACATGAGATTATCCAGTCTCAAGATCGCAGACGCGCAGGAAAAACACTCCCTGCACATGGGTTATTTCTTGAATGGGTTTCCTTCGATTAATGACCGAATAAATTCGCCATTTCAAAGTACCCCTGCTCTGAAAAGTAATTCAATGCTTCATCAACAGATGTAAAAATTTTCGTTGCCGTTTCTGTAATGAATGGCGACGGTGGTTTCTCTGGTTTCCACACAACATAGACTTCCTTAGTGTGTTCCCATGCGTGTTGCAATTCGCGTTCAACACCACTTGATAATCCGGGTACTCCTCCGGGAAGTTCTGGAACAAGTGAAACAATCATGTCTGATTGATCAATTAATCGGAAATCACGCATATAAATCTGACCATCAATGTCGCCAGCAATATCTAGTATCTCTCGAACTGAAACTCGCATTGGCTCCCCATCTTTTTTGCCTCCGAACGCATGCGCTTCAACT
Organism: uncultured Isosphaeraceae bacterium; assembly: GCA_964630505.1. Taxonomy (GTDB): domain Bacteria; phylum Planctomycetota; class Phycisphaerae; order Phycisphaerales; family SM1A02. Next base: position 73,529 of record CAZVVI010000008.1, on the reverse strand, counting down.
TCAATCCAATCTTTACCTTCCTTTGCTGCTTCTATGCCTCTATCAAGAAGTAACTTTTCATCAACATCTGCAGGGTCAAAGGCGATAAAGTGTTCTGCGAGGGCAGCTCTAAATTGATCAATCTCTTCTAGAATGTCCGGCATGTCCACAACGTGACTCATTGGAAAACTTGGATAGACTTTTTTAAGATTGTTTCTTGCAATTAATTTGTAACATGTTTCGGTTGTATCAATATGTCTTCCCCTGCTCAGCACGTAAAACTCATGACTACATCCACATGCTTGTGCCATGAGTTCGGTCGCAAGAATTTCTTCTTCGCGCCAGACCATACAATCTTTCAGAGTTGCGTCAATGTCATGCTCTGCGTGTAACCTGTCATGCACAACCTCAATGTTGTCAACTAAACAGATAAACAGGTTGGGTTGAAATGCTTTCAATTGATCAAAATCAAAAGCAGGGAACAAGCCGTGTCTCCATCGAAAAGTTGCATGCGTGTTCATCACAACATTGGGATGCTCCTCGATAGGAGAAGTCGCTGAAACGATGTCTTTGATTGCAGCTCGCCTAAGAGAATGCAAGCGGCTAAGTGGCAAATCCAAGATTCTGCCTGGACGGATGTCCGGACCTTCGGCATACATCATCTGCCCAACGTTAAAAATCTCGATGTTCCCACCTCGCTCGCCTGCAAGATGTGCTGTTTGCTCAAGATATGGCTTCTTGTCCATGCCTATTTGGCCAGTAATGACTGTTCTCATACGCCTAGTATACTGGGGAAACGCTTCGAATTACACTATTTTTTCTTCTGCGCAAACCTTCGAAGCCATGACGCACTTGCTCGTGGGATTTTCTTTCCAGACTTTCGATGCTTTGACCACAACCTATAGGTCCAAATAGCTGCAACAACCACCATCACTAGACCTAGTAATCGAAGAACTAATTCAACAGTACTCTTGGCTTGCAAACTATCAGCAATCCACCACCCTGCAAATAATTGCATCGGTGCAGTAATGAGGCAGCAGATTGCAGTGGCGAGTGCGAATTTCCAAAATTTCATGTGCATCATGCCTGCAACGGTGATTGTTGTTGTTCGGCTCGCAGGAATAAACCTTGCCAAAATAATGACCCAAATTCCACGTACATCAAATTGGTACTTCACCTGTAGCATTCTCTTAGGATGCACAAATCTTTTAAACCACTTCCTGTGCATTAACTTTGTGCCGATTTTTGAACACACTAAAAACCACAACAAGTCTCCAAAGACAACTCCAAAATAAGCGGCAAAGATTGTTGGCCACAGAGGAAGTGCGTGTTGTTGAACAAGCATACCTGCGGGAATAATAATGATGTCCTCACCCAGTGGAATGCCAACTCCTGAAAGTAACAAAAGACCAAAAACAATCCAAGGACCCCACACTGGATCTACACCAGCAATGAGTTGGTCAATCCATGCTTCCATCCGTTACAGCACCACAATTTCATCGTCACCGATTGAGTTGGGCAATTTGCTTGTATCCAAATCGCTGGCACTTGCAGCTGTCAGAGGGCTTATCTCAACCGTGGCATTCTTCCCCACTTCTATACCATTCTTATCTAACCACCGTCTTGCTCTGTCCCGCTGCAATTGCTGACTTGTTTGTGGCGTATCAATACCTTCTGCATTTTTATTTTTAATTGGAGCAAATTCTTCTTCCCTTGTAGTTTCAACAACCAGAGAGTTTGTGGCAAGCGGCAAAATATCGAATACGAAACGCTCATACTTACATGCATTCGGTTTCGTTGGATGTTCTATCTCCCCAGTTTGTACATTGACACATGACATTTTCTTTTTCGCAACATGCCATGGCAAATCATCTGCAATCCGCTGTAAAAAATCAACTGACATTATGTGCAAAGCAATTGAACCCGCATCGAAAATGAGTCTGCCTTCTTCATCTACTGCAATCGTTTTCTTCTCTGGCAAATCACTGTATTCAACAATAGTCGTAGACCCATCTACAAGACAAAATACGCCGACACGCTCACTCGATTCAGTTTTTTTCACGCACTTACTTGTCACCTCTTTTGAAGAAGCATCTGACAAGTGGACTCCTAGAAATGCGGGATCCACAACATTTGCCAATGGATTATCAATCTGGACATATGAAATATATTTGATCCCTCTTGACTCCATCTCATCGAGCCCACCGCTATTCTTCAATGCAGCAATTACACCGCCATGCCCGTCAGGGTTCATCCCTAACTCGCCTTTGGATGCAAGTAATATTTTCCCCTTGCCATCCACTGCTGGCACTTCGCCCTGCACGAACACAAAAATATTTGTCCTGTCTAGACCGAAACAATTGTTATCAATGAGGAATGACCTTGTCATTGCATCATTCTCTTCACTGGTCATGATGTACCACGGGATTGTTGTCCCATATTTTCTTGAGGCAAATACAATTTGTTCTGCAACTAATTGAAAAAGAGATTTTCCAGTTACTGGCGTTGCTGGGAACGTACCCTTGGGTCCACTCCAGCCTAGTCTTGTGCCCTGCCCTCCAGCAACTGTTAACACCGCGAGCTCTCCATTTTTTATTCTTTGAACTCCAACTTCACTTTGCTCTTGATGAAGTTGGACTGTTTGCGAGGGCAAAATATTCTCGCTTCGTGAGGCAACTTTCTCTTGTTGAATTTGTTGAAGCAATTCGAAGTCGATTTCATCAATTTGCTTTGCGAATGCAATTTGTTCTGTTGGGTTTAGATCATCCCAAAATTTTAGAACATGTTCTTGTCCATGTTCTACAAGACGGTCTTGTAATTCATCGGGAACTGTGTTCAAAACTCTGGGGTTTCCGGAGATGTCCAGCCTTCTGGCAAGTGCCTGACAATTTTCCCGGTATCAAGATATATAACCTGTTCGCAAATGTTTGTGCAGTGATCTGCGATTCTTTCTAATGAACGAGTGACTGCTAATAGTTCAAATGCAACAAGTGGATCCAACTCTCCGTTACTTGTCCGGTGTTGAACATCAAGCACAATTTCCTTGCGAAAGCGGCACACGGTGTCATCAAAAGACAAGACGCGAACTGCCATGTCTGTATCATCATTAGCTAGCGCTTTTGTTGTATCTCTCGCCATACCAACAACGCTGTTTGCCATCACTCTGAAAGTAGGCGGAGCAGACGTGATCAGTTTTTCGCTTTTCAAAGCTGATTCCACAATGAGCACAGCACAGTCAGCAATTCGTTCAAGTTCATTGTTTACTTTGACTATAGTCAGAACGCTTCGAATACTGTGTTCATCGTTCACGCCAAGTCGGAGTAGAACAATGCAAGCACGTTCAATTTCTACATCGACTCGGTCTATAAATACATCACCTTCGATTACTTTTTTTGCAGCATCTGCATCACCATCAAAACTGGATTCGACGGCTTGCAACAATTGGTCAGATACCCGAGCACCTTGGGTGTTTAAATCTGCTTTTAACTGTGTTAATTTTTTTTCAAACTCTGACATCTATATGCTCTCTTGAGTGCGCATATCGGCTCTGTGGAAGTATACTCGCCACCTAGGGATACGACGTCTCATTTGGATAAGTTTCATGACCAAACTTTGCGTAAATATTGACCATGTTGCGACCCTACGGGAAGCTCGGAAAACGATAGAGCCCGATCCTGTTCTAGCAGCACATCAAGCAATACTCGGCGGAGCGGATGGAATCACCCTGCATATCCGTGAAGATAGAAGGCATATGCAGGTCGAGGATTTATTCCGACTCAAAGAAGAGATATCTCTTCCTTTGAATCTAGAACTTGCAGCAACAGATGAAATGGTCGAAATCACTCTTCGTTCCAATCCAGATATGGCAATGCTCGTACCGGAAGGTCGGCTTGAAATCACAACTGAAGGAGGGCTTGATGTGGCTGGGGATGCTACACGGCTGAGCAAAATCGTTTCGACGCTTTCAGATGCTGGGATGAAGGTCAGTGCTTTTGTAGATCCTGATGAAACGCAGATTAACGCAGTCCTTGATTGTGGATTTACGGTTTGTGAAATTCATACTGGCATGTACGCGGAAGCTGTTATAGATCATGATTTTTCGCTTGACTGTTCAACTGTTCAACTCGAACTCGATAAAATACGGAACGCTGTTGAGCTCGCTACTAAACTTGGGCTGCAATGCAACGCTGGTCATGGACTTACACACTTAAATGTTCAAAAAATCGCCTCTATTAAAGATATCTCCGAATTGCATATTGGACATTCCATCATCAGCCGTAGTATTTTTGTTGGCATGCAAGAGTCTGTCCGAGAAATGAAACAGCAAATCAAGGGTAACCAATGAACAAATCATATTCAATAACAGATCTCCCTTACAAAATTGCTGTGCTCTGCTATCTGTATGACGATGACAACAATTTGTTGCTCCTTCACAGAGCGAAAGAACCGAACGCTGGAAATTATTCTCCAATCGGCGGAAAATTAGAAGCGGGAACTGGTGAAAGTCCTCATGCATGTGCTGTTCGAGAAATTCACGAAGAAGCAGGAGTCGAACTACTTCAAAATGAAATTCGTCTTTCTGGAATGCTTTCTGAAAAAGCGTATGAAGGTAAAACACACTGGTTGCTCTTTTTGTTTGAAGTCACACGTCCAATTCGACATTCTGAAGTTCATGAAATGAATATTGATGAAGGTACACTTGAATGGGTACATGTTGACGATGTCGAACACAAAAACATTCCACAAACCGATCGGCAAATTATTTGGAATCTGGTTAAGCAACACAGAGGTGGTTTTTTTGCTGTAGACATTGACTGTTCTGTAGTTCCGTTTACTTGGGAAGTAAAAGAAGAGTGGACCGCAACTGATGTATAGAGTGACTGTGTCGACTACATTTACCGCAACACATGCAGTCACCGTTCAAGGTGTTGATGAAACACCACATCACCATGAATGGAAAGCGGAAGTTGTGTTAGAAGGGGCATCGTTAGATGAAGATGGGCTCCTTATAGATTTTCTAGAAGTAGAACGAAATCTAAAGAGCGTCATTGAACCGTTGGATGGCTCGAATTTAAACGAAATTGATACACTCGGGGGCGCAAACCCATCTGCTGAACACGTTGCGTTATACGTAGGTAGGGAGATGAAAAAACTAGTTCAAAAACCCGCCCGTATACAATCTGTCACTATTACTGAAGCCCCAAATTGTCAGGCGACCTACGAATTATGACCCACTCCCCACTCATGTTATCCGTTTCAGGTGCTAGAGGGATTGTTGATGAATCAATGACTCCTGAAGTTGCACACAAATTTGCTAATGCATTTGTTTCTTTTCTACATGACAAACTTGGAAGATTGCCGTCTCTTTGTGTAGCAAGAGACAGTCGACCAAGCGGCCCCACATTGCAATCATCTGTTGCTGAAGCGTTCGTGGCATGTGGTTGCCAAGTGACTGATCTGGGTGTTGTTGCAACACCAACCGCTGGGGTGATGATTCGGGCATTGAATCAAGATGGCGGGATGATCGTAACTGCATCTCACAATCCAACACAATGGAATGGGCTCAAGTGCCTAGATGGGGACGGGCTAGCACCTAGTAAAGATGAAGCAGAAGACATTATCCGTAGATTCCATGAAGGGGTTTCTCTTGAACCTGCAAAGGGCGGATCGCTAGTTGTCAATTCACAAGGAAATGATACGCATATCTCAAAGTTACTTGGTGTCATTGATCCGCAACCGATTAGAGATATGCAGTTTAGAGTTGTTCTCGATTCAATAAATGGTGCAGGATGCGAGTCTGGTTTAAAACTGCTTGAATTACTTGGATGTGATGTGCTTCATCTCAATGGAGAACCTAGTGGTCGCTTTGCTCATACACCAGAACCAAAAGCAGAGAATCTCACTGAGTTGTGTGACATGGTTCAGAAATTTGACGCAGATGTTGGATTTGCTCAGGATCCAGATGCAGATCGCCTTGCTGTTGTTGATGAAACTGGTTTTTACTTTGGCGAAGAGTACACGCTTGTCCTTGCAACTATGCGATGGCTCCAAGAACATCCAAATTCATCTGCTGCAACAAATTTGTCAACAAGCCGAATGATTGATGACGTTGCTGCTGAGTTTGGTTGTGATGTATTTCGTTCTGCAGTTGGCGAAGCAAATGTTGCAAATGCAATGAAAACGAATGGATGCGTCATAGGGGGCGAAGGAAATGGCGGAGTCATTTTCCCGCCAGTGTGTTGGGTACGAGACAGTTTGTCTGGAATGGCATTAACATTAGATTTAATGAGAATGAAAAAAGAACGAATTTCAACAATTGTCCGAACAGTCAAGCCCTACGAAATGAATAAACGAACAATCGATCTTGAAACCCTAGGCGGGATTCCTGCAATTGAGGACGAGATAAAGAGGCTGAAACATGCGTACGCAAACGACAAACTCGATGATAGTGATGGTTTACGAATAGATTTTGACGAGGGCTGGTTACACGTTAGACCTAGTAATACCGAACCCATTGCACGAGTTATTGCTGAAGCAACCGATTCACTGACTGCGTACAAGTTGTCTAACAGAGTAAAACTCGGCAATTAATTAACCCGCGGTTAATTAAACTGGTCGAAATGTTTGATGAGCCCGCGGTTGATTAATCATACAACTGCGCACGAGGCATCACGGATGCAGTTAGACGAACCGTCTCGTTTCCTTCGTCCATAGCAGTTGCATGCTCTGCATCTGGAATCACCGCGAGATTAATTGTGACACGTTGAAGTGTTGTCCCATTTTCAAACTGCAGTAGAAAGGGTGTAATAGGAATGCCGCCTGTTGATTGGGTCACTCCGCCAAGAACAGTCGAACTTGTTCCGTCGACATCCATTTCTAACGTTTCAGTCACACTGTCCCAAGTGATCGTAACTTGTTGTCCAGAAGGGGTTATCAACTCCAACACATCGCTTTCCAGTTCATTGATGGTCGCACTTGCTGGCATCGGCCCAAAAGTTACACCAGTACGCACAAGTAATGCGATTCTTTCCACTAACAAACGAGAAGTCAATCGATTCACGCCATCAGCAGACGATCTGGAGTACGCATCTACCGAGGCCTGAATTGCCGCACACAACCCAGTTAACAGCACAACACTGATTGCCATGCCGATTAACAATTCAACTGCTGATAGTCCGCGACGCATTATGAACCCTCCATGTAGGTGGTTCCGTCTGGAACAATCGTGATTGGCCATGGAACTCCGTCTGGCATTGGAGCATCTGGATTTGCGCGTAATGAAACGCGACCATATCCTGCGAACGGTTTCAACGCATCATCAATGCCTTCACCATCGCCATCCTCTGGACCAAAGTACCCAAGTGTTGTGTTAAATGCATCTGCTTCACCACCATAGAAGAGTGGACCTTCTCCTTCGACTGGACGGTACGTCGAAAGAATTGCCCCGTGCACATCAACTGCACCTCGTAAATCAAGTAGACCGCTGACAATCGTTCCGGTTAATTTCACCCCAACTGTTTCATCATTTTGAAATGCACCAATTTCGACAGACCAACCTGGCATCAATACTGAACTTCGAGCCATTTGTTCACGATCTGCGGGGTCAATTGAATTCAAAACGGCTTGAAGTGTTGCTGCGTCTGATTGTAATGCGAGGTCTGGATCTTCAGGATCTAGGAAAAATCTCGACTCACCAGTCACTTGGATTTTATTTCTCCAATGTGTAAACTCCGAGGGTGCGTCACCAGCGATTGACCCAAGAAACGTGCAATCGTGAAATCGTACGTTGTTTGAAACATCTCGCGTATCTGGATAAACCACGCCTGATGATTCCGCAGTTAACCCTGAAAATTGATCCACATAATTACCTGAGCCGTCGGGTGCTACCGCACCTGCAAAATTCCAATTCGGATCTGCAACATCCCTCATCGTCTCAACCCACGTCACTCCAACAAATGTGCAATCTTCAAACACTGCGTTTGTGCCTTTTGGGATGCGTACGTTGTTAAAGACCATGTCCTTATAGGTTGCTCGTTGGTACCAATCGTAAACTCCTTCCGATTCCCAAGGAACACCTTCCCACGAACTTGCACTTGGTGGTGAGTATGACCCGCCGTTATGAATATTCGAGGCAACCTGGCCGTTTGTTGTGTCACCGAATAGCATGCTAGTACTTGATTGTGTTTCAAACCACGTTTGCGCGTCAGCGAACATTTCAGTCGTCAATTCAGCAAGTTCTGATTCTAGCAGTCCAAATTGCGAAGCCGAAGAACCATAATCTGTACCAATCGCTCCGCTGACATCTGATTGCCACTGATTTCCGGTTGCGGCTTCCCAATCAGCAATGTCAACAGCAAATCCAAGATTGCCGTCAACTTTTGCGTAATGATCTCTTGCATCGATAATGCCATCTTGCCAACCTAGTTCTCGGTCCGCTTCGTTTGCAACGCCATCACCATTACGATCACTTCTTGCATAATCGATGAGCATCGCTAACTGCATATCACTAGAGAACTCCTGCGTAAGTCCCGGATACCCTGCAAGGGCTGCTTGAGCAGGATCGTACACAACCGAAATGTCTCCATCACTGTCAAAGTGAGAGAGAAATAAATCCATCTCAGTAACGTATTGATCACCATCGTAATCAATAAGAGAGCCCCCTAGACCCGCACCTTCTGTTGGGTGGTTCGGACGTAACCGGTTGTCTCCATCTACATCGTTGGCAAGAACATGACTTGAGAATGCAGAAATATTTACATCAAGTATTGCTGGGTCTAATCCATAAAAGTCGTTCCGCATGACTAACGGTGTTCCAAAGGCCCCATTCAATTCGTTTGCCTCAATACCATATCGAGTCCCCAGTGGACCTTCAATGATCACGTTTCGACCAAGCATCACTCGCGACATTGCTACGAGTGCGTAATCGATCCGCTTGTCCAAATCAAACTCCATTGAAATCGTTCTTGAAATTCCATTCGCTTCTCCAACACTTGTCACCAATATTCTTGTGCCACCCGCAAGCAATTTGTATGACAATCTGAAGAATGTGTCTTGCGTTGAGTCAAGCGCAATCGGTTTTACATCGAGTTGATAATCTGTTGCGTTAATTGTGGGCAGCAATGCATCTTCTGGTGTTTCTTCAAACCAATGCGCATCCACTTGTTCAAAGACATCTTGAAGTGAGTGCACAATCCCACTGCCTGAAGGAGCGCCAACGACATAATGTGAAGCAGGAGCGACAACAATCTGTCCGTCAGCACCTGTCCATGTCCCTCGCCATAACTTCTGCGCAAGATCGCTATCGATAACTCCTCGATCAATAACATATCGATTGACCTCGTCAAGAAGTCGGATACTGCCAAATGACAAACCTGATTCTGCTGCTGACTGGGCTTTCGCAATTGCAATCATTGCATTCGCGCTGCGGACATTCGTCCATGAAACGCTCGCTATTCCTGCTGTAACTGACGCGATGACAGTAAGCATGAGTAATGCTGGAACTGTTGCCCAGCCATACCGTTTGTATTTTATCTTGGTGCAATCCATGTTAACCTCGTAATTTCTTCACTGTTATGGAAAACAGTAACTTCGATTCGTACAACTTCAGATGAGCTATCTGGGACGATGCTCGTTACATCAAATTGATCCACACATTGCACAGCGATTCGTTGCTCCCAACCATCCATTCCAATAATGACCGTTCCAGTTGCATCCAGAGGCCCAGAGCCATCTGCATCTGCAAAAACTTCGTCATCTAAATCGTCTAAATCATCAATATCAATTGGGATGATTTCACCGGCTTCTTCACCCCAAGTTGCAGAACCAGTAATAGGATCGTTTGCAGGGAGAAGTAATGACATTTCGCGAATTTCTGTTGCCAATCGCATTCCAGTTGCGAGTTCTTCTGAAGCAACTGCTTGGAAATGCCACGCCTGCCCAGAACCTACAACGGCAACTACACCTACTCCAATAACCGCAATTGCAATCGCTGACTCAATGAGCCAGAACCCTCGCCTTGTTATACGTGAATGTCTTTTCATCCTGAAACCACCGCACTCATTTTGAAAATTGGAAGAATGATTGCCATCGCGATGAACCCAACGATGACACCCATGATGATAATCATCGCGGGCTCAAGCAAACTAGTAAATGTTTTTACTGCATCACGCAATACTCGATCGTAGTACTCTGAAATTTCCTCAAGTACATCACCTAACTTGCCTGATTCTTCTCCAGCAGCAATCATCTGAACGACGGGCATCGGCAAGAGTTTTGTACCGTCTAGTACTTCATTAATTCTCTTACCCTCTTTCACGCCTTCACCAACGTCACCCCACAAGGCGTAGTAATGTTTGTTACCAGAGATATTCCCCGTTACTTCAAGAGCATTAATCATTGGAACTCCAGCGTTCACAAGCTCGCCAAGAGTTTGCAATGAACGAGTGATGTACAGTGCACGCAACATCTTTCTAACGACAGGGAATTTTAGCTTCAATGAATCAAGCACACTTCTACCTCTAACCGTTCTAGATAAAAGCACAACTCCAGCCGAAAGAAACGCAATCGCAATTGGGACTGTCCACCAATACAATTCCATCCAAGCACTTAACCCCATTAAAAATTTAGTTGGCCAAGGGAGAATCGCTTCCTTACCTGCGAACACACCGGCAAAACGAGGTAAAACAAATGTCAACAGAAAGATTGTCACAACAGTCGCTAACCCACCGATGACAGCTGGATAAATACTTGCTCCGACTATAAGTTTTTTTGTCTCGATTTGCCTTGCAATGATTTTGGCAATCCTGTCAAGCATGTGCCCGAATGATCCTGAAAGTTCGCTCGCCCGTACCATATTGACATACAGTGGCGAGAACAACTTTGGATATTTTGCAATTGCATCAGAGAACGTGCACCCTGCTTCAAGGTCTTCCCTAATCGCAGTCAATATTTCTTTCAATTTATCATTTTCGACATGCTTACTAATTCCATCAATTGACACTCGTAAACTAATTCCAGCACGAACCATCACAGCGAGTTGTGTTGTGAAATCTAAGATGTCTCGTTTCGATGGACCATTACCGGTGTTCAAAATTGCCCAAATTTTCCTCAAAACACCACTTTGGGTTGTGTTCAAAGGAACTAAACGAATGACTCGACCACCGCGTTGCTGAATAGCACCTGCTGCTCCTGATGCCGATTGCGCTGCAATCTGCCCGACCAGCAGTTCTCCATTTTCTTGTTGCAGTTCATACCGGTACGTTGGCATCTTTGTTAATCCTTATGCGGCTAAAGTCATTTGTAATCGTTGGGGGTCGGTTGAATTTGCTAATGCAATCTCTTGCTCTACTAAGCCATTGAAGACGAGATTCGCAATAGACGCATCACGAGTCACCATGCCCTTGCGGCTATTTGTCTCAATCACATTTGGAATTTCGAACGTTCGAGATTCACGAATAATATTTCGAACAGCAGGGTCACAAAGCAAAATTTCAACAGCAGGCACCATCCCGCCACCAATCTTTGGAAGAAGAGTTTGTGAGATGACTGCTTTTAACGTGTTCGCGAGCATTGAACGAACTTGAGATTGTTGGTTTGCTGGATACATGTCAACGATTCGTTCAACTGTTTGTGATGCGTTCACCGTATGTAATGTTGAGAGAACGAGATGACCTGTTTCAGCAGCAGAAATTGCTAAAGAAGTTGTTTCTAAGTCTCGCATCTCGCCAACTAGAATAATGTCTGGGTCTTGCCGCAGTGCATGTTTTAAGCCCGAAGCAAAACTAGGCATATCACGCCCTAATTCTCGTTGTTCAACAAGGCAACAATCCGAATCGAATGTGTACTCAACTGGATCCTCAAGGGTGATGATGTGGCGATGCTTTGTTGAATTGATTTGTTGTAGCAGAGATGCAAGTGTTGTTGATTTGCCAGAACCTGTGTCTCCCGTCACGAGAACTAACCCTCTTGGCAATTCTGCTAATGGTGCAATTGCAGGCGGCAGATTCAACGTATCCAATTGTGGAATCTTGGTTTTCACTGTTCTCATTGCGATTGCAGGGACACCACGCTGGAAATGAACATTTACTCGGTAGCGACAACTTTCAGTTGCCCATGACAAATCGACATCTTGGTGCTCATCAAGTGCGGTTTGTTGTTGAGCATTCAGCATCAACGTAAGGTGTTCGCGAAGTTCCTTGTCTTGCAGCACAGCATGGTCTAGACGAATCAATCCTGTGTCAACTCGAATCACTGGTGGTTCGCCACAGACAAGATGTATGTCAGAAGCGCCTTGTTCAGACGCTGTTAAAAGAATGCCTTCTATATCCATATGCCACTCATCGGATGCGTTCTGACAAGAATTCACCACTCAACACCCATTCAAGAAGGCGTATGAGACTCATTCCGATTATGTCGGCTACTTACGACCGTAAGTCAGTTTGTGAGGGGTATTTCAATTACACCACGAGCATGAACAGATGTCGTAGGTTTCAACAGACCAGATTTCAACAACGTCTCTGCAAGTGCAGTTGGTGGGATATAACTCAAATGACCTGATAGTTCCCAGTTCAGTTGTACGTCCATGGGAATATCCTCTCTTCTCATGACGATTGGAATTGAACTCAAAATAGTTGCCCAACGGGGCACTGTTTGTTCGGCTGAAGCAATTCCTCGATACACAGTTCTCCCACCAGCGTATACAACGTAGTTGTACTGTTTAAGTTTAAGGGGTTCATCATTTGTGTTCGAAATTTCAAACTCAGCACTCAATGCAATTGCTTCAGGGGTTGATTGAGTAAACGTAACGCCTTTAAATTGCGTCACCGGAGCTCTGACCCCACAACACTGGAGTACGAATGTGCATAAGAGTAGCAAGCTAAGACGAACCATCCTGTTACTGTACCAAGACACTGAGCATTCGTCACGCGCACAGAAAAGATTTAAGGGGATCCCCAAAATCCCTAATTATTGCAGCGTTGCAGAGTGTTTATCGAGCACCAAATAGGGCTGGATAAATTCGTCGCCAACTAAAACGATATGATCATCTGCTAATGGAAGGAACGGCTGATACTGTGAATATTGATTCCACCAAATCGAAAGCGCCACAAGAATACTCAACGCACACCATGATGCCAACTCGCTCTGCCGTTTATACCTATTTGCATATAAAAGAGATACGCAAACAGCAACTGTTGCCAGTTTATAAAGAGCTAACGGCCAAATCGAATTCGTTGTGCTCAGTAGCCATGCTGCAATAGGATTCCCCTCACTCATTCCAACTGATGTTAAATAAGTCACTGTGAGAAACAAATCCACCAAACTTAACGCCACCACACCACCGAGTAGCCATGTCACCCTCACAGAACGGTGAGCGTCCTCAGTGTGCATTTGGTTTGATTGCAGAGATATGCTTTTCATCTTTTAAATATACGCTCTCACGTATTCCCCGACTTTGTATAACGCCTGAGAATGATTAGATTCGACCCGATAACCCTGCTGATGCAGGATTGTTTTCGAATATGAACAGAATTCCAAAAAACCACCCCTATTATCAGACCTGCAACTTGACAATCCCGCTTTTTTCGCTATCAATACGCAATATTGGGAATCAACCCTCTCTTCACCATGCGTACGATCAGGACAAATCTATGACAACATACCAAGAAACAGAATTGGAACAACCTTCGGGTATCCCTTTTGACACATCAGATTTTGCCATGCATTCCTACTCTCAATCTGTATCATTCGGCACTGCCCAGAATACTACGATGGATGAATGGGACGATGAAGGTGATGAACTTGAAGAAGACTCAGAACTTGAAGACGAAGAAGTGCAAGAGGGTGATGAGGAAGAAACTCTCCTTGAAGATGAAGAGGACGACGAATTTGAACAATATTTATTTGGTGAAGACGACGATTAAACGAGCAATTTTACGATTTCGTAATTTTCTCGTTGGACCGTCCATGCTTCCCGGCTGCTGAAGCTGTTATTGCTTCACAAAGATGTTGTACGGGTTGGTGTTCGCCAAACTCATCAAGGAGTTGGGCCATTTTCTCTTGGAGTGAGCCGCCGTTGTCGCGGAATAATCTTTTATGAGCTTCTTTCATTGCATCAATTTGATCTTCAGGGTACCCACGCCTAGACATCGCAACAATGTTCACAGCTCGTACTTCTGCAGGTGTTCCTTCAACAATCATGTATGGAGGAACATCTCTTGTAATCCGTGCTAGTCCACCGACATACGAGCATCGACCAATACGTGAAAATTGGTTAATGCCAGCACCACCGCCAATTGTTGCGCAATCTTCAACTGTAATGTGGCCTGCGAGCATCACTTGATTAGCAATCACAAGATCACTTCCGAGCATGCAGTCATGCGCGACGTGTGAACCAACCATGAGCAAATTATCATTCCCAACAACTGTAATTCCTCCACCACTTTGAGTGCCTCGGTGGATTGTGACGTTCTCACGAATTTCGTTTCTGTCGCCAATCTCAAGTGTTGTCGTTTCACCTGCGAATTTTTTGTCTTGAGGGTCTCCTCCAATTACAGCAAATGGGAAGATGCGGTTGTTTTCCCCGATCGTTGTATTGCATTGCACAGTAACGTGATTGAGCAGTTGAGTTCCCTCTCCAATTCTGACGTTCGGTCCGATACAACAAGATGGACCAATGACAGCACCATCAGCAATCACGGCTGTTGAATCAAGTACTGCGCTTGGATGAATAGTTGCCATTGTTAATCTTGCTCCGCGTCAACCATCATAAACCGAATTTGTGCTTCTGCGGCAAGCCGAGATCCAACGAATGCTTTGCATTGCAATGCAGCGGTGCGAACTCCAGCGCGGATGGACTCCGCCTCTAATATGAGTTGGTCACCTGGGGTTACAGGGTGACGTAATTTTACCTTGTCAAGACTTAACAAAACCGCTAATTTTCCAGTGTGTTCGAGTTGCCTGCTCATTAGCAAGCCACCAAGTTGTGCCATCGCTTCAACGACAAGAACTCCTGGCATTATTGGTGTGCCTGGATAGTGACCTTGGAAAAAAGGTTCGTTGATGGTGACATTTTTTACACCAATTGCTTTTGATGTGCCATCCATCTCAAGCACACGATCGACAAGGAGCATCGGATATCGGTGTGGCATGATTCTTTGAATTTCACGCACGTCCATTTCTGAAGCCGTTGATGCGAGTGTGCGACGGCTTGAAGCTTTATGTTGTTCGACAATCGCTTTGCATAATCGTCTATTTAATGCATGCCCTGAACGGCTTGCAACAATTCGTCCTTGAATAAATGCACCTGCTAGATATAAATCTCCAACGATGTCAAGAATTTTATGTCGAACGGGCTCGTTATCAAAACGATATTCGTTGTCGATTGGACCTTCTTCTCCAATCACCAACATCTCAGAAGCAGAAAGATGTGTGCACATTCCTTGCGATTGTAATGCTTGCGCTTCTTCTTCTAAGCTGAATGTTCGAGCAGGTGCAACATCAGAGTTATATGTACCACTTGCACTATTCCATGCTTGAGTTTGACGTGCGATTCGAGATGTTGCATGGCTGTAATCCAAGTCATACACAACTTGGAGTCCCTCTTCGTGTGAAGGAAAGGCAGCAATCATCGAATCACCATCCTGCAAACAGACTGGTTCGGTGATTTGGTAAAAAGTACGAGGTTGATCTTGTTCAACAGTGCCCGCTTTTAACAGCGGCTCCACAAATGGCATTGATGATCCATCACCGCAAGGAACTTCTGGGCCATCCATTTTAATCACAGCGTTGTCAATGCCAACGCCACAGAGGGCTGACATCAAGTGTTCAACAGTTTCTACGGTCACATCACCCGTGCAAAGGGTGGTTCGGCGAGCTCGCTCTGTTGCATTGGCAACGAGGGCAGGAATTTGAACAACCGGTTCAACATCTATTCGCTCAAATAATATCCCTTCACCTGCAGCTGCGGGAGTGATGACCAAATCAACGTCCTCCCCTAAGAGTAGACCCTTTCCACTTACCGTGACAGGCTTGGCAACAGTGTGTTGCATGGGGATGGGTCGTGTTCCATTTCCAGTCGTGAGTTCGGGTTGTTGAATGGGCGTTGCCATAGTGTTTTCTTCGACCACAGAGGGAAATCCCCCCAATAAGGTATTTTACTGGTCTTTGTCGCAATTGCTCTTGGCAAAATCTGCCATAAATCTTGGCAGTTTACGAGTTGAAGCCCATTGTCGCAATACATCCCTCATTTTACCTGCTGGAAGTCCTATCCACTCTTCACCAGCGGGAATATCGTGCATGAGACCACTCTTAGCCCCTATTTTTACACGATCAGCAATTTTGCAATGTGGCGCAATGCCGACATGTGCTGCAATTTGGACCCAATTCCCCACTTGAACTGAGCCACCAAGCCCTGATCCTGCAGCAATAACGCAGTTTTCGCCAATTGTGACATTGTGCCCAATTTGTACCAAATTATCAATTTTTGTCCCATTCCCTATGCTTGTTGAACCAAATTTTCCGCGATCAACACAGGAGTTTGAACCAATTTCTACATGATTGCCAAGCGTAACATTTCCAATATGTTGGATTTTCATGAGCGTTGACATATCAGAAGAAGGGCAATACCCAAACCCATCGGTCCCAATTGTGACATGCGCATTGAGAATACAGTGCGACCCGATAGCACAGCCGTATTCAATAACAACGCTAGCTCTCAATATCGTATGTGAGCCGATGGTGCATGAACTCCCGACCTTCGCATGACTTTCAATCACTACGCTATCACCAATCACAACATCTCGTTCAATCACAACATAGGGTCCAATGCAAACTTCATTGCCTAAGGTCGCTGATGGGTCAATGACTGCAGTCTCATGTATGCCTTGGGGAATTGACTCTTCGCTGTCACAAAAAATCTCAAGAACTTTTGCCATTGCAAGCTCAGGTCTACCCACACGAAGTAGCGCCCTAGATGTTGCATCATGTCCGGGAACTTCAACGTCCGTTGGCACGATGCCGATTGTTGCATTGGATGTTGCCCAACTCTTTGCGTACTTTGCATCGACCATAAAGGTCACATCACCCTGCTTAGCTTCTGCGATAGAGGAAACTCCAGAGCACACGATGTTCTCTGGACCATCAAGCGTCGCATCAAGTGCAACTGCAAGAGACCCTGCTGTATGTTGCGGGTGTGCCACGAGGTACTACCGAACAGCCATCTCATCAAAAGAGGCGTTCATATACTCGATGAGAACATCTGTCACATCAAGGGTTGGGGTTGCAAACAACATTCGCCGGCTACTAATTTGAGCACCCATGTCCACATTGTCTCCACCGGGCAATTCAACAACTGCGTCATTCACGATGACGTAATCCCATCCATTTTCTGTTGCTAGGGTTGCTGCTGCTTCACGGATGTGTTCATACACTCTACGCATCCCCTTTGATTCTTCTCGCTTGGCTCGAATATTCAAGTATTCAACTTGTGCTTGGTATTCCAACGCTTCAAGTTGTTGCTCTTGCATCAACTCTTCCCATTTTTCTGAGCCACGTTCGTACAACTCAAACTCTTGCTCGTAACTTTCGATGTGTTGTCTGCGTTGCTCAATATCTTCTGTCATCGCATTTACGATGGTTTGTGCTTGTGATTGTTCATAGACTCTTTCTTCGAGTGAGGCAAAAACTCTCTCAAAGTCTACGGAGACAAGTACCGCTGGATTGGATGGTGCGAGTTTACGATTTGCTTGAGTTTGCAGAGATACCGCAACGATCACAAGCATCGCAATCGCGTACAAATGGAAGGAGTGGTTCTTCACGTGCTTCATGTTCAATTCCTTTACAGATCAAAGATCTGATCGTTTTTCCCATTCTAGATTCATATGTGTCACAATTTGTTCAGTGATGTCAATTTGGGGACTTGCATAAATAATTCGTTGCAGTTCAATTTGTTCTCGAACCTGATATTCTCGACTCGTGTTTGCGTTGGGCATGACAACAATTTCTCTATAGTCATCGCTGATGAGTACGAGGTCATATCCGTTTTCTTTTGAAATTGCTGCGACCGATTGACGAATTTTTATATATAGGTCTCTGAGCATCAGTGATCGCTCATTATCTATTCTAATCTTAGCAAACCGTCTATAACTCACCGCTTCTAACTGGAGTTGCTCGAGTTCTTCGATAATTGCAGGTCGATCTGCTTCAGCCGTTGTTTCAAGGCTCTCTTGCATTGCAGTCATCGAGTCAACCCTGCGTTTTGTTTCATCATCAATCTTCGTCACAAGTTCTCTAAGCCGAGTCTCAGCGTCAGCTCGTTCGGTGAGGTCTGCTGTGACGTTTTCGATATTGAATGTAACGACAACTGTGGGTGGTCGCAGGCGAGATGTTGCTGCTACAGCGGCGTAGCCCGCGACAACACACACCGTACAGAGTATTGCGATACTAAAGGTGATTCGCTGCATTCGAGTTTTTGTAGACATGGTTTGTTCCTTCTTCTCAAAGTGTGCAAGAATTTTTGGTAATTGTACGAGAAATCCCAGAGATTCGGTGGTTTCTAAAATGGCAACTGAATGCTGAAACTAAATATTTTCTTTTTGTCAGTATCTTCTTTTAAGACCGGGAATCCAAAGTCAAAAGCGAGTGGAGCCTGCCCTAGTTGCGGGATATGGAGTCTGATGCCGGTGCCTACACTCACTCTGTATTCATCAAATCCGGGGCTATCAAGAACTGTTCCGCTGTCACAGAAAAGGACCATTGATATAAATTTGTCTACAACTGGGAATTCATATTGAGCACCAAGAAAAACTTGCCAATCTCCTCCAATTGGTACAAATGGGTCACCTCCAGCGACTCTAGGTGTCCCCAGCGGTGATACTGATCGATATTCAAAACCTCTTAGCGTACGACCCCCCAGATAAAACTTCTCGAACGTTGGGGAGGTGCCGCCAACGATATATCCAAGGCGACCGTCTAATCGCAAGGTAGATGTTCTGCCTAGAAAATCACGATCCATCGCAAAATAGGACGTATATGAAAGGTGTGTCTTTGTAAAAGTGTAGTCACCTGTAGGCAAGCCAAACTGGTTGACCGTGAGGCTTATTCTAGAACCTTCTGTTGGTTGGATATACGGTTCTAACGTTGTTCTAGTGAGTGAACCACCAATTGAGTTAATCGAACTCGGGCCTCTGTCATTAAAGACTTCTAAAGGAACGTCGTCACTGAGATCAGTCAACTTAATTCTGTTTGCTGAGAACGATAACCGACCATACCAAATGTCTCCAAAACGACGACCAAGATTCACTTGGCTGTACAGAGACTCTTGTGTGTATTCTTCGAATTCTTGTACTCTCCAACCAGCAAGTCCACCCAGAGAATAATCTGTGTCTAAGAACCGAGGATCTGTAAGGTTCATTTGATAATTAAAAATTTCGTCCCCAGGTTGAAATGCCATCCCAAACTGTTGACCTGCTCCTTTAAAGGCCTTCCTTTGCCAAAACTCTTCCCAACTCTCTGGCCAGTCTGCAATGTCAAAGTTTCGTTGTTCAAGGGAGATATTTCCAATGAGTCCCGAATCACTTCCAGCACCAACCCAAAAATTCAGAGAGCCAGTGTTTGACTCGTCTACTTCAACAAGGAGATCTCGGATATCTGGATTTTCTTCATCTTCGGGCTGAATCGTCATCGTCACCTTGTTGAAAAGCCCTGTTTTCATCAGCCGTTCTTCAGATCGATTTGCTTCTGCCACATCGAAGGGGTACCCAGGTTTCAAACCGATCCTTCCTCGGATTACTTTATCTTTCGTCACTGAATTTCCTTTGATATCCACAACGCCTACCTTTGTTGGGCGACCTTCTGTAATCTGAAACACGATGTCAATTGAGACACCTGGCTGAGCGTGGTATGGGATTGCACGTGTCGCGTCTAGTTCCAACGCAGTACCACCCCCATACATCGTTTTTACGGCTTTCTTGATCGCTTGCTGTTTCGGATCGACATTGATAATTCTGCCAAGCACACCATATGCATCGTTAATTGCTGCCGTTGCTGCGCTCACGTCAATCTGCCGGTACACGTCCCCATGCTTCATAGGAATCACCCCGCGAATCTGTTCTTCTGTAAACACTGGAAGAAGTTCCCCGACAGTAATAAACTCAGTTGATATTCCACCGACTGTATATTGTGGTCCTTCTTCAATAAGAAAAACCACTGATGCTTCTTTGTCATTCGGGCTTAATGGATCTGTGTACGAAACACGCACATCTCGAAATCCCCTGTTAATGTAAAAGTATTTCAAACTCTGCACATCAGCATCTAATACTTGTTCATTCAATTCACCTCGGCGAAAAAATGGTACCGATACGTTTGTATCAATTTCTGCAGATAACTCTTTTGAAGTAAATGAGTGGTTTCCAAAAAATGACAACCCCTTCACTCGAACGCGCGGCCCTTCCATGATGTTATAAATCAATACGACGGATTCTTCAATTCGTAAACCGGTAAACTCATCTACATCTTTACCGTAGACGATGACTTCTGGGAAAATTTCTACCAGATAGTTGCCTTCTTCTTTATACAAATTCATCATCGCTCGTTTACCCCGATCGACCGCATCCTGATCGCGACCCAACCCTTCCATGACTGGGGTAACGGCGAGTAACGCTTCATCGCTAACTAAGGTGTTCCCTACAACTGAAACTTGTGTGATGATTTGTTGTTCTCTAAAGGTATAAATAAGTTCAACCGTTCCGTCCTCCTGAAGGACGACGTCTGCTGAAATGTATTTGAACTCACCAAGATGTGTAAGAACGTGAACGTCTTCTTCCACTACTGCAGCGTTGTAGGGTTCTCCAGCGGTTGATTGAATCAGATTTAGAACACGCTGTTCTGTCACGCGGTCAAGGCCCTCGAACGTGATCGAAGAGATGAGGCGATCTTCAAAATCTGCAGAAAGTGGTGCCACAAGTACAGCACATGCGAGGCAGAAGAGAATGGTTCTAATTAAATGCATTTGATTGGAGAAGGATACCCGCCTACGGTACCACCCACAACCGCAGATTGACCTAGGAAGTACAATACCCCCCCCGCCCTCAGCACTCCTAATCAAATGTCGAACACACAAGAACGTAAAACGCCCCCTTTCCATTCCTATCATCTTGAACATGGTGCCAAGATGGTTGATTTTGCTGGTTGGGAGATGCCTCTTACATATGGGTCGATTATCGATGAACACAACCAAGTGAGAACCAGCGGAGGTTTATTCGATGTTTCCCACATGGGGCGTCTTCGATTTAAGGGTAAGGATGCGTGCCGATTACTCGATCGATTATGTACAAGGCAAATTCACGGTATGGGCGAAGGGCAAATTCGGTATTCGCTGGTGTGCAATGATGCTGGCGGTTGCCATGATGATGTCCTTGTCTACTGCGAAAATAAAACAAATTACATGATGGTATGCAACGGTGCAAATCGAGAAAAAATCTGCAATCACATTGAAGCACATCGCTGTGAATACGTTTGCAAAGTCAAGGATGAAACTGAAACGACTGCAATGATTGCGCTTCAGGGTCCAAAAGTGATGGAACTACTCTCTAATTTTTCTAGTGAGATTCCGACTTTGAAAAGATATCGATTCATCACCAAAAATTTGTTTATTGCATCAATCATGATTTCAAGAACTGGATATACAGGGGAAGACGGTGTTGAGATCATTCTCCCAAAAGGATTTGCTCAAAAAGCCATCGACATGATGATGAAGAATGTTGAAGACAAAAATATCATCCAACCAACAGGGCTTGGTGCTCGGGACTCTTTGCGATTAGAAGCAGGGATGCCGTTGTATGGCCATGAACTTGATGAAGAAACAGACCCGCTATCTGCGGGCTTATCGTTCGCTGTAAAGTTGGAGAAAGGGCATGGAGAAAACGAAGCGGAACAATTTATAGGCCAAGATGCACTTCGCCACATTGCAGAACATGGCTCAGGTAAAAAACTCGTGGGATTAACACTTGATGGGCGGCGTTCTCCAAGGCAAGGGATGTCCATTCTTGAAAATGATTGTGTGATTGGCACAGTCACAAGTGGGTGTTACAGTCCAACATTTGAATATCCAATCGCAATGGCATACGTTTCAAGTGAGTTCAACGGCGAAACTGTAAACATCGATTTTGGAAAACAAACACTTCCTGCAACTGTTGTGCCGCTTCCGTTTTACAAACTTTGATTATTCTCGTAGCAAACGAATTTCATCTCTTAAAATCGCAGCCAACTCATAATTTTCGTTTTTAATTGCAGACGTAAGTCGCTCTTCAAGATCAGCTCTTTCTGATGTGGGAAGTCTTGGGACAAGTGCTTCTTTCATTCCTAATAAGAGTTGCATTTCGTTGGAGTCATCACAATCGTCACCTAGGACTTCTTGAAGAAGTTCGATTCCTTGATCTATTGCAGACATAGCTTCGATTGTATTTTCAAGGCTTACTGCCCACTCGGCAGCGGAACGAGTTTTAAGTGCAATCACTGGTGCTCTGAATTGTTCAAGTGCTTCGCGATCTTGTTCTTCATTCGCATGGTGTTTGCATAAATCAAACAACTCAAGATTCCGATTGCAATCGCGGATGACATCCTCCCATCTGCTCACTGAAAACAATGCTGCTGCTCGATGTGAGCGTTGGACACCCTCTTCACGTAATCGGCGACAAGCATCTGAATCCAACCCTCCAGAAGTACCACGAGATTCATATAACGAGAGAAGGGATGAAAAACCATCCTGAGGCCGACCGTCTGGTCTTCCTTGCATTTCCATCTGAACGACACCCATCTCCATCCTCATTTGAAGAACTTCTCGACCATCCTCAACTTCAAAAATTCGGACGTTCAATTTTCCAGGCTCAAATGGCCATTCATTCAGTATTTTGGAAATATCGTTTGGCGTCATTGTCGGAATATCTTTCCCATCCTCACATCATATCGGTAATTCGTTTCTCCCCCACCTTTTCAATGACTGTCACTCCTGATGGAAGCGGGTGAAAATGTCTTTTATCAGCCAGAAGCGGTGGTTATTCGGTGACTGTCACCACGAGTTCGGGTTATGCGGGTTGGTGTGAGGTTCATCTAAAGACATTGCTTTATTTGGGTGTAAATCAAGCCGATGCGAGCGTAGGATTTTGAAAGCAATGGAAAACTAGGAGAAATACGTGGATCTTGAACTCTACCTACATCAGATTAACGAAGTTCCTCTTCTGACCCCAGAAGAAGAAAAGGAACTCGGCTGGAGAATTATCAACGATTGTGACCCAAGCGCAAAAGAGCACATGATTCGAGCGAATCTACGACTCGTTGTTTCGATTGGTAAACGCTACCTTGGGCGAGGGCTCACACTTGCTGATCTCATCGAGGAGGGCAACATCGGGCTTATCCGTGCTGTAGAGGGTTTTGATCCAGCACATGGTGCTCGATTTTCAACGTACGCATCATGGTGGATTAAACAATCAATCAAACGGATGCTCATCAATGCAACGCAGCCTGTACACATTCCCGCGTACATGGTTGACCTCATCAATCGATACCGAGATGCACTGCGGAAATTAACCGATGAAAATGGGCACTCACCTACAAACCAAGAAACGGCTGAATACATGGAGTTACCGCTGAAAAAACTCAATGCGATTCGACGTGCGATGCGTGCGTCCTCTGGAAGAAAACCAAAAACATCTGCGGGAGATCCGATGTCACTATCTGATGTTTTTGAAGACGAGCACAACAAACGTCCTGATGAACAGGTTGAACAACGTGAGACAATCAAAGACATCCTGAATTTTCTTGGTCAACTTGACCATCGAGATGCACGAGTCCTGCGTTTACGATTTGGTCTTGAAGGGCAGGAGCCCCTCACGCTCAAGGAAATTGGCACCGTGATTGGGCTGACGCGCGAACGTGTGCGTCAAATAGAAATTGATTCGCTTAGGAGATTGCGAGAACGCATGCAAAATGGAACTCCAATTCATAGCCGCCGCGCTTCTTAGCGAAACATCAAATTAAATTGAGACATAAATTGGACGCCACCAAGTGTGGCGTCTTTTTTTCTTAGTCTATTCACTTTTGCTTGTGCTTCATCTTTATCACCGCCGTCGTCAATGAACCACTGAATGAGCCGAGCATTTGAGAGCCAAAACCAGTATGAAGATTCACCATCTAGGGATGTCGATTGCATGACTTGATTCATAGCATCACGATCCTTTCGGCAATCCGCTAATCCTGCACATGCTTGTATTGACTGACCATAAACGCTGATAGATTCCTCAAAAAAAGGAATTGCTTGCTCACAATTACCCAGTAGCCGGTTCGCCTCTGCAACAAGAATCACTGGCACACCGTCTGCATTCTCAAGGAGCAATGCGAGGGCTGCTTCACTCCATTCGTCTACGCCATTTGTATGACACGCTGAAATGCATTGACTTAGCAAATCATGCATTGTTGATTGAGAAAACTGTTTAGAAAGACTTGTTGGTAGTTCACCGTGAGAATGAACTCCAAATGCATCATGAAGTGTGATGAGTTCCATTTCTTCGATTCGTTCCAACATTTCAATTGCATTTGAGCGGTACTTCCCATTGCCAAGTGCAATCGGAGCGAGTCGTGTGCGTGCTTGCTCTATATTTCGATTCTTCATATCAAGATTTGCGACATACAGTTTCCAGTAATCTACTGACAGTTTGATTCGTTTTGGAAATTTAATGATGAGCGCGAGAGCTTCTTCGCTAAACTCTGATTCGCCATGTTCAAGCACACGTTCCGCTGCACGGCCATCTCCTTTTCTAGCGAGAACCATCAGTTGTTGAAGTAACATTCCTTTATCTTGGTGGGGGCTATTTGCGATTTCCCTACGTAGTGCAAGAGAAGAGATTCTTGAATCATTACTCAGAGGTGAAATAGTCGGCGGCGTTGGCAACCTGCTGATCCACTTGACAAGTTCCTCGTCAACGATTGATTGTTCGTAACCATAATCGAGTAACCACTCTGCGAGTGCAAACCAGCCGTACAACGCTTCGTGTGTTGTTGGTGAAACTCTTGCATACCCATGCGCAAACGGGACTCGTAAATACTGGGTGCTTTTACGATTCAGTTTGGTTGCGAGTCTATCGTATAATTGACGTGCTTTCATGACATTGTTTGATTGAAACGACTCTTGAATCTCACCTAAGGTAAATACGACCACATCTTCTGGGTGGGGGTGCGTAAGCGACCAAAACGCTTCTTTTGATTCATTTGAAACCTTTTCTTCACCAAGAATCGTTGCTGAACGATATTGCATCCTCAAGAGCCGAGACGCAGCGATGCCCGAAAATTCATCTTCAAGGCTGCTTGCGTGATAGGCACATTGCTCAGCAAATTCTGGTGCGTGTTCCATCGAAATTCCATCCACCATTGCCAACAAAAATGGAAGATCCACTTCGGTTTCCATTTCTGATAGTTCCATTGTGATTGCTGACTTTATTTCTTCTCTACATTGTTCCATTTGATTCATGACTGATTGCACCTGGGCATCCGTAGGTAATCCAAATGAAACATTCGCAATGCGGGCTGTTGTCGTCCATTCTGTAAAGAGTTGTTCTTTCACTTCTTCAAGTTGTACAGAAGGAACGGCGAGTAAGATAGCTGTTAAGAACATCATGATGGTTCGTCTAGCGTAATGTTGGTATACAACGCACTCGCGACTGTGTTGTAGGTTGCAATTGCATGGTCCCAGCGAGTGTCATTTGTAGGCTTGATAAGAATTGGATGATGTTCTGCAAACAAGCCACCGCTTCCAAACCCTCCGGCTTTATTGGTTGTTAAAAAAGCAGACAGTTCGTGAAGTGATGAAACTGGTTCCCAAGGACCTTTCAAGCGTACTCGAAGATCATTTGAGCCTTCACCAGCGGACTCAACGAATATAACGAGCGGTTCATTGTCAAGGGTAATGATTTGTCCATGGTTGCGAAGAGGCAAATCCATTGGAAAAGATTCTTCCGCGGTTTTAAATTCTGTCGCAACCATAAAATAAATAAGTAACAAGAATACGACGTCAATCATCGAAGTTAAATTCAACCCAATCGCGCTTTTCTTACGCCCTTTAGTAATCATTTGAGGTCACCGTTCACGACAAGTTGAAGTCGAGGCGAAGCACCTGTTTCTCGTATCGCTGTGATTGCTTGGTGAATATATTGGTACTTTGTTTGGCGATCTGCCCGAAGATGAACATTTTCTGCCCCACCCGCTAATCGTGTGTTGATGATTGCTGTCAAATCACTCATCGCATCAGCGGCAATTGTGTGACCACCCACGACGATTCCTGCGATTTCGCCATCCTGAAGTGGAACAAGGTTTACAGTCACTCGTTCTTCGTCTGAGACTACTGAAGTTGCACGCTCTGGCGAGGGTAAATCTAATGGAACTAAATCACGATCTACAATTTGTGAAACTGCTACAAAAAACACAATGAGCAAAAAAGTAACATCAATCATAGGAGTCATATTTGCATTGATTGCAGATGTCGGGTTCCCTTTTCTAGCCATTACCTTGCCTCAATAGTTTGGGCTGACATTGCAACCTCTTTTTTATTTGAAACGCCGTTACTAGATTTTGCGATTTGCGTAGGCTTTCTTGGTCTAAAGTTATTAATGATCTCTTCAGCCGTAATCGTTGCTTCAACAGTAAGCTCATCAATCTTATTCCGTAAAATTGCGTAGCCTGACAACGCTGGAATCGCCACGACCAGTCCCCAAAAAGTTGTGGTTAGTGCTGTCCCGATACCTCCTGCAAGTGCAACTGGATCTGCGCTGCCCCCTGAAGCTACGATTGCACCGAACGCAAGAATCATCCCATACACAGTTCCAAACAAGCCAATCATCGGACTTACTTGGCCAAAGACATTGAGAAGTTCAATCCGTCGTAATCGAGCAGTTGCAAGTTCATCAGCAGTTTGCTCAAGTGAACGCATCATTGATGGAAATCCATACTTCGCATCATGAAATGCCGCAACAAGAATTTTGCCTAAGTAACTATCATCTTTTGATGCAAGATTGATTGCGTCTTGAAACTGTTTTTTCTTGATGCTTCGACGAATATTTTTTACAAGTTGATCTGGCAACACTGTAGGTCTTCGGTTTGCTAGAGCAAGGTGAACCATAATTCCAATACTACAAATTGACATCAAAAGAAGAAGCCACGTTACAGTGCTACCAAGCAACTCAACCGAACCATCATTTCTTCGAGACACAAAGAATGCCTCACCAAAACTTCGACTGTCTGTTTCTGCAAATGCTGTCGTTGTCAGCGTGATTGCTGCAACGGTGCAAATATGATGAATTCTCCGCTTGGCGTCCATGCCATTCTCCTTACTTCCCTACTCTACCACGCTCAATAAATGTATACCCGTCATCTCCGCCATGAATTTCAGCAATTCTCTGCATTGTTTTTAAAGGATCGTGCGTGAGATACTGAATGCAGTTAATTTGAACTCTCCGAAGACCATTTCTAGAGTCAACCGGATTAATACTTTCTAGTTCATGTAGCAATTCTTCAACAGGAACTTCGTACCGCCCTGCACCGGTAATATTTTCACTCAATAAGTAAATCACGTCTGGTTTAAGTTGCATCGCATCTTTTAATGCGTTCACTGGATTGCTTCCACCTGAGGGGATGACTTTCCCGCTTGTGTTCACCCAATGCATTGCTTCTGAAACATTAGAAGCGTTTGCGAAGACTAGCTTTCTTCTTGGCGGGACTGCAATTGCTTTGTCTTGTTGAAAAAATAGAATCCCAAATTCTTGCTTTGGATGGAGTGTGGTGAGCGACCGTTCAAGTTCTTCAAGAACCGTTGATAAGTGAAGTAACATAGAACCAGAAGCATCAACAACATACACAATCCTTTTTGCAGCCACAGCATCAAGCCCCATAAATTGAACTTCTTGTTCGGGCTCTCTACGTGCAAACTCAGGAATAACACCACTTGAAGAAACTGTATGGAGAACAGCGAAACCATCTTGAATCGATTCTTTGGGTTCTGGTGGTGTTAGTGTTTGCAAGTGTTGTTCTTGATCAACTGAGGGAATTGTTTGCAACGGAAGTTTGGCAAGTTCAGTCACTAGCTTTTCGTGCCACGAGGCCGACACGATATGAGGAGGCGCTTCTTCAATCCGCACAACTGACCATGTGATAAAAAATGCAAGTAAGCCAATTCCTACATGTATACCAACGGAAACAATCCACGCAATGGGTTTGTTCGTGTCTGAATTGAAAAGCGATTCACTTGACATCTCGCCCTGAATGCTACACCAAAATTGTTACAGAACACTCAATCTATGCTTTTTTTCGTAGGAATCTTTTTTGGCGACACCGCGCTTGAAGTATGTCGCCGATCAATCGAGAAACTTCCGCCACCACTAAACAGTAATCCAAGAGCAAGTGTAAATAATCCTAAACCCGCAAATAATTGAATGAAGCGGTGTGAATCATGTGGCCAATCAAATGGGTTCATCGTAAACATCCCGTGAATATTTACCGACACAATATATATTGCCATTCCTATTGCAATACAAACAACAAACGCTGCAAGGCGAGTAAACAACCCTACAAATAACAGCACCCCCGCCACAAGTTGGGCGACTGCTGCTGACCATGCCAAGAATGTTCCCCAACCGCCGAGTTCTGGCCACTTGGTATGAATAAGCCAAACAATTCTGTTGACGCCTCGAGTTGTCGTTTTGCTCATGGCGGGTTCGGTGGACTCTGACCCTTCATCGCCTTCTTCAACAACTGTTGTTGAATCAGCTTGAACGGGCTCGTGGACTTCAATGTCCATTTCACGAAGCCCCTCAACAATTTCTGTTCGAATTTGTACTTGCCCAAAGCAATTCATCCACCCTGAAGTCAACATGGCAGCGGCAATTACAAGCCGAGCAAGAAGGGGCATGATGGTAGATGACGGAAAGTTCATGAGTGATCGGTTGTTCGGAAAGGTCCTTTCCCCGTATCATATCCGCTCTGCACCACCCAAGCGGGCGTGGCGAAATTGGCAGACGCGCCAGATTTAGGTTCTGGTGGGGTAATACCCGTGGAGGTTCGAGTCCTCTCGCCCGCATTAGGTTAGTAAGTACACGATGACAAACTGGAATCCAACAACTTGGCAGGGTAAGCAAACCGCTCAGCAACCGGATTATCCCGATTCCAAGGCGTTAGAGGGTGCTGTAAAGGCCCTCTCACAGTTACCTCCCCTTGTTTCTTCGTGGGAAATCGAGACTCTCAAATCTCAACTAGTTGAGGCGATGAATGGAAAACGTTTTCTCCTGCAAGCAGGTGATTGTGCAGAAAGATTCGCTGATTGCACGCCTCAGCGGATTACCGGTCAACTCAAAGTTCTTTTACAAATGTCACTCGTCTTGGTGCATTCCACCCAGCGACGTGTTATCAGAGTTGGTCGGCTCGCTGGACAATATGCAAAACCAAGGTCAAGTGATACAGAAACAATCGATAGCGCAACCCTTCCAAGTTATCGAGGTGATTTGGTCAATGATATTGAATTTTCAGAAATTGCCCGCACACCCAATCCAAATAGATTGCTTCGTGGTTTTGAACGAAGTGCGATGACCATTAACTTTGTTCGAGCACTTATTGATGGCGGATTTGCGGATTTACATCATCCAGAGTATTGGGATTTAGGATTCGTTGAGCATTCACCAAAAGCGAGTGAGTATCAGGAAATCGTAGCTTCCATTGCAGAAAGTTTACGATTTATGGAGACACTTGCTGGTGAATCCGTTGGGGCAATCAACCGTGTTGAATTTTTTACAAGCCACGAAGGGCTGCACTTACACTACGAACAGGCACAAACTCGTCAAGTCCCTCGTCGAACAGGTTGGTATGACTTGTCGTGTCACTTCCCATGGATTGGTGCGAGAACAACTGATATCGATGGTGGGCACATCGAGTTTTTTCGAGGGATTGCAAATCCGATTGGTGTAAAGATTGGGACTCATCCTATAGAAATTGAACCACTCCTCGATACGTTGCATCCAGAGAACGAAGCAGGACGCTTAACACTGATTCACCGATTTGGTGAAGAGAAGGTTTCGGATGAACTTCCAAAACTCATCGAACAAGTTCAAGCAACCGGAAAGAACGTTCTCTTTATCAGTGACCCAATGCATGGAAATACAAAGAGGACAGATGGTGGCATTAAAACGAGAAGTTTTGATGCAATTCTTTCAGAACTTGAACAGTCGATTGATATCCATAAAAACATGAACTCTTCCCTTGGCGGTGTCCATGTTGAAGTCTGCGGTCAGAACGTAACCGAGTGTACTGGTGGAGCTCGGGGATTAGACGAATCAGGGTTAGGGGACGCGTATGAAACCCTTGTTGATCCAAGGTTGAATTACGAACAATCCATTGAACTTGCGATGCTCGTCGGTCAAAAACTTTGTTAGGGTCATGTCGAGGGTCAGACCCTCG
>CAZVVI010000008.1:0-43057 GCA_964630505.1 uncultured Isosphaeraceae bacterium | reverse complement strand
GGCGCGTATCTAAAAATTTTTTGGCGGCCCCGTGGCGGCCGCCCCCCCCCACCCACCCCCCTCGACATGACCCCTTGCAGTACAATCCGCCTCAATGCCAGAGCAAAATGAGAACATTGTCATTTCTGGGGTAGGCATCATGACGTGTTTTGGTGTTGGGATCGACTCGCTCTTCGAAGCGATGTGCGAAGGTCGTACTGGCATCCATCGTATCGAACGATTTGACCCAAGTGGGTTTACTTCCCAAGTTGCTGGAGAACTTCCTGAGGATGAATTCAACGTTCGAAAAATCGTTCCGAAAAGTCATCGTAAAGCAACAAAGGTGATGTGCAGAGATACCGAACTCGCTGTTGGTGCTGCTTCTGACGCTGTGCATAATGCGGGTTTGGTCACAGCAGGAACAGGGAATAGTGATGAACCTCCAACAATTGCACCAAGTAGGGTTGGTTGCCACATTGGTGCTGGACTTATCTCTGCAGAAGTCAATGAACTTGCCGCTGCCCTCGTGACAAGTCAGAATGAGGATGGAAGTTTCGACCTTGCTCATTGGGGAAATGAGGGAATGCAAAATCTCACGCCACTTTGGCTCCTTAAATACTTGCCAAATATGCTCGCGTGCCATGTCACCATCGTGCATGATTGCCAAGGACCAAGCAACACCATCACGTGCTGCGAAGCATCAAGTGGACTCTCTATTGCTGAATCTCGTCGCGTCATTCAACGTGGGGATGCTGATGCGTGTCTGTCTGGGGGTGCTGAAGATCGCATCAATCCACTTGCGTTGTACAGACAACATTGTACCAATCGCCTCGTTGACTCTGATGGCTCTACTGATATGAGTACACTTGTGAAACCGTTCTCTGAACTCGCCGAAGGCACAGCCATTGGTGAGGGCGGTGGAATCATGATTGTAGAGTCGCTCGAATCTTGTACTGATCGTGGTGGTACCCCTTGGTGCACAATCGATGGAATTGGATGCAGGCAATCAATAGCAGATTCCCCACTGGATATTGACTCAACTGCAATGACCTCCGCCATCACTCGTGCAATGGATGAAGCAAATTGTACGCCAGCAGATATTGATGTCATTATTCCACTTGGTGCTGGTATTCCTGAAATTGACAATGCTGAAGTTAAAGGGTTAACCGCGGTCTTTGGCAACGCTCTTCCATCGATACCTACCATTACAACAATCCCGTATACAGGCAACTGCATGGCAGGCAACGGCGCCATCGCAGTGGGTGTTGCAGCAAAAGCAATCAAAGAACAAATGATTCCAAGTCGGCTCGGAGCCGATTCGACAGCTGGCATTGATGCGGCAAGATGCAATGCTAGAGCATTGGAGATTTCAAAAGTCCTCATTGTCTCACCAAGCGAAGGCGGTCAATGTGTTGCAATGATTCTTGGGAGGACAGAAACATGACGAGAGTCGTTGTGACAGGCATGGGGTGGATTACACCCCTTGGAAATGATTTAGAGACCGTCTGGAAACGGATGTGTAACGCACAGTCAGCAATCGCTCCAATCGATCGGTTCGACGCATCAAGTTTCCCAACTACATTCGCAGGGCAAGTCCGTGATTTTGACTGGACTGCATACGTCAACGACCCTGCAATTCATCGCTCCCCTGCAATGAACTCGCAATTCGCTCTAGGTGCAGCGAGACAAGCATGGGAACAGTCTGGGCTTGGTCAGTACGAAGAGTTGAACCACGACCGAATGGGTATTTATTTAGGGGCTGGTGAAGGTGTGCTCGATTTTTCTGCACATTCGATGATTGATACCCACTCGTGGAATGTCGAGGATGGCAACGTTGATCCTGTGGCATGGGCAACCTTCGCTCGCCAAAAACTCGATGAATGGGGCGAGGTTGAGCAAGAGCCAAACATGCCGCTCTGGCATGTCGCAAAAGAATATGAATGTCGTGGACCTGCCTTTAATTGTTTAACAGCGTGTGCTGCAAGTACTCAAGCCATTGGTGAAGCAGCGAGCGTTCTGTTGCATGGTGATGCTGATGTCATGATGACCGGTGGAACACACACGATGCTTCACGCACTTGGAATCACTGGGTTCAACCGTTTAACTGCGCTCTCAACTTTTGATGGCGATCCTCGAAAGGCGTCGAAACCATTCTCCAAGGACAGGGGTGGGTTCGTCATGGGCGAAGGGTCTGGAATGTTGATTCTTGAAACACTAGAACACGCACTCGCTCGGGGTGCAACTCCTCTTGCTGAAATTGTCGGTTTCGGGTCATCTGCAGATGCATACCGAATTACTGATTTACACCCAGAGGGTCGTGGGCCGGCTGCTGCTATTGAAAACGCACTCGCTCAGGCGAACATCTGCCCAACACAAACGGTCGACGATCGACCGCCCGTCCAATACATATCAGCACATGGAACAAGTACGCAAGAAAATGATTCCATTGAAACCAAAGCTATTAAACTTGTTTTTGGCGAAGTTGCCCCAAACGTTCCTGTCAGTTCAATAAAATCGATGATGGGACACCTGATTGCTGCAGCAGGTTCTGTCGAACTCATCACCTGCATCATGTCCATCCAAACAAATATGCTCGTGCCAACAATAAACCTTGACAATCCAGATCCGGAACTTGATTTGGATTATGTGCCAAACACTGCCAGAGAAGCACAGGTTGATTGTTGTTTGAGTAATTCCTTCGGTTTCGGTGGTCAGAACAATACGCTCGTCGTAAAACGATTCGAAGAATAATTCACTTTTCTCTCGAAGTTTTTGATGCGATATCTGAAGTTGCAGATCGGAGTATGTCTGCAAACACACCAGCAAGCATCGCAAACAACCCGATTCCGTTAAACATGAGCAAGACTGCCATAAATCGACCACCAATTGTCACGGGATAATAATCACCGTAGCCAACTGTTGACATTGTCACAACAGACCACCAAAGAACGTCTGCTGAATTCGTCAAGTTTGCTGAAGGGTCTTGTGATTCAAAATAGAGCACAGCAAAACAAGAACCGACAATCACAACTTCAGCAATCAAAAATCCAACAACAACAATTGCTGTCCTTCGATCTGTACGGACAGCTGCAACAATCGCATGCAGTGCCTTTATGGCTCGTAGCCCTTGGAAGATTCTAAAGACGTGAGGGAGTTTCAGCGTGTGAATAATTGGTGTTGAAACAAACCACACAGCTGGAACTGAAGCAAGCAAATCAATGGGTCCCCACGTCAACATGTATCTCCATTTTGATTCCGCTTTATAAAATTTACTGAGAAAATCCCAAAAGAAAATCGCGCAAACACCTAGATCGAAAAGATCGATAAGCTTCACTGTCTGGCTCTGTGGGTCTAAGAAAAGACGCCAAGACAAGAGCGTCAGCGCAATGATTCCTGTGACTGCTACAAAAAGCGAGAAGGAATGCGGAACGTCTTTAGATTCAATTTCGTTATTTTCTGTCATGCGTTGAAACTGCTGCCACAACCACAGGTTGTTGTCGCATTCGGATTATCAAAGACAAATCCCCTACCCATGACTTCGTCTTTGAAATCGACAGTTGTACCATTCAGGTATAGGTAACTTTTTGGATCACAAATAACTCGTAGTTTGAATTCGCTTTCATCTATCGAGAATTCGTACTCCCATTCCTCGTCGCCGTCTTTTTTTGTTTCTGTTAAATCAAGAATATAACTAAAACCTGAACATCCTCCGCCCTTCACACCTACTCGCAGATGTGTTGAATCACGATCAAGGTCTTGCTGAGCCATAATATTGCTGATTTCATTCGCTGCTTTTTCGGTCACTATTACTGACATAAGGAAACTCCTAAATATTGTTCCAATATCACATTATAGGGTCTGGTACGCCTGGTGTCTGACACCTGGTGTCAGACACCAGGTGTCAGACACTACACTGTATGGAATGCGGATTATCACAGAAGCAAACGAGTTGGCTGAGTTTCGGGGATGTGCATTTGTGCCTACGATGGGCGCATTACATGATGGGCACTTGTCTTTAATCCGCGAGGCAAAAAAATCTGGCAGGCCTGTGGTTGTCAGTATTTTTGTGAATCCTGAACAATTTTCTCCTGAAGAAGATTTGTCTCAATATCCTCGTAATTTAGAACAAGATGTTTCGTTTGCAAAAGGTGTTGGTGCAGACATCGTCTTTGCTCCAACAGTAGAGGTGATGTATCCAAACGTTCCTGAGGAGATTCAACTGCCAGAAGCCGCGACCACTCCAAACCTTGAAGACGCATGCAGACCAACTCATTTCAAAGGGGTTTGTGTTGCAGTCGCACGCCTCTTTGATTTAGTTCAACCGAGTGTCACAGTATTCGGGCTGAAAGACTACCAACAATATTTGATTGTGAAACAACTCATCAAACAAGAAGAGCGTCGCTGGGATGGGCTACAAATCATTGGGGCTGAAATTATTCGAGACAAAGATGGCCTTGCGATGAGTAGTCGGAACATTTATTTATCAACTGAAGAACGAAACCGTGCGCTTGGAATCCACAAAGCAATAACATGTTCATCAGAACAGCAAATGTTAGAAGTACTACATGAACATAATCTTGATGTTGAGTACGCCGTGATCCGAGACAGCGAAACATTGCTTAAACCTCAACACGGAAAATCGTGCCGTGCTCTTGTCGCAGTAAAAGTAGGGAGCACTCGACTCATCGATAATAAAGAGGTGTCAACGTCATGACAAAAATATTGTTGTATGGTGGCACGTTTGACCCTCCTCATCTTGCACATGTTGAACTTCCTTTTGCGGCAATGCAATTGCTTGAGTTTGATAAGGTCCTGTTCGTGCCTACGCATCATTCTCCACTGAAAGAATTACCTTGTACAAGTGATGCGGACCGACTTGCAATGCTTGAACTTGCATTGCAAGATTGTCCATGGGCTGAAATTTCCACAATCGAACTTCAGAGAGGCGGGACAAGTTACACCATCGACACGATTAAATCATTACAACAGGAACGACAAGACGAACAAATATTGAGATTGCTTATCGGAGCGGATCAGTGGTCACAATTTAAAGAATGGAAAGATTGGGAAGAGATTCTTGAAATTGCAAATCCAGCGATCATGCCTCGCGATGGTTTTGAACTTTGTGACAGTCGCCTCTTGCAGATTAAACCGTTCCCTGCAGTCTCAACAGACATCCGTAAGCTTCTCCACGATGGCGAAAGTATCGAGGCATTTGTTTCTTCAGCGGTTTGTTCATATATCACAGAACATCAGTTGTACCTGTAAAATACAGCTCTTATGCGTTCTATTCATACTATTGGATTCGTCAGTCTGGGATGTCCTAAAAATCTCGTTGATAGTGAGCAGATGCTCGCGACCTTGATAGATGCTGGATATGAAATCGTTGCTGACCACAACGATGCCGACGCAATTGTCATAAACACATGCGGTTTTCTTGAAGCATCAAAGGAAGAATCCGTTGAAGTCATTAATGAAGCCGTTGCGATGAAAGAACGCAGTCAAGTACAGAGAGTCGTTGCTGCTGGATGTCTTGTTCAAAGACAGCGAGCAAAACTGCTAGAACTTTGTCCGGGAATTGATGCGATGATTGGTGTGTTTGATCGAGACCATATTGTTGATGCTATGCAGAGTACCCCCAAAAGCGAAGAACAACCACAATGGATTGAGGCGAACGCACTTCTTGCAGCTCGGGCACGCGGGCTCACCGATTTTAAGGGTGAATATTTTGAAGATGATAGCCATCGAGTTCAGTTAACTCCAAGACATTGGGCGTACCTTAGAATCAGTGAAGGGTGTAATCAAAATTGCACCTTCTGCACTATCCCTTCAATTCGAGGAAAAATGCGTTCAAAACCAATTGAAAAGATTATTGCTGAAGCAAAGCAACTCCTCGCCTTTGGTGTTGTTGAACTTAATCTGATTGGACAGGACACAACAAGTTATGGGGTTGATATCGGATACGACGAAGGGTTGGTTGGTTTACTTACAGCGTTAAATGACGCCGTCGCCAAATCAAAGGGAGATGGTTGGGTAAGATTGATGTATGCATACCCGACATATTTTTCTGATGCGATGATTGAAGCCATGGCGCAACTTCCACACATCTTGCCGTACATTGACATTCCGTTGCAACATGCGAGTAACTCTATCCTCGATGCCATGCGCCGCAATGTAACCGCTGAAGCGCAATCATCGTTACTACATAAACTCAGGAATTCTATTCAGGGAGTCGGCATTCGAACAACAATGATTACTGGCTTCCCGGGTGAAACTGAAGAAGACCATCAACTTCTCCTTGAGTTCATCAAAGAACATCAGTTTGAAGCGATGGGGGTATTCCAATATTCTAAAGAAGATGGAACTGTTGCAGGAACGATGGAGGAAGACAGCGCTCTTCGTGTTCCTGATGAAACCAAGCAAGCTAGAGAAGAAGAATTGATGCTTCTGCAACAAGAAATTGCATTCGCTCGTGCTGCTCTTGCTGCGAAAGATAGTGAAGTCCATCATGTGCTTATCGATGCATATCAAGGAGAAACAGGAGGGGGAGAATTACATGTGTATCAATGCCGAACGAAGCAGCAAGCTCCTGATGTTGATGCATGCACAATTTTGATGAGTGAAGAAAAACAGACGATTGGGTCTATCATTTCGTGCACAATCGTGGATAGCGATGGCTATGACATGATTGCACGCCCAACAAATGAATTCGAAAAGGTGGTTTCGCTCCCATTACGGTAAACTGCTCACCCTGTGCCCATTCGCAACTTCTCCATCATTGCACACATTGACCACGGCAAGAGCACTCTTGCCGATCGTCTTCTTCAAGCTACAAATGCAGTTTCGAATCGCGATGCTAAGGACCAACTGCTTGATTCTATGGATCTTGAACGAGAACGTGGGATTACAATTAAAGCACATGCTGTTACTGTCCATCATACGTTTGAAGGCGAAGATTACGAGTTAAATTTCATTGACACTCCCGGACATGTAGACTTTACTTACGAAGTTTCAAGAGCGTTAACCGCATGTGAAGGTGCACTTCTTGTTGTCGATTCTACGCAAGGTGTGGAAGCTCAAACAGTCGCAAATGCATATCTTGCCATTGAAAACGAATTAGAATTAATCCCCGTAGTCAACAAAATTGACTTGCCATCTGCAGACCCCGAAAAAGTAGCAATGGAAATCGAACAGATTCTTGGGCTTCCTGCTGAAGATTGTGTCTATTGCTCTGCAAAAACTGGGGAGGGCATTTCAGAATTACTCGATGTAATTTGCAAAAAATTACCTCCCCCACGACCTGCTGAAATTGAAGAAACTCGAGCCTTGATTTTCGATTCCCACTACGACGATTATCGGGGAGTCATTGTGTACTTTCGTGTCTTTGATGGTTCACTTTCAAAAGGTGATCGAATCCGCATGATGGGTACGAACCGCACATTCAACATTACAGAGCTTGGTCGCTACACCCCAGAACCAATTCAGGCAGACACAATCGGAACTGCTGAAGTTGGGTATATGGTTGCCGCAATCAAGACGCTTGAAGACGTTCGAATTGGCGATACGATTACCTTAGAATCGAACCCTGCTAAAGAGGCGCTCGCTGGATATGAAGAACCAAAACAGATGGTTTTTTGCGACTTTTATCCAGCATCAAGCGAAAGTGGCTCTAAGAAAACAGAATTCGAAACGTTGCGAGAAGCAGTAGAGAAACTGCGGCTCAATGACTCTAGTTTTACGTTTGAAACTCAACACTCAGAAGCGCTGGGCTTTGGTTTCCGATGTGGCTTTCTTGGGTTGTTGCATATGGAGATTGTCCAAGAGCGACTAGAACGAGAGGGTGGTGCAGAAATCGTGCAAACCGCCCCCACCGTGAATTACAGAATTGAAATGACAGATGGCAGTGTTTTAGATATTCATAACCCTGCTGATTTGCCTGACCCCTCGCAAATCCAAGATATTTGTGAACCGATTGTGAAAGTTGAAATTATTTGCCCAGATGAATCGATCGGAGACTTAATGCGACTTTGTGAATCAAGAAGAGGCGTATTTCTTGGTCAGAAGTTTGTCTCAACTGGCAGGCAAATGCTTGATTATGAGTTGCCGCTTGCAGAAATCATTTATGACTTTTACGACAAACTCAAATCCATTACTCGCGGATACGGCACGATGGATTATGAAATCACAGAGTTTAGAGCAGACAAACTTGTCAAAGTTTCAATTTTAGTGAACGGTCAACCGGTTGAAGCACTCAGTATGATTTGTCACCGCGAGAAAGCGGAATCAAGAACAAGGGGGATGCTTTTGAAACTCCGTAAACAAATCGATCGCCACCAATTCGAAATTGCATTGCAAGCAGCAATTGGTGGCAAAATTATTGCACGAGAGACTGTAAAAAGCTTACGAAAGAACGTAACCGCTAAATGTTATGGTGGTGATGTCACCCGAAAAAGGAAACTACTCGAAAAACAAAAGAAGGGTAAGCAACGTATGAAGGCAATTGGAAATGTCCATATCCCTCAATCAGCATTCCTTTCAATTTTAGAACAAGGCGATTAACCATGAACACAAATTCAACTCTAGTCCCCATCACCATTGCAACTGTTTTGTTTGCAAGTTTAGTGACAACAGCAGTCATTGGAGGCGACGATGCGACCAAACTAGGTCCACTTGAATCGATTACGCTTTCTGGGGCCAAAGATTTAACAATCAAAAACGTGGATGACCATCTTTCATGGGGTGACAACAAAACAAATACAGTTTGGTCAATTGGATTTATGGAAACTGGAAAGGCCTTGTCGCAGCTGCTTCAAGCAGATCATTTCCTTGATGCAAGGGATGAACTCAATGAAGAGTTAAAAGACCAGATTGAAGATGCTCGCGAGTTAATGGAATCTCTACAAGAAGAAGGGCAAGCGATGGATCCAGACAGCCCAGACGCTCCAGCTTTTCGTCAACGTTGGGAGAGTGCGTACGGTGAGTTCCAAAAAATGCAACAACTTGTTGCTGAAGCCAGATCAACGCTCATGGCTGAGCAGATGCAAGAGGCATACAACGAAATTCTTGAAGCAGTCAATGTCGTTTCTCAGAGAAGGAACATTGATGTGGTTCTTCGATTCATCCCGCCAGATGGAGAGTTCGAACAAACCACTCCAGATGCAACCATCTTACAAATTCGATTGCGAACCGCTTTGCGACTACCAAAAGGCATTGATATTACGGATGATGTTCTTTCTGAGCTTGGACTTGCTGTTGAATAGCACTCTGAAATTGATTTGAAACAACTTGCTTGACTTCGCCCATACTTGGACATTGCTCGCCGAGTAGTTCTTGCATCGAGGTTACTTCTCGTCCTGACAAACCGCATGGAACAATCAAGTTAAAGTGCTCCATGTTCGGTGAAACATTCAACGCAAATCCATGCATTGAAACCCACCGTGAAATTCGAACTCCCATTGCGCATATTTTTTTGCTCTCAACCCAAACACCTGTTGCACATTCATCTCGATGTCCTTCTATGCCAAAATGTTGAAGAGAATCAATAATCGCTTGTTCAAGAAACCGCATGTACCCATGCAGCCGAAGAGACAGCGCGTTTAAATCAAAAATGGGGTAGCCAACAAGTTGCCCAGCACCGTGGTACGTAATGTCTCCACCACGATCAGTTTCACAGAGTTGTACGCCTAATCTGTCTAATTCTTGTCTATCAGCTAGAAGATTGTCTTCAGTAGAATTCCGTCTGCTGATGGTAATCACTGGAGGATCATGCTCAACAAGAAGGAGGTGAAACGGTGTTGAGGCTTGATTCGTTCGATGTTCAATGACTTCCTTCTGTAAATTTCTCTGAACACCGAGTGCGGTCGAATACTCCATTTTTCCAAGATCTTCTATTTTGAGTTGGCACGACATCGTAATTCTTGAGATGATACCGTTGCAATGCCCCAGATACACCAAACTGCAATTCTAGATGGCAATATTACCCTTGCTGATGATGTAGTGATTGGGCCGTATTGTGTCCTCAATGGGAACATATCAATTGGCAGCGGGACAACAGTCATCGGGAATTGCTACCTCACGGGCGACCTATCCATAGGGAATGGAAATGTGCTGTACCCATTTACGTCCATTGGATTTGCTGCTCAAGATGTCAATCATCCACATGATCAATACGATCCGGGCATTGTGATTGGAGATAACAATACGTTTCGCGAAGGTGCAACCGTACATCGTGCAACTCAAGAACTCCCAACAACAATTGGCAATGGCAATATGTTCATGACGACTTCGCATGTTGCTCACGATTGCCAGATTGCCAATAACTGCACTGTTGTCACGGATGTTTCACTCGCAGGGCATGTACATTTGCAAGACAATGTCACCCTTGGTGGAAGTGCAAATATTCACCAATTTGTCACTCTCGGTAAAGGAGTTTTAATCATAGGGTTAAGTTATGCCTCATATGATGTCGCACCTTACTTCATGATTACTGGTGGTAACATTGTTGGTTCAATCAATATCATTGGTATGCGACGAAGTGGTATGGACCGAAGTGAGATAACTCGGCGAAAAGAAATATATAAGTTGCTTTATAAATCTGGAAATTCAATTCATACATCAGTGGAAAAACTCAAAGAAGAAGGCGATACGATTGCACTTGAATATGTAAAGTTTATCGAGTCATCTCGCAGAGGAGTCGTTGCACCATATCACCCTAAACGAAGTGAACGCAGAGGAATGGCGTTGACCAATGAGTGAAATTTCATTCTTTGTACTAGGCAGTGGCTCTTCGGGAAATTGTTCCTTGCTGCGACTTGGAAAGAATTGGGTGATGGTTGATGCGGGGTTCTCGATGAAACAAACAAAAGAACGAATGCGAACCCACAGCGTTCAACTTTCAGACGTACGTGATGTGATTGTCACCCATTTTGACCGTGACCATTTCAATCCTGTTTGGTGTCGAACCTTCTTGCGTGAGAACGTACGGGTACATGTCCATGAGCGACATATTGCTCGTGCAAAAAGAGCAGGCCTTGATGAATCATGCATTGTTCCCTTCCAAACTTCATTGCAGTTGCACAACTCAACAGTTGAAACGGTTCATTTCGCTCACGATGCACTTGGCACCGTCGGTTTTATTTTTTACACAGGAAGTGGTCGATTTGGTTATGCGCATGACTTGGGTCGAGTGCCCAAGTTATTGCTAGATCGGTTCATCAACCTTGATGCCATCGCGATTGAATCGAACTATGACACAAGCATGCAATTGCTAAGCAATCGACCAGAAGCATTGAAAAGTAGAATTATGGATGGAGAAGGGCACCTTTCAAATGAGCAATCTCTTGCTGCGATTTGCCATATTGATTCTGAATCGTCACTTCAACATATCGTGCTCTTGCATCTTTCAAGGCAATGTAACTCGCCTCGCATTATTTCTGATTTGTACCTTGACAATGCTCCTCACCTGCATCAACGGGTAACGATGACAAGCCAAGATCGTTGCTCTGGGTTACTTTTGGTTGAAAAACAACCAGTTCACACCTCGTAACCCCTTTCTCCCCAATAGGTTGCAGTACCTATACGCCTTCTTGCTTTTCATGAAAAACTGAGGCGATGAACGTCCATTGATGCCGATATGTAGGTTGCTATGGGAACAACTGCTATACGTACGCGCCGTGGGCCTTCAAACCGCCCTTCTTCACTCACGACTGCTGCTCTTTCATCGAGGATTTTGTGGATTTCTAGTGCCACAATCGCCCTTTTTGTCGCAGTAGCGCTTCTTTCATTCAATAGCAGCGACCCACCCTCACATATTGTTGCCATCCACAATGATCCTATTGCAAATTGGTGCGGCATCATTGGTGCATGGGTTGCGTTTTGGACGTATCACGTCCTTGGATTTGGCGTTTGGGTATTGATTATTGGGATTGGAGCATGGGTCACGCTGGTCTTTCGTGGGGTTGAGTTTTCGCATACCTCAGTACGGGCACTTGGGTTGCTCATCATGGCGATTGCCGTTTCTTGTTTTCATGAACTGCTTTTGCCAAGTGTTGGTTCTCTCGCAGGAGCAAAGGCTGGTCTCATTGCAAAAACAATTGTGTCGCAGCTCACCTCGGGTTTTAGTTCCTTCGGTGCCTTCATCGTGATTCTTGCTGCCTTT
Organism: uncultured Isosphaeraceae bacterium; assembly: GCA_964630505.1. GTDB lineage: Bacteria > Planctomycetota > Phycisphaerae > Phycisphaerales > SM1A02. The sequence continues at coordinate 30,921 of CAZVVI010000008.1, read as the reverse complement.
TCTATTGGGCTTGTTGTTGCTGCTGAACGCATTGCGTTTGCAATTCCCCATGTGTTATATTTGGGGGTTGGAAAACTTCTTTCTGTTCGTCCTCGAAAATCGAAACATTCTTCTCTATCTATCTTGAGAATGGGGCGTAGTGCTGTTGCAGATGTTGAAGAAGCGGATGAACCTTGGGTTGAAGATGGGTGGGACGAGGAAGAATACCCAGAAGACGAATACGAATATGAGGAAGAAGAAGACGAAGAACCACGCAAGAAGTTAACCCCTGCTGAACTGAAAAAGAAGATGGCGAAGTTGCCTGTACGTGTTGCCTCAAGCGGTAAAGCAGCAACTGATGGTGACATTCAACGTCCAGATCAATTTGAAGGGTACATTTTCCCGTCTTTAGATTTACTTGAAGACCCCAAGGAAGGTTTTGGTGATTCAATTGAAGAACTTGTAAGGCAACAGGCGGTTGATTTAGAAGAAACGTTACAGATGTACAACATTGACGGCGAAGTTGTAGGCATCGAAGCTGGACCAACGATTACGTTGTATTCAATTGAGTTGGCTCCCGGCACGAAAGTTTCAAACATTAATGGTGTAGCAAGTGACTTAGCGAGAAGTTTAGGCGCTCCTAACATTCGTATCGTTCCAAACACTGCGGGCCGAAAAACTGTTGGGATTGAAGTGCCGAATCCACAACGGGAAACCGTCTGTATTAAAGAGTTGATGAGTAGCAAGAAGACTGAAAAAATGAACCTGCCGATGTTCTTGGGCAAAGATGCTTCGGGTGAACCAATGGTTGAAGATTTAACAAAGATGCCGCACATGTTGGTTGCTGGAACAACCGGCTCGGGCAAGAGTGTGTGCATCAATTCGATCATCGCAGGTTGGATGTACACAAAAAGACCTGACGAATTAAAGTTGATTCTGGTTGATCCAAAAATGGTTGAACTTAGTCAGTTTGCAGACATTCCGCATCTTGCGTGTCCTGTCGTCACTGAAATGGGCAGAGCCGCTGCCATTTTGGATTGGGCGGTTGCAAGAATGGAAGAGCGGTATCAAATTTTCCAAAAACTAGGTGTTCGCGATTTAGTTGGGTTCAATGAACTAACTGAAGATGAAATTTACAAAATACTTGATCCTCAATCAGAAGAGGAACGGGCAAGAATTCCTATCAAACTTCCATATATTGTCTTTATTATCGATGAACTTGCAGATTTGATGATGACTGCGAAAGAAGTAGAGCAGGCAATTGTTCGAATTGCTCAAAAAGCAAGAGCAGTTGGAATTCATTTGATTCTATCGACTCAGCGACCTGAGGCAAAAGTTGTGACTGGATTGATTAAGTCCAACATGCCATGCCGAGTTGCATTTAAAGTGAGTAGTGGAATGGACAGTCGAATTGTCCTTGATACCAAAGGTGCAGAATTGTTACTCGGAAACGGTGACATGCTTTACATCTCACCCGGAACGACAACAGCAAACCGCTCTCAAGGCACGTTCGTGTCACCGAAAGAAATCAGAAAGATTGTGAAACACTTAAAAGAGGTTGCAGCACCAAACTTTGAACGAAGTTTAGTCCAGATTAAAGCGAGTGGTAGCGGTGACAGTCTTGGTGGAGATGTCACAGAAAGAGATGACCTTTTTGATGATGCAGTACGAATCATGATCGAAAGTGGTCGCGGCTCTGTCTCGCTCCTACAACGACGCATGGGCATTGGGTATGGACGAGCCTCTCGTTTGGTCGACCAAATGGCAACTGCTGGCATCGTTGGTGAACACAAGGGGTCAGTTGCACGCGAGATTCTCATTTCTCTAGAAGATTGGGATGAGATGCAACAACTTGAAGCCGACGACGATTACGACTTCGAATAATTTGCTTTTCCTCAGCCACCTGCCAATAGGCACGCTTCGGCTCAGAGCCAACCCCCCCTTCCAACAACAAAGAATCGCCTTCTGGCTCTGAGCCGATTCGATATTTATATTGGCTCTAAGCTTAGAATTTGCCGATAGAAATTGAGTGCTCGTGGTCAGCCTAGTGGCGGAAAGCCAAAAGTTGGAAACCAGTAGGAGATGCCACGACGACCAAGCAGCGTGCTTGGGCGGTGTGCCCTCCTGAAGTAGGAGGGATGAAAAGCTTGGCGGCGTCAAGTGGGACGCGACGGTTGAGCATAGCAGCGTTTCAAAGGAGGTGATCAGTGATTGAATTATGTGACTGTACAAAGGGCTATCGCAAAACCTGAGCCCGTAGACCCAACGGGTTTGCAGGTGCGAAGCCCAAACAGGACTATTGCTCGGTGGTCACGCTCGTGACCACCGAGTTTTTTTACACTCTGATATCCTGTACACATGAGCAACTCCATCCTACAACAAGCAACGAACCAAATGCTTGAAACATCTGAGCAGATTAAACTCGGCGGTGGCGAGCGGGGTATAGAACGCCAACACCATCATGGAAGACTGACTGCCAGAGAGAGAATCGAGTTACTGAAAGATAAGGGGAGTGCTGATTTTGAATGTGGTCTTTTTATCGCAACTGGAATGTATGAAGAATTTGGAGGCGCACCCTCTGCTGGTGTCGTCACCACGATCGCACAGGTCGGCGGGAAGCAATGCATGATTATTGCAAATGACGCAACTGTCAAAGCCGGAGCGTTCTTCCCTATGACATGCAAAAAAATAATTCGTGCTCAAACAATCGCAGAACGTGCTCGGCTTCCACTGATCTATCTCGTTGATTCAGCAGGTGTCTTCCTTCCCTTACAAGAAGATGTTTTTCCAGACACCGATGACTTTGGTCGTATTTTTCGAAACAACGCTGTCCTCTCTGCAAAAGGGATTTCTCAGATTGCAGCAATTATGGGAAACTGTGTTGCAGGTGGTGGCTACTTGCCAGTCCTTTGCGACACGTTACTGATGACAAAAGGTAGTGGGCTGTACCTCGCAGGTCCGGCACTTGTAAAAGCAGCGATCGGGCAGGAAGTTGGGAATGAAGAACTTGGCGGTGCAGAAATGCACGCTGAAATATCGGGGACGATTGATTTTATTGAACCTGACGACGAAACATGCATCAAACAAATCCAGTCTTTGATGCACAGCAATATGTCTGTTCACCCTGTTGCAGAGCCACCGTACGAATCTGTAAAGCCAGAGAAGAAAGAAGTCGACATTGTCGATGTCTTTAAAGCAGAGCCACACGAACAGTACGACATGAACGCATTACTCGGATGCGTCCTCGATGGCGAAAGTTTCAGTGAATATAAAGCAGACTATGGGCAATCAATGGTGTGTGGATATGCTCGAATTGGTGGGTGGCCTTGCGGAATCGTTGCGAACCAACGCTGTCTAACAGAGAAGAAAATGCCCGGTGGCAAAGAGGGTCCAACAATTTCAACCAATATGCCTGCGGTGATTTATACAGAATCGGCTGACAAAGCAGCGCGTTTCATTATGGATTGCAATCAGAAGCATGTCCCACTTATTTTCATCAATGACACCACTGGTTTTATGGTCGGCAGAGATAGTGAACAGGCGGGCATTATCCGAAGCGGTGCAAAAATGGTCAATGCGATGAGTAACAGCATCGTTCCAAAAATTTCATTGATTGTTGGGAGTAGCTATGGTGCGGGTAACTATGCAATGTGCGGCCGCGCATTTGATCCATTCCTCACACTCGCTTGGCCAAATGCAAAATTTGCTGTCATGGGTGGTGCTGCTGCTGCAAATACGCTTCTACACATTGATCTTGGTGCAAGAAAACGACGAGGTGAAGAGATTGACCAAGAACAACGAGAAGAACTACTCTCTGCAATTAGTGCGAGTTACAACGAGCAAGAAAATATTTTCTATGGTGCTGCAAGGGGTTGGGTTGACCGGATGATTGTTCCTCAAGAAACCCGCAACGAACTCATTAGGGCGCTCTCTGTTGCTTCAACATTTGAACTCACCGGTGAGTACAAAACCGGTGTCTTGCAAACATGAGCGTTCTTATTGAGGGGAAAACGATTCTCATCACGGGCGCAAGCAGTGGAATAGGTGAAGCGACTGCGCGGGCGTGTGTTGCGGCTGGAATGAATTGCGTCATAACTGCAAGAAGAGAAGAGAAACTACGCTTACTTACTTGCGAACTTGGGCATCGTTGTTCATACATTGTTGGGGATGTAACCGAAGCGGGTTTCAATGAAAAGTTGCTTGAACAAACTGGTGACCTCTACGCAGTGTTCGCAAATGCTGGTCATGGTTTAGACCAAAACATATCAGACTACAACTCGGTTCAGTTTCAAGAATTGTTTCAATTGAATGTATTTGCTGCAGTTGAACTTGCTTCTCTTGCTGCAAAAGAAATGATGAAGAAAAAGCGAGGGCATATTTTGTTTTGTGCAAGTTGCCTATCTAAATTTGCCACTCCCAATCACGGAGCATACTGTGCGAGCAAATCTGCCGTGGAGGCCGTTGCACAATCGATGCGGATGGAATTACTCGCGAACAATATTTTTGTGACTACAGTCCACCCAATCGGAACAACAACTGAGTTTTTTGAAGTCAGTGCACAGAAAAGTGGAAAAGAAACATCTGATTTCGAAAAACAAGCACCTTCGTGGTTGATGCAACCACCCCAAAAAGTCGCACAGGCTGTCGTGCGATGCTTGCGTCGACCAAAACCCGAATGTTGGACAAGTCTATCGATGCGTCTGATAAGTACCTTTTTTACGGCTTTCCCGAGGGTTTCGAGTGTGATCATCAAGAGATTTTCTTGACTCGACGGTGGTTTACACCCACAATGTGTAGATGGTGCGTTTGTTCTGTATTTCCGTACTAGTTTCCCTTCTCTCTCTGCAAAGCTACGGAGAAGAACCGAAATCAGTTGGTCTAGAAGATATGGCCAAGACGTTACGAGGCGATGTACGCCTGATCGCGATGGGCGATTCTTATTGTGCACCATATTTTGCAAGAGTACCTGTTGCAGCGCTTCAGACATGGCCTATTCCATCTATTTCTGCTATTGGGGGTGGTGCGCCAGTGAATACACATTTGTTTAGATGTATTAAAAAGTGCAATCCAGTTACTCTCATTCAATCAAGTGATGATTTGGGTTACGCCATTGAACGACAAACCTCGGAATCATTTTTCACGTTGCCTCTTCGGGGATTACGAGAAATTTATACCTCGGATGATTTTGATGATGAGGGAACGAATCTCTTGTTTAAATTTGAATTACAGTTAACGGGTCGAGGATTTCTTTCAAGCGGTGTCCATGGCCCTTTTACACAAACAGGCGACAATGTTCAATTCAGATTCCTCTATCGTTGTCCGAGCAATCTCTCAATGCAACTGGAAGAAATTGCGTTTAGCGATGGGTCTATAGAAAGTGGCGTTGCACAGTTAAGAGATGGCGCTCGGCCATTGTGGCACTTGGGTGAGGAGCCAGGCACTAACGCACGTCTCGCTGTCGAACGACAGATCAATGCATTAGCCACAGACTTTCCAGCGAATAACAATATCAATACAACGTTAACGGTCGGTCTTTCACAAACATCATCGCTTGCAGGAACAAATCAGTATTTTGAACCAGCGGGCTGCGTCTATTACAAGCAAACAGAAGAGGGGCTGCCTGCAGAGGGGCTTTATTACAACCACATTTCTGATGACAGTTGGTCGTACTCAGGATTTGGAAGCAATGCCGAGGGAAACGAGACGCATGACAAGAAATTTTCCATAGAACAGTTTACATTCTGGCTCGATGTCACTACTCTTAACCGAGACCAGCCGACTGTCTTTATGTGGTACTTAGCACCAGAATCCTTAAGTTATTCAACCGCACTTGAACGAATGACAAATATGATTGACCAGGCAAACAGTGCTGCGAGTCTCGTTGGATTAACTTCAGTGCAACATTTCATTGTCATTTCTCATTTATTCAGCATGTCGGGAGGTGTAGATGAAGAACAATCAAGACAATACACCATAAACCAACAGAATGCGGCTTTTGACTTGGCAACAATGAGAGAAGAAGTGTCCTCAGCTTCAATATTTGCAGCAACTGATCAGGTTCTATTCATAGGATCTGACGCTAGCCCATGGCTTCTAGAGCATGGCTTTGACTCCTTTGAATACGGCACAAATACGATTGATTTAGTTTCATTCTCTGGTGGTGATTTACTAGACAATTCTAACGTCCATCCCAAAAATCCTGAGTCTGGTGCATTCTTCTCTGCCATCCTCGGCGAAGTAATTCGAGAAGCAGGATGTCCTGCAGATCTTACCGCGAATGGTTTTATTGATGTACATGATCTTCTCATGCTCATCGAGGGTTGGGGGAATGCTGGCGACAGTGATATCGATGGAGATGGAACAACCGGTATCAACGACCTTCTGATTGTTATCCAAACATGGGGAGAATGCTGGCCAGTCCAAGCACCTTTCAACACTCCTGCGTTTAGGTGTCATACCCCAAGACCTGCTATTCGTCCCACGGTCGAACGTCGATAGACCATTCCTTGGGGTCAGGGGTTGCAATGTTCAGCAACTTCGCATCCTCTTCGCTCAACTCGTTCAGTTGCACATTGGTTAATCTGCTCAACCGTATCGTGCCATCGGTTTCAATTGTTTGCACGCCAAGTGGCAACCATGTCTCTGAATCATAGAACAAATCAATTGATTCCCATTCGTCTTCTGTTTTCGGAACCAAATGTAAACCAATGGCATTATCTGGAAGTTTTGAGAGTGGCCCCTCTTCTGGCTTCGCCACCTTCTGAACATTGAATTTTGAAAGTACAGAATCTTTAGTTTGACCTATAGGAAGTGGGATTGGTCCGCTGCCTAATTCAAACGGATCGAGACCCTTTTCGCCTGGTGCAACAAGTTCTCGTTTGATAAATTGTTTATTGTCGTAATCGATTTCGGCCATCCAGCGACCTGAGAATATGTAATGCTTCTGTTTCTCTTCGCGGCGGCGACCGATAATGAGGGTGTCAAATAAAATCGCTGCTTCGCGTTTTTCTCCATCATGAGTTCGAAATAAAACTTTACCTGTCCGAATCTCACGACGTTCTAGAATTGGGTCTATTCTTGTGTATGAAATTGTTGCAGAAACAGAAGAAACGTCTGCTTTTTCTACATTGTCGAGGATTTCTTCAACCGAGAGTTCAGAAGATGGCAAACAAGATGACAATGCAACAAGAAACGCGCCTAGCACACACTGAATTAACATTCCGCCAATTCCCTCATCAGATTTTGCAAGTGTTCTCTTGCAGCTTGTAGTTGTTCATCATCTTCCGTTAATGTGAGAATACGGTGTATTTTTTCAACAAATGTGGGTCGTTTTTCTGGTGGAGTATCAGAAAAATTGTCAAACACGTCTGCAAGTTTAATAAGCCTGCCCTGCCATGGTCCTTCTGCAAGTTGTTTGTCATATTCGACCTCACGAATTGGTTCTTCTAAACGCATGTCTTTTGTCATCACTGCAACATAGTCTGCAACGTTCCTACCGAAGTGTTCGAGAATCTCATCATAATCAACGTCACAATCTTCAATCGTGTCATGTAGCAGTGCTCCAGCAAGCACTTCGACATCATCAAAACCAAACACAAGATTAACAGTCATCGCAACTCTAAAACAATGCGAGACGTACGGTCGTTTGTCATTTCGAGTTTGATACCGATGTGCATTCGCTGCGAATGCGGCTGCTTCTTGCCAAAGAAAAATGCTCATGAATGAAATCCTTTTTGGATTAACGCAACAACAAAGACTTCGATTGCTCCGTTTCGGTCGGTTCCTTCGTGTGTTTTACCCTTAATGTTCACTGGAGCTCCAAGCAGACTCTTCAATGAACCAAGAATTTGCTCTTTATGTTTCGCAATGTTTGGTTCATCGCAAATAACTGTAATGTCAATGTTTCCGATTGCCCAACCCCCCGCGTTCAGTCGATCCATTGCTTCAAGGAGAAATTCGTTCGAGGGTCGATTCTTATTCTCTGGTGCCGAATCTGGAAACAACGTTCCCAAATCATCACTACCAATTGCTGCAAGAATTGCATCTGTGACTGCATGCAGGACTCCATCGCCATCACTGTGGGCGATTGGACCCAGAGGGCTCTGGATTTGAACCCCGCCAATCATCATTGGTTGCTGCCCACCCTCTTCTGGGGTCGCTAGGCGGTGCAGATCGTATCCATGTCCAACTCGAATATCCATAGATGGACATTGTACCTCCCGAACAGGTTCAGCCGATGTACTATGAACACTATGCACCATATCAAGTCGATAATCGCACTTTCTTTCGTTGCCACCATGGCGAGTTGCCAGATGTACGCCCCTGGCGGAAATCCCTTTTTTAATGGACCAGATAGCGCAGCAACATGGCAATCTACTGAAGAATTCCCAAAAACTGTGGCGCTTATCGATACTCGAAGCGGTGAACGCCTCTTTGTCATGGAGGTTCCTGTCGGGAAGAAACTTGTGGTTGATTTCATCAAGGATGGCGGCGATAACACTGTGCTTACCCCAGACTTGATGATGTGGGAAGTCTTCCCAAGCAGTGTTGGATATGGTCCACTTTCAAACTCTATGACTGTTCCAAATGGATGGTCAAGGCGAATTGATGTCACGCTACGAGAATCTAGTGAATATTCCAATCCTATCACCGACCGCCCGTTGAGCATTGACGAAGTCAATGATCAGCCAGATTGGTGGACCTCCCAAGGCGGGGAAATCGATACCACCGATCCTTCAAACGGCTACGACGAATAGGATGGTCATAGATTGGTGACTGTCACCCTCATTGGTGACTGTCACTTTAGTGACTGTCACCATACAATAAGGGCATGTCTACTTCTCAAAAAGAAGAACGAACACATGATACGGACGCTGTTTCGCTTTCGGGTTATGTCATCGATTCGCTGTATCAACCCAAAAATGGCGAAATCGATCCCTCAATCGGAACGCCAGGTCAATTTCCATACACAAGAGGGGTTCATGAATCCATGTACCGCTCCCGCTTGTGGACAATGCGGCAATTCGCCGGATTTGGTTCAGCAGACGATACGAACGCTCGATTTAAGTATCTCCTTGAAAATGCAAAGGGAACAAAAACAAATACTGGGCTCTCAACAGCGTTCGATTTGCCTACATTGATGGGACGAGACAGTAACGACCCACTCTCAGCAGGTGAAGTTGGACGTTGCGGGGTTGCCATCGACACAATCGATGATATGCACCGGCTCTACGCTGATATTCCAATTGGTGAGGTCACTGTCAGCCAAACAATCAACGGACCCGCTTGTGTGATTTGGGCGATGTATCTCGCGATGGCGAAAGAGCGTGACATCGATTGGAATTCACTCGGTGGCACGTTGCAAAATGACATCCTCAAAGAATTTCACTCTCAAAATGAATTCATCTATCCACCAGAAGCATCCGTCAAACTTGTCGTCGACACAATTGAATTCGCTACGAATTACACAAAGAAATGGAACAGTGTTTCAATCAGTGGGTATCACATTCGCGAAGCTGGCTCAACTGCTACGCAAGAACTTGCCTTCACTCTTCGTGATGGAATGGAATATGTTGAAGCATGCATCAAACGAGGGCTTGATGTTGATGCATTTGCTCCCCGACTCTCATTTTTCTTCAACAGCCACAATGAATTCTTTGAAGAAATTTGCAAACTCCGTGCTGCAAGACGAATTTGGGCACATGCGATGCGAGACAGATTTGGAGCAAAAAATGATCGTTCGATGTTAATGCGAACTCATGTTCAAACTGCCGGCTGTTCCTTAACTGAACAACAACCATTGAATAACATTGTTCGCGTTGCGTATCAAGCAATGGCTGGCGTGCTTGGAGGTTGCCAGAGTTTACATACAGATTCTATGGACGAGACGCTAGGTCTTCCAACTGAAACTGCCGTGCGTGTTGCCCTTCGTACCCAACAAATTCTTGCACATGAAACTGGAGTGCACCGAACAGTTGATCCACTTGCAGGAAGTTATTTTATTGAATCACTTACTGATCAGATGGAATCTGATGCAAACGAACTCATCCACGAAATAGATGACCTTGGAGGTGTTGTTGCTGGTATTCATAAAGGATACTTCCGCCGTGCAATCGCCGAAGCGTCCTATCGATTCGGGCAAGAGATGGAAGCAGGCGACCGAGTCATCGTTGGCGTGAACGCATATCCGGACGGGAACGATGAGGCACAAGTTGAATTGCTACAAATCCCGCACTCTGTTGAGACAATCCAGTGCGAGCGCCTCGACGCTTTTCTACAATCTCGTGATGAAGACGCCGCATTACAAGCACTTGATTCCGTGCGAGATGCTGCTCGAAATGATGAAAATGTCATGAGCAGTTTGATTGAAGCATCACTTGCTCGTTGCACGCTTGGTGAAATGGTTCAAGCAATGGCTGATGTCTTTGGTCGATATAGTGGTGGGCCTGAGTGGTAATCTGTGGAATACCAAGCACCAAAAGGAACAAGAGATTTTTTCCCTGCGGACTTAGCTGTGCTTCGTCGTATTGAAGCCGCTTGGATTATTGCATCAATAAACGCTGGTTTTGAAGAGATTGATGGTCCAACATTTGAACACTTAGATTTATATACGGCAAAAAGCGGCGAAGGAATCGTCAGTGAACTCTTCAGTTTTACTCGAGCTGGTGGAGACACACAATATGCACTTCGACCAGAGTTTACACCAACCCTCGCTCGCATGGCAGCAGCAAGGGGACGGGCACTCCCCGTACCAACGAAGTGGTTTGCAATTCCTAGCCACTTTAGAGGTGAGCGTCCCCAACGTGGCCGATTGCGAGAGTTTAATTGTTGGAATGTTGATCTGTTGGGTTTAAAAGATCCTTCTGCAGACGCCGAGGTCATTGCAACCGCAATTCACGCTCTTTCAGAACTCGGATTAACACATCAAGACGTGGTTGTTCGCATTAGTCACCGAGATGTAGTAGTAAAAATGCTTCTCGATAAAGGGATCTCAGAAGAACAACTAGACCTTGCTCTAATCTTACTTGATAAACGAGAAAAGATGCAACCAGAAGTGTTCGCTGAAAAACTTGCAGAACATGGGCTAAAGGAAGAAGCGTTCTCCCAATTCGATGATGAAATCAACATCGAACATGAAGAGTTAATCGCACTTTTGAATGAACTTCGTGCATGGGGAATAGATGAGTGGTGCACTTTCGATTTCAACATTGTCCGTGGACTTGCATATTACACAGGGATTGTTTTTGAGATTCATGAAACTTCTGGTGATGAGCGAGCGATTGCCGGTGGCGGTCGGTATGACGGACTCGTTGAAATGTTTGGCGGTCCTGCAACACCCGCAGTTGGATTCGGAATGGGTGATGTTGTCCTTTCGCTTGTGTTGCAAGGCAAGGGGCTTCTCGATGATGGCACATCATTACTCGCATCACCCGAGGTCTTTGTTTGTAGCGTGTGTGATGAAGGAGATGCCTTGCTCGCTCCGACAGTATCAATGTTGCGAAAGAATGGATTACATACCCGCCAATCTTATAAAACGACTCGGAATGTTGGCAAATTACTCACAGAGGCGGCGAAAGCAAATGCAACTTTTGCTGTCATCCTTGGACAAGAACTTGAAAATGGATGCGTTGTTGTTAAAAATATGGATACTGGCGAACAAGAAGAGGTTCAACGTAAACTACTCCTTGACAGCGTCACGGTCTAAATGTCTCGCCGCATTCTTATCATCACTGCAGTACAGGCAGAAGCCGATGCGATCGGTCGCCCAAATGGCGCTTTTGTTGTCGCCGGTGGTATAGGGCGAACAAACGCTGCGGCAGCAACAACCACTGCTATTCTTTCGGATGGTCCATTCACGTGGGTAATCAATGCAGGGGTTGCAGGCGCCTTACCAGAAAGCAACTTGATACTTGGTGATATCGTCGTTGCAGATTCATGCGTGTATACAGAAGAAGGGCTGATTACGCCTTCTGGTTTCCAAGATATGGAACAAATGGGTTTTTCTCTTGGAAATTTTGGAGGAAATAAAGTACCTGTCGATTCTTGGATGCTAGAACGACTATCTCCGCTTGGCACGGTCGGCGTGATTGCGACCGTTGCGACTTGTAGCGGCAGTGATGCTCAAGCGGCACTTGTTGTTTCACGCACTAGTGCACTTTGCGAAGCAATGGAGGGTGCCGCTGTTGTGCATGCAGCACATAGAGTAAGTGCACCTGCGATCGAGATTCGCTCTATTTCAAACACTACTGGCGAACGTGAATCTCAAGCATGGGATCTTGATCTTGCGTTGAATAATCTTGGTCAATCTGTCAACAAGGCAATCAACGCCTTGTGGGATTAGCATCTTTGTATCGAGTTTGCCCGATGATTGTGCTGTACTGTTGAAGCATTTCCGAAAAAGTCTCTTCTTGGGGTAGCTTTAAAAACTCAATTAACTCAGCATAATTTTCCTCTTCAGCATATAAAAAAGAAGGATGCGTATCAGGAATTCCTACTGCCATAATCATTAATGTCCATGCTTCTGGATTATGCCTGTCTACTCCCTTTAGTTTTGCTAGGGTAAAAGTCATTGCCAGTGTATTTGCATCATTGGGGTCCCATGAATCTTCCATGTCATAGTGATTGATGAGACGCTCTCGTTCGCTGACCGCACTGCCATGCAACCCAAACTCATCAGCACTTGGAATTTGTTTTTTTGCTTTCTCAAACGCAACTCGTAAGAGTGGCCCTTCTGGTTCCGGCGCAGATCCCCAGTTGTACTCAAATAACTTTGCGGCAAGAATTGAAGCTGCAAAACGATTTTGTTGGCTAAGATGCCCAACGAGTTCCATGATTGCAAGCCGATCTGACGAAGTGCCTCTGGCTATACAATCGAGTGCGAGTGAGTACAACGGTGCAATCCAGTGTGGTGTTTCTGGTGAATTCGCTAATGTAATTTGTTTGGGTGGCATCGAACATGCTGTTACGAATAAATTGAATGGTTCTTCAAGAATTTCAAAGTTGCCCTGTTGCACTGAATTAGTTCTATCCATTGCTTCGATTTCGTTATACGCTTCAATCGCTTTTAAAAAGTATGTCGCTGAATTCGGATTACGTAACATATCGATTCTTTGCTCGAGTAACTCTTTAAATTCAGCCACGTTGTCGGTTGCGTTAAACGCAGCATCAAGAAGCCTGCTCGATGAAATTGAAAGAAGTTCAGTCAAATTTCCTAGTTCCTTCGCTTCTTGCTCCAACGCAAGTGTTGCTTTCATGGCTTCTTCTTTGTTTGGCATTTGGAAGATTGCTTCCATCTTTTTCATCGTCTTGGAATAATTTACGATTTCTTGATTCATATCCCACCCAGAAGTATCAACATCGGCTTGATTCAAAATCGAAGTCATGATCGAAAGATCTGGATTTTCAGTAATACTAAACCAATTTAATATGCTCTCTCGCTCCTCCCCAATACTCGAGCGAATGCCAAACGGATCAAAGGAGTCGAATGAGTTTACTTTTTCCAACAGAGAATCGAGTTGCTCTAGGTCGCTAGTTGCATCAATCAATTCCTCATGTTTCGAAGCCATAGAAAAAAAACTCGATGAAACTAGGGAGCCTATTACTAATGAAGTGGTGTTTTGGTGCTTGGTTATACCAAGCATGGAGTCCATGTGTTCCAATGCAGAGGAGATGCTGCCGTTCTTGATGTCCCCATACATCGAAAATTGAAGAAGAGCTTGCACTTGCCGAAGTTGGGACATATGCGGAACAAGTAAATCAAGCCCTTTGGAATAATCAAGTCCCCAGTCACAATGTTCAATCGTTGAAATTTCACGAGCCTGCTGGAGCATCGGAGATAACTCTTTGTATCGAGTTTGGGCTTCATTAGTCCATTCAAAGTCGTAATCATAAGGGTACTCTACATGTTCAATGTCTAGGAAGAATTCGTTCCATGCATCCGCTGCATTTTGCACAGGTGATGAATCCGGTGGTAGTGAAAAAGGAATCGGAGTAACTGTACTTAATGAGAAAGAACAGAGAAGAGCTGTAGCAAGTACCATGCATGACATGATGGCAGAGAGAACCCAAATAAGCAAGTAAAGAAGCAATGGATTGGATTTCAATCACAATTTTGGTGCTTTTTGCCATATACGCCACAGTGTGTGTGTTTATTACGCTTGTAGGGCTGCCAGGGACTTGGATAATGGTCGGGGCTGCGATTGTGATTGCATTGTTAAACCCTCTTTGGAATAGCGAAGCCCCGATTTGGGGTTGGGTGACCATTGGAATTGTGCTTGGACTTGCGGTTTGTGGGGAGATTATTGAGACACTCGCCGCTGGTCTTGGTGCGAAGGTGGGTGGTGGCACAAAACGAGGAATGGTTGGTGCGATTCTAGGAAGTATTCTTGGGGCAATTGTTGCTACCTTTATTATTCCCATACCACTTTTTGGAACACTCATCGGTGCTGTTCTAGGCGCCTTTGTGGGTGCCATTATTGGAGAACTCTCTCATCAAGATCCGGTATCTAAAGGAGACCTAGCAAAATCCGCAACGGGAGCCGCGATTGGAAGAGTCTTAGGCATTCTCGGAAAGTCGGGAATTGCTGCAATCTGTTGGTGCGTATTGCTGATTGCCCCGTTCTTGTGACTGTCACTGTGCCTTCGCTTTTGTGTGCCAGTCACGAAAGAGTCGCTCTTGATTCTAGTGACAGGCACTTTGCTAGGGTGGCTGTCACCGAAGGTGACTGTCACTCTGCCTTCGCTTTTGTGTGCCAGTCACGAAAGAGTCGCTTTTGTGTGACTGTCACACCTGTTATTTCGAGGTCAGTCGTAAAATTTCATCCACAGTCGTGACGCCACCTGCAACTTTTGCAAACCCGTCATGGCGAAGATTCTTCATTCCCCGTTTCATTGCTAAGTTTCTAAACGAAGTAATTGTTGGATTACCTGCAATTGCATCCCGTAATTCATCGTCCATAATCAGCAACTCATAAATTCCTAATCGACCTGCATATCCACTTCCTCGACAAGCTGAACATCCCACTGCATGTGGTATTTTTTCTACTTCGTATCCTGCAAGTAATTTTTCTTCTTTCTTGCTTGGTTTGTTGAACTCAACGCACTTTGGACAAACTCTACGAGCAAGCCGTTGTGCTAGAACCGCATTCACAGCTGATGCCACAAGAAATGGCTCAACTCCTATATTAATCAGCCGTGTCATCGAACTTGGCGCGTCATTGGTATGCAACGTTGAAAGGACTAAGTGCCCTGTCATTGCTGCTTGAATTGCAACTCCAGCCGTTTCCATATCCCGAATTTCACCCAACAACACAACATCTGGATCTTGACGAAGCAATGCTCGAAGTGCTCTGGAAAAAGTCATGTCAATTTTTTCATGCACTTGAATTTGAGTAATTCCTGCAAGTTCATACTCAACTGGATCTTCAACTGTCGAAATATTCAGTCTATTCCGATCCATCTCTTGTAATGAAGAATAGAGAGTCGTTGTTTTACCGCAACCAGTAGGTCCTGTCACCAAAATAATACCGTGTGGAGATTCGATCTCGCTTTTCCACGCTTCAAGTGAATCATCGCGAAATCCAAGTTCATCAAGCCCTATTCGAATGTTTCGATCATCAAGGAGTCGAAGTACCACTTTTTCGCCTTTGGGCGTAGGCACTGTAGACATTCGCAAGTCTATTTGTCGACCGAGCACTGTTGCTCTAATCCGACCATCTTGTGGAATCCGTCGTTCTGCGATGTCAAGATTCGCCAAAATTTTCAATCGGCTCACAACAGCACTGTGCATTGATTTTGGCGATTGATTGAGGTCATGCAAAACTCCATCGATTCGATAACGCATATGAGAACAATCATCACTCGGTTCAAAATGTACATCCGAAGCATCTTCACGAACCGCTGCCGTAATCATCTCACCTACAAGTCTGACAACAGGTGATGATTCAGCATTGTTTGCTTCTTCTTGCAAGTCAACAGTTTCTGGAACGCTTTCTTCAGCCAAGAACTCTGAATCTTCATCTAATTGTTGAGGTTTTTCTGGTTCGCTGTTTTCTTGAGAGAGTTGTTGAAGTATTTCATGGATATCTCTTGGGGTTGCAAGCATTTGTCCAACTGGTTCTGCAATTTCACAACAAACATCATCTGTCAAAAACAGTTCATCTACTGTTGACGCAGCGATAAATGCCTTCCCTTCAATTCGAACCGGCAGTACCTCGTGGTCCTTACACCATCGTGTTCCTAGCTTTTGCACCAATTCCAAAGCAACGTGTTGCATGGTAAGTTTCATAAAGGGAAGAGACGCTACGTCTGCCACTGCTTGCTGTACAGCTTCTTCTTCAATTCCAACGTCCATCAAAATCAGTGCTAAAGATCTTCCTCTCGATTTCTTTTGCAATCGAGAAACGAGTTTTTGATCTTCATCACCTAAAAGGCCTCGTTCCTCAAGAAGAGTAGTCAGTTTCTCAGAATATGATTTACTTTTTGACTTTGTTGTAGACTCTAGTGGTTTCACGATTAACGCTCTCCATTAACAAGGGACGTATTGTTCGCAAGATAGATGGTTCGTTTCGTGTCCCCGTTGACATCGTTATCTGCTAATTTCACAACTGCATACGTGGAGCCAAGTTCAATAATACTCAATACAATCTCGCCACCTCGCAGTGAAATCGTGTCCCCTGCTCTATATATTCTTCCGTTTATATTTGCGAGTGTAGTGCGGCCCGTCATCACCGACCGCAGTGACAAATGATCTGCAGCATAATCTGCAGCAGCAAGATATTGATTGCGGCTTGTTGTGGATGTAAACTCAACGCTTTCGATTTCTCCCTGACCAAATGCATGAACAGTATCGAGGTTCTTTTGCCATAATTCGGGTGCACTTGATATTCGCTGTGTGAGTTGTTCAGTTTGTTGGGTCCACTTTTCTACTTGGCTTAATGACTTTGCTAGGTTTTCATTGGCACAAACTTGTTCCATAAGTGCTTGTCCAGACATTTCATCTCCACTAGCAGGAGATGGAACAAGTATCCTCATCAGAGAAAGTTCAACAATCACAACAATTGTTGCTGCAAACACAAACACGGTTGCAGCATCGTATTTTTGTACTAATTTTTGGAGGGTTTGCATTACGAACTCTCCTTTGATGCAAACACAAGTTGAATGACGATTCTTGCATCTACAAGTTCGTCCTCAATACGATGAAGGCTCATTCGATCTACTCTTGAAATTCTTTCCATTTTTTCGAGATGCTGCAAAAACAAATACAGACTTTCAAACGTGCCTATGACATTTAAATCAATTGGCAGAACGTTGTATTCGCCATCATTTCGTTCACCAGAAGTCGTTACCGATTTTACAATTAGACCAAGTTCTTGCGCTTGCTTAGAGGCAGATTCTAGCCATTGCTCTGCATTGTGTTGAGAAGGAATTCGCGAGTTCGCATCATCGGTTGAACGACGAACTTCACGCGTTAGCGACTTCAACTCACGATATTGTTCATTGATCTCTTCAAAGTGGGCCAAGTTGGTTGTCCTTGAACGAATTTCCTCTGCAACACCATGCACTGCTTTGTTCATTGGTCGGTACGCAATCGCCCACGCAGAAACTGGAACTGCAATTAACAGCCCAACAAGGAGAAAATGTCTCGTAGGAATTATCATTGTTCAATCTCCGCGATAAGTTTTGCGTTTGTGTTCACTTCTAACTGCATTGAAAAAATCCGACGTGAAGATTCACCATCTTGTTGTGCATACAACAAGGAGACATTTGAAAAGTAAGAAGAGTTCGCCAATTCTTCGATGTAAGAAGAAATACTCGCATCGTTTGGTGCAATTCCAAGCAAGGTGACAAGTTCAGTTGTGAATACATCTTCCTCTACACTGCGAGTTCTGGTTTCCAAACGAACATCATCGAGTTTGGATTGTTCAGGTAGTAATTGGGTTATTTCCCAAAGAAGAAGTGATCGAGGAATGCCATCGACGTAGCGCTCTAGCCCTTTTGCTGATTCGATTGAGTCCTTCATTGTTTTTTGTGCTTTAACGAACGCTTGCACTCTCGTTTGAGCATCATCCCAGCGCATTGCAACACTACCTCTGTTTTTGAGTAACCCTCTCCAGCCGCTGAGTGTTGTTGCGAACGCTGCAGCAGTTGCGATTGAAACAACTGCGACAAGAACAATCCCAATTCGAATGACTCTACGGTCTTCCCTTTGGGCATGCATTGATGGAGGCAAAAAATCGTCGAATGGGTGTTTCATGCTGCACTCTCCGAATAACGCAGACAAAGTCCTGCTGCCGTCGTCCAAGAAGGTCCTCCTGCAAGTCCTGTTGAATCATTCATCCACTCAGATGGGTCTGCGACGAAACCAGATATTCCAAGTTCAGATGCAATCGATGAACAATACTCGGTATCAGTTGCTCCACATCCAGCAAAAATAACACGGTCAACCACTCGATCTGGAAACAGGGCATCATGATGCCGCAAGCATCGCTCTAGTTCACTTGCGAAAGAAGCTTGCAATTGTCCTCCATCACCATGTATTTCCCGAAGTCCTTTCGGGCTGTTTTCATTCCTGCGTTCAAACTCCTTCCCTTGAGTTTCTGAAATTGGAAGAATTTGTTGAGAAGGTGCTTGAGTTGGCGAAGTCCATTGGTCTGTTGATTTAGAAATGACATCCGACTCAATTCGGTGTGCAAAAACACAGTTCGAACCATGTGCAATCATCACCATGGATGATTCTTCATCCATATCAATCAACATTGACGTTATTTTTTCATCACCATCCCGTCTATACAATTTGTCAAACGCTCGGATAGAGGCGTATAACGGAACAGTCACTGCGACAACTTCTGCGCCTGCTGATTCAAGGCTGTCAACAACATGCATAGAAAGTGTCCGGTCTATCCCTACACATAGAAGTTCTTGTTTGGCTTGACTGCCTGAACCTGTCGTTTTTACACATACATTTCGTATCTCAGCATTTCCCCACCGAGAATCATGCTGAAGAAGGCGCTCAAACATTCGTTTCTCGTCTTCATCAGCACCAATTCGAATGTGTTGAACGAGCACATCCTTGGCAGATATACACGCAACACAACGCTTGCCTTTAAAAGACGAGAGTGCGACTGCAAGCCCACCCACGTCGTCTGAAGAAACCTCAAGAGCACCCTGTATTTTTGGCTCTGAGTTCCCTTTCGTTTGCATGAATCGCACAACATCGCTCCCAAAATGGACTGCGATTGGTGCAGATGAAATACGACGTGTTAACCAGTTGAATGATCCCATGACGCTACCCTCGGCTCTAGAAACACCGTTCTCTACCTTTTGGATGGGGTTTGGGTCTAGATGCGCGGTTTAGGTGGGTCGCACCCCTGCGTAATCGGATTACAGTGTCTGACACTTGGTGTCTGACACTAGGTGTCAGACACCGGGCTTCAGAGTTTGATTACCTGATAAAGCGGAAACGGGCGAAGTCTGGAATTAGGGGTGGTGGTAGCCAATACACGCCCCACGCCTTTCCGATGAGTAAATCTCGATTGACCACAAATGGCGTGTCATCAATCTGGGCAGCGACAAATGCATCTGGATTCCCCCAAAGCCGGCTATCAAGAGAATATGCGCTATTGTCACCAGCCATCATGAATTGATCTTCACCGAGTACACCTAGTTTGTCAGGATGTGTCCCAAATGCTGGAGACCCAATTTTTACCAATAACTCGTTCCCTTGTTTCGTATCGTTTTTAGTCGCACGAGCAGGCAACCTTGAACTTCTGTAATACAAATCGTGATCCACTTGTAATCGAGTGATTGATAAAGGAGACCCATCAAACTGCCAAGCAAGCGCTGGTGGCCCGCCTCCCAACCCAGCAATTTCTTCAACAGGAACCGAATCATCGCTATTTGTTGCAAGTCTTAATCGTTGTTCTGGAGTGAAGTTGTACGGCAGCGTTGCAACCTGTTCTCCATTCACATAAAGCGACATCATTTGGTCAACATGCCAACACTCAAGCCGAATTGGGGAGCCAGCAGACATTTCTTGAAGTGGCTCTTCAACTACTTTTACAATTTCTCCATCATTCGTTTTCATCGAGAGAATCGCTTCTGAGTTGGTAATCATCCAAATAAAACGGTGCTGTAATGCCTCAAGAGTAAAACTCGCTGTGAGTTCATCCGATTTAGGTGTAAGCGTTGCGCTAACACGAAGATCGGAAATTGGCTCATTACGAATCGCTGGCATCAACATGTTATACGGCAACCAATCATCAATCAGCATTCGATTGTGATCCCAAACCAAAGACGAAGGTAACGAGGTATTGCAATACCACGTTCTCTCCTCTACCGTCCAATCGTCACTTGGCTTTGGTATCCAAGGCGATCCACGCCATGGACGGGAGAGTGCCATGTTGTCTGTTGGAATTGCATCAGTGCTCGAGACTGGTCGCCATAGTGACCGTTGAATGTGTTCTGGTTTTCGTTGGACCGAAAATGTTTCTCCGTCATCACTTGCAAACACATCACCGTCTGCAATCCAAATTGTTTCTCCAGGAAGTCCAATAAGTCGTTTGATATAGTTTGCAGATGGTCCTTGTGTGTCTGTTGGATTCTTAAACACAACCACATCAAATCGTTCGGGTTGAATAAATGGATATAACGTTTTTAAAACAAGAACTCGATCGCCACCACGTGGCTCAATTAGTTTGGCTTCCGCCATCGAAAGTGGAATATTTCTGCCTAGCAGTGGATCTGAAAAACGGTCTGCTGAAACTGATCGCCTTACATCAAACCCAACCGTAAAATCTTGCCCAGTCTGGTTACTGTATTTTTGAAGATGATCACCAAGGAGCGTTGGTGCCATTGATCCAGTTGGAATGACGAACCCTTCTACGACAAACCCTCTGAACACCATTGCCAAAACGAACGCAACAACTAAAGATTGAAGCGTTTCAATTACCCCACTTTTTTTCGGTTTTACTTCCTTGTTTGGCATGGTTTACTTCTTATCGGGTTCATTACTCGTTTTTCTTTTTCTACGTCTGCGTCTTCTTCGTTTTTTCTTCGGTTGACTTGTTGCCTCTTGGCTTGAGTCGCCGTTCTCGTTCTGGTTTTGTTTTTTATTCTTCCGATTACGATTCCGTTTTCTTCTTTTTGGCTTCTTTTCTACTTCAACTTCTTCTATCTCCCAAGGTCGTGGGCATGTTTCCGGATCACTGAGTTCTTCTAATGGGAACGCTACACGCCTCTGGTCATGTTCAAGTTCAACGAGGACCAACTGTGTGAGTATTTTCCCTTCTAGCACAATTCCCGGTCCCTCTGCTGTTCCAACGCGTGTTTTCTTGTGCGGTAAATTTTTCTTCAATTCACGGTACGTTTGGTCTTCATATCGAAGGCAACACATGAGCCGCCCGCATCGACCAGAAATTTTCTTTGGATCCAAGGTTTGTTTTTGTTGCTTTGCTGCCCTCATTGAAACTGGCGAAAGCACTTTCAAAAAACTTTTGCAGCAACAGTGTTGACCACATCGCTCATAATCTGCCACTAATCTTGACTCATCTCGAGAACCGACTTGCCTCATCTCGATGCGAGTTGAGTATTTAGCCGCTAAATCTGAAACAAGTTTTCTAAAATCAACTCTGTCTTCGCTCAAAAAGTAGAAGGTGAGCAATTCTTCCCCGAGGATTGGTTCAACATCAACGACTTTCATTGCAAGGCGGTGTTCTTCAACTAAGTTTCTTGCTGTTTTAATTTGTTCGTCGACTCTGCTTCGCAACTCGCTCATTCGGCTTAAATCGTCTGCTGTTGCGATTCGCAACACCCGACCATTTGTATTAAATGGAAAATTTTTCCCACCCGAATTCTCAATGTATTCAAGCATTTGAGAGCGTTCAATTGATTTTGAACAGCCAGAATTCGAACAGGTTGTCGTAAGAAGATCGACGAGTTCAGTGCCACGGTGTGTTCTTGCGACAAGTTGAGAGCCACAACCTGCTTTGATGCCACCTGCCTGTTTATATTCACCAATGAGTTTGAGTGCACCAAAACGAACAACTAACGTTTCTGGTTCTTCAAGTTGTTCGAGTTGTTCCTCAAGAGTCAACGCATCTCGCCTAGACGGATCTGCGTCTTCTTCAAAAACGGGAAGTGGAATAATTGGCATAATTGATGTGTATCGCGTAATAACGAGGTCGACCAATGACTGGTGATCTCGGAATCTTCAAAAAATGTCGCCAGGAAGGGTTTCAGTTCCTTCAACCACCTGACCGGATGAAGGATGTATACGCGTTTACTCTGAGATTGTATCTTCTTTTTGCCCATGTTTGAGGTCGTGAAGTGTTTTTCGCTGCCTCTTTGTGAATAAAAGCCGAATTGGAATTTCGCTGAAAGGCAACTCCTCTCTTAGACGGTTCATAAGATATCTTTCGTACTGACCCTCAAACATAGATGGATCGTTTACGACCATTGCGATTGTAGGTGGCTTGACACCAATTTGAGAGACATACAGAAGTTTTGCAACTGTTCCCAAGCGTGAAGATGGGCCTCTGTCTTTGAGAATTTCGTTCACTACTGCATTTAGTTTCCCTGTCGTTTCTCGGTGTTCTGATTGTTCTTTTAAGTTAAATGCCATCGATACTGCATCATTAATGCCCTTACTTTCAATTGCACTCATAAAAACGATAGGCGCAAAATCAAGACCTCGGAGTTCTTTTGTGATGTAGTCCAAATAATCTTCTGGACTTACAGAATCATCAACTAAATCCCACTTGTTGACTACGATGACAGTTGGTTTAAATTGTCGTTGCAACTCCATTGCAAGTTTTTTGTCAACTTGAGAAATTCTATCCGTTGCATCAATCAATAACAATGCTACATCTGCACGGCGAATAGATTGGAGCATCCTTCGGTATGCATAATATTCAATGTCATCAGCAAAACTTTTTTGTTTACGTACACCTGCTGTGTCAATCGCAGTAAATGATTGGCCATCAATCTCAAATTGAACGTCTACAGAATCTCTTGTCGTTCCGGCAATTTCAGAAACAATGACGCGGTTTTCTCCAGCGAGTGAATTTGTTAAAGATGATTTTCCAGCATTTCGTTTTCCAACAATAGCCAGTTTCATGTCTGGATCTTCTTCTCGTTCGCCCGTAACGCCTTCAAGCATGTACCACAATTTGTCGGTAAGAAATTTAATTCCATGCCCACTTGTTGAAGAAATGCAAACCGGTTCACCCAGTCCGAGGGCTGCGGCTTCATACCCGTGAGGTTCCCATGACCTTGAATCAACTTTGTTTGCAACGACAATGATTCGATTGCCCATTCCAGCTTTACGCAGCATTTCTGCCACCAACTCGTCTAAAGGCGTGATGCCAGATTGGGCATCGATCAGGTAAAGAATAATGTCTGAGTTTGCCATTGCTTCTTTAATTTGAAATTCGATGTCCTCAGTCAACTCACGAAGGTCTTCGCCTGCATCATCGATATGTTCACCTTCAACAACATACACACCCCATCCACCCGTATCGTGAATTTCAGCCAATCTTGACTCTGTCCCCTTTGGTGTTTTTGAGGGTGGGTTTATCTCTAAAACAGCACTCACCCGATCACGGGTCACGCCTGGAGTTGGATCAACGATAGACACACGTCTCTTTGCAAGACGATTCAATAAACTTGATTTCCCGACGTTTGGGCGGCCAACAATTGCGATTCTAGGTAAGGACATTCCGACAATTGTACGGTGTCTGACACCTGGTGTCAGACACCAGGTGCCAGACACCAAGTGCCAATGGTACAATTTAAGTATGTCAGAGCAAGAACAAGGGTTGCTGGTTGTCATATCTGGACCATCAGGAGTAGGCAAAACCACAATTGTGCATAGCGTGAAGGATGCATTTGACGCTGTATTCAGTGTTTCTGCGACGACTCGCCCAAAAAGTGATGCTGAAGTCGATGGACAAGATTATTTCTTCATTTCAGATGAAGAATTTGATCAAAAGTTAGAAAACAACGAATTCCTCGAACACGCTCAGGTTTTTGGATGTCATAGATATGGCACGCTCAGAGAGCCAGTCCTCACCACTCTTGAAACTGGAAAGATAATGTTGCTCGATATTGATGTACAGGGTGGTGTTCAAGTATGTAACAACATGCCCGAATCAGTTCGAATCTTCATTCTGCCACCTAATGAGCAGGAACTTTTGCGTCGGCTCGAAGAACGAGGAAGAGAGGATGAAGATTCCATCCAACGACGTTTTCGAGAAGCAAAATGTGAAATCAATCATGCTCAAGAAAGTGGTGCATACGAATTTTTTATTGTGAATGACTCTCTAGAGCTTGCCATTGAAGAGACAAAAGCAATCATTCATAAAATCCGTTCAAACACTGCAAGCACGTCATGAGATTGTGTTACTGGATTTTAATCCCCCTCATCACACAAATTGCTTCGGGTGTACCAATTGAATCAATACACGCTAAATATGCCACGCCCATTGCTCCCCGTGAAGGCGTTCTTATGGTCCCCCTACTTTCAGAAGTGCCTAGTAACAATTGGCCAGCCACTCTCTCTGTCACGCTTGAAGATGGACAAGAGATCGTCGGTCAAATTGGATGGATTGAATTCAACCAACATCATGGTGGAGCGTGGTCCGAAAGCCCGCTCATCATTCGACCTATTGCTCCAACAGATGACACCTCCTTGATTCATACAAAAGATGCCACCACAGGGCCTGTTCTTCTTGCACAACTCCCTGCATGCAATGATGGAAGAATCACAATCGGGCACAATTCCATCGACCCTATTTGGTTTAATCTTCCTGACGAACTCCCCAACTTAAACTTAGAGCCCGTCGACACTTCAATCACCTTAGAGTTTGGAAACCATTACAACTCTTCTCTTAGAAATCCACTTGAGTATTGGCGTGCAACTCTTGTCGCTTCTCGCAAAGGAATCTTGCCTTTTGAATTTCCCCATCATGACAACGATGTGCTGATGCTTGCAGCAAAACAGGGTGAACAAATCTGGAGAATAGCGTTTGATCGATTGGCGAGAAGTAGTAGAGGTGTTGCAGCTGAATGTAGAGATTTGTTGACAAACACAGGGATAGATGGTGAAACAGAGTTCGCTTGTTGGTCAACTGAAACTGAGTCACAACTCCTATCAACCTTACTTGACAAAAGTCTATCTTCTCGACAACTTGCAACTAGAGCGCTGAGGTGGTGTGAAGAACAACAGCCATTTATCTATTGGTTAGAGCAAGTGTATGGAGACGAAGTCATTATTGCAGTCGCAAATCCAACGCTTGAACAAATGCTATTGGCGATGAAATGGCGCGATGGAAATGACATTCCTCTTGCAGTTGAGATACCCCCAAAAGAAACGTTAAGAATTCCAGTCCAGAGGATTGAGAAAATGGATCTTTCAATTTTTGGTCCAACGACTGCAGAGTCAAGTGTTGAATGGCTAGAAGTGCAAATTGATTCGCACGTTTTTTCCATCCCAGTTGTTCCACAAAGTGTTGTAGCACTGCCACCCTCGGTACAACTAAGACCACTCTACCCTCGATGGACTCTTCAAAGTATGCACAGGCATACGCCAAATATTGTTCCAATAGAACTGAGAACTCTCGTGCAATTACGAAAGCTGTTTGGCAAGTGGGAATTTTTTGTTACATGCAACGGGATCGATAAAAATAAGCACGCTGGTAGTGAGCAGGTCCTTATCTATCATCACATCACGCAAAGCAAACTACAACTTGTACCCTCAGAACATACCACAACTGAAAATGGCTGGACTGCAGCAGTAGATGTTCCGACTAACTGGATTGTCGATGGCAAACTTTCATTTTCAGTTGTTCGCTGTCACGACAAGGTAAAGTATTCTGAATCAGCCCCGCTTCCTTGTGTGCCTTGGAATCTCGATTTTCCTTTGCCGATTGTCGTTGATGTATCTCAATGGGATTTAATCAAGCAGTTCCCCCATTCAAGATAATCAAAAACGGATTTGTCCAAAAATTCCGATTGCGCCAGCATGTTCATAATCCGTTGATTGAATCAATTGCCTAGATTGGTTTGTGACTTCAAGATGCCCATCAAAAATAATTCCACCAATAAATGATAGGTCGAAAGTTGGAGACACCTTATGTGTTGCTCTAAAAGTCAGTGGCCACGATGTCGCTTCTCCTGCACCATTTGGAGCAAATCCAGTTTCATCAAGACGAAATCTTGAATAGCTGTATGAATATCCCACGCCAAACGACCAATCTTTTCTAGGCGTCCACACGAGTTCGATGCCTGTGCGACTTCCGAATCTAGTTGAAATGTCACTCGTCACTTTCAATGTTTCGTTTAACTTCCAATCAACAACAAAGACGGGGAAGACCCGTGGATCATCGTGAACTTGTCCAATAATCCCAACACCAACACCAAGCGTAAGGTCAGATGAAAATGAGTGAACAATTCCTACAGTACCGCCTGCCTTAGTATTCATTGAAGCACTGTCCTCATAACTTGCTCGAGCAATTGCAGCAATGAACCATGATGATTTTTGATCATATTGATGCGTCCACTGCAAAGCAAAATCAAGTGTGTTGATTTTGTCCCAAGGATCGTTTCCACCTAGTCCAGTTGTTCCGCCAAAATCCCAATCATCAAGTTGGTATTGAAAACGGTAAAGCAAATCATCGTTGTCGGTAACAGGCTGGTTTATTCTCAACTCTGCACCCATTGAAGAGAATCCAACTTCGCCACCTGAATTGATTGACGCATCAAATTGATGGAAGTAATGGAAATCAAGCTTTGTGTTGTACGTTGGTGAATCAGCACCGGTTTGTGCCAACATCATGCAAAGAATAGCTGCGTTGAACATGACGTTCCTCTCATTGGGTCGTTGTTGGAAGGGTTTCGATGATATTCGTTAAAATTTCATCACATGTCAAACCCTCGGCTTCGGCTTCAAAATTCAAAATACATCGGTGACGAAGTGCGGGTAACACAACGTCTTTAATGTCATCAGCGATGACTTCAGTTCGACCTGCAAGTAATGCTCGAACTTTCCCGCCTAGAACTAATGTTTGTGCTGCTCTGGGAGATGCTCCGAACCGTAAATATTTTTTTACATTTGGGGTTGCTAGTTGTTCGTCAGGATGAGTCGCAAGGACAATTCGCACAGCGTAATCTTGAACATCGCTTGAAATAGCAACTTCCCTGACAATGTGTTGATATGAAATGATTGCATCTGTATCTAGAACTCTGGAAACTTCAGGGGATTCGCCACTTGTTGTTCGATCAATAATCTCCATCAAATCCTGCCGGTTTGAATATCCAACATGCAACTTAAAGAAGAAGCGGTCAAGTTGAGCCTCGGGTAATGGATACGTTCCTTCTTGCTCAATTGGATTCTGCGTTGCCATCACAAAGAATGGCCGTTCAAGCATGTGCGTTTCACCACCTACTGTGACGGATCGTTCTTGCATTGCCTCTAGTAATGCTGATTGAGTTTTTGGAGTTGCACGATTTATTTCATCTGCAAGAACCATCTGGGCAAACAGTGGACCTTGTCTGAATTCGAACGCTCTTCCTTCATCAGACTCAACTACAACAGTCGTTCCTGTGATATCAGCTGGCATCAAATCTGGGGTGAACTGAATGCGTGCAAATTTCAGGTGGAGGGCGTCACTTAACGTTCGAATCAGCAATGTTTTGCCTAATCCGGGAACTCCTTCAAGCAATGCGTGACCACCAGCAAACAAACAGATGAGGACCCCCTCAACAATTTCATCGTGGCCAACAATTGCTTTAGCAATTTCATCTCGAAGTTTTGCATAGTCGTCCCTAAACGTTTTTGAAGCAACGTCAAGAGTAGTTGGTTCTGTTTGCATGTGTGCACAATACCATCAACAGGTGTGACTGTCACCACACGAAGTGGCTGTCACCGAAGGTGACTGTAACTGGTGTGACTGTCACCACACGAAGTGGGGCTGTCTCCGAAGGTGACTGTAACAGGTGTGACTGTCACCACACGAAGTGGCTGTCACCGAAGGTGACTGTAACTGGTGTGACTGTCACCACACGAAGTGGGGCTGTCTCCGAAGGTGACTGTAACAGGTGTGACTGTCACTGTCGCTCGCAGACTCGCTCTGTGTGACAGTCACTAGAATCACTCTGCTTTTTCGATCATCCAGTATTCGATGTCGATTTGAGTTTGCCTGCCGAACACGGTAGCAAGAACTCGAACGACACCCTTCTCTGGGAAAATGTCATCAACAGTTCCTTCGTACCCCATGAATGGCCCGTCTTTCACATTCACATGGTCACCCTTCGCAAATTCAAGTTTCACTTCGGTGACTTCTTCAGGTGCTTGTGAGTCGTACAACATTTTGTCGACTTCTTCAGTTGACATCGGAGTTGGTTTACCAGCCGTGCCGACGAAATCGCCAACACCTGTTGTCTCTTTAATTAAGAAAAAGACGTCTTGTGAAATTCTAGCTTCAACATCACCTTTAACATTTTCAGCTTTCACAAGTTTCATTTCAACAAAAATGTATCCTGGATATAACTTCGTTTCTGAAATTTTCGTTTTGCCCGTTTTTGTAAGCGTTTTTGTTTTTTCTGTCGGTACCATGATTCGACCAACGAGATGTTGCACGCCTTCGATTTGCACTTTCTTTTCAAGTGCGTTTCTCACAAAGTCTTCTTTGTTTGATGCAACACGTAGCACAAACCAATTCATCCCCTCTTGGGTGCGTGGTTCGTCAACTACAAGAGTTTCAGAAGCAACTTCTTCTGGTTGAGCAGCAGGTTCTTCCGCGACAGGTTCTTCTTCTACAATTACTTCCACTGCAGGAGTTTCTTCTTCAACTTCTGTTTGCTCTGCTACAGTTTCTTCAAGAACCTCTGCTGTCTCTTCAACCGGAGTAGGTTCAACCGATTCCTCAGTAACTTCCAAATTTTGTTCAGTTTCTGTCATTGTATTTCGCTCTCTTTAAGATGTTTGCAGCACACCCCACCACTGGAAGAATGCTGAATATGCCAAATCAGCAATCTGGCAGAAAACTGCAATAAATAACGTAAGCAAAATGACAAGAATGGTGGACCCAATGATTTCTCGCTTGGTTGACCAGTTGACTTTTCTCATTTCACCCTCAGTCGCAATCATAAAATCAACAAGTTTTGGTTTTCGCCCGATGAGGTGATACCCAATAAAACCACAAATGACAACTGCGAGAATTGCGACACCACCTTGAATATACACCGGTTCAATTTCACCAATCTGTACACCACTGAGTTGGTCCCAAATCCAAATCACACCCATAAAAATGAGAAGTCCAAAGCCAATGGACGACATCAATCTCACCCAGTAGCCCTGTCCTTGTTTGTAAATGCCTACGCTCATGTTGTTCTCTTATTCTGTGTGTCTTTCCAAACACGCCGGGAGTGACTCGAACACTCAACCTGCGGATTTGGAATCCGCTGCTCTGCCAATTGAGCTACCGGCGTCCATGCACCCACTCATGTTGAGTGGGTCTCTTGTTATTTCCGCTTAATCTTATGAAGTGTGTGCTTTCGCAAACGAGGGCAATATTTTTTATAGCCATCCTTTACCTTTTCGTCAATGCCACCCTTCACGCGGATGCTCGTACGGTAATTCAAGTCACCTGATTCGGTGCATTGAAGCCAAACGTATTCTCGATCTGTTGATCTTGCCATAATCGGTCTAACCTCTCAAGCACAGATTGGTACGGGAAGAGAGTACAAACACTCTCTTCCCGCCGTTATCTGTGTTATTCAATAATCTTGGTTACAACACCTGATCCAACGGTTCGGCCACCTTCGCGAATCGCGAAACGAAGACCTTCTTCCATTGCGATTGGTTTGTCCTCAAGGTCTATTGCCATTTGCACGTTGTCACCAGGCATGCACATTTCTGCGCCACCAAGAAGTTCCAACTTGCCAGTCACGTCAGTTGTACGGAAGTAGAACTGTGGTTTGTACCCACTAAAGAATGGGGTACTTCGACCACCTTCTTCTTTCGTAAGAACGTAGACTTCGCCTTCGAACTTCGTGTGTGGTGTAATGGAACCGGGCTTACAAAGCACTTGCCCGCGTTCAATGTCATCCTTATCGATACCACGAAGAAGACAACCAACATTGTCGCCGGCTTGAGCATCTTCAAGAATCTTTTGGAACATTTCAACGCCAGTGACTGTTGTTTTTTCTGGCTTTTCATTTAAACCAACGATTTCAACTTCATCACCAACTTTGACAAGACCACGTTCGATTCGACCTGTCACAACCGTACCACGACCTTTAATTGAGAAGACGTCTTCAACGGGCATGAGGAAGTCTTGATCAACTGCTCGTTCTGGCTCAGGGATGTAACTATCGCAAGCTTCCATCAATTCATCGATTGACTTACATGCGTCATCGTCTGCACCTTCTGATTCAAGTGCTTTCAGAGCAGAGCCCTTAATCACAGGAATGTCGTCGCCTGGGAAGTCGTAACTGCTAAGCAAATCACGAATTTCCATCTCAACGAGTTCAATCAGTTCTTCATCGTCCACCATATCGCACTTGTTCATGTAGACAACAAGTGCAGGCACACCAACTTGGCGTGCAAGCAAGATATGCTCGCGAGTTTGTGGCATTGGTCCGTCAGTTGCAGCAACAACAAGAATAGCACCGTCCATTTGGGCAGCACCAGTAATCATGTTCTTCACATAGTCAGCGTGACCTGGGCAGTCAACGTGTGCATAGTGGCGAGCATCTGATTCGTACTCTTGGTGACTGGTTGCAATGGTAATTCCACGTGCTTTTTCTTCAGGAGCATTATCGATTTGATCGAATGCTCTTGCATCACCAAGACCTTTGCTTGATTGACGAGTTGTAATCGCTGCAGTTAAAGTAGTTTTCCCGTGATCAATGTGACCAATCGTGCCAATGTTCACGTGGGGTTTG